>NZ_JBBAPF010000155.1:0-1007 GCF_040400975.1 Limnohabitans sp. | reverse complement strand
GCCACCAAATACTGCGTCGCCCTTCACTCTTATCGCTTCTTACTCATGAAAAGTCTGCATTATTGCGATTGCGCATCGTCAATCATGATGGCAAGGTTGCGCTGGCGGCGGTGTCCATCTTCGTGCTTATGTTTGAACTCATCATGTATTTCTCATTGTCAGGAACTCAAGTCATTGCCAATGCTCTATTGTTGTGTCGACGTTGACTTCGCGCAGCTTCCGCATTGGTGTAGGTACTGCTCCGCGGCTAGTTCCTAACATTGATAGGCGTGCTCGGTTCAGAATTGCACCCAACGTCAGTATTGCACACGTTTCACATGCATGGTTGCACCTATGACCTCTTGCGGCACTTCCGCAACATAGTGGGCAATGTTCCCGGAAGTGCAATTTCAGGATACAGTGACAGTTACGGGCGGGTGCTTGAAGCGCGGCCAGCCGGTGACTGTTCATAGGGTTGACGGCATAATGTATGTGTTGATGGAGAAGTCTGAGTGGGTCAGCCATGCATCCGTCGGAGCGTCGCGCTCCCGCACGGCAATCCGTCGCACATGGTGCATCGACAGGTTGCGGGAGCGAGCCATCGAGCGTGCGCAGTTGGCAGTTGTGCCCTCGTCTGCGCTGGCGGATGATCCAATGAGGGAGCTCGAGCAACATGTCGAGTCCGCCGACCAACCGGAACCGCCAACCAAGCGGCGCCGGGTGCCATTGGTTGGCCTCCCTCCAACTTACGTTCATGTACTTGTACAACTTGTGGCACCGGTTGCGTGCGGCTACCCGCCCGAGGGCGTTGCGTTCGACACGTACGTCTTGCCACGGTCCACCACGCGGCTTGCCATCTATGTCTTGTCTTCCCAGGTGCCCACGATCATTGCTTACGTGCGCTACGAGTTGATGGAGATGACTAGGGAGCATGGGTCGCCCTAGTGTCTTTCGGAGAAGAAGCCATTGTGCATGTCGCGTTCACGTGGCGGCTGCTTGTTTGTGTGAGGAGATCGCGATAACAAAAG
>NZ_JBBAPF010000154.1:0-1032 GCF_040400975.1 Limnohabitans sp. | reverse complement strand
ACGGTCAAGGCAACGGTCGTCCCCAGAGTGGCAGCACCGAGGGTGACGGGCCCAGGGCCGACCATTCCGAAGACGATGGTGCACTACTTCCAGCGGCAGGGCGCGCAGCTCCGCTCCATCAAGGCTCCGGCATTGGAGACGTCCAAGGAAGTGGAGGCTGCGCCCACGCAGTCTGTGAGCGCGAAGCTGGGAGACATGACAGTGGAGCAGTTGGCCAGGGCCATCGCCGCCAACAAGGCCATGGGCATGCCCTCCTGTATCCTCAAGCAGTTGCAGGATGCTCTCGACACCAAGGTCGAGGAGAACCGGCAGAACGAGGATCCTTCCAAGCTGCTCGAACACCTGACCACTATGCAGCACAACATGCGGAAGCGTCGGGATGCGACGAAGGCCGAGGCCGAGGAGCTCCAGCGCAAGCTGGATGCCATCAACTCTTCGGTGGCGGACCTCGACCACGACCTGGCAGTGCTTCAGCAAAACATCGCGGACTTGGTCGCGAAGCAAGCTGGCACGGGCTTGCAACCCACGAAGCGGGGAGGAGAGGCACCGGCGGGTTTCCGGTTCTTGAAGGAGGCGCTGGATGCGCCGGACGCCATGCTCGCCACGCCGGAGTACCTTCTGTACAAGGCAGCTCAAGAGGCACAGGGTGGCGCCGTGCTATGTCCTCTTTGCTGGTGTTTATACAAAGCCCTTGGGCCACTGGACGACGACTCAGCTGGTCAAGCGTCGAAAAGGCAGTGCACAGCCGCTGGAGCGAACGGCGATCGCATGGTCGACGACAACCTCTAGTGGAGGAGGGCGTCCATCTTAGCGGTGACCTCACCGCGGCTCTTATGGCCCAGTATGGGATACAGCGGCAGCAGGCGCAGGAGCATTGGCAGCCACCGCGGCCTCTGGTCGCGGATAAGACCTCAGGATGGGCTCAGTGGCCGCAGGCGCAGAAGCTATGGCGACAGCAGCTTGCACGCACCAGCACGAGCGCTGGCACCCTCTGCCGCACTGACGCGCGGCACCGCAGCGGCAGCACCCGGC
>NZ_JBBAPF010000153.1:0-1043 GCF_040400975.1 Limnohabitans sp. | reverse complement strand
GGCGGCAAGGGCTCCATCATGTCAGTAATTGTAAATGGGCCCGGCCCTGGGCATCTCCAGACTTGCTCCGCGATGGGCTCTTTCTCGTGCACGGGCATGTTGTAGACGGCGCTGAATCTGTCCTGATGTGCACGCACGGGTTTCCAGGGGCGGACTGGAATGTCTCCAGCGAGTGCAACTCCTTTGGGATGGTTGATGCACTGCGAGTCCACGAGCTCGAACTCCGTGTCCATGTCCAACCTCACAAATCTTTCTGGATCAGGTGCAGAATAATCATAGGATTCCTTCGGGTATCCTTTGTGCAACTGCTTTGGTGTGCTGTCTATCATGCGCGGGTGGTGGAGAGCGGTGAGTGCGTGATCAGCAATGCTCATCGCCGTGCCCGGGTTGGGCAATGGGCCAACTGCCCAGATGCCCATGCTGTCCCAACACCACTTGCGCTCTGCATCAGACCACTCGGCGTGAACGGCGCACAGGTGAAGCTCGACGCCGCGGCGTCCGAGCTCGGGAATGACTCCCCAGAGGCCCATGTTCATGTCACCTCCGATGAATCGCACTCCGCCAACGCAGAGGGCTGTCAGATGCTCCCAGAAGGCAGTGCGGCTTCCGCAACTGATCTTTGCATGTGTGTTGTGTAGGTGGCAGACGGCAACGTAGGTCTCCAGTCCGGTTGACTTGGGCTCGCGGAACCGCACCTTGCATGGCAAGATTCTAGACGAACCCTTCGCAGTTGTCTTCATCCAGAGCGTCCCCGGGGTCAAGGACTCGACGTACTGGCTGCGTGCCATCACAGCGAGTCCTCCGTGCACGCCGCATGTGTCCCAACGGCGCACGAGGCCTTCTGCTACGAACCCTTGCGGAGGAGCTTGGATATGCAATGAACTCTCCGCTGGCCGCCATTCGTCCCGCTCGCTGAGGATGCGCTCGTGTGCGCTGTCATGCAGCTCGCAGCAAAGGACGACCCAGGCGGGAACCTTGTAGATGTTCTGCGTGTAGACCTCCTCTCCCTCATGCCGCGGAGCTCCAAAGTTGACGAGCGCCAG
>NZ_JBBAPF010000152.1:0-1065 GCF_040400975.1 Limnohabitans sp. | reverse complement strand
TCAAGCTGCGGCCAGTCTGCTTGGCACACCTCCAAGGCCAACCGTACCAAACACTGCATGCGCTTCAAGCACCGAGCACGCATCTTGTCAGTGACGTTTCCGCCAATGCTCATTGGCTCCTTACCAGAGATCAAGTGCACGTGCACTTCAGAAAGATGGCCCAACATGATTGCAGTGTAACCGTGATCGAAGCAGTGGCCTTTGAGGAACAGTCTTGTCACATTCTTCGCAAACACCGACAAGAACTCCGACATGTTGGCAGGGTCGAGCGACTGCGTGTCATGCGCACGCACCACCAGCAATACTTCGTCCGCTGCGTCGGCCAGCATGGCGACCTGGAGCGCACGCTCGCTGTCGACCCACTTGGTAGGAATGGCGACGATGATTGTGAGAGACTGTTAGTGAATCCGGCAATGTTGACATGGCTATCAAATAATACATTTAACAAGGCAATGCTGCTACAAACCACACTACTGCCAATCATTGGCAATCACAGCACTGCAGACCTCAAGTATGCATCGGCACATTTGCCAGCTTTTGTGCCTCTCCTGTGAACACCAATCTGCTGAGCAGTGCGCAACACCGCGTCAAAGTAGAGGACAATGCGACCCGCTGGTTTGGTTTGCCCGTCCAGTCTGTGCCGCTTGAAGCTCAGATTACGAATGTTTGTGCCAAGCTAACTTCTGACTTGGCCACCTTGTCCGCAAACCAGTCTGATATGGCAGCTGAGTTCATGATGGTGCTGCTGATGCTGTCGTGGTCGAGAACCATGCGGTTGTAGCATTCCTCGAGAAAGGCATCTGCCTTCCATGGTCTCGTCAAAATCCTCCTTGCTGCATGTGTCTTGTCACGGCCTACTAGCCGCAATCCGTCAAACCACATCCACTTACATTGGCAAGCATCGTCGTCCATCTCCATCTGCGCCCCCGACATCAATCGTTGCCCTGCCACTTGTTCATCACCTGCAACATCTGCGTAATAGAATTTGATGATGCTCAACATATGTTGCAACAACACCTGATCAATTTGCGGCTCTTCTCTCGCTTTGTTTTCTGACCCGATGTA
>NZ_JBBAPF010000151.1:0-1069 GCF_040400975.1 Limnohabitans sp. | reverse complement strand
GCTTCCAGTCCCACTGGCTGTGATCCTGCCAGCCGTGCCAACTCCAAGATTGCCAAGAACCGCTGGAGCGGCCGGGGGAATCAGATCCGCCGCCGCTGGAGGCCTCCATCGCAGAGTGCTCGGAGCCGCTGGGGACGTTGCCGGCGTAAGGTCCGAAGCCTAACTTGGCCTTCTTGAGCCAGCGCTGATGCTGCTTCTCCCGTGTTCGTTGGCGGAATCCAGAGGCCCTGGTCATCGGGCCGGGCGCGGCCCTCATGGAGAGCTGCATGGGCCAGTGCACGTCCTTGCTGGTGAGCCTTGCGCCGCACTGCGTGAGGAACTTATTCCACATGTCCGCTTTCTCCTCAGGGTTTTGTTCCATCCAATTGCTCTCCCCAACTGCTGCCCTTCACGAGGAGTTGTTGGACAAATGATTCGCGGATGGCGACGAAGCAACACTCATCGCTCCAATCGGCGACGGGCAAGATGCAACGCTTCTCAAAGATGTCGTACGTTGCGTCGTTCCACAATTGCGTGCTGCCTTGTTGCCAACGTGCCATGTTGATGTCGCCGCGCACGATGTCCAAGCTAGGCCGCCTTGCGTGCTCGCAAGCCGCCATGGCGGCGTCGACGGCCAGCTCCAAGGCGCGCGGCCCGCCACAAGCCGCTTGGCATAAACGCTGCTGAGGTGCACGCTCATGATTACGAGGCTAGTGAGCCCCAAGCGTGGCCTTTCAAACAAGACCTCCGCGACGTGCCAATGGATGGTCTTGTCTCTGAAATGGGCGATGGTTTGAATCTCGCCCGGCTTGCGGATTGCAATGCACTGGTCCTGCTCCAAGACAAAATTGTGGGTGTCGTGCAACTGGGCCATCTGGTCCGCGTGCGCTTCCTGGATGGCGAAGAAGTGGTAGCCCTTTTCAATCAGGATTGCGGGCAGGTTTCGCGCGCCACCGCCTGCGTTCCAACTCATGAAGAGCAGTCGCCCGACCGCCTCTTTGTAAGGCAGGCGCTGGCGAGCCGCTGGAGCGGCCGTAAGTGCCCCCGTCTCCGGTAGCCTCGGGGCCGGCCGTCGGTGCCTCGTCGTCCA
>NZ_JBBAPF010000150.1:0-1084 GCF_040400975.1 Limnohabitans sp. | reverse complement strand
TCACGTGCCGCCGCATCTCTCTGGTCCAGTGGACGCTGCCGCCACCAACCTGTCTGGTCGCCAGGGTAGCCAGGATCCCAAGCCTCCTGGCGGCGGCGGCCGCACAGTTGGCGCTGCCGCGATCGCGCAAGTGGCCGCCCGGCGGGCAAAGAGGATTCTCCAGTGAGCCTCCGTCGGCCGCAATGGCCTCCGCCAGTTTGCTTCTTGACCACCTCCTGAAGACGACCTGGCCGTGGCCTCGATAGGCGGCCCTGCTTTCCTCGGCAACGCCCAAGGCATCAAGGAGGCCCTCCTCGTACGCGCGCGACCAGTTCCGCCACAAAGCCTCCGTGTCGCGCCGCCTGGCGTTGCCGTCAAGGAGCTGACAAGCGTCGCGCATGCGCTGTTCAATGGCGGCCCGTGCCGCCGCCTCCCAGGCTCCCCCGTCGTCGCCAGCAGCGGCTGATGGGGTCAAGGCCTTCGGCTTGCAATGCCTCCACACCTCAGCCCGGGGAGCGCTCGGATGGAGTGCTGCGTAGAGAATGGTGTGCACGTCAATCTGCCCGAAGGGACCTCGTCGAAAAGCACGCATGTCGGGCAAGGCCTGCGCGTTGCAGAGCATGTAGTCCCTTCTGTGGTCTTGTCTTGAGCCGTGCCCCCGGCACGTAGGGAGATTGACCCCGTCGCCATCGAGGTCCCAGTGCTGGACACTGCCCATGTCCCAGAGCTCGCCATCGCTGAGGGCCTCTTCCAGCTCGGCGAAATTGTGGATGTCGCCGTTCAGATCCATGGAGATGATGACGGGGTAGCTGTTGACGGCCCGTAGCTCTATCCGCATGGCCCGGAGCAGGCTGTTGGTTCGGTCACGCAGGGGCCCCCGCTCGTTTCCTCCACTCCAGCAGTAGACGGACATGAGGACGGCTTCGTATCCCTTGGCAGTGTCGACTCTCGCCATGAAAAACCGGCCCTGTTGCCTGGCTTGTCTCCCCTCTTCTGAGATGTAGGCGAGCTCCTGGCATCGCCCCGGCTTCTTGACAAGGATGCCCACTCCAGAGTGGTCAGACTCATCCAGGGGCCCGGCGAGAAGTTCGTAGCCATGCTTGGC
>NZ_JBBAPF010000149.1:0-1088 GCF_040400975.1 Limnohabitans sp. | reverse complement strand
AGGGCTGATCTCCGAGCCAGGCAAACAAGATCTTGGCAGCCGCCTCATTCGTGCCGACACCGTCCCCGACGAGCCAATGAATCAACCAAGGTCTCTCCGAGAGGCCAATGATTTCAAGGGCACAACACACGGGTTTGCACAAGTGGCGCAGTGTGGCGTTCAAGGAGGTGGCAAGCACCTTGGCTGACTTATCGGCCAGAGGGTGCAAGTCGGCAAGCCATCGCACCGGCGCCTGCCCCTGAGCAAACAAGTGCACCACATGCTGCTGCACCTTGCTGCTCCGACTGCGACTCGGGGCCTTGGTGTCCATGTCGGCAGAGGACCGCAATCGCAAAGAGGCTTCGTCGTGTATGTGCAATATTGAAACACACATCAAGCCTGGCGACGAAGCTGCCGATCCTGATGCTCGCGACGATGCTGCCGAAGCTGGCGCCAATGCTGCCGGTCGGGGAGACGCAGCGGCCAAAGCAATTGCAAGCGTACAATCGCTAGCCCGCATCTCTTGCAATACCTCGACGAAGGCATCTCGGATTCGGGTAATGGTGGTCCTCGAACACCCGGCCACACCCACGCCCACGAGGTCGCGCCAAGAGTCTGCAAATGAGCGAGCGCATGTCGAAGGCCAAGACAGAGCTGCCTTGGCGATGAACTCGCGAGTGATACTGTTGCCAGTGTTCCTGTTCTTGCCGACTGACACGGCCTGGAGCTTCTGCTCTGCCTGGCGCCTCGCTCGCCGAGCACAGTGGAGCTTGTGTTTCAGCTTCTTGATGCAAACCTTGGCCGACCATCCAGGATGCCCCGCAAGGTGGCCTCGGGCAGCCTGGCTGCGGGAGCCGAGAGGGAAGTGGTCGTGCACGCACGTTTCCAGGGCTACTAAGGCAGCTGCACCTCCGGGTAGAAGTCCAACTCCCGCTGGGTGCAGGTCTGGCGAAACTGCGCTATTAAGAAGCGCAGGCGACGACCCAAGCCGACGGGCATGGCAGCAGTGAGCCGCGCGCCACACAAGCTTCAGAGACACCTGTGGAAGTTCGTGTGGTCAACAAGGCTAACAATGACAATAACGGCAACATCAATGGTAGTTGGTATGA
>NZ_JBBAPF010000148.1:0-1107 GCF_040400975.1 Limnohabitans sp. | reverse complement strand
AGAAAGTCGATCTTTCCGCAGCACTCGTAGGACTGCCTCCTGCTCGAAGTTCGAGTTCGCCGCATGGCGGCCGCAGTGCCGGCCTCGATCAAAGTGGCCCTGACCCACTGGATTGGGTCCTGGAAGCAGTCGATCCTGCTCTCACCTGGGAATCGAACGCTCCCGTCCGGCTGCATAGTGCCTCCTGCCCGCATGACGGAGCTGAGGAGTAGGCCAAAGGGGCCCCTCTTGAGGATGTTGGCGCCTCTTTTGCCCAGGGACCTGGCCGGTCCGAAGGGTGCCGGCGACTCCATGTGGTCGTCGCTGTCATCCCCTTGCGGATCATGCTGTGCCGCCGCAATGCGTCCGAGCATGCGCTGGATGAGTGGCCGCCAGGCAGGTCTGGCGTGCCAGGCCCTGCGCATCATCCGAGTTCTTCTCCACAAGATATGAGCCTCGATCTCAATGCTTGCCTTACATGAGGTGGCAAGGACAACCTCCGGGCATCTCATGGACTGGTGTTTGCCCGTGAGTGCATTTGCTGTGTGGCCTTGCAGTTTCCGTAGTGCGCTGACGTTGAGCGGCGTGGCTTCCACGCCATACAATCCCATGGCGTAGCCTTTCCCAACGATCAGCTTACCCTTGGTGGCAGTGCTTGCAGGCACGGCCCTGATGCGGTCCATGATGGTTGCAGCCTTGTCAGCCCTCCTGTTGAGGGTGGTGCCCGTGGGAGCACCGCTGATGGTGAGGTGGGAGCCTAGGTCGCGGACGCTGTGCATGACCTGTATGCTGCATTCCGTCCTGCCCCACTTTTGGCGGCGGAGCCTCTTGCGGTGTTCCGCAGAGGATGCGAGCGTGGCGCTTTTGGTGGGGGAGGGCTTGCCTCCCATGTCGTGTATGTACGCAAGGGTGGCGTTCACGGCCGTGGTGAGGGTGTCCAGCATGTCACTGTCCGGGCTGGCGGGATGGCAGTCGCTTGTCAGGCATAGAAACAAGTCGTCTGCCAGGGTCCGTGGTATTGTCTCCATGTGCTTCATGAGCAGGATCCATGGTCTTGTGATGAGAGCTAAGATCATCATGGATAAGGGGCACCCTTGCGGGATGGAGCATTTCCGCGTGTAAGGTGTG
>NZ_JBBAPF010000147.1:0-1111 GCF_040400975.1 Limnohabitans sp. | reverse complement strand
GGTGACGGTGCCATAACCAACTCAGCAGCAGACAACCCCAGTTGCGTCACGTACCGGTTGATTGCAACACGATGGGTTGCGGACTTGTTGTGTCTCTCCACAGCACACTTCTGAACACTAATGGACTTGCTCCCAGCAAACCTGTCACGGCCACTGAAGCGATTGCAGATCCAACATCCAACAACCAACCCACAGGGTGATTCGGCATCTCTCTTCCAATGCAACCACCTCCTTTTTACCGCAGAGCTGCAGGTCAATGTATGTGTCCCACATCCGGCTTCCGCGTGCCAGCGTGCATTTTGCACAGTTCCGTTTGGAGCACTGTGCTCTATGCAAGCGAAAGTCTGGGCTAGTTGGAGGGGTGAGATCCACGCCATGGCCTTGCCCTCTTGCCTGGGGCTCGGCAACCACTCGAGCAGCAGCACCGGCAGCTCCAGGTCTTCCCATTGCAGCGTGGTCGCCTGCTGGCGGAGCAGCAGCCAGGCCAAGCGCTGCAGCAATTCCTTCATCCGTCCAATCATCCATGCCGGGAGGAAATACTACGCACGGCACTCCACCACCAGACCTGCAGAGGTGTCAAGCACCTCGCCAGAGGAATCCCGCCTCATGGGTGCCAGGCACCTCTGCTTGAGCCAAACGGTTTGCAAACACATGTGCCACTGCACGCCTGGAGGAGATGAGCTGGCAACAAAGCCGCGGCGTCCAACGCCGTGGCGTAACAAATTCAATGGAGCCCTCAACAGAGGAACACAGGCCAAACACATAGCGCACGCAACTTGCAGTCAAACTTAAACGGTCACCTAATTGTGTGGCCACGCCGTTCAGTGAGCCCTTATGAGATTCTATGGAGCAGCACTATCGGGCCATACCTGTGGAACACACTCCTCGCAACCAAACGCTGACAAGATTGAGTGGCGCGGCCGCTTGGGCCAGACCGTTCCCTCTGCTCCTGCCCGCCAGTGGGCGACCCGTGTGTTTCATGTTGCAGCCTCTGACAGCGCAGCGTGATGCCGCTGCAACGGGTAAAATGCCAACTCGTGAGTACTGAAAGCAAACGCACGAGCCAACGGTGAGGCCCCAACTTCCTGCCCTGGAACTTTCGTGACACACC
>NZ_JBBAPF010000146.1:0-1119 GCF_040400975.1 Limnohabitans sp. | reverse complement strand
CGCTGCATGCAGAGCCGAAGCGGTCCAAAGAGCCCCGCTCTGAATGGCGGTGAGATCTGCTTGCTGCCGTCTGTCAAGCGCCCTCCTCAATGAGGCGGAGACCTGGAGGTCGATGCGTCCCCGATGTTCGAGCGTCTTCCGCCTTGCCGCAGCCCGCCGGAGAGCTTCCGCCGTGGCCGCCGCAAGGATGGTCGCTCTGGTCCACTGTATAAGGTCTTGGAGCACGTTAATCCGTTCTCACCCGGGAACACGATGCCTCCGTCGGGATGCAATGTGCTTCCGGCCTTCATGACAGAGCACAACAGAAGCCCGACGGGCCCCCGTTTCAACACGTTGGCCCTTTTGCGTCCAAGTGCCCTTGCTGGTCCTTCTTGGGTCCCTCCCCCTGCTCCAGCGTCATCGCCAGGACGGCGGCTCTCATCTTGAGCGGCGGCGGCCCGCTCCATGAGCCGGCTGATCATCGGCCGCCATTCTGGCCGCTGGTGCCAGGCTCGCCGGACAAGTCGGACTCTCCGCCACAAGATGGCGGCGTCCAGGTCCAGGCTCGTTTTCCCAGCAGTGGCAAGGACCACCTCCGGGCACCTCATCGTTTGGTGCTTGCCGACCAGCGCGTCTGCGGTCCTCCCTTGCAGCTTCCGGAGGGCGCTGACGTTGAGTGGGGTGGACTCGATGCCGCACAAGCCCATGGCGTAGCCTTTGCCGGCGATGAGCCGCGCCTTGGCCTGCGCGGTGACGGGCAAGACCTTGATGCGGTCCATGACGGCTGCTGCGTTCTGCGCCCTCGTGTTAATGGTGTGGCCCGTCGGGGTCCCGCTAACTGTGAGGCGCGCTCCCAAGTCGCGGACGTTGTGCCTCACCTGAGCGGTGCTTCCGTTCCGGCCCCACCTGCGCTGTCGGCACGCTTTCCTGTGCGCGCTGTTGGAGGCCAGAATGGCGCTCTTGTGTGGCGAGGGCCTGCCGCCCATGTCGCCGATGAACTCCAGGGTGGCCTCGACCGCGTGGCCAAAGGCTTCCAGCAAGCCCTCGCCTTCATGGGCCTCTTCTCCTTCGTCACTGGCGGCAACGAGCAACAAGTCATCCGCCAGGGTTCTCGGCTTAATCCTTGTTGTTTTCATGATG
>NZ_JBBAPF010000145.1:0-1124 GCF_040400975.1 Limnohabitans sp. | reverse complement strand
GAGGTGCTCCAGGGCACCAAGGTCCCACCGCTCACCTCCAGTGATAGCGGAACACAACGGCTCGAAGTCGCCCATGTCCCCGTTCAAATCCGTTGCAATAAGAACAAGTGCATCCTTGCGAACGGCGGCCTCGAGCCTGGCAGCTTGTATGAGGGCGCTGGAGCGGACCTGCAAGAGCCCACGATCGCTTGACCCACTCCAACAGTACAAGGATATGACCGCCACCTGCACTCCCATAGGAAGGTCCACTCTGACAATGAGCAACCGTCCAAGGTCGCGCGCGCTGCGCCCCTCCTCGGACCGGCACGGGTCCTCTTGCGCCCGTGCTGGCGCTCGCACCAAAACCGCAACCCCTGAGTGCCCCGTCTCGTCAAGCGGGCCAGCAACCAATGTGAAACCTTGTTGGAAGGCCACCGCCTGGGCGGCCTCCCTGCTCCGCTCGAGTATACCATGTTCCTGCACCGCAATGATGTCACTGTGCATCCCACCAATCGTCGCCAGGCTAGACCAGAAGCTGGTGATGTTGACGCAAGAAACCTGGAACGTGCTCCCCTTGACGGCCAAGGAGTCCCACTTGCTGTCACCCGAGCTGTGGCCAGCACCACTTCTCGCCGCGACTTCGTGTATGCCCGGCTGCTCGGCGCAGCCGTCCTCCTCCGTATCGCTTTCGGTGTCCAGGGGAAGCAACCCTACAGACTCGCCGCTCGATGCCGTGTTGCATTCGCTGGCTGTGCTGCCAGCGCTCGAGAAGTCGCCCTTCTCTTCTGTGCCCGTCGTGTGCGCCGCCTTCATGCGGTCCAAGGGCTGATCAGAGGTCCGCCTCGTCTTGCCTGCCTCCGCAACTGTCCAGTACCCAAGGAAGACTGAGATCCAGAGCCAGCGCAAGAGACCAAGGTGACGCCACACTCTGCCCGTGCTAGGGCGCCGAAGACCATGTCCCCGGGGAGGGTGAGGAGACTGCCGCCAAGCCGAACCAGTACCCGCGTGCCCACGGCTGCCTTCGGCCATCCACCGGCCGGGCGACCCCACGCCAACACCACGGGGGTGCCGCGTCAGAGCGGCGCAGCCAGCGCCCGCCTCGGGTCCGTCAGGCCTGCCAGCTTGCGCGGAGCCGGCAGTACCCA
>NZ_JBBAPF010000144.1:0-1129 GCF_040400975.1 Limnohabitans sp. | reverse complement strand
TCCATACCGCAGGTGTTGGCTTCAACGATTGAACCAATACGGGCTGTACCAAAAGCCCCGCTCAAGTATGTGTTGGCGGTGAGAAACAATGCGTTGCCGGCGCCAGAGGAGTTCTCGTCACCGTTAGAAGAGTTGAAACGGATCTGGCTGTCGAAACCACCACGCAGACCGCCACCCAGGTCTTCAGCAACGCCGATGTTGATGGCGTTAGCGCCATTGCCCAGATGAGCAACGCCAGCCTTGGCACCTGCAGCGCCAGTGTCCATGATACCGACGTTGATACCGCCAGAGATGGTGGCTGTGGATTGAGCGAAAGCGGCGCCGGAAACTGCCAGAACAGCCAGAGCAATCAGAGTTTTTTTCATTGCAAATTTCTCCAAGGTTAAAAAAGGGCCTAGATCAGATGGGTGACTATCACCCTTCGAGACCCTGAGCCAACCTCCAATTCAGGAAGTTGTATGTATTCCACCAGACGTAAATGACTTCGCCAAGACATATGCAAAAGATAAGGCCTTTTTGTTGTTGCCGTGCAACAAACCCTAGGATTTACCCTTAAGCACTTCTTTAGGAAATGAATTTTCACCAATGATTTCAATGACTTCCATCAAGTTTTGAATTGAAAGCATCAAAACCTCAAAAACCATTTCACCTCAGCATTCATCGCTCTGCCCCTGGCCGCCAACAGGCTTTGCGCCGCCTAGGTAAACTTTACCCATGATGAATGCTTTGATTTTGGCCACCGACAGCGCTTTGCGCACCCTGTTTGCCGAGCCCCGCGCCAGCCGCCCCAACCCAGCTGCCAACGTTGCTTATTTGGAATTGAATGAAGCTGAACGCCGTCAATCGGGCGCGCTCATGCGCATCAACCATGTTGGTGAGGTCTGCGCCCAGGCGCTGTACACCGGTCAGGCCTTAGCCTGCCAAAGCCCAGCGCTGCGGGCCCAACTGGCCGAAGCCAGCCGCGAAGAGACCGACCACCTGGCCTGGACCCAGCAAAGGCTGCATGATTTGAACGACCGCCCGTCTTGGCTCAACCCACTTTGGTATGCGGGGGCTTTTGCCATTGGCTTTGCCGCGGGCAAGCTGGGGGGCGATAAGGTGAGTTTGGGCTTTGTGGTGGAGACCGAGC
>NZ_JBBAPF010000143.1:272-1130 GCF_040400975.1 Limnohabitans sp. | reverse complement strand
AACCTCCGATGGGAAAACCATCGGGATGTGTTGCAACCTTGTTCTGCTCGCGGCCAGCTGGACGAGTACATGCAAGGGCAAGAAGACGAGGGCTCCCTTGTCGACGGTTGTCCTTGGAGCGACCGCGCAAGCCCCTCTTCAGACGACGAAGTCGGAACCGCGCGGAGCTGCGTTGGCGGCGAGCAACCAAGCCTGACGGATGAACAGGCAGTGGCACTGGGCGAGGTATGCGAGCGCTTGCGGCATGTGGACGACATGCTCCAGATAGCGCGCGAGCTCGGCAACGCCCACGTTGTGGCAACGTTGGAGCGTGCGCGCCGCACACTCGTGCGCCAGAGAGCGGGATCATCGCGTCTTGATCCGACAGTGCTCGCGGTTGCCCGGGAAGTCCGCCAGCAACAAGACTTGGAACTGCAGCGGGCTAGAGTGCGATGCGCAGCCGCGCGAGCCGCCCGTTGTGGCGCTGGCAGACCAGGGGACCACGCGCGCGCGATCCTGGCCAAGAGCGAGACTCTTCGCCGGGCGCGGCGCGCTTTGCGACTAAAGCGAGTTGCAGCAGTACCGCCCGGCGCAGGCATCAAACTCGGGGAACGCAGAGGCTATGATGCGGCGGACCTCGGGCAGGGCAGGAAGGGCGGAGGAGGCCACTTACACCGCAAGAACCGAAGGGAACTCATGCTTCGCGTAGCGACCGCCTTCCCTGCGTTGGCGGGAGAAGCAGCTTCGCAGTGGGAAAGAAACTGGCGCTTGTGGGATACGCTGATGTGCAGGAGGCACGGGCCAGCGGTCGGGCACGTCATCAGGAACCTGATGAAGCAAATACTGGAGGCAGGCGCGGCGGGGACGCGGAGGCCTTCC
>NZ_JBBAPF010000143.1:0-262 GCF_040400975.1 Limnohabitans sp. | reverse complement strand
CCAGGTATCGTAAAAGGGCACGTGCGCCCAGAAAGACACGGTAGGGTTGACGAAGGGGACATAATGCATGAAAACGAGTTTGCATGTCCACGCGTATTGGTGTGCGGCGCGCTGGTCGCGTCCAAACTGTGCATTTAATTTGGTACCATAAGTCCATGGTGTGATTCTCCGTTGTTGCGCATGTGTTATTACATTCCTGCTATGTGCAATGAGCCCCCCCGCGAGTCATCCACGGTGCGTGCCAGTGTTTCCACCGAGGCAA
>NZ_JBBAPF010000142.1:0-1130 GCF_040400975.1 Limnohabitans sp. | reverse complement strand
CTCTGAGCCGGCGGGAGCCGTGTCGGGTCGCGGCGAGCGCCTGCGCGCAAGTCAGGATTCGACGCCGCGAAAACTGCGCGCGGAAGCGCGGCGAGATCGACCGCGAAAAAGGCGCGAATTTTTCACGAAAAACTTTCCCGCTTTTCTGCGCACAGGCACGGCGCTTCTGAGCCTGAAAAATTCACCCAGAATTCCCGTGAAATTCCCGCGCCTTCTCCCGACGCTGCTGCCGCTTGCGTTTCGGAGGCCGGATGGAGGACCCGCGCTTGGCCGCGGCTGCGCGCGCGGAGACGTGCACTGCAAGCGCCGATGTCTTGTGTTTGCTGACGGCTTTACTTGTTCATGTGTGTTGATGTTTCAGAGTCTGTTCTTGATGACCTTCCCGCTGGTGGTTGTATCTTCATTCCGACATCTTCTGTCATAGTTCACGGATCTGTCACCGTCACCATCGCCATCACCATCGTCAAACACCATCACTTTCACCTGCATCAACCCCCCCCCGGCCCCCTTGCCTGCGCCGCCTTCGCAGGTCGGACAGAGAATGGAACCTCCACGGGACCGGCGGGCGTCACCACCCTGCCTGCTGCCCGACGCAGACGGTGCATCGACACCAGCCTGTCGAGGAGTACTGCGCCAGAGCCTCGCAAAGGCCCTGGCGGCGCAGGCAGTGCCTGGCGCATACACCCTGTGCTACCCAGGATCCCTCCGCACAGCACGCACACCGGCAGCCATCGCGGAAGCCAGCGCTGCCGGATCCCGGCTCCTCCGTCCAGCCGCCTCACCGCGTCCAACTATGGAACTTGCAGCGGAGGTAACCGCGGATGGTGCTGAGCTGTGGGCGCAGCGCGCTCGCACACAGCTGCACGGGTAATGGGCGCCCACTCTGGCCGCACCCGTGCGCGCTTCCCTGACCTTGGACCGTCAGCACTGGGAGTGGGCACCGGACGGAGGCCCCGCCGAGTCTGCCAGGAAGGACGATGCGCGCAGGTCCCGGGCGCGGGCGGACCCGCGCGAGCCTGCGCATCCAGAATCGAAGAAAAATATTTTTCTACAGCGGAACAATCCACTGAGGAATGCTCAGTGCGTCGCCCAGCGACAAGAGGAAGAGCAAGGACTGCAATATCGATTTC
>NZ_JBBAPF010000141.1:0-1134 GCF_040400975.1 Limnohabitans sp. | reverse complement strand
ACTCCGTAGCCATTTTGGCTCAAGCCATTCGGCGCCTGAGCCTTGCTACAGCACCATGGGCATCCTCCGCGATGTCCTTGACGACGTGGCCGCTTGCGGACTCTCCGCCGGCACGAAGGGCCGCTTGAGCCACTGGGCCGTCGAGCTGGCCTTCCGCTTCGTGGGAGGCTCTGCGAGCGCCACGGTGCTCACCTGCTTTGAGGAGACTCTGGAGGTTGCCAAGCAGGCATCGGGACAGGCGATCTCAGCTGGCAAGCTGCAGGCCGAGCTACGGCAGTTGGGCCGGCCAGACCTTGCCAGGAGAGTCTGCAAGCAGGCAAAGGCACGGCAGGGCACCGCTCACCCAGACGTGTGCCTTGCCAAGGAGGTTTCGGCGGCTTTGCTTGCCACCAGAGCGGGGCCCAACACCGCGCCGGGCGGCGAGGGTGCCTACAGCGGTGGCGACAAAGACCGTTGCTCCGGGAGTGAGCAGGATTCCGTGATGGACCAGCAGGACGGTGCGCACGGCGATACGCTGGACTCTGCGCGGGTCGAGCACACTACACAGCAAGGCGCGGCCCTCGGCGCGTGCTTGCGCAGCACCGTCCCTCCCTGTGCTGGGCCACCTGCACACGGTGGGCCGGAAGACCTCCGCGACCGCATCATCGGCATCTTCCGCCAGCACGACCCGACCAAGCTTGCCAAGGGTGAGGTCGAGCGCATGTTGGCCATGCACGACGGGCTCGAGGGCCAGTTGTACATCAAGGTGCGCAATCAGTACATCCCCGGCCTATTACAGCACGCACCCCAGGTTGTTCGCAAAAGTGAAAGGGACGCAGCCCCTGCTGCCGTCTCGAACCTTGCCGATGCTTCACCAGCGAACAACAGCACCATCGATGAGGGCGTCTTGCAGTCAGCTCAGTTGCTGATTGACCGGCTGTCCATCAAGTACGGCCTGTCCACAGACGACCTCGCAGCGGAGGCACGAGACTACGGCCAATCTGAGGCTCGCCCTTCAGTGAGGCCGCCTTTTCAGCCTGCGCTGTGCGCCCAGTCCGCCGAGGAAGCACCGGCGTGCAGTCGTGGCCTCGCCCTGGGCCGCTCTGGCAGCGCTAGCGTGCGGAATGTTGGCGGGTCTGTCGCCACTGCGTGGCA
>NZ_JBBAPF010000140.1:0-1145 GCF_040400975.1 Limnohabitans sp. | reverse complement strand
ACGTGTCAATAGCATGTCCATCACATGTCAATGGCATTGCAATATCATGGCAACGCCATGTCAATGACAGTGCAATAACGTTGCAATATCATATCAATATCATGGCAATATCCTGGCACCGCAACACGCGCCGACTGGTCAACGCAATATGTTCCTGTTTCTTGCTGATGTCGCACACGTGCTTCTCGTGAAGACGGTGAGCCGGCATTGTCTCGCGCCCGTGCTCCCGGAAGATGTCTTACCTTGCGATGCGGCAGGGCCTGCGCCGGAGCACTCTCATGCCGCCCAATAGATGTCCTCGACCATGCGATCGTCGCTCGCCCAACCACCGCTCGTGAACGTGTACACCGTCTCTGTGCCATTGTGGAAGAGGAAGAAGGCAGCACGCCGCCATGCTCGGCCCACCCAAACCAGCCAACACTCGACCACTCCGTGCTTGATCAATTCCCGCGACTCAGCATCGCGTGCCAAGAACAAGTCCCAAGCAAAGACCTCGCCCCCCGTGAGGTTCACGGTGAAGCGGCGAGGGTGGCCGTCGTCGGCAGCAAAGGCATCCTCCCAAGTCTGCACACGCTCCCGCAAGAAATCCCAGCCCTCTTGGCCAGCAACAGGATGGCCTGCGGCGGCAGGAGGAGCGGCGGTGCCCTCATCAACAATGGCCCACTATCGCAAGTCGCCTTCGATCGGCCATGTCTCCGTCTCGCCATCCCTGCCTGGGTGGAGCAAGCAATGCTTGCCGTCATCGAGGTAAGCTACGAAGTCGATGCGCCGTTGCCTGGCGCCTTTCGCTCCGAAGTTGATGTATTCATCGCAATCCCGCCGCGAGCTTGTAGATCCTCTTGGCCCTCCTCCGTCTCTCCCGTGATGATGACCCCTGCGAAGCGGCAAGGGGGTCGCCAAAGATGAGCTCAAGCCATGCGTCGGACTGATTTGCAATATACCCTTGCCACTTGAACCGCTCACAAGTGGTCAAGTCGATAACCACTTCGGTGAGCCCCCACAAACAAAAACACAAGAACAAAAAAAAAACAAACTATGTCCACTGGCGGATAGTGCGTGAGCGATAGACGTAGGTTATGCAAGAACGTGTGAGCGTCGCTCACCCTAACACCCCGGCCTGACCTCCGAATTCGCGAGGCCTCATC
>NZ_JBBAPF010000139.1:305-1145 GCF_040400975.1 Limnohabitans sp. | reverse complement strand
TGGGCCCACCAGGACCGTGAGAAATTCTTCACGGACGAGATTGAAGCCTTGGATGACGAGTACCCACGCAGCTACTTTGGTTATTGTGATCATGCGGACAAGTACGGTCCCAAACGACTGGATGGGCTGGAGCATTATGCAACCAAGATGATGATTCAGCATCGGTTCCAGCACCACCGTCCTCTCATTTGGACTGGGTATTTGTCTGAGGTGGACATGACAGCATTATCAGTGGTCCACCACAGGCTCTTTGCCTTTCAGCCGGATCGCCGCCAGGAGCAGGTGCGACGGGAGTGCCAAGCTACCCAGATCGAGTTTGGTGCTCAGATTCGGCAGACCGGTCTGACTCACCGCCAGTACATGTTGGGACTGGCAGGAGGAGCACAAGAGTCAGGACAGGCACGTTTGGATGCACTTCTCCAGCGCATCGAAAACATCCCTGCCGAACCTGAAGCCCGGCAGGGCGAAGGGGAAGAGGCAGAAGAGGAAGAAGCAGTTGATACTCCAGGTGCCTCCTCCTCAGCAGGACCGGCCGAGGGCTCATGGTGGAGCCAGGCATGGCAAAGCTGGCAGCCGACGTGGCAGCAACAGTATTGGGGCTCCCAGTGGGGCTCACAGTGGGGCACTGGAAGCTGGCAGGGCGGATGGCAACAAGCCCAGCAGCAAGCTCCACCACAACCACAACCGGCTGAGCCAGCAGCGGACCCAGAAGTGACAGCAGCTGCAAAACAGGCCGCCAAAGCGAAGAAACGAGCGGCCCAGAAGGCGAAGAAAGTTGCTGCAGGTGTGAACCCCGCAGAAGTCACTGCGGGAAAAAGTGCACTTATCTGATATGCGCAG
>NZ_JBBAPF010000139.1:0-295 GCF_040400975.1 Limnohabitans sp. | reverse complement strand
AACAGGAGTGGGGCTCCCAGTGGGGTACCGGAAGCTGGCAGGGCGGATGGCAACAAGCCCAGCAGCAAGCTCCACCACAGCCACAGCCAGCAGATCCAGCTGCAAAACAGGCCGCAAAAGCTAAGAAACGTGCGGCTCAGAAAGCAAAGAAAGTTGCAGCCGGTGTGAATCCTGCAGAATTCACTGCAGGCAAAGTGCATCTATCCGACATGCGCAGTGCACAACGGCTTTGGACCATCTTTCCGCATGATGCATCCACCACGAATCCAGTGCTGAAGTACAATGGCGGGATAGA
>NZ_JBBAPF010000138.1:0-1148 GCF_040400975.1 Limnohabitans sp. | reverse complement strand
CTAGTGACCCGACAGTTTGAAGGGATTGGACAATAGACAAGGTTTCGGATATGTTAAGAGTGTGAAGCCGAACATATCAAGGAGAAACCGATGTCTATCATCCAAACATATCATACCATTGTTGGACGCTTGAAGCAGATCGTGAGTAGGGAACGAATCACGCGAATCCGCACGATGGCCTGGCTACAAAGCGGGATGTTGCATAGCCGCTCTGTGCATCTGAATCGAATTGCGAGCAAGATCCCAGGCAAAGCCAAGAAATTGAGTCGGGTGCGACAACTGGAACGGTTTGTCGACAATCCGCATGTCCGCGTGCGGGAGTGGTATCATCCGGTGGCGGCAGGGTTGCTGAAAGACGCCGCCGCTACGGGCCACGTGTTACGGCTGATCATCGACGGCAGCAAGGTCGGGAATGGGCATCAATTGCTGCTGGTTTCCCTGGCTTACCGACGGCGCGCCTTACCCATTGCTTGGACGTGGGTGCGCTGCCGCCGTGGACACAGTACAGGGCCGAAGCAATGCGCCCTGCTGGCCTATATTCATGGTCTTGTCCCGTCAGACGCTGCGGTTGTGGTCATCGGCGATAGTGAATTCTCTCCCCTACAAGCCGTACTGGCAAGCTGGAACTGGTGCTACGTCTTGCGGCAGAAAGGCAATCATCTGCTCCGCCTAGCGCAAGACCAACGCTGGCAACGGTGCGATACGCTGCTGACCCAACCTGGTAAGCAAGCTTGGTTCACTCAGATCGAACTGACCCAACAGCATGCCCATCCTTGTAACTTTTTGGCCCTATGGCAGCCCGGTGAAAAAGACCCGTGGCTGCTTGCCACCAACCTGCCCACGGCTCGCCTTACCCGCCTCCATTACTCGCGGCGCATGTGGACGGAAGGCATGTTTGGTGACTTCAAAAGCAATGGCTTCGACTTAGAAGCCTCACGCTTGCAACAATTCTTACACCTTTCCAGACTCACCCTGGCTGTCGCTTTGCTTTATGTCACGGTTGTTACCTTTGGCTCGCAGACGATCAAAAATGGCCGCCGCCCTCTGGTTGATCGCAACGAGCGACGCGACCTTAGTATTTTTCGCATCGGGTTTGATATGCTTGAACGCTTGCTCACCAATTCGCTGCCATTTTCCATTCGTCCTTT
>NZ_JBBAPF010000137.1:0-1150 GCF_040400975.1 Limnohabitans sp. | reverse complement strand
CCTGCGAAGAGGAAGCAACAGCAGGGGCCTCACAAGGAGAACCAAGGGCGGCGGTGCATCGGCAACAGCAATAGCAGCAGCCTCCTTTCGACGAACTGATGCTTGAGTATCTGTCCCTCTGTGTGTTCCGCGGGCCCACTCCCCACATTCGCGCAAACGCGAGAAGTGTCCACCTGTTCTGGTCCTAGTAAATGTGCAGCGCCCTCGATGCCGTCTGCGGCCTCTCCTGAACCTCCAGTGGACATTATGGCTGGGGCCTCCGCATCGGCATGGCGCCCATATGCCCAGCGATCTCGGCTAGGCTTACCGGGCGCAACACCAGAAGGACAAGTCTCAACTACACTGGCGCCAATACCTCAGTCCCCGTCACGAAGCAGAGCGGAGCACACTTACTAGCTCAACTCATAACGCTGACAACTCACGGATGCGTCTCTTGCCGAAATGCACGCAGCAGTGGCTACGCTGCAAGGCATGTCCACGGCGCACCGTGCAAGCATCCAACAGTCACTGGAAGCATCTACAGTTGCATCCCAACTACAACCCACCCAGTCACTCCAGCGCAACAAGAGGGCACAACGCAACCTTGGAGACCAGCGGTCTTGCCTGGCATGGAGAAGCAATAGTGCCCACGGCGAGCGAGTGGATATGGGAAGGGCCCAACAAAGGGTCGAAGACCCAAGCGTGGACTGGGGGCACACTCCAGACTGTTGTTGAAATCTCGCCTCGCCTTTAGAGCTGGCAAGCTTGGAGGCGTGGCGCCAGAGACCAGACGGCGCCGCAGCACAGCTGTTGAGCAAGTCCGTGACGTGGCTCACGAGGCCAGGGGCAAATACTGCAACACAGATGTCGTGTTGTCTGTGCTTTGTCTTTCGGGCTTCACTCTCAGCGGCTACTGCATTTATTCCCTCACTTGTTTTGTCATCTTCGCCTGTCGTCGTGCATGCATCTCACAACAGGACCAATGAGCGCAGTAGACCAACCACCATCACAATCACCATCACCATCACCATCACCATCACCACCACCATCACCACCGCCATCACCATCACCGTCACCGTCACCGTCGCCGTCAGCATCAGCATCAGCATCGGCATCAGCATCAGCATCAGCATCAGCATCAGCACCAGCATCAACATCAACGCCACATCAC
>NZ_JBBAPF010000136.1:0-1164 GCF_040400975.1 Limnohabitans sp. | reverse complement strand
CCCCAAAACCCCAAAACCCCGAGGTTGTTTTCTGACGTATTTAAGCGAGCATAGACATTAAGGTTGTAATTAATTTTTCACATGAGATCTTTCCTCGCACTCGCCCTCGCTGGCGCTGTTTCCGCAACCACTATGAACCAGAACGACTACAAGTTCATGAGATTCATCGTTGAGCACAACAAAGAGTACAACACCATTGAGGAGTTTAACATGCGCAAGTCCAACTTCCTCTTCATGGACGCTGAAATTGCCAAGCTTAACACGATGGTCAATGCCACTTCAGTCCACGGACACAACTACCTCTCGGACTTTACCCGTGCTGAATACCAGAACCTCCTTGGTCTCAAGAACATGCCAAAGCCCGACAGAACCAACAGACCCAAGCTGGAAGCCGCCAACGTTGTTGGTCTTCCCACCTCAGTCAACTGGGTCACTGCCGGCAAAGTCAATGCCATCAAGAACCAGGCCAACTGTGGATCATGCTGGTCCTTCTCCGCCAACGCGGCTTTGGAAAGCGCTCATGCCATCTTCCACTCTACTCTCCCCAACTTGTCTGAACAGCAGCTCGTCTCCTGCTCAGGCTCGTTCGGCAACCAAGGTTGCAACGGTGGCTGGTACTACTACGCCTGGGACTACGCCGTCGGCACTCCAATCACCTCGGAGACCACCTACCCATACACTTCGGGCGTAAACAATGTCACCGGCAGCTGCAAGTACGTTGCTGGCTCAGGCACTCTCTATGCACAAAGCCAAACCGATGTCGCCGGCAACACTACCGCCATCATGACCGCCATCGTTCAGCAGCCAGTCTCAGTTGCCATCCAGGCCGACACCACCACTTTCCAGTCGTACACCAGTGGTGTTATCACCAGCGCTGCTTGCGGCACCAACATCGACCACGCCGTCGCTGCCGTTGGTTACGGCACTGATGCCACCGCTGGCGGATACTACCTCGTCAGAAACTCCTGGGGCACCTCATGGGGAGACAAGGGTTACGTCAAGATCGGTCAGGCCTCCGGCGCAGGCATTTGCGGCATCAACCAGTACGTCGCATACCCCACCGTCAAGCCATGAGCACATTTAAAAAAATCCAATCAGTAGTACTAACTAGTAAATCAACTCATTATTTCATATACACTCCCAAGGGGTTTTGGGGTTTTGGGG
>NZ_JBBAPF010000135.1:0-1170 GCF_040400975.1 Limnohabitans sp. | reverse complement strand
GCGAGGCATCCACAACGCCAAGCCGTTGTTGCCCGTTGCCCCGGTTGCATCGGGCAAACGGTACCCGGATTGTCTTGCGCATTTGAGAATTGCAACAACACGGGAAAGTGGAAGCTCATGCACCAGCGGCGCATCATCATCCAAGAGAGCGAGGAGAGGCACGGAGAACCGGATGCGATCTACGAGATCCTTTACTACTGCCCCCCTTGCATGGCAGAAAGATGGGGGTGCAGTATTCTTGAGGCACAGGCTCACATCATCAACAACCAGCCTCACACACAGAGGAGGCGTGCCTTTCAGGAGAAGTTCCGCATCCACGATGAACAGGTTGCCGCCGAGATACCCGCCCTCTCAAAAGGCGAGCGGCGCAACATCACCATCAAGATGATGACAGACGCCGTGACACCAATCAGTCGCTTCATCTTGTTGAAGGCAGCAGCACTGAGGCACCGCGGGACGGTACTGGATGAGCACGCTGAGCTCACGAAGCGCATGTCTCTTTGCAAGACGATGGCCGAAGTCGAGATGTTGCTGCCTGAAGTGGAGGCCTTGGAGGAGAAGATAGAGGAGTTGTCAAAGCCTCTTGCGTTTGCCAGCAAGGGGGAGATGCCGCAGGAGTTCTGCTTAGTTGCAGATTACAGCGACGAATGGACCATCATAAGGAACCCCGACGGCTCCATCAAGTCCGCCATTCGCAGCTACCACCTCTGCACCAGCGGGGGCGCTGAGTGGGAGTGTTGCACTGTCATCGAGTCGAAGGCGTGGTTGCGCAGGTTTGGCTTGGTCGCTTGGTGCCCCAAGCAGCGTTGGTGGTGCAACTGCTGCGGCGCACGTTACGCCCCCAAGATGGGCATGCTTGTGGAGATCCATGGCGGCGGCAACGTGTTCTGGTTGTACTCAGAGTACCCTTGGGAGTGGCGCGACGTCAAGTGGATGAGTGTTGAGGAGAAGCATCGCGATGCATTGACTCCCAAGAGCCTCTTCGACATGATCGAGACCGTGTCGCCGTACTTGGGTGACGGCATGTTGCGCCGCGTGGAGCCACACGAACTCAAACCGGGATCATCTGGCGAGGGAGGGAGTCTACAAGGTGGTGAACCCTCGCGCCCTGATGGCTGAGCCCATGTGGACATGGTGCGCCATGCTCTTATTTCCCAAGGGAGTCGGAGT
>NZ_JBBAPF010000134.1:0-1176 GCF_040400975.1 Limnohabitans sp. | reverse complement strand
CGTCAACTCGCAGCAGGGCTTTAGAGCATGCACAGCCGTCTCCGGGACGAGCTCGGACAAATGAGCCGCCAGCGCAGCTTTTGATGGATAGACCTCCATGCGGTCGCGCATCCAGTTCGCAAGCTCGCGCAACTGGTATTATTCAATGACTTCATGCACGAGCGGGGCGTTGTAGTGGGAGACGCAGTATGAAGAGGAGGCGTAGCCTCGGTTGTCGGTTCCGCCGTCGAGCATGTAAGGGTGAATCATGCCATAGCGGGAGTGGGTCATCATGGTGAGGCTTTTGCCTGGTTTCGGCATCGGGCCTGATACCCAGATGCCCAAGGAATCCCACTGCCAAATGTCTTTGTAAACGTTCCATTCACCATGGTTGGCGATGAGACGCACTTCCACGCCCTTTGCCGCCATCTCGTCGATGAACCCCCATGAGCCCATGTTCAAGTCTCCAGCCAGGATGCGGACACCGCCAGCGCAACACTCCGCTAGTGTTTCGTACTTTTCTTTGCAAAGCCTCACCGTTCACCTTTGCGTGATCGTTGTGGCAGTGGAAGACCGCTATTATTTCTTCCATGCGATCGAAGACTGGTACGTGCCAGTTGACGGTCACCGCCAACACACGAGTCCATTTGCCACCTTGTTCCTTTTTGCATTCGGTCGTAGGAAGCCAAGCTGGCCACTCGGTTGGCGAGGCCGAACACGACGCGCCCACGGTGCAGTTCTGATGACACCCACCGGCGCACAAAGCCTGGTTCTGCGAACCCTTGAGGAGGAAACTGCACAGACGTGGAGGTCTCCGGTGGCTTCCATTCCGTCACCTCTTGTGTCAGCTGCTCGTACGTGACAACGTCGACTTCGCATGCAATAATTATCCATGCAGGCATATTCCACATGTTCCATTCGTACACGTAGCGAATACGCTTGCGCCAACCGCCCAGGTTCACTGCTGCAACGGTGAACTTGTAGTGACGGTCGCCTTTGCCGCCAGCGCAACCTTTCTCGCCACCGCACCCCTTCTCACCGTGCCCTTTGTCACCGTGCCCTTTGCCGCCAGCGCAGCCTTTCTTGCCACTGCTGCCTTTGGCCTCTGACCATTCTGCTCCGCTGCCTTTGCCTCCTTTGCCAGCGCCACGAAGACCTTTGCCAACAACATCGCGCCAAGTGAAGCGCCGCCGCTGC
>NZ_JBBAPF010000133.1:0-1176 GCF_040400975.1 Limnohabitans sp. | reverse complement strand
TCCCAACCGCTGCGGCAATGGCCCATCCCTCCGACCGCATGGAGGATATGGCCGGTCCGTCAAGTTGTCCCCAGAAAGTGGTCGATGTTGGTGCACGCTCGGCCCAACCTGACCTCTCGAGGAGTGCCGTGGCGTCTTGCTGCAAGTGCTGCATGACAACGCACCCCACTTGCCGAGGGCCGCTGGGCTGTCCGGCCCGTGGGCGAGGCCTCCATCCGTATACATGTTGGTGTCTTCAAGAGCACCAACATCAATTCGGGGCACCGGGCAAGGTTCGAAATGGGGAACTGGCCCCGCAAGTTGGTCCAACAACTGGCGCGTGGACATCTGCGTCACCCGCTCCCAAGGTCTGTCCCCTCCTCTGCGGCCCATTGTGGCACATGCGCGCGCCACTGCGCGGCGCCCGCCCATGCTCCGAGCTCTGGCTCCTCCGTGGCGGTGCACCAGAAGGCCTTGGCCACATCTGCCCCGAGCTCGGGAGCTATGCCGTGCAACGCAAGGCACCGGCAACTGCTCATGGCGAAGTCTGTGCTCCGTGTGGAGGCGCAGTCTCTCAGTGGCAAAAGCGCCACATCGCCACCACAAGTGCTCGAGGTCTTCCGGTTCCTGCCCGCACCACGGGCACGTGTCGCTTGGAGCCGGCAGTTCCCTATAAATGGAGCCACTTACTTGGGAGCGTTTTAGGGGCGTCGGTGACCCCCATCCCGAACCCCCTGCCGAGCGGGGGGGAAGGCGGGGGCGAAGAGAAAACGAGCGGGGGGAAAGGCGGGGGCGAAGAGAAAACGAGCGGGGGCGAAGAGAAAACGAGCGGGGGGAAAGGCGGGGGCGAAGAGAAAACGAGCGGGGGGAGAATGTAGGCACCGTTTGTTCCGTTGTGCCGCCGTGTGCCCTTTTCCCGTCGCCCCCGCTTTTCCCCCCGCTCGATTTCCCCCCGCCCCCGCCGCCCCCCCCGTTCGATTTCCCCTCGCCCCCGCCTTTCCCCCGGCTCGATCCACGGCTCGCCACCCCCTCGCCACCGCCTCGCCCCCGCCCCCCGCCCCGGCTCGATTCCCGGCTCACCCCTCCCCCCACCACCTCGATTTTATAGGAAAACACGGTGTTTCCTATAAATGAGCCCATCCCCGTCATCTATCCGTCATCTATCCGTCAGCTATCCGTCATCTATCCGTCATCTAT
>NZ_JBBAPF010000132.1:859-1182 GCF_040400975.1 Limnohabitans sp. | reverse complement strand
TGCCGAGCGCACCGTCGCCACTGTGGCACCAGTGGTCAACGCTGCCGGCGAGGGCGCCGGCGGCGGCGGCGCAGGGAATCAAGTTGGCACCAGACTGAGCAGTTCAATGGCGGCCATACAATCCTCCGTGGAGCCTGAGACGGGTTTCCTGTCCTTGTGCCAGGGCGACCAGGACTACTGGGGCAAGCACATTGACAAACTCATCAAGACATACGTGCAGTTGATCCCGGACCAGAAAACACAGGCACAGCTGGAGAATTGTATCAAGGACTGCCCGCTCTCGCCCAGCATCCGTGGAGATCCGATGGGCCACGCCCTCTACC
>NZ_JBBAPF010000132.1:0-849 GCF_040400975.1 Limnohabitans sp. | reverse complement strand
CGTCATGGAGCATGAGACGGGTTGCCTGCCCTTGTCCAAGAGCGGCCAGGACTATTGGGGCAAGCGCAGTGACAGACTCTTCAAGACATACGTGCAGTTGGTCCCAGACGAAAAGACAGGCACAGTTCGATAACTTGATCAAGGACTGCCCGCTCTCGTCCAGCATCCGTGGAGATCCGATGGGCCTCGTCCTCTACCACTACGACGTCAAGCAGTCCGGGGAGCCCCAGACCCGTGCAGACCTCAAGATCGCTCCGCTCCGGGACGCCATCTACCACCGCCTTGTCCGTGTTGTCCTGAATGCGCGGGCACCCGCCGGCCACACCGCCGCTCTGCGGGCCGGCGAGGTTGCGCTCGTCTTGGATGGCGGCCGCAAGGGGAACGCGGCAAAACTGTTGGCCCCATGGAAAGAGGGCACGAGCAAGGATGCTAAGAAGAAGCACGCCGGCGAGGACGATGAGGATGACGATGGCGCCGAGGCCGACGACGACCAGGACGAGGATGGTGCCCCCGGCTTCGTCAGCTCCATCCTCCAGCTCGCCTACACGGAGGAGTCCTTGACCGCGCGACGCGCGAAGATCCGCGGTGGCACGGGCAGCATCCACCAGATCGAATGGTGCCACATGCTATCACATGCACGGCTCTCTCTGCCGGAACGCCGCCGGCTTCACTACGATGGCAGCACGAGCGGAGACTTGATCACCGGCATCCAATGCCCTGACATCTCCAAGGAGTGGCACTGCGCATGGCGGGACGAGAAGTTGATATTTGGCCAGACAAACTTGATCCCCGTGGGCGGCAAAAACCAGGGGTTGGAGGGCGATGCGCACGCCGTGTCGCCGAATACTG
>NZ_JBBAPF010000131.1:0-1191 GCF_040400975.1 Limnohabitans sp. | reverse complement strand
TGCCCAAGGCGCGACCGCGAGGATTGCTTGAGAGACGCCGTGGCTGCCTGGAGAGACGCAGCCATGCACGCGCGTGCCGCAGCGGGCCACTTCGAGAATCTCCTTTCCGTGAAGCTGGACGGGTCTGAAGATCATCTGGGTCGTGGTGATGCTCTCCGATTCTGGTTGGAATTGGACATGCCGAGAAAGCGTCAGGAAGCAGTGGCGAAGGTCGAAGAGCAATGGGCGGCAGGAGAGCTGACCTGGGAAAACCGCGCGCTGCTGGTGGACCCCTTCCCTGCACGTGGGCAGCTGGATGAGTACATGGAAGGGCAGGAAGACGAGGGCGCGCTCGTCG
Source organism: Limnohabitans sp. (assembly GCF_040400975.1). Lineage (GTDB taxonomy): Bacteria > Pseudomonadota > Gammaproteobacteria > Burkholderiales > Burkholderiaceae_C > Limnohabitans_A. Next base: position 854 of record NZ_JBBAPF010000131.1, on the reverse strand, counting down.
ACGGTTGCCCCTGGAGCGATCGAGAGGAGCCCTCTTCTGATGAGGACGAATCTGCCATGAGTGCCTCCGTCGGCGTCATGCGCTCAGGTCTGTCCGCGGAGCAGGCTGTAGCTGTTGGGGAAGTCTGCGAACGTGTTCGGCAGGTGGATGACATGTTGGAAATCGCGCGGGGGCTTGGGAATGCGCACGTCGTTGCGACCCTGGAACGTGCTCGGAACACCCTGTTGCGGCAGAAAGCTGGAGAAAAAGCGCTTGATCCGGCTGTCATTGCGGCCGCTCGGGAAGTACGGCAGCAACATGAAATCGAACTGCATCGATCCCGCGCTCGATGCACGGCTGCGCGGTTGGCCGCGCGGTGCATCGCAAAGGCTGCCGGGCCATCGAAGCCGGCCTCAGCTAAGAATGACATGCTACCCCGAGAGCGGCGTGCATACAGATTCCGTCGCGAAGCGGCAAAAGCCCCGGCCGTACACAGCGTCCCTGCCCGCAAAGGATACGACGCAGAAGATCTTGGTCAGGGCAAGCAGCACGGTGGAGGCGTCCTTCACAGGAAGAACAGGCGAGACCTCATGATGCGCGTTGCGGCAGCCTTCCCTGCGTTGGCGGGAGAAGCGGCAACAGAATGGACGCGGAATTGGCGTTTGTGGGATGCTATTATGTGCAGAAGGCACGGACGGGCCGTGGGGCACGTAGTCAGGAACTTGATGAAGGAAGTTTTGGAAGCAGGCGCCAAAGGCGACACGGAGGCCTTCCGGCGGCTGACGCGTCGCGTGGCACGCGAAGTGCCCAAACCAGAGATCGTTGCATAACGCCTCGGAGGACGAACACAAAAACGCGTCTGTCAATGGTCCGCC
>NZ_JBBAPF010000130.1:0-1193 GCF_040400975.1 Limnohabitans sp. | reverse complement strand
GGTCATGCACACATGTGCATGTACATGTGTGTATATATATATATATACATATTGAGTTAGCGAGAAAGAGACATCTACATGAACCTGTATACATAGAGAGGCCTGTTCACAATTGTTGAGGTACGCATGTACATGCATATGTATATATATATATATGTACATAGTCGTCTGGAGCTTCACGTTCATAGCATGGCATGGCATGGCACTACGGCACTGACATTGGAATCGGACTTTGCACTGGCACCGGCACTGTCCTTGGCATGAGCATGAGCTTGAAAATTATTATCATCATCAGCATCAGCACCAGCACCAGCACCATAACCAGCGCAAGCATGAGCACTAGTATCATCATCATTATCAACAACATCAGCATCAGAATCAGGATCAGCATCAGCATAAACATCAGCATGAGCGCATGAACATGAGCCTCAGCGCACGAGCATGAACCTCAGCGCATGAGCGTGCCCATGAGCACGAGCGAGAGCATGGGGCATCGACACGAGTACGAGCTCGAGCATGAGCGCCAGCTCGAGTGCGAGCACGAGCGTGAGCATTTGCATCGCCCTCACATGACAAGCACCGAAGCGCATATGGAAGTCATTTCATGGATGCGTTGGTGCATCTAGTTGCAATGGCGTGTTTAGATAGATGCATGCGCCTAATGCTCATTACGTCGACCTTTCAGCTTTTGTTGCGTTCATGTGCGCATGTATGTTGCAGATGGTATCCAACAGTGAATAGGTAGAAGTCATTATCGTCCGAACGAGGGTTCTGCTTAGAACATACGCAGAGTACAACAACGCATGCAGTTGCACTGGTTGGTTGCTCGGCATTTGGAACAGATGCAGCTGGCCACTTGCACGCAATAGGGAGACTCTGTTCACTCCAACACGTGCTTGCTCGATGATGAGCGACAACACAGAAGCATGCCAATTGATGGCTGATGAAATCCTCCTGCCGCTTCCTTACGGAAGTTGACAGCTCTGACGACATAGTTGGTGCCTCCATGGTTTACCCTGATCAAACAGCCGCATAGCGGCACAACCCGTGGGTAATTCACCAGGGTTAGGAATATGCGAGGCAGAGCGAATCAAGGAGCCGTGCTGCACTTGCTCGCCACTCGTTTGGGACGCCACCGCGGTCGAATGTACACCACGAAGTCAAGGTGCGCGGTCTGCGGTGGGCTGCTCAGG
>NZ_JBBAPF010000129.1:0-1198 GCF_040400975.1 Limnohabitans sp. | reverse complement strand
ACTGTAGTGCTGCGGAATACCACCAGATCATGGAAGCCGCCACTGTTGCCACCAAGGTCCCTTTTGCTTTCTATGCTGCGCAGTGTGCAGCCGCAAGAGCCATATAGTTGGCAGCAGCATGCCACTGCAGCCAAGCCTTTTTTCCAAAACAGCACAATGAGCACTGTGGCTCCCGCATATGACAGCCGGCACCTGTATGACAGCCGGCAAGTTGTGGCAGTGCTGCGTGCATCACGGCACTGCCGCTCTCTCAAGGAGTCGCTCAGGGCCGAAACAGTCAGTGACATGAGGCCATTGTTGTCGGCACACTTTGGCAGGCAAGGAGTTCTGGACCAAGGTCAGGGCCAGGGCCAGGGTTGGAAAGTGCCAGGCGAAAAGGCAATACGGTTGGCTCGCCGACGTTTGGATGTGTGTGCCATGTTGGCAAACCGTGTGGTGTCAAAGTCAGTGCCAACCTTTCACTATTTGGCATTTGATGCTAGCCCCCAACGGTCTGGCCATGAAGTTTTGTGTGCACTTATGAGCATGTCATTGCGAGACATGTGTAGTGCCAGTGAACACATCAGGCCCGAAGATGTAGTGGTTCGGAAACTTCCAATTTCTGCACTGGGGCAGGGCCGGTTCTCCTTGGCGGACAAAGTCGCCTGTCTGGTTCATCAAATATGGCTGGATTATGGGCCTACGGAGGCTGATGTCTGCCAGTTCTGTCTCTCTGTGCGTCAATGCCTCAGTGATATGGGGACAGAACATGGAATCTGCAATTACCGAAATGTGGTTAGTGATGTTCTATTGGGTAAAGTGGATACACACCCACCTGGGCATGGGATTGATAACTTGCAAGGGCCCCAGTGTTGCCCAGGTGAAGGGCCTGCAGAGTTTTTGTTTCCATTGGCCTTGCAGGTCCCCGGGTCACAGCATATCATTGATTGGGTGTTGCGCCGTGCTGTGATGTCATTCCAGTGGTTTCCGGTATGGAATGCCCTTGCCAAGCTTCTTCTGCATTTTGTTCGTTCTGTGAATCAGCGGGAGAGGCTGCAGGCTTTTATCACGGATCACGCTGCAGACAGTGCTGCCAGTGCCCTACTGAACAAGTCTTTGTCGGCAGCTGGGATCCGGTTCGCAAATTGGAGATGGCAAACACTCCGTGAGGTCACTCAGACACTTCTTCGCATGCAAAAGGCATTGTGCTTTGTTGCTG
>NZ_JBBAPF010000128.1:0-1203 GCF_040400975.1 Limnohabitans sp. | reverse complement strand
CACATGAACCTGAATGCACACGCTCATCAGCATGTGGCAGTGACCGTCTGTGCTCGAGGGACATTGCAGCTTGCTTTGTCTGCGCTAGCATCCATGGGCAAAACATTCGAAGCAAAGTGCAATGAGTGCAGCAAGTGCTTTTACAGCTTCACTTCCGAGAAGTCCGCCAGGTCGTGCCGAGACAGGCACTTCCGCGAGGTTCACACGCCGGGCGCGCTGCGTTGGCGGCGTGCGTGCAATGCACGGCGGCAAGCTGCTGTGCGCCTCGTCACACGCGCTTCGGAGCACGCGGATGGTGCTTCGTTGCGCGTGTTCATTCTGTGCCCCTTGCGCAGGGAGAAGATGCTCGGCCTGTTCACAGCTGCCAGGCTCTCGTTTGCAAGCATCGGCGTGCCCCCGCAGTACGTACGCCGGCTGCAGGGCGTGGACCTGGCGCGCCGTGACCTGCGGGATGAACACCCAAGGGCGTGCACGGTGGTCGGGCGCGCACTGTTCCGGAACTTCGTTCCCGCAGCGCACGCACTCTTTGCGGCCAACCCGAGGGTCCGGTACATCCTCTTCGCAGAGGACGACTGCCGCCTTGCCCGCGATGTATCCCTGGAGCACTTGATCGAATCCTGCCGCACAGCCTGCGGTCTTCGGAAACCAGCGTGGTTGGCGTTCAAGCAGCGTCGGGGAGAGCCGAACGTTGGCGCACACTTGCTGGCATTCAGCCGCTGTTCCCTCAATGTCTTCGTCAAAGACGCTGCAGCAAAGGACCCTTGTGGCACTCTCGCGCTGGACACCTTGTTGCGGGCACTGTGGCAGGAAGGGCGCGTCTGGACCCCGCGCAAGTCCCTGGCCGTGCAAGCACTACATGCACTGAAAGGCCGCCGATGAACCGGGCCGCAGGCCAAGAGCAGTGGAAGTTGCAGCCAATTCTTGTAAGGCAACCTGTGGCATTCTGCGTTGGCGGACTTCGGCAGTGCTCGGCCACCGGGATTTCCGGCTGGCTTTCCAGGCGAGTGACCTGCCGGATCCGTACAGGTTGCACATCACACACCGATGTGGATCGCATCAGCAGGAAGGAAAATCGCAATCATGACATCTCACGGAGCGAAGTGCGCGCGATCGCAGTACATGTGCGATCATTGTACTTTGTTGCTTGAAGACAAGCGTGCCCCCGGGGGCACGCTTTGCGATGGGATGCAACAAGCGTGCCCC
>NZ_JBBAPF010000127.1:535-1243 GCF_040400975.1 Limnohabitans sp. | reverse complement strand
GACTGCCAAGGCGGAACGCGCTGCAAGCGCAAGCGAGGCAGCGCAAGGCCTGCGGGCAGGACACAGGCGGAAGCGGCAGCGGCACCCCGTGGCGGCAGCCCCAGCACAGCGATGGCGGCACCTTCAGCGGGCCGATCGGCAGCGGCAGCAGCAGCTGCTGCGGCGGCAGCACGGGTGCTCGTGCACCCGCGGCGTGGCCAGCGAGGCGTGCAGCCTTGCACGTCGGGCGGCCAATTGCCATTACCTCAGGCGCGCGCCCCACAGCACCACGGGCAGCCGTGGGCTCGGCGGCACTGCCCGCATGCCCCCGCCGAACCTCTCTGGAGCGGGGACGCCCGGCGACGCTCCGGGCGTGACGGGTGGCCCCAGCGGCCCCACATCTGGACGGGAGGCTGGCCGGCGGCACGCCGCTGAGCCTGACGGACCATCAAATGGTGGCGGGCCCCGTATGCGGCCAGGGCGCAGCAACAGGCACCATTGGCTATGGTGGCTTACACTCTGCATCTTGGTACAAGTGGTCACGGCTGGGAAGCACGGCCTACCTATACAGGACCACCCTGCGCACAGTGGCTCTGAATCCAGCAACCCCTCTACTCCACGTCTCAAGCTACCTTTCGACATACTTAGCCCTGCGGCAAGTGATAGCACGTGGCATGTCTACAGTACCGAAGGCAGCACATCGGACGACGTCCTAATGCATCCCCTTGA
>NZ_JBBAPF010000127.1:0-525 GCF_040400975.1 Limnohabitans sp. | reverse complement strand
GGCTCAGCGGGACAGGGCTGACGCGGACCGACCGCACAATCTTGGTCCCCACTGGTCTTCGACGCTCGCAGCGCAGGAGCACACCATCATCGCCGGAGGGAACATCACAAACTTGTGGAGCTTCCTCGCCAGTGCCGAACATCTAGATGGCGATGTCTACATTGTCCAGGAACATGGCATACGGCAGCCCCAGTTGGGGGCAACCGCCACCATTGCGGCCAAAAACGGCTTCGAGCTCATCGCGGGGCCTCTCGACGAGACCGACCACTCTGGCGTGGGGGTCCTCATCAAGAAGCCAGGTCGTGGACAAGACATGTCTAACATTTCTGAAGAGGGCCGGCAAGCCAGGGCCCAAGGTCGGCTCCTTATTTGCCGAGTGGACACCGCCAAGGGGTACGAAGCCGTCCTCGTGTCAGTTTATTGCTGGAGCGGGGAAAACGACAAAGGACACCTCCGTGACCGTACCAATGCCCTGCTCCGTGCCATGAGAATCGAGCTAAAGGCATTGTCCAAATACCCGGTCAT
>NZ_JBBAPF010000126.1:0-1249 GCF_040400975.1 Limnohabitans sp. | reverse complement strand
TGCACCACAAGCTTACCACCCTCAACGACCCAGCGGTCGAGCTCAAACTCGCCAAACACTGCTTGGGTGAAAGCAAAGTTCAACACCTCCTACGCCTGTACGGACAAGAACTCTACACCACACTAGCCACGGCAGACAAGACCATCGACATGACCCTCACCCGCATCGCCACAGGACTCACAGACACCGGCCGACAACAAGCAGCACTAGGACTCCACATAGGAGGGCTTGGATTGCGCCACATCAAAGACATCGCCCTCCCGGCAGAACTTGCAGCCAAACTCACCGCCCGGCCCAAAGTCAGAGAGCTCTGCACAGCGCTATCCACAGCAGGCCTGACACCACCTGGCCAACTCACCGACCACCTCGACTCCAAGATTGCCCAACTTCAACACAACCTAGCCACACAGCTCCACAGCACAGAAGCTTCCCTACTTCCTGAACTTATACAGCAGATCACGGGGCGAGCACAAAACGAGTGGGATGCCATACGACACGGAATAGACATCACCGCACCGCAGCCTAAACCGCCATGGCAACGCCTCAGTACCAGCTCACACGAACATGACCCAACCGCCCACTCTGACCCTGACGACGAAACAGCCTGCAACACTAACAAAGCCCAGCACCTCCTGTGCCAGCTCACAGATAACACACGAGCCAGGCTCCTCTACCTAGAACAAGTCGACCAAGAAGCCACAGACGACATCGAACGCATTAACGAACTCAGGCACCCACAAGTCCACCACCAATGGATATATCACATCGACCACACCGCAGGCACCGTACTGCCACCAGACATCTACAAAGACGCCATCCGACACAGGCTTGGCTGCCAATTCCTACCGGAAGCAACCACATGCCATTGCTGCGGCAAGCTCCTTGACGTTCGATGCACACACACAGGCTGCTGCGCGACGGCAGAAGCCACCCGAGGACACTACAGCATCGTGCGTGCCATCACAGCAGTCGCCAAAACTATCGACCCCACCACGTCCAGAGAGGAGACCTTCGGCGACTCAACTCGACTCAGACCAGGAGACATCATCACTAACGCCGTTCTCGACGGGCGCAGAGTCGCCATTGACGTTGGCATCACATCCCAGGCAAACCAAACCCAAGGCGACCCAATCCAAAACTACGCCAACACCAAGCTGCGGAAATACCGCCGAATCATAGAGAACGAACTCCACCCTGACGGCACCAGTTTCCGAGCAGCCATATGGACTCAGGAAGGACGGCCCGGTAA
>NZ_JBBAPF010000125.1:0-1249 GCF_040400975.1 Limnohabitans sp. | reverse complement strand
ACACACCAGGCCAGTGGGAGTTGCCCTCTGCTTGGGTCTATCAGGCAAAGTACAATGACACTTGCAGCTACATGGGGGAGACAGCACGGGTGGTTTATGACCACACAAGGTTCGTGCTACGTGGCAGTTGGATGCCCACGGTTGAGCTGCAGCGGGATAAGTCATTGACAAGAATAGAGCACACCTATTTCAGCTTCTTGTTTGTGTTGCCAACACCAGCAGAGGCAGGGGCGATGGACTTTGAAGATCAAGCCTTGGTGAAGCTGGAATGGAGAACGCACAGACACAAGCCGAGTGGCAAGGATGTGCTTGTGCCACTGTTGCATCGTCCTTTTGGGGACTTGGAACACAAGATGGAGGGTCAGCGCCATCTTGGATTTGTTACGCAGCGCCAGCTGGGAATCCCAGCCGGTTGTTCGCAGCTATGGTGGCTCTTCGCCGACGAACTGACCGACAAGTTGAGCTTGAATGAGCCACTTGTCAAGACATGTCGGGAGCCACTGTACGACCTCCAATACAGCAGTAGACACTGGTACTTGAAGTGGCGTGCAGCCCACGAAGGGCGTGTGTTGGAACTGACTGTCCAGCTGAGGATACAAAGATTCGACGCAGTGGAGTCCGGCAGGACGAATCTGCGCGAATACTTCCTTACCCAGGAGGTGGCTCGCACCATTCAGACCAAACAGCAGAAGGCTGAAGAGAGAGCTGTGGAGGGTCCAACGAAGCGCCCTTCGCAGCTGACAAGATCTGTGGCCGCGTATCCTGGGGAGAATTTGGTCCGGCCACCTGAAATGCCGCCTTTGATGCCACCAAAGCAGGCACAGACGCCAGTCGCGTCATCCACTGATCCGTGGATGCCGGCAGGCAGAGGCGGATCAGGCGCCAGTGGACCACAGCTCATTCTGATACCACCTTTCTCGCCACCAGGGAGCGAGCCCGGAACAGCAGGAGTGCAGATGGTGCCAGGGGCGCCATCGTATCCGGCACCGGAAGAAGGACCAATGGAGGTGGATGAAGAGGTGGCAACACCTCCGCCACTTCCACCAGAAGGTTTCAGCGGTGTTTGGCCACCGAGCACCAATGCGAGACCAGTCTCAGCCCCGTTGCGCAGACTTGCGGGTTTGGTCCTTGTGTCACGTGGACTCGTGCCTCCGAAGATCACACTGAGTGTATGGGGCATTCCGGTTGAGATGGCAGGGCCTCCTCCAGGAGTTCCAATCAAGGAAATTGCAGTCTCTGCCAAGGAGAT
>NZ_JBBAPF010000124.1:0-1260 GCF_040400975.1 Limnohabitans sp. | reverse complement strand
TGTGCTGTCGTTCGCTCTGGGGTGTGCAACAGAGGTCCTAGCGAACGGGCTATTTCATCGGGGACGTCCATGGGTCGCCTTGGTGTAATTGGAGGCATTGCTGGGGGTGCTGGTAGGTTCAACAGGTTTGGAACCTCAAGTCCAGAATTTGGATTAATCTGTGTCGAGATGGATGTGTCCAAGTAATGCCAACAAGAGATCACATGACCCCGACCTCTGCAATTGGGGCATGTGGCCGTACGCTCCTGCTCTCTGCTTGGGCCTGCCTCAACAGCCGCGGCCCAGCAGCGATAGTGAAACATGTGGCGACAAATCAGGCGACACATCATCTCGCCTTCATGTGCTTCTGATTGACAAATGGTGCACACTTCATCCAATTCGGTGTGATGCTCCGTCAAGTAGGCGCTCCTGCTGCGCCAGGGTCCGCGACTTAATGGAGCTTGATGTTCACTCGGAACGTTCAGATGGATCGGGTCCATGACTGACTCGTACATTGGAAAGTGACCATCGTCTGGTGTTAGGATTGGATTAGTTGGTACTACTCTTTCCACTGCCGGAGTCCGAGTAGTCGTGCTGTCTTGAGGATCTGGAGGCACTGGTATTGCTGCCGCTTGCCCCATCCGTCGCAATGCCATACTCCTTGCTATCTGCACGCTTGGGTTTCCCAAAGAACTGGCTGCTGTGGAAGGGGCTGCAATTGTCTCCACAGGTCTCTGTGCGATACTTCCAAACATGAATGGGGTCAAGTCTGGTGGTGCGCTTCGTATCGCATTCTGCCTGCCGGCATCTTGCAATACAGTGCGCACTGCTGGCTGTACCAGCATCGGGATACCAGTGGCAGCTGAGGTGACTTCCATTGGGGCCGACATCTGGGTTCCCCGAAGTCCTTGCAGTAGCTGCGACAGTTGTGGCACGGTTCTGTCCACAGCTGCTCCTTGTGGTCGTTGACGTCGATCCTCCACCAGCATCTCAACTGCTGCTCTGAGAATATTCTGCACATCCATATATCCTGGTGCAGAGGCTGAGTGCTGATGTGGCAGTCCTGACGATGCTGTGTCCAATGTGGTGACTGTCGATGCACCAAGTGAAACCGGTGCCTGGGCCTGCACTGGCACCCAGGATCCCCAGGAAGATGAAGATCCTGGAGCGTCAAGAGGCGCTCCACGGCTTCCTGCAGAGCCTTGCCGTCCTCGCATGGGAGGACCAGCTGCCCATGGGTCCGAAGCGACGAGGGGGTCAATCCCTGTCGAGCTCCCCGCT
>NZ_JBBAPF010000123.1:0-1267 GCF_040400975.1 Limnohabitans sp. | reverse complement strand
CAGTCGCCACTGCTCCTGCGCCTGCGGCTGCTGGGCTGCCCGTCCTGGGGTCTTCGGCTGCCAATGCAACTGCGTCTGCTGCCGCTGGGCCCGTACCAGGGTCATAAAGGCGGTGCCTGGGCACCGCCTGCGCCTGCAAGTGCCACTGATGCCTACATGGCATCGTCTCCGTCTGCGTCCACTGCTCTGCCTGCCCCGTCCGGGCAGGGACGCTTGGCCGCAAGCCGCAGGCTTTCGGCCGCAAGCGTACCCAATTCTCTGCACAAATGCCACCGGATGGCTTGCATCGGGATGCCCCCGGCCTCCGCTGTGGCCGTGGCATACTTGATGTACTCCGGGTGTTGCACCAGCACCTCGTCTGGTTGCGCCAATGCAGTTTGGACCGCGCGCATCCCGGTGGGCTCTTCTGGTGCCCTTTCCACCGAGCTTACGACCTCGTTCGTTTCTGCCATGGCCTGGGCGATCTCCGCCTGGAGAATGTCCATATCCTGGACGACCTTCTTGAGGCGGCTCTCTGCCCTTGCAAGCCGGGCCTTCTGGTCGTCTACCTCGCTCTGTTGCTCCTCCCTTCTTTTCGCAAGCCGGTTCCTTGCGGCCGTGAGGTGCTCGAGCCGCTTTGCCGGGCCATAGGTCAGCTCCGCCTTCGCTTTGCGGTCCTCCAAGAGGTCCTTGTACGGCTGCAGTGTGCTGACAGGCATGCCCACCTTGATGAGGGCGTCGTGGGCCGCCTGCAACTGTTCGGTGGGGAGGTCCTCCAGCTTCTTGTGGCCACTGCCATCGGGTTCCGGCGCCGGGTCCGGTGCCGCCACTGAGTGCAGCTTGTGCCCACTCTTGGTGAGGTGCACGGCCAACTGCTTTGGGATCTGCAAGGGCCTCTCCTCCTCGTCCGACACGTCTCCCCGCGCCGGCTGTCCCGCTGCTGGCGCCTTCGCACTCGCCCGCTGGGAAGGAGGCCCCTTCGCCTTGCCTCCCTGCTTCTGTTGGCGCGCCTCCCCGCACAACCGGCATGCCTGCTTGCGCGGGTTGTGGTGTGCTGCATTGCATGCCCTGCGCACCCACTGGGTCTCGCGCTCCTCTGATCCCGGTGCCACCTTTTCCTTCTTCGGCTTGGAGGTGACCTGCTTCCATGGCGGTGCCATGGTCCACGGGAACGGCAACTGGAAGGCCGGAACGACCTCCTTTGCCTGCTGAGCTCTTTTCCAGTTCGGCATGGGTCGGCCCCCTGCCCGTGTGTTCACACACTGGTCTGTCGCTGGTGAGCTAAACG
>NZ_JBBAPF010000122.1:0-1313 GCF_040400975.1 Limnohabitans sp. | reverse complement strand
TGACCATCATTGCGTTGGCGGGATCGTTGAGAGCGGCCTGAATGCACATAACGCCAAAGGGCTCCTCAATCTCCAAGGCTTGTGACAGTACCTCCCAACGCAGGCCGTTCCTGCACGCCTCCGCCAACGCGGAGTCATGCGCATGCACAAGCTGCAAAGACAAACGACCTTCCGCGTCGGTCGCCTGCACACAGCTCCCCACGACGGCTCTTCCAATGACGTTGCGGAGCACTTGGTTAATGTGAGAGGCGCCAATGCTAGCATAGAGTACGTGTTCCAGGGGTAGAGAAGCGATGCGGTCGTCCGCGGGTGCATCTCGATGCCAGGTGCGCACAACATCGCTTCCAGCAGCCACCTCGACGCGCACAGCACCATGCGCGGCTTCTTCAAAGTCGAACTTCCGGAATACGTGACGGAATAACTCCTCGCATCTTTCACCATTGATGCGCACACCATTCCGATTTGCTGGGTGAGCCACGACGACCGCAGGCATGAGACGCCGATGTTCTGAGCCCGTGATGTCCCTCAGTGGGTACTTGGCTCGGAGCGCTGCAGCGCGCTTCACAAACGTAGCAGCGGAGCCTGACTCGGGGGACGGGTCAGCAACCGACGACATGATCGAAGCCCACCTGAGCAGAGTGTATCAGAAGGGAAGGGATGCGAACACCAGCTGGTCTGTGCTGAAGGAATGGAAATCATGATGCGCGCACTTCCTGATACCATGCACGTACTCAATCGCGTGCTTTTTTATGTGCACGCACGCAGTGTCCAAGGCACAGGCGCGAATGTACTCGTTGCAGTGTCCCACTAATTATGAGTCCGCGTCCCTCCCTCACCAGAGCATGCGCAAGCGCCGCACCATCAGTCGTGGGAAGTCCATGCCTTCTGCTTCCCTCAGAGAAAATATGCGGTACGTGTGCCCCTCGAGCGGCTTGAACTTGCTGCACAATAAAACTGGCGATCCCGTCGAAGTCACGCCAGGACGCAGCGCACGCTGGCAACCAGCACAACGTCCCCAACGTGTTGGAGCGCGAATTAACTCTTCCACGGAATTGGCAGCGTCCAACTGAGATGCCGTGGACGACAACCCACCAACGCAGGCTGAGCCAACGCGAGGCTCGACCGTGGGCAACACCATTCCCGGGCACACTGGCCAAAACCTGACTTCTTCGTCTGCGGTATTGGACTCAGGCGAGGAGCTTTGCAGGGAGGCATTCGCTCTCTGAGGCGAGCGGTCATCTTCGTCGGATTCTGTAGTCAGATCAAAATGCGGGACGACAGCCTTGTCTGCCGCTGATAGCTCTTCCACCAGA
>NZ_JBBAPF010000121.1:0-1323 GCF_040400975.1 Limnohabitans sp. | reverse complement strand
CTCAGCGCCACTTGCCAGCAGTGTGTGCGATGTTGGCACGTTGGACCTTGCGCCGGGTTATACAATCGATGCCGACTTTTTCTTCAGAAAGAGAAGCCTTGCTTGCGAGCACTCTGATCCAACCAAGCGTGCCAGGGGTGGCGTGACAGGTGACTTGTTGGTCATGCGAAACAATGCATTGGATGACATTAAGGCAGCTTTGAAAACCTATGGGTTAGGCAAAGGCAATATGGCGCAGCGGTGGGATAAGATTGTGAAGTCAGGCCATGTCACTCCAGACCTTGTTCATACGCACATGGCATCATGGCTCGTCACGTACAACGAGTTGTTGCGGCAGCTGAAAACGGACAAGAAGAAAAAGGTAGCAACTTGGACATTGTCGTCAGTGGGTCACCATTCTACCACGAATCACAATATGATTTCAACACTCGAGACATTGGTTGCAACTATGGCAGAGCATGTCATGGCATCTGAGGACCGTGTCAAGCAGTTGAAGAAGACTGAGTTGTGCAGCTTGCGAAAAGCTCAAACAGAGCGGAATCGACTCATGGCTCCGTGGCGTCCCAGTGGAGTTCACGCCGACTCACGCATGCCAGTGCACATGTTGCGCTACATGATTGACAATGGTCTTCTCATTTCACAGCATGGCACGTCTGGCACCAGCAAGATTGTCTCGTTGTATGACGGCAACGCTGGCGACTTGGATGAGACATGCCCTTGGGTAATTCCATTCAGCCACGTTACCCCAGGCAAAGATATTGCCATGTTGCGCGCAGCCATAGGCGAAAAACGCATTGAAGATGCAATGTCACGAGCCGAGGCATTCTTGAATGAGGATGGCAATCGGCTCATGAGTGACATCAGAATGAAGCCCATGGGTGGCGGCCACGACCATGTCGAGGAATTAGCATGGGTGCCAGGCTCATGGCGAGCGAGGTCTCTGATTCCGGAAGCATTACGCTCGCTTGGCACGCCATGGCTGCTGAGCCACGATGTTGCCGGCGCGCGCAAAGACGGAGTGCAGTGGCCATTGGCAGGCTTCGGGCACCTTCTATGCGTGCAACGCGGAGACATGTTGACATGTCTGATTCCACCAACAGCAATTGTCGATCGTGGCGCCACGCTGGAAACTTGTATCCCGTTCTTGACACAGTTGTCTTGGCAGCATTTTGACGCATTCGTCACTCAGCACTGCCAGTTTGCCACTCTCATCCCGGGCCGTGCGTTGTGGGTGCCATACGTTGGCGTTGCTTACTTGTGTCGCGGACTATCTCTAGTCACAGCCACATCCTCCACATTCCGTACGTGAACGCACGCATGCTC
>NZ_JBBAPF010000120.1:0-1335 GCF_040400975.1 Limnohabitans sp. | reverse complement strand
GTATACCATGAGGGAACGCATCATGCATTCAGTAACACGACACGTGAATCAAATTGCTGTGGTGGTGCATGAGCAAGATTACCGAATCAATGACATACGTAACTCGGACACAGTCCCCAAAACATGTCATTGTTGCTTCTGCTTGTTTGTGGCATTCGCATGCATGACACGAATCATGTACATCCCCGAAGCCTGCAGGCTCAGAGGAAGTGGCGTCGACTTTTCTCTTCTCTATCCCTTGACATGGATCCTCAAAGCGTGCAGCGACGAGCAGAAGGCCGCAACGTGTTGGCGCGTGGCTCCTCATGTGCGTGAACTGTTGGCCCCAGCCACAGCTGCGCTGGCGGCTCCGGGACACAGACGTCCCGCGCCGAGCGCACGCCGCGTGCCGACTGGACTGCAAGTGCGCCTGGAAGGGGAAAAGGCAAAGGCAAACAGCTACGCTGTCGCGACGTGCAAAGGGGAAGGAAACGGTGGGTGCAGGCAGGCGAGTCAAAAGGCTGCGCTGGCGGCGAAGGCACACTTGGACGCGACGGACTACCGTCCATTGACGATGGAGCAGGATTGGTAATACATGGACCTTCCATTTGAACTCGATGACCCAGGTCACTGAACGAGCGGCCAGTACAAGGCGGATGAGGCAAAACGTGCTCTTGTCAGAGGTTATCACTTTGGAGTCAGCCCGGATAATTGCGCTGGCTGTTCTAGCGATGGCGATGGGACTGCGCTGGCGCGTTCGCGTTGCTTGTGTGTAGGTTCTGTGCAAAGAACCTTCCGCTGGCGTTGCCAGTATTAGGTGCATGGAGTACGGGGCGAGCATGGATGATGTTGCGCTGGCGGCTTGCAGTAAGCACTTTCCCACCTCAATGTAACTGATGGCCCACGAGAAAAGTACTTAGATCTCAATGCAGTGATGACTACAGTACAGTCAATGTATGCTTGAAGACATGCTCAGTCGCGCTGCGCTGGCGGTGCAATTGATTCATTGTATCAATGCGCATGTGTTGTTGGCACTGCGTTGCGGATGTGCATCGGCAGTGTGCATGCGCTCGAACGCGCTATTTTGCTTCTCAATTGGAAGATGACGTTCATGCTTTGTGTTAGAGAAATCTTGTGGGTGTTGTCATTTGATGACGTAAGATGCTACGAGGATCAGTACTCAGGTCATGGACAAACTCATTTGAACAGGGTGTGTCCCGGACAGACCCATCTGAGAAGGGTCTGTCCAGGACAGACCCTTAGCAGCAAAAACTAATGAACAGGGTATGTCCTGGACAGACCCATCTCAGAAGGGTCTGTCCTGGACGGACCCTTCTCAGAAGGGTCTGTCCGGGA
>NZ_JBBAPF010000119.1:0-1340 GCF_040400975.1 Limnohabitans sp. | reverse complement strand
AAACAAATTGTGGACCCGGCCAACTTGTTGAAACTTGCCGGGTCCAAAATAGGTTGAACCACTTTTTCTCTTGCTTGTCTCTTGTTGAACCACGCTTGCTCGCGGGTGGTTGTCGGCACGCCGCCGCATCATACAATCACAGTGCGCATCGCGCCCACGGCGGTAGGCCGGTGGTGCGCAATTTGATGCGGAGTCATGTGGAGCAGTTGGGTTGGGAACGCCGGTGAGCGGTACGCCCCACCCAGTCATATGGAGGGAGGGGCATGAGTTGCTCGAGCTTTGGGTCGCAGCGTGAGGCCCAAGCCCCAGTCACGGGCGGGTTCAAGCGGCGCAGAGTTGCCCAGGGAGTTGCGTACGCGCCAACTTCCGATCTCAGAGCAAGCGAGCAAGGCTTGCAGCAATCTCAGGCGTTGCATGCTCAACGCTTTGCGCGTTGTTGTTGTTGTTGTCTCTTTGCGGGCAGGCCATCTGGTAGCGGTACGCAGCGTAGCCGCCAGTGAGCATTTATGTTGTTGGGCGTCGTGTGTAGCGACTCAGCCAGGCCTTTCCCGTTGCTTAATTATTGCTAGTAGTCGCATAGTTCTTCCGGGCCTTGACGATTGAGCAAGTGTGTCGTTTCGGATGGCATCTGACGTCGGATGTGGTGGATTCGAATTATTGTTGGCGCGTTTGATGTTTGGCGGTCCGGATGATGGTGACAAGATAGGTGCACGATGGGCCAGGTTAGATTCATGGCGGAGCCCAGGGCGGAGCGTAGGGCGGAGCCCAGGGCGGAAGACAGGGAGGAGCCCAGAGCGGAGCGCAGGGTCGGAGCCCAGGGCGGAGCGCAGGGCAAGCCCACGGTGGAGCTCAGGGCGGAGCCTAGGGCGGAGGCCAGGGCGGCTCCATGTTGGCCCATAGATGGGCCCACAGCGTGCCAGTCGTTGGCGCTACACGGGGCCCACCCCGTGGACACCGTGGATCCACCGATGGGTTGCCTACATAGAGACCAGCTCAATGGCCCAGTCCACTATGGAGCCACGGTGGTGATGGCACAGTTTTATATACGATGATGATTATTTTTTGTCGTGCCAACTTTTTGAGGATGACGGCGATGACGACGGTTGCGATAGCGACGTACGGTAGCAATACCGATAGTACACGCTGTCCGCATACAATCAGTGACCAGTGTTGATGATGCACAGTTCAGACGTACTACAGTGTAAGTCGCGTATAGTGGACTTCAGGCAACCAATGCTAGTCTGATGTATGGCATCACAATGATTGTGGTATATGTTCAGTTATAGTAGTCGGCGTGCAGCGCCTTTTATTTGGCGACGGATGTCGCAACTAGGATGGCC
>NZ_JBBAPF010000118.1:350-1342 GCF_040400975.1 Limnohabitans sp. | reverse complement strand
TGGCAACACGCCTCCGCTTCCTGGGCTCCCAGGCGCTGGCCATCAACAGTTTAAATCTATGGAGTGCGCCGGGCGCTACCTCCTTGAGCCTGTGATCGGCCGCAAGTTGGATCCAAGTCAGGCATCGGCCAACGCAATCAACATGTGATTTTACATGTCAAGCCAAAACTCAACCTGCCGACATGGACATGCCGATCCGATGCGAAAGCAATTCGACGACAGAGGTGGAGGGTTTTGGATGTGGCACTGTCTCACAAGCAAAAATGCATCAAGCCCTGGCACAGTCAAGGAGTTGTGGTTCTGTTTCAAACCGCGGGGTGTCAGGTCACACAAACAAGGCTTCTTACAAATGACGCTGAGGTCGTGCCACATTCAAGGTTCCATCACAACAACAATGCCTGACTCACGATGTTTCACGATAGCACCCTGGTAACCGGTAGAAACAGCCTCCTGGCCCTCCGCAAAATCCAAGAACTGAATTACAACGATTTCCTGGGAGAGCCACTTGCTAGCTCGCTCAACCAACAGTTTGTGCTTGAGGGCATGGAGGCCTTCAGCAGGGCAAGCCAAAGCAAAGGCGTACTACGGGCTGCAACATCCCTAACACAGAGTCTGACAGCGCGAGGGCTTTGCATCCGCCTCATCAATCTTCACATCAAAAACAAAGCCAAATCCGGCACAGTCACGTTGACCATCGTTAACTGTTGCAATTGTCACCTGCCATTCAAAACAATGCTGCGAGGACTGGCGCAAGTGACAACGTCAGATGTTTTCACGACAAAAGTCCAACTGTCATGGCTTCGTGCTGGCACAGTCTGCCACACCGTGTGGCAGGGTGGGCGACAAGCAAGTCCAGTGATATGGGCTGGGCCGGGCCCTACGCCCGTACACGTGCTCTGCAATTTTTCCTGTCACAACTCGCAGCCAGTGCTCATGTCCTAATAGTATGCCTATAGTGCTTATGATGCCTGTGCTGATAGTCCTATGATTAT
>NZ_JBBAPF010000118.1:0-340 GCF_040400975.1 Limnohabitans sp. | reverse complement strand
GCTCTGCATTTTTGCTCCTGTCACTCTACGGACCCAAACTTCGACCCAGCCCGCCCCCAACAACCCCTGGTAGCAACCATTTGGATCTGGCTCTGCGCTATCAATGTCAAGCTGCTGAGCCACGCCCAAGCCTGCTAACATGTTGGAAGACCCAGCAGGCATGAGTCGAGCCTGGTGCCAGCTTCCAGGCAGTGCCAGCCATCACCGATGGAGTTGGTATGCCCGTTTTAGGACAACACATTGCACACATGACAATGATATGATCCCACTGCCATGGTTTGTACAATGGGCTTGGCAAGCAGTCAATGGCGCTAGCGCAGTTGGTCATCTATTTACTAAA
>NZ_JBBAPF010000117.1:0-1357 GCF_040400975.1 Limnohabitans sp. | reverse complement strand
CGCCACCGTCCGTCTTCTCCCTCCCTCCCCTCCCCCACTCTCCGACACCGTTTCTATCTTACCACGGGGCAGCCGGCATGTTCCCCCATGCCAGCAATGCTCCATGCCGTTGAGGGCTCACTTCAAGGCCCTCAAGTCGCACAAGTAGGTGCTGTCGAGCTCATTGTACTTGGTCTGGGCCTGCTTGGTCATCTCGATGATCTCAGACGTGTCGAAGCCAGGGTTGTTCTTCAGCTCGAGGCAGCCGTCACTCCACTTGTGGTGCAACTCACGGACGATGGCCTTGGTCTCATCGACGAGGCTGGTGATCTTCGGAGTCACAGCAGCTCCCCATGGACGACTTCCCAAGCGACCCATCAAGGGGTCGAGAGTGCTTGGCGACAAGGTCGTGGTCAGCTTCAGCACCGTAGTTTGAGCAGCAGCCAGGGTTTTTTTTGCTTGTCCAGTCGTTCCTGTTTCTGCTGATTCTGTGCCTTGGACATTTCTTTCGGCTTGGTCGGGGACTTCTTGGGCTCACCATGGTCGAGGTCAGTCGTCTGCATCCCCTCCCTGACCTTGT
Source organism: Limnohabitans sp. (assembly GCF_040400975.1). Taxonomy (GTDB): domain Bacteria; phylum Pseudomonadota; class Gammaproteobacteria; order Burkholderiales; family Burkholderiaceae_C; genus Limnohabitans_A. The sequence goes on along the minus strand of NZ_JBBAPF010000117.1, from coordinate 798 downwards.
TGTAGCTGTCGACGTCCATTGAACCAGTGGCCTTCACCTTGGCGATGTCCTGGAAGAAGTCGGCTGCCGACTTCCATGTGGTACTCCACTCGATCTGCAGCACTCAAGGCTGGGACAGGATGGTCGATGATGAGGTGCTTGCAGAGGTCAGACTCGAAGATCACGCGAGCATGCTCATACGAGTTGAGGTACATGGGTCCGCCCAGTTGAGCTTGAGTCAACGGCTCCACCTTGCCCTCGGTGCGGCGAATGGACCCTGTTTGCATCTCCGTCTCAGCCTCCAGCCAGGCCATGCTCGGATCCATCTGGAACTTGGCCAGCCAGGCCTGCTTGCTCGCGTAGTTCATCTGCTTCCACTTCTCTTGGGCACGACTGTTGCCTGACGCCTTCAGGCGGTAGTTGAGCTTTGCGTACTCCTTATTGTGCTGCTTGGCCAAGTTGCTGTGCCTGTCATTGCTGGAGGCGCTGGACTGGCCCCCTGAGACGATTGGTTGTTTTCCATGCTGACCTCTGGCTCACCGTCCTCGATCCGCTGCTGCATCGCGTGCTCAATCGCCTCCGGCATCACGTCCTGGATCACCTCCGGAATCTGCATCGTCATGACCTCCTGCGTGACATTATGATTCTTGCTTCGGGGCTTTGGCTCTGCACGCTTCTGAGTCTTGGCCCCCGGCCTCGCACGCTTCGCAGCTGGGGCCTCCGGCTCTCTGGGTTGGCTGGCAGGGATGGTTTCCTGCAACTGATCACCCGACTCGCAGATAGGAGTGGCAGCACATCGCTGGAATGCTGTTTTTGATG
>NZ_JBBAPF010000116.1:0-1361 GCF_040400975.1 Limnohabitans sp. | reverse complement strand
TGCTTCTTCGCGGTGGCTCCCCGCGTCAGCACAGATCAATGTATGCTTCTTCGCGATGGCTTCCCGCGTCACTGAGCGCGCAGCAGTTTTCGTACCTCATCGAGGAAAACAGCAAACGCATTTGGGCTCCTTCAGGGCCGGCAAACTTTTACTTCAGTGTTTGCAGACATGTCCCCCGTCTTCGTTGTGGTGTGCAGCCGTTGCAACGCTGATTTCCGAAGCAATACCTCTGTGAAAAGTGCGCGTTCTTGCCGTGACAGGCACGTCCGGGAAGAGCACAACAAATCCGGGATGCTGCAGCGACGCAAGACAAACGCAAAGAGGATTGCCGCGATGCGACGCTTTGCTTCTGCGTTGGCGGATGGCGCCATCTCGTGTCGCGTGTCTGCGTTGGCGGATCGCGCGCGCGTGCTTGTGCTGTGTCCCATACGAAGGGAGCTGCAACTGGGACTGTTCACTTCCGCGCGGGACTCGTTTGTCGACGCTGGCTTCCCTGTCTCAGCGGTGCGTCGCTTCCAGGGTATTGACTTGCAGAACAACAGACAACGCGACGGAGTCCATTCTGCCAGCGCAGTGGTAACTATGTCTTTCTTGCGTGGCTTTGTTCCGAAGGCTCGTGCCATCTGGAGCACGAATCCTGCGGTCCTCTACGTCTTCTTCGCTGAGGACGACTGCAGGTTCATAGGCGGTGTGGATGTGCAGGCTGTCCTACGTGAGGCAAAAGCAGCCGGTCGGTGCGCGGGCTGGATGGGCTATGGCTTGCGCAATGGGCAGCCGAAGGTGGGTGCACACCTCCTCAGCTTCACGAAGTCTGCACTTGAGCGGTTTGTGATGGACCTGAAACACCTTGTAAAGCAGAGGGTGCTGGCCTTGGACACGGCATTGCATCATCTCTGGCTGGCGGGCAGAATTTTTCTACCTGCGGAAACCCTTGCCCAGCAGGCGGCACACCCGCTGAAGCGCCGCCGTTGACTTGGAATCGCACGGCGTATTGCACTGCTCACTGCGGTGGTTGAGCAGCATTAACCTGGGGACAAGCTAAAATAAAAATTGCATTTAGAGCATTACGCCAGGGGCATTCCAGACAAACCTTGAATTTTCAGCATGTCCCCGGGGACATGCTGAAAAATCATTTTTTCAGCATGTCCCCGGGGACATGCTGAAAAAACATTTTTTCAGCATGTCCCCGGGGACATGCTGATAACATCAGAATTTGGCAGCATGTTGCCTGGGAAAACACATTGGCGCAGCCGTCAGGGCTCACGATGGCGCAGCAGTCAGGGCTCACGATGGCGCTGGCTGGCTCAAACACTGCTGCCTGCGGAACGTTGCGGTCGGAGGCATTGCTGACTTCGAGGGCC
>NZ_JBBAPF010000115.1:0-1376 GCF_040400975.1 Limnohabitans sp. | reverse complement strand
TGCGGCCAAGATGCTGGGAGCGGGCGGCAGCATGATCTACAACAGCTGCCGCGCCCTCGCGGAACCGGATGTCCGACTCCAGCATGTCATGGGTGCCTGCGCGCTCGCTCCTCGTCATCAGGGCACGCTGTCAGGACAGACGGGGCCCACATACGAACATGATTGGCGACGCTGCGGAGTTTGTCACCGAAGGTGCTGCCGGCATCTGCGTGCACAGTGTATGGCTCGATGTCTTGTGGTTCCCGCCGCCGGAAGAACGCCTGACCAGGCCAGCTCGGGAACAACCTCGCCTTGAACCGGGTGGTCCGAGCCTGCAGCATGATCGAGTGCCACTTGCCAGATACAACAGCCAGAGCCATCGGCAGCGGCAGCACGACGACAGGCACTGTCGGCGGATGACCTAGGCCCCACCGTTGGAGCCACGTGTTGCCAAGTGCGCCCTGCCCCTGATCAGCCGCGCCCGGTCTGCAGAAAGTCCCGCCCAACACAGATTGCGCATCAGCCACCGCCAGAGTGCACAGGCCGATGGTCTGGAACGCTGCACCCCCGGCGCCCAGTGCAACCCGCTCCGGCACATCGGCCGTGACTGCGTCCTGCACGCGCGCGGAGTATGCGTCATCGCCGTGCCCAAGCAACTGCCACCAAACGCGCTCCTCATCGTTCCAGGCTGTGAGCGCGGACTCGTAGGCAATACCCGGGACCAGTCTGACGAGCCCGAGCGCGCGGCCCAACAGCGGCGACTGGGGGCCGAACGGGTCACCATACAACTCGTTGAGTCCCCGGAGAGCGTCCTGGAAGAGGACGGAGTCCTGCAACAACTTTCGCATGTCCTGCAGGGCAGTGCCTCGCTGCGCAGCGCGGGCAACCACGAGCGCGCTGCTCATCCGATCTCATCCCCTCTGGGCGCGCAGAACTGCTTGGGCCGAGCTACGGATTGCGTCGCTCTCTGTCTCTGTCTCTCTCTGTCTCTGCCTCACTCTGTGACCGGTGTAAAAAAAACAGAAGTCGGCACAGAAACTGCGGAAACGCACATGAAACGGAGGTAAAACAGAAGTCGGCACAGAAGTTGCGGAAACACACATGAAACGGAAGTAAAAACAGAAGTCGGCACAGAACTTGCGGAAACGCATGAGATCCGCAAGAGGAATATGTGGAAAAATGAAACCCACGGAACCGCGCGAGATGCGCCACTTGGATAATTCATAAAAAATTGCCACTTGTTGGGTGAACGTCCCCAGTTGCACCCCCACAGACCTCCGACAAGACAGCCCGCTCCCATCCAAGTCGAAGCCATTACATAATACTTCTGCACGACACACCACTGCCGCACGCAGACATACCATCATACACCAGTCAGGGACCCAAAGCGCACGTTC
>NZ_JBBAPF010000114.1:0-1385 GCF_040400975.1 Limnohabitans sp. | reverse complement strand
CGCCAAGAAGGAACCTCGGGGCCCCTGGACCCAGAAGCCGCAACCACCTCGCTTTTCGGGGGGTGGACCTCGCAAGGAGGAGGCTGCGGACCGTGGGCCGCGGCTTTGCTACAGTTGTGGCAAGCCGGGACACATTGCGGCCAACTGCCGAGCCAAGACCAAGCCCACCTTGGGGGATTTTCTGCCCGCTGCAGATCCCCCTTCCGGGAGCTTGGGGAAGGCGACCGCCAGGAAAAGGGGCAAGGACTCAGACGAGATCGCCTGGACGTGTGGAAACTGCCAGTGCCCCCACGACAACGACGCCAAGCTCTCTTGCAGGCGGTGCCTCAGGCCCCGCGCCCCTGGGCCCGGGCCGATGGAGCGGGATGTGGCCCCGCACGACATGCCGGTGCCTATGGACGCGACTGGCGACCTGGGCGAGAACGCTGGCAGCAGGGCGGTGCAGGAGAGAGAGGCGACGATCAACCAACTGGTCGGCATGCTCCGGCTGTTGGGGGTCGCCTCTCCCATGGAGGTCTTGAAGACGGCCGGATTGGCGGGTGTCTCGCTGGACGGAGACAAAGCGAAGGACGCGCAGGAGTTGAGTCACAGCGACCGCTTGGCGAAGGACACGGCGCGGCTCAAACAGCTGGCGGACCAGCAGCGGGTAGTGAGGAAGCAGGTCGACGAGTTGGCATATGTTATGCAGCGGCATCAGGCGGAACTCACGAGCTTGCGCACGGCACTGGCATCCCTGGAGAAGGACTGCAGCGAAACCGCTGCAGCGTGTGCCCCGGCGGTGACCAAGAGGACGGTGGACGAAGCCGGCGCCTCCCCCGCGGAGTCCATCCAGGTCTTGGAGACTATCTCCAGTTTCCTCGACGACGGCACTCACATGAACAATGCATACAATGCGTATATTGCGCAGTGCGAGGGGACTCAGACTCAGCCGGAGCCGCCGGCTCTTTGGATCTCGAAGGCGGCCAGAGCGGAGATTGGCAAGGCCAAGGCCCTCTTGCTCAAGAGCCTGGCCGAGGAGACAGCGCCCAAGAAGCGGCGCGTCGTGGTGGGAGGGGCGGACGCAAGGCCGTAGCTGAGGGGCCAGGCGGACGCCGGGCACTTTGGTTCATCCTATCCACCATGGCGCTCTCCTTGCAATGTGGTGTGGATCACCTGGGCGCCCCTTCAGGGATCAGGGCCAGCGGCGGGTCGGCTGACGGGCCCTCCACTGTTGACGGGCTTTCCGCGCGCGACGACCTGAGGGTGGGTCTCGCGCGCATCGGAGACTGGGTTCGAAGTGAAGCCAGCACGGTGCTGGATCGTGAGTCCCTCGGCCGCATCGAGGCTCGCTTCCTGGCGGAGGTGCAGGACTTGCAGGAGCTCGCGCCGAAGGGTTGGGCGGTGCG
>NZ_JBBAPF010000113.1:452-1387 GCF_040400975.1 Limnohabitans sp. | reverse complement strand
TGTGAACTTGGCCAGCGATTGCCTCTTGTTGGAAGATAACGATGACTGGCGTGAGAAATTGTGGGGGCACCTGCCATTCTTGCAGCGAAATGGACTTGGTCTCTTTCCGCAATAAAGTGAGGCATCTGTGGCGCAAAAGGGCGCTCGAGCAGGGCACCCGTCTCAAGAATGCCAGAGAGCTCCGTTGGGAGGGCATCGAGAACTACTTCAGGAAAGCCCTGCCACAGGCCAAGTACGCCGTCATCCGTGAGCTCTGCGTGATGCGCATCCGCACAGCGGCCGCGGTCTGGACGGCGGACATCACAAAAATGAGCACACTCTCAAATGTGCTCAAGCCGTCCACGAGGAGTATATCAAGGCCTTGGAGACTGCACAGTTGGACGAGCTTGCAAGCGTCAGTGGCTGGACCTTGACGGCACAGGAGGCAGACTACCTCACGTCCATTTCGGACAACGTGGCTCTCGTGTTTTTGTGCCTCCACATTGACTGCCTCCTACTACGGCATGAACCATCAGTGGGTCAAGGCCAAATCAATGCGATCTTCAAGTGCCCCAAATGGGCGAGGGTGTATCAACCCTGGGTAACCTCAAGGGGTCGTGTCAACGCCCAGAAGCTCCTGCAGATAAGGGACCCCACATCAGGAGTCTTCACCCGCTTTGCTTGCACATGGCCCGGCGGGAGCGATGACAAGTGGCTCCTCTCCCAGGCGGAGGCCCATGCCCGCAACGTCAATGTGCCCGAGAACGCGGAGGCCTTCCTCCGCAAGGAAGCATGCTCACTGCATGACCGGCTGGAGAACCAGAAGATCCCGGATGGGCTCCAGACTTTCAAGTTTAACCACAACTTGGTCTGGAATTTCACACAGACCCAGAAGGGCAAGATCAATTGGGACGAAAGCTGCTGGGCCCACATCCTGGATGGCTTCCAGGGCAATG
>NZ_JBBAPF010000113.1:0-442 GCF_040400975.1 Limnohabitans sp. | reverse complement strand
ATGTCATTGAGGCGGACGCAGACGGCCAGGTCCCAAATGCGTTCAATGGTTGGAACGGGGTCATCTCGCTCATGGGCAACATGATTGCCGGCACGAATGCCCTCGGTGACAAGATGCTTGCCAATAAGAAGAAGTGACAAGCAGGCATATGGGGGCCATCATAGGGGCGTAGGGCAAGGGCCAGCCCACCACCAAGGCCCAGTCGAAGGCGACACTGCCGGTGCAGTTTCTTGGTTCTGGGCTTGCCCAAGCAGGACTCTGCATTCAGTGGGGTTGCTGAAGAGGGTGCAGGCGGGGGCGGGCCCCATCAGGGCCACCCGGGCGGCCCATGCCGCCCATGCCCCATGCATGCTGCAACCAAACCTGCCTGGTTCTGAGCTTGCTCAAGCAAGTTGGGGACGCAATGGTGTGGTGGTGAGGGGCCCAGGGAGGCACAAGCCTT
>NZ_JBBAPF010000112.1:0-1398 GCF_040400975.1 Limnohabitans sp. | reverse complement strand
CAAGCTTCATGACACACCTTGCTTGCCAGCTCGGAGCATTGCGTTGCCAGCGCATCTGTGCCAGTGTCGTGCTGCTCTTCTCGCAAGACACATCAATGGCATCAAATTTGCGCTTCCGGGGAGGTCTGCTCAACATCTCGAGCCAAATTGCTACGGAGCCATTGTCATGGCCAATCATGCATGCGACGCACCGACATGCGCCGCACCGCGCATGGCACCGCACCCACTGCATCATTCATGCACGCGCGCTCGCAAGCATGCGCGCACACACACGCAGAATGGCAAGCCACACACACATGGGTGCTCGCAGACAAACTCTTGCACAACCCATTCGCAGCAAGCATCCACGCACGTTCATGGATGCATCCACATGTGGGCATGCATGACAATGTCAATGAGCAAGGCATACGCGGACGACGAACCGACCAAGACTGCATGGTGATCACCGCACGGCGTGCCGAAGGCCATCACGGGAGCTCCCCGAAGCATTTCGCCCGCGCTGCCCGTCCCACGGCACCGTGGCGCCGTGCCGCCCAAAGAAATGGGCGCCCCAAGCGTCAAACTTCGGCCCTACCGGGACGATGGCCACGCGACCGGGGAATTTTGCCTTCAATTCCTTGGCTGTGGTCAGAACGCTCTTGCCCCATGCAATGAGGCGCTCGCACCGGTCTGGCAACCGCTTTGACGATATCCCGTGCGCTTGGAGCAACGTGGTCTCCCACCGCCTGACGCGAGGATGATGCGCCATATGGGAGCGCACCCACGGCGCATGCGGCCTCGTCTGGAACACAACCTGCGTACGGTCATCCAGCTCCAGAAGCGCCTCGGCGTAGGAGGTGTTGGCCCAGGAGATGTCGCCCACGACTGGCTGGGAGCGCTTGTTCTCCTGGAGGGTCTTGAGCATGCCCGCGGCGATGGCCCGCTTGACGGCGGGGCTCTTCGCGTGCATCTTGAAGCGGTCCTTGAAGTGCGGGCGCCGATCTGCGGAGCTGGGGTTGCCAGCCTCGTGCGAAACGTCCCAACCCTGCGCCTGCAAGTTGGACGCCAGGCATGACGAGCCGCACCGCCCACAACCGGCGCCGATCAATATGACACGAAGGACGTCGTGCCTCTGTGTGTCTCGCTGGGTGCGCTTCCATGCGCCCAAGCGAGTGAGTGGGACGACTATCTTCCGCGGCCGCCCCTTGGCCCGCAGGTTGGCCACGCGCCCTGAGGCGCGCAACTTCGAACGTTGCGGCGCCTTCACCGTCGCGTCAGCAAGGGACCGAGGGAAGCGGAACATGAGGAGACACGTCCGGACGCGTGGGGCAAGGGCGACTTGGGCCAAATTTTGAAAAAAATGGCTGCATGTGTTTCCCAAAATGTGTCCTTGCGGGTTTGTGCGCTTTTGTGCGCGTC
>NZ_JBBAPF010000111.1:0-1399 GCF_040400975.1 Limnohabitans sp. | reverse complement strand
GTCCGGCGTGAGCTGGCTCTGTGCATGGGTTTGGAGGATCAATAGTGCTGCTGGTGGTAAGTTGTCGGGGTGGGCCAGCAGAACTGTGATCAAATGCCCCCATGTGTAGCAGAGCATGTTCTCGGACCAAGGTTTCTCCATATGGGCCACCACTGCCAGTGGCTGAGCTAATGGGCTGGTGTCCGGCAAAGTTAGCGTGCGCACTGCCATGCCAGAAAGTGTGCGCATCTGTCGGGCCGTACTGAGTGCCAGCCGCGAGGTGCACGTGAGTAGGTCCACGTCGACTCGTGGAATGGTTGCGACGGCGACGGCGCCCCCGGCCAGTGCTGGTGTTGCTGATGAAGGGTGGGTACGCGGGTGATGTTGAGGTTGCGGTTCTCGCCGCGGGCGCACCGCCGACTGGCGGGGGGCAGCTTGCAACCATCCCTGCATCAGTGCTACTGCTGTCGTCACGAAAGACAGTGACAGGATCACTAGAGCTGTGAGCAACGTCCGTGCTGTTTTGGGCATCACAAACAGCGTGATCATATACTTCACGTACATGCGCAAGGTAATCATCAGTTGATCCATAGCGACGTTGACAGCGTGGGCATTGAAGCGGAGATTTAACATGATGAAGCGCATCGTTGATTTGTTTTCCAACTGGGCATTCACCTCGAACATTCCGCGCTGCAACATGAGAACGAAGAGATTGAGGTTTAGTGAACCATCGGTCACACCAGGGACATTTGTTCACCAACATGAGCATGAGGCGTCTGGTCTGGTCACGATGGATCATGGTGCGATGGCAAGCAATGCCACGTTTATGGCTGAAAAGACGATCGCATTCCGGACATGGCAAGCCAGGCCCTATCATAATAGGGTCGATTTCACGTTCAAGCTCTGTAGAAGTGACAAAGCTTCGCAATGACCGAAAAGTGGCTGATAGGAATTGTGGTATGGTGGAAAAAGCAAGAATGTCAACTGGCATGGGAGGGAGAGCATGTAGATGAACAGCATGAGCAATATCGGCCATGTACATGCGCAACCATGGATTGCAATCAGAATGACAGCTGCCATCAGGCAAAAGTTGGCATGATGAACCGTCAGCTCGTGCACCCAACAATGTTGCTGGAAGCGCAGAATCGCTGGAGGAAAGGTCACCACACATGCACAGAATAGATATGAAAAGCATAGCCGTCGAATCCGCAACACTGACTGGACTGTCGAAATAGACACTTGTTGCCGAACCCATTCATTAGTGTGGTATGCTGCAGAGCCTGTCAATAGGCAACGTAATTTGCGCATAATAAAAGATTCAGCAAAGCGCACTTGGGCATCAGTCAAACATGTCGTCTCCAGATCATCAATCAGGCGATTGAATATAACACTTTCAAAAACGCGGGCACGCCAAACAAGT
>NZ_JBBAPF010000110.1:921-1423 GCF_040400975.1 Limnohabitans sp. | reverse complement strand
GTATGCGTCAGGCCCATGGCACCAACGATGTTGTATTGCTCCGAGGTCGGGCCCTGCGGCTTCCAACCGTTGCAATCCATCAGCACTTGTATGCGTCAGGCCCATGGCACCAACGATGTTGTATTGCTCCGAGGTCGGGCCCTTCGGTCTGGACCTGCATGTGTCAGGCCGATACGGCTTGTCTTCGTCCGGCCCTGCGACCCCGCAAGCGCCTCGCAAAGTGCGTGCAACGTTTGCGTTTCAATTCCTTCTGGTTGACATGCTCGGGAACAGCCATGGCCCGCCAAAGGTAAATACCAAACTGCCAAGAGTTCCCTCGACAATGAAGATGGGTGGATGTGCACGCCAATGGCCGATGCTATGCCCATAAAGTCCTCGTGCTTGTAAAGATAATTTGATCTCGGGTTAAGGCGAGAGTCCAACGCGTGTCTGAACGCATGCCAGAGATGATGATGCGTGGGTTTCATCTGCCACATTGCCTGACGGCGAAGGTTGCCCGTGA
>NZ_JBBAPF010000110.1:0-911 GCF_040400975.1 Limnohabitans sp. | reverse complement strand
GACGGCGAAGATGTGCCGCCCGTGAAAACAACGAGTAGCAACGTAGCATCAACAGTCCAGCATCATAAAACCTGCGAGCCTGACGCTTCGTGAATTGCCTGCCAGCGTCCCGCATGACCCGGTGGTACTTCCAATGAGCTATCAAGCACACATCAACAAGCTTGCCATGCCGGTCAGGGCTTGGGTGCTCGCGCACGAAGGCGGCCATCCACCGCAGTACAACAGAACAATTGTGTGCCTTCCCTTTGAATTCAGGCCAGGCCATCGATGAGGCGACACCGAGCAATGACAATGTAAACAGCTTCTGCGAATGCGTGATGCAATGATCCTTACAAGAATTACACACAATCCGTACGCAATTGGCAAAGCTTGCTCCAATCGCGACTTTCGATTACCAACAAAAGTCTCCAACACGCCCGACCTTTGCCATGTCAAGCAAGGCGTTTGCAAGTAGCCAGCCACCAACTCCCAGCATGTCTGAATGCATAAAGTCCACGAGCAGCATGCGCAAGTCAAACCCATAAGTGCGAGGCAGGAATGGAGGGCCAGCAGCTGGCAACGTCGCCATGTAGTCATTGGATGTCATTGCATGCTCCTCGAACCAAGCAACACCAACGACGCTGAAGTCCGCACAGTTGCCGAGCCCATACGACTTTCGGCGCAGTAGGTGCAACACATGGCGCTTCCATAATGTCGCCCTAAATGGCAAACTTCTTTGATGTATTTCCAGTCGCCCAGGTGTTGCGTGCAGATCCCGAAATAGCCAGCCGCCAAGGGGCCCTGCTTCAGAGCCCGGGGGGCTGTCAACGGAGCCTGCAGAAGGTCAGCCGAGGGCCAAAATCCCGTGGCCAACGCGTCGAGGCTCCAACAGGCAACACGCACGACTTGGTCGACCGCCTCGTTGGCCAGAC
>NZ_JBBAPF010000109.1:0-1445 GCF_040400975.1 Limnohabitans sp. | reverse complement strand
AACATGAGCCGCTGTATGCAGGTGGAGAAAGCTAGGTACAGCTTGTGCCTCTCCTCAAACAGAGCAGCCAGGGCCAGTCTGCTTGGCCTGTAGGAGCGGTATCCCCTTTCAACAGTTGCAGCCGCAGCATAGTTGCCCATCATGTCTTGGCGCCGAACAGCGCCAGAGTCGACCATAGCCGAGGTGGCATGACCGCGAACCTTGGTAACGCGCGTGGCGCCAACTCCACGCTGCACGATCAGCGAGTGAAGAAGCCCCCAGACATCACCGTCAGGCCTCATGCCCCACGGCCTACGGGCCAGGTTGAACTCGCCAGACAGAATCTTGTTCGCGTTAGAATCCGCTCCGCTGTTGTCAACACCAACGTGCACTGGTATTGGCAGCATGTGCGCTGCAATCAATCCCCATCCCTCAGAGCGAGTGGAAGAGATGGGGTGTCCATCAAGCTGCCCCCAAAGCGAGATGCGGTCACCAAATCTGTCAATCCAGCCAGATCTCTCCAAGAGAGCCGTGTCCTCTCCGGAGAGCTCCGCCCGCGTGAAGAGGCCCCAGCTGCCCAGCGCGGCGGGCGAGTGCGGCCCATGCCGCAGGCCACCATCCACGTACACGTTGATGTCATCTGGGGCCCGCCCAGGCACCCGAGCGGGAGCCTCGGGGGCATAGTGCGGGAAAGGCCCGGCCAGCTGCGCCAGCAACCGCCGCATGGTCCAGCCTCGGACGTCGGCCCAAGTGAGACCAGCATCTTCTGTTGCCCATCTGGGGACATGGCCCTGCCAGTCTTGCGCCCCCGCCCATACGCCCAGAGCAGGGGCGTCTTCTTCAGTAACCCAGAAGGCCTTGGTGACGTCCGCCGCCATCTCAGGAACCAGGCCATGCAACGCCAAGCAAGGCGGCAACATCGTGTAGTCCACGCTCTGGCCCCTCAAGGCTTGCTCACGTACATCACGAAAGGCAGGGCACTTCCACCAGAGGTGCCCCAGATCTTCGACGTCCTGTGCGCACCAGGGGCACACATCATCCTCTAAGAGCCCGGCAGCCTTGAGGGTGTGGGCTGTCCATAGGCCGCCTCCCTGGATGCACAGCAAGTCCTGCTGCTGCTCCGGGGAAATGGCAGCTCTGACTGCTGTGCTGGCCCGCCAGTCTATGCCCCCCTCGTGTCGGAAACTGCTCCGTTTGTTGGCGAGGCGTCTCAAGCTAGATTGTCGGCCAATTCGCATGATGCAGCTTCGGAGCCACTGTATAGGGTCTCTGAGGAGGTCGATGGTTGGCTCGTCGGGCACGTCCAGGAGAAACCCCTCTCGCAGCCTTCCGCCGGCCGCGACAACGGAGGCAGCCAGCAAGCCGACGGGACCCTTCTTGAGCAAGTACATGTCTTTCTTCGCGCCAACAAATCCCTCTGCAAGCGCCCCCTCGGGTGCCCGTTGGCTTCGCACGCTTTCGTCCGG
>NZ_JBBAPF010000108.1:0-1446 GCF_040400975.1 Limnohabitans sp. | reverse complement strand
TCATCATCATCATCATCATCAGTCCGACTTGCGTGACCTTGTGGTCGCGCGGCGGACACAATTGTTTTAACATGTGCTTGGGCATGACAGGTATGCACAGTCCTTTGTTGAAGAAAATGAACACAAGCACATTGCAGTTGTGATTTGTCACGATCAGATTAATTGTCATGGCAACAAGCAGCTGTCACTTATCACAATCGCCTGCTCCGCAGCTGCAAAGGGCTCTCAGATCTTTGTAGCTTATCCTCGGCACCGCCGCCGGTGCCATGGCCACATTGCCAGAGGCAGCAGAACAGAGAGAAGCAGCACGTGGGGAGAGACTGGAACACATGATACGTGGAGCTCTGCGCCATAACTGGCAGGAGGTGGGGATGGACCTCTATGATGTTGCCCTTGGACCGCGGCATTCAGAGTTCAGGTGGAATTCGTGCATTGTGAGGGTGAAGGCATGTGGCGCGCTCAAGAAAGACTTGACAACCGCCCAGCGCATGGAGGAGCACTGCATCTACGTCAGGTTCCACATGCCCCTGGACCTCCACACCCTCAAGAGGACACTTGAGGCTGCTTGGAACTCCCCTGAGCCAATCAAGATCAAGTCTGGACGTGAGGAGCTCGGTACCGGCAGTCTTGACAGCCCGGATGCAGTGCGAGAGGCAGCTTCTCGTCACCTGTCGGCATACTACGACCGTGACTACGCCCAGCTCCGCGACGAATACCTTGCAAGAGTGCGGGATGCGGAGAATGACCCGCGGGTCGGCGAAGTGGCAGAGCAGGAGGGGAACGAAGAGGCAGAGCAGGAGGAGGACGAAGAGGCAGAGCAGGAGGAGGACGAAGCGCTGCAGGTGCATCGCATTGAGCCCATTATCACAGACCAGATTGTGGGCATCTACGTGGTGACGGGCTTCTACCCGGAGAACGGCTTTGTCATCCAGGACGAGAACTTGGACATGAACCCACCGGTCTGGTATGAGGACTATGAGGGCTTCCGGAGGTGGGTGGCGAGCATCCCGCGGACCAGGAGCATCAACCGCTTGGTGCATCGCTTGGGTGAGGACCCACAGCGTGGCATCAACATCTCGCACTTCATGATGCGGTGGTTGTTGTCCTCGCACGATGGTCCGTATGTGTCTCTCATTGAGCAGGCGTTGCAGGGACAAGAAGATTGAAGAGCTCCATGGCGTCATCGAACAGAAGGTGAACGACCCGCAGTGATGACAGCCCTCTCTCTACGGTCCGACTTGCGTGACCTTGTGGTCGCGCGGCGGTATCATCCAACCATCATCCATCCATCCGCCCCCTTCCCCCCACACTCCCCCGACTTGCGTGGCCTTGTGGTCGCGCGGCGGGGGAGTGTGCTGGCAAATTGTTTTGATCTGAACTGAGAGACGTTGCTATTATGCGGTTTGAAATCGTCGTGAGGGTTGCAATCAGTACTTCATGATTGTC
>NZ_JBBAPF010000107.1:0-1464 GCF_040400975.1 Limnohabitans sp. | reverse complement strand
GCGGTGGTAGCGATACTGTCAGGATTGGAGAGCAGCACGTCAAAGCCGTAGAGGGCTTTCCCGTGTGCGGCTTGAATCCACTGGGCGAACACCGGCTCGATGAGAATTTGCTTCTCAGGGGTGCCGAAGGCGACAACTACGTCGTTGTGGACGTAGAGGCCCAGGGTGTGGAAGCCCAGGAACAGGGACACCCAAGACAGGTGAGAGATAATCGCTTCTTTGTGTTCGAGAACCCGGTAGAGAACGTTGTTTTTGTTCTGTTCCGGGTCGTAGTCGCGCACTAGGAAGATTGCCCCGTGTGCGAAGGCACCCACCATGATGAAGCCGGCGATGTACTGGTGGTGCGTGTACAGCGCTGCTTGAGTGGTGTAGTCCTTGGCGATGAAAGCGTAAGGAGGCAGCGAGTACATGTGCTGGGCCACCAGGGAGGTGATCACGCCCAGGGAAGCCAGCGCCAGGGCCAGCTGGAAGTGCAGGGAGTTGTTGAGGGTGTCGTACAGCCCTTTGTGACCTTCACCCAAACCGCCTTTGGGGGGTTTGTGAGCGTTCAAGATTTCCTTGATGCTGTGCCCGATCCCGAAGTTGGTGCGGTACATGTGACCGGCAATGATGAAAATCACTGCGATGGCCAGATGGTGGTGGGCGATGTCCGTCAGCCACAGCGACTCGGTTTGCGGGTGGAAGCCGCCCAAGAAGGTGAGGATTGCCGTACCTGCGCCTTCAGAGGTGCCGAAGACGTGGGATGCGGTGTCCGGGTTTTGAGCGTACACGCCCCAGTTGCCGCTGAAGAAGGGGGCCAACCCTGCCGGGTGGGGCGGGGTGGTCAGGAAGTTATCCCAGCCGACGTGCTGACCCCGGGATTCCGGGATGGCAACGTGGACTAAGTGGCCGGTCCATGCCAGGGAGCTGACCCCAAATAAGCCCCCCAGGTGGTGGTTCAAGCGCGATTCCGCGTTTTTGAACCAGGATAGGGAGGGGCGGTATTTGGGTTGCAGGTGCAGCCAGCCGGCGAACAGCATCACGGCGGCCAGGATGAGCAGGAACACCGAACCTTGGTAAAGGTCGCTGTTGCTGCGCATGCCGATGGTGTACCACCAGTGATACACGCCGGAGTAGGCGATGTTGACTGGGTTGGATGCGCCCGCTTGTGTGAAAGCGTCTACTGCCGGTGCGCCGAAGTGGGGGTCCCAGATCGCGTGGGCGATGGGACGGACGTTAAGAGGGTCAGTAACCCACTGTGGGAAGTTGCCTTGCCATGCCACGTGGAACAGGTTGCCGGAAGTCCACAGGAAGATGATTGCTAGGTGGCCGAAGTGGGAGGCGAATATCTTTTGGTAAAGATTTTCCTCCGTCATGCCATCGTGGCTTTCAAAGTCGTGGGCGGTGGCTATCCCGTACCAGATCCTCCTTGTTGTCGGATCGGCTGCCAGGTCCTGGCTAAATTTTGGGAATTTTGTTGCCATA
>NZ_JBBAPF010000106.1:0-1500 GCF_040400975.1 Limnohabitans sp. | reverse complement strand
CCTCTGATGATACCATCGTTGTGATCATGCCAAGAGCCCCTGCAAATTCGCCTGTGAACAAGAACGCCCAGACCACCGACGCCAAGATGGCTAAAATGGCCCCGACGCTGCAACCGCCAAAGATTGGCGTGATTGAGGTGCGCCATGGTGATCTTCTGGCCCGGACAAAATCTCGAGTCGCTTTCCAGGGCAGCTATCAGAACAACATCATGTTCACGAGGCAGAAGAAAGGCCCCTACACCAAGATGAACATGGCCAATCTGGGCGGTGACAACTTCTTCAACCGATGGGAAGTGGCGTTGATTCATTTCGCGAAGCTGGTGAAGTGCAGCAGCGACGAGTACAACAAACTCTTTCCTGTGCTCAACGAAAAGGCCCAGGCGGATGACTCTGACTACATCGACAGTCAAAGTACGCTCGATGAGGTTGGGATCAAGGATGACCTGGTGGCCTTCCCGCATGAGTACGACATGAGCCTTGGCAAGGAGCTCCTGGACACCTTTCAATCAGACATCATGGTGTTGATCCACCCAGGCATGGGCGAGATGCTGAAGGCTGTTTTGGTGAAGCAAAAGTTTGGAGTTGCGATCATCCGGAATGCTGCGCACAAGAACCTGCTGATGAAGAACCTCAAGGACTTCGTGAAGAGCATTAATCTCGTGAGCTCTGCTGATGCCCCGCCGAAGCCTGCCAGTTTGATCGCGTACGAGAAGGGGCTGGCTGGCAATCGTCAGCAGCCGGAGGCGATGCCTTCGTCGCAGACGGGCCCCCCCTTGACAACACCCAAGTCCCAGGGGCCACAGGTGATCACGATGCCGACGACACCGCCTCCAGGCACCAAGCCTGCGCCACTGGCCGGCTCGCGCCAGCCTGCGTCGTCTTCGTCGGGTGGAACGGCTGAGGCGGCAAGTGCGCTTGCTCTGAGCAGGCATGGACGGGCATCAGCAGGCCTACTTCAGCCTCAATCATGAGGCGCCCGCCAGACGTGCGAACCCATGCCAAAACAGGATGCGATCAGTGATCGCAAATAAGTTGGGTCCGGGCAATCACACTGATGCGATCAGTGATCGCTTGGTGTGTCCATGCTGATAAATCATGCATGCGCATCAATGAACGGCCGCGTTCGCTGTCCTAAGGCTTTGCATCAGGCGATCAATGTTCCCTTACTTTCGACGACCGATCAGTGAAGTATCACATTCAGTGCTGCCGTCAACAGGCTTGTGTTTGTCCTCAGCCTTCAAGGTATCAGTCAACCACAATTCATCATCATCCCCTCCTCATCGGTCGGATTCGAAGCCGACCAGTCAGAGCCCCGATTTTCCGTGCACTGAATCGTCTTTGGGATGGCGGCTGACATGATTGTTGAAATCACTATTCAGCAGATGATCGTCGCATTCAGCAGCTGATCGTCGCATTCGCGGCAGCCGGTCGTCGCATTCGGCCGTCGGTCGTCGCATTCGGCAGCCGGTCGTCGCATTCGGCAGCCGGTCGTCGCATTCG
>NZ_JBBAPF010000105.1:0-1517 GCF_040400975.1 Limnohabitans sp. | reverse complement strand
GCAGGGCGCGCAAAAACAAAACACACCGGCTAGACGCCAGTGCAGGCCAAAAACGCACGGGGCCTCTCGCAGAGAGGGCCGCCGAGGCACGCGAAAAACAGCGGGAGAGACCGCGAGCAAGCTGCCGGCGCAACCGGCGCGGAGCCAATCGCGCCACACACCAGTGCAGGCCGCCACGTCCGATGCGGCATTGCGAGGGGACGGAGGGCGAAGAGCGAAGAGAGAGCAACCACCACCACCCAACCAAGCAAAGCAACCACCACCACCCAACCACGACGCCGGCGCAAGAGCCGCCGGGAGCCGACGCGAGCAGAGCGGGCCTCGAGGCCGGGAAGGGCGGCTCCCCTTGCGCCGCGCCCTCGCAGGGGGCGGCCTGAGGGAAGGCAGCTCGCGAGCATGCCACCCGCTCGAGGGTGAGCAATGCTCACGCAGACGAAACCTAACTGATGCAAGAGCGGCTCATGCCGCGGCAGATGATGAGAGATGTGCCAGCTCACTACCCTCAGTCAAGCCTCGTCCGGAAAAGCTTCCCGAGTTGTTCCCAACCACATATTTGGTGAACACCTTACCGAAGAGTTCATGTTCTTTACCATGGTATTGTGCCAGCACTGCGGGCAAATCTCCGAGCTTTTGGGGGTTGTGCTTGCGTAGGATGTCTCTCACCATGACCTTGTAGTCCTCCGGTGTCGTGCCGCAGATACCAGGGGGCAGATCGGCCAGGTTGAGAAATTTGCCAGCACACATGTTGACAGCAGGAATAGCTGTTGGCTGGCCGTCGGGCTGCACCTTCGGTTGCATATCGTACTGATGCGGGTCTTGTTGCAAGCCAGGCACACCCTGCAGCAATGCCCTTGTGTGCACGAGATGATCCGTTGCCTGTGCTGATGGCTGGTGCAAAGTCAGCGGCCCGTCGACCTTGGTGTCGGCCAGGATGTGCTGGCCTGTCTCGGAGTCATGAACGAGGTGCTCGTCCGCGGCGTCATCGTGCTTCATGCGGCACCGGAAAGATGCCGAAAGAGCCGCGAGGGCCGCGGGCCCCAGTCCATGTATGGCAGCGCTGATGTCGTCGATGAACCCCGGGTCTGGGTGCGCAGCGTGATTGCGTCGAGAAGACAACTTGGAAATGCGTTTGGTGAAGCTGTCCAACCCAAGTACCTTGACAAAGGCAACCGCCGCTGTCGGTCGCGAGATGCGCACGCCAGCGGCTTCAGAGAGGACAGCGTATAATGCCGCCGCGTCGTCGATGGCCTCCGTACAAACCCCGCGAACAGCAGGAACGGGAGCCATCTCGGCCATGAAGATCTGGACAGCGTGCTTCTGCAACAGCAGCTTGTCTCTGGCCGCAAGGGAGGCCGAGGCAATGCCGTTGAGGGCTGCAGAAAGGACCGACGAGTCCTTGCCAACAACCATGACGCTGACAAGCAAGAGGTGCCTGGAGGTAGCCGGCTCACTGCGCAAATGGCTTGAGCCAAAATGGCTACGGAGTCTGTCTCTGTCTGTCTGTCTGTCTGTCTGTC
>NZ_JBBAPF010000104.1:0-1522 GCF_040400975.1 Limnohabitans sp. | reverse complement strand
TATGCAATTCGAGTTCAAGTCAATCAAATCTTATCTGTAGGATTGCGTGTCTTTGGTTCGATAAGGGGCTTGTCAGTGTGCAGCTCTGCCGCAGGCCCGCCATGTCCAAGAAGCAGAACACGCGTGCCAACTTCGTTTTGAAGTATCTGCGTTGGCGGAATACTGATGCAAACGGAGACATTGCCGCAGGCTACCTCGGAGAGGTTTTTGACCAGGACCCCACGAGCTTGTTGCCGAACATTCCTCTGTGGGTTCCAGCAGCTCATGGTCAGGGTGGTCATTGGAGTCTGGACGAGGTCTACGATTGGTCTTGGCGTGAGTGGCTCGCTTCGCTCACAGAATTTCAACTAGATGCAATTCTTCAAGGAGGGACTGTGTTGGGGATCGGAGTCGGCCCGCAGAATGGTTTGCCAGACCCCTTACTTGGAATGGGAGGGCCTCTATTGGATTTCTGGGTTCGGGTGTCACCTGCGTTGGCGGGAGGCCAGGACCGGATGGTGTATCTGCATCCGGGTTCAGATGGTGGACTTCGCATGTGTGATGCGTCTGCAGAGGAGCGCATTGCATCGAGCCGTCGCGCTGGCAGAGGCATATCTGCACAGCTCCACGCGTTGTATCCGAAGATGCCTCCTCGACTCCATCCGCAGCCACCGCAAGCGCAGCAAGGTTTTGAGGAGGCTCGGGCGGCATTGCTCGGTGGTCTGGGCAAGGGTGCAGGCGCAAGCGGGTTGTCGTTGTGGCGGCGCGGGCCTTCAACGGGGGCGGCTTCCTCTTCGTTGGGCTCAGTGGCGGTGCCAGCCGCTGCAGCAGTAGCAGCTACCGCGTCAGTGTCCTCACCAGCGCCAGGTGCAGACGTGCCAGCAGCAGCGGCTGCGTATGGGTACGTGGATCCCGCTGCGTTGGTGGCGGGAGGTGGCCCGGTGGTTGCTGGGGCATGCGGTCCGGCAGCGCTTGATTTGACTGGCAACACCGATAATTTCTTTGAGCTCCTCAATGCAAGCGGCGACAGGGCAATGAAGTGCGGCTTCGAACTTCAGTTCTTCAATGGGCTGCCGTACTTGTACTGGGACCGAAGGTGGTGGCATGTGCGGGGACCTTCTCCGCGCACCCACCCGTACCATCAGGCGACCCATTGGTGGGAGCCGTACGAGCCGTAGGCGCTCGCATGGCTGCTGCTGCGTTGGCGGCATGCACTGCGTAGAGAATGTTGGATGAGGCTCTCGACTTGCTGCTTTGATTGCCTGCGCTTTGGGGCAGCATGGAGGCAGCAACGCTGTGAGCACGGGTGTCAATGTGAAAAACAGTGCCATCTATGATCATTTTTATCGAATGTGCGTCCAGTGCATCAGTAGTTTTCCTCAGTCAAGTTCAGCATCCCGTCAGTTGGCTGTCACCTCCATGCATGTTCTGGTGCATACTAATGTCGAAAATACAAGGAGCGTCAGGATTCCTGAATGTGTGTCATTGTAGATGCATGCTTTACTTCATGATCGAAGCTTGTTTCTGAGCGTGACATTTGGCT
>NZ_JBBAPF010000103.1:0-1543 GCF_040400975.1 Limnohabitans sp. | reverse complement strand
ATAACCTTGATATCCCTTTCCTCAAGTGCGCGTATAACGTTGGCTTCGTAAGAGTGGACCGCGCGCTTCAGCCAGGCTTCAAACTTGCGGACTGAACCGCCCCGGGATTGCCGGAGGCTCCAATTCTTGAGAAAGTGGAGCCATGATGAGCAAGACAACGAACAAGTTTTCACCTGAAGTCCGAACCCGCGCGGTTCGGATGGTCCTGGAACATGAGGGCGAACATCAATCCCGATGGGCGTCGGTGTGCTCGATCGCCGCGAAGATCGGCTGCACGGCGCAGACGCTGAATGAATGGGTCAGGAAGTCCGAGATCGACAACGGTCATCGGGCTGGCGTCCCTACGGAGGTCGCGGATCGGCTGAAGGCCCTGGAGCGGGAGAACCGGGAGCTTCGGCAGGCGAACGAGATCCTCCGCAAGGCCAGCGCTTATTTTGCTCAGGCGGAGCTCGACCGCCGGTTCAAGCCATGATCGGCTTCATCGACGATCAGCGGCAGGCGTATGGGGTCGAGCCGATCTGCAAGGTGTTGCCGATTGCCCCATCGACCTACCACGCCCATGTGGCCGGCCGCCGCGATCCGGCCCGGCTTTCCGCGAGAGCCCGCCGGGACGGCGTCCTGAAGAAGGAGATTCATCGTGTCTTCACGGACAACTACGCGGTTTACGGGGTTCGCAAGGTGTGGCGACAGATGAAGCGCGAGGGCTTTGACGTGGCCCGCTGTACCGTTGCCCGGCTGATGAAGGCCCATGGGCTTCGGGGTGTTATCCGAGGCAAGTCGGTGCGAACGACAGTGAGCGACAAGGCAGCCCCTTGCCCTCTGGATCTGGTCAATCGCCAGTTCCGGGCGCCACGCCCCAACGTGCTGTGGCTCTCAGACTTCACCTATGTGGCGACCTGGCAGGGCTTCGTCTACGTGGCCTTTGTCATCGACGCCTTTGCCCGGCGGATCGTTGGCTGGCGAGCCAGCCGGAGCGCACACGCTGGCTTCGTGCTCGACGCCCTAGAACAGGCCCTCCATGACCGCAAGCCTGTGCACCGCGGCGGACTTGTCCACCATTCGGACCGCGGTGTTCAATACGTTTCGATCAAGTACACCGAGCGGCTGGCAGATGCAGGCATCGAGCCATCGGTCGGAAGTATCGGCGACAGCTATGACAACGCTCTGGCCGAAACCATCAACGGCCTGTACAAGGCTGAAGTCATTCACCGGCGCGGGCCATGGCGCTCCTTCGAGGCGGTTGAGTTCGCCACCCTCGAATGGGTCGACTGGTTCAACAATCGAAGGCTTCTCGAGCCCATCGGCAATATCCCGCCCGCTGAAGCCGAGGAACGCTACTACACCATGATGGAGCAATCCGCCATGGCGGCGTGACTCAAACCAAAATGCCTCCGGCAATCCCGGGGCGGTTCAGATGTTCTCGGATGCGAGGTACCTGAAGGCTCTGTTGGATCAGAAGAGCAAGCTTAAGTGGCTTCTGGCTTGATACCATGCTGGACAACAGGACCCTTAAGGAGCTGCTTGCAAGAATGGTGAGGCCCAA
>NZ_JBBAPF010000102.1:0-1577 GCF_040400975.1 Limnohabitans sp. | reverse complement strand
AAAGCATGTGCTGGCGTGCACGTGATACTTCTGTGCGTGGCACTTTTCTACGCCGGAGTCGAGTGTCCACAACCATGAAGTACATGATGCTTCGGCTTTGAGCATGACATAGTTGGTCTGCATCAAGTAAAGATGATTGCATCACATTGGATAGAATTGCAGCACAATCCGTGAGATTTGGCAGACTGAACATGTGCCCTGGCAACAATACTCTATCCAAATAATCGACTTTCAAACGCTGCAAGAATGACAGTTGCACGATTGTGTCCACATGCGTGTCACGGTGCAACAGTGCCTTCAACTTGCTCCCCCAGTCTTCGAGCGCATGCGATCCTGACCGATACACGAACTGCACCACGTTATTATCAGATACTCTGCGGGGGATCAACAACCATGCACGTTTAGGGACTGTCTGCGCTATGGCTTTCCAGCGACGAAGCATCGTGTGCATCTGTCGCCGCATGCACATATCAAGGCTATCCCAAAGCTGGAGATTCTGATGCAATCGCAATGACGCAGATACCCAGGCTTGAGATGCGTACGTGTTCCTGCTGCCCTCGCGTGACACATCGCGATGACAAGCCTCTGCCCACGTATCGTCAAGCTTGCACCATGCGTATGATAGCAATTCGCGCTGCAACGTGTCTGATGGCACCCCTCCTCTTGACCATGTCTCCATGTCAACGCGCAGTTGCCCTGTCCCAAATCGCTGACTGACACGATCCTGACACCCATGCACCGCATCGTATTTGGCCAAAAATCTAGCTGCGCTGGAAGAAGAGTTGACCTGCCATATGTACCATGGCAACTCATCCACCCAAGCGAATTTTAAGTCAGCCACTGCAAGCATGCGCGCGATTGCTCCGTGCGTGTCAGCATGTTCGAGCATCTCGTCCCTCTCGCGAACATTTGCGAGTTCATCGAAGAACAATCTCACCCGCCTGGACATCTCCGGAGCCCTGCAACCTTTCCAATGACATTTGTTGTGAGACTTGTCAATGTCTTCTCCATCATGACAAGAGCAACCGCGTAGCCAACTAGAAAAAACGGGTGACCGGCTGCACAAGTCCTTCTAATGCTCGGGTCCGTTTCCAGAAAGTAGGTGAATGTACAGCTTCCAAAAACATGTCCGATTGAGCGGAGTCGCGCGTGCCCAAGTCGACTGTGCCGAGTCCAAGGGTGGCTTGCCGTAATGCTGTCTCCATGCGACGCAAGTCGCAACCAACGCGGCCCAAAGTTGTCCACCGCCAGTCTGCGAATTTCTCACAACCTGTGTCAAGTGCGCGAGGCACCTCAGAAGCACAACCTACCAAGCGTGCCTGGAGAAACACACGTCGTGGCTTCTTGTGGACCCACTGACAAACCGACTTCGCATGAGCTTCCCAGACTGGCCACCAACACAAGCGTTGGAGGCCGTCCTGCAAAACCGTATCAAGAATGTGTTGGGGGCCTGGCACCTTCATGGCGCAAGGGTACAACCACTCATCGGTAGACGTCCGTTGCGAAGGACCGTAGTGCGCACAATAATGCGTGACATTGCCAACGTCAACGGCGCCAAACTCAGTTCCCATGTCAGA
>NZ_JBBAPF010000101.1:0-1640 GCF_040400975.1 Limnohabitans sp. | reverse complement strand
AGGATGTGTGCATCATTGGTTGGTGGGTTGCCCACGCAGGCGCAGTTGGGCCAGATCGCGCTCTGGCAAAATCTCCGGGTGATCCGTCGATCGGCCACTACTCCATGCATTTCGATTCTGTTTGCGGCACTGTCAAGGACAATCCGAAGCACTACTCATTGCAAGTTCCCATGTTCGACAGGGCAGAGGGCTTACGCAAGGAACAAAGCCTGGCATGCTTGCCACCACATGAGGCTTTGGTGGATGAGCTTGAGGGGGAGGAGGCCTGGCAGCAAAAACTCCGGCACTACGTGGACACCTCACCGCCGGCCTACAGGCAGCATCCTGTTGTTGCCCGGTCGTTGCCGTCGTTCGCCATCCCAGTCTCCCTGTACATGGACGGCGTCCAGTACACCTCGCAGGGAGGATCGGTGCTCGGCTTCTTCCTTGTGAATGAGATCACTGATCAACGCCATTTATTGTGCTCCTCAAGAAGTTTGAGATGTGCAAGTGTGGGTGTGGCGGCTGGTGTTCGCTGTGACCTGTTTTTCATTTATCCATTGGTCGCTACGCTCGCTGAGTTTGGGTGTCTTCCCCCACCAACGCCACAATGGACAACCTTTCTCCGACAGTGAGGAGCGACGAGCTCGTGCTGCATCTCAACCGTTGGGGATTGTGGCTGCTTGCTTGTACATCAAGGCCGACTTGGCAGAGTTTGCGCACACCCTGGGGCTCCCCAGCACGGCTTCCAATCAACATCCATGCTTCCTCTGTCGCTGCCAAAGGCCCGAGTACGTGCGATTCGTGGGTTGGGACGTGCTTGCGATGCCATGGCCAAAACATAGTTTGAGGACTACAAGGCGGATTGTGCCAAGTGCGAGCTCTGGCGCACGGTTTCCTTGGCTGACCGGGCCGCCTTGTGCCGGTTGCTGGCCTACGACAAACGGAGGACAACGGGTGCAAGCCGGGGTCTCGCTCTCACGAGCGACTATGCCCCCCTAGGTTTGCTGAAGGGCGACCGTTTGGAACCATGTCTTGAACGGCCTGATGTGGCGACATTCTTCCTCCCGGACGGGTTCCCTGGGCGGGTCTTGTTTTGGCGGGTGAGCGAGGAGTCGTCAACACACCACCGCAATCCTCTCTTCTCAGAGGAGACAGGTATAACCCTCCAGGCATGCGCAGCGCTGGACTGGCTCCACTGCCTCTCCTTGGGCGTCTTCCAGACATACATCAGCTTTGCCATGCAGCATATGTTTCGAGCTGATGCCTGGCACACGGGGGAAACCACTGCGCCAACCATCATTGCTCAGAGTATGGCTTGTGTTGCTGCGGAAATGTCAGCTTGGATCAAGGAGCCGCCACAGGCTAACAGAGGGCTCCACGTGATTGAAACGCTTCGGCAGGAAACCTTTGGCACTTGGACTCAACCTCGGTGTCTTTTGAAAGGAGGACAAACCAACACGTTCCTGGAGTTCTTTGTCTTGGCCCAGCTGCGCCTCTTTGGCGGTGCATTGGGTGAGCTGCTTGCACCGATCAGGCGTGCAAGCTATGATTGTGGGCAACTGATGCAACTCATCCGTGCCCACAAAAACCGTATTCCCCTTGCAAGCACTCCAAAAGTTCCATGAGCATACAATGAGTTACCTCCAGACCATGCATGG
>NZ_JBBAPF010000100.1:0-1682 GCF_040400975.1 Limnohabitans sp. | reverse complement strand
CAGCAACCCGGTGCCACATAATTCATCCCAACAGCGTCGCAACTCGGTGCCAGGGCTCAAAAAATGGCACGACGCAAGATCCGGTTGCTCAACCCCAGTGCACAGGCGCCGGTCGAAGCCGGCGCGAGTTTCTCTGGCAACTGCCACGTCGCGGCACCGGGCAATCTTGTAGGGCAGAGCATCCAAGAACGACAGCTTCCAATCCAAGCGCGCCATTACTTGCTGCACACCGCGGACAAAGTCCGGTAGCAAGCCGTGCTCGCGGAGCCACGGCCATTCCAACGTCGACCGCAACGCCCCTGCCAGCGACGCCGTGCACGCCAACACTTGCGCCCGCGCTGTTGGCAACCGGCGACCCCGCAACGAGCACGGCTCTGCCCGGCTCCCAGGAGCGGCGGCGCCATGGCACTCGCATCCGCCTCCCCAGACACGCAGCGCCTCCACGGGCCCCGGCACCGCCACCACCACAACCGTCTGGTACCAGAACTGCGCAGATCCCGGCGTATCGCGCGAGGCGAAATCCGCGGCTTCCAAGGCTGCCGATCGACCGCCACCTCCCACTTCGACGTGCCCTCGCCGCAGTGCGCCTCGGCGCTGCCCCAGAGCGCGCGCTGCACCCACGACCGTGCCCCACCGCCACGACACCAACCGGTCAGGGGGCCGCTGCAACAACGCCCTCACGGCCGCATCCGCCGAGTCGCCGCCCAAGCGAGCAAGCAGATCCTCCATGTACCCCCGGTCAACAAAACAAAAACTCCAAGAGTGCCTGCGCGCGCGAACACCACCCGGGGAACCGCGGCCAACAAGTGTGCGTTGCATGCTCGCACACGCCGTGCAGTAGATGGTTCCATCCCGGTAACCGCAATGCACGTGCAAACGTGTTTGGGGCCTCGCCCTCGGCGGCGTCTTGATCGTACAAGTGCCGAAGCGCATCCCGCGCGCCGCCGACGAAGAACTCCGTCCCCAAGTCTGTTGCGAGGCCCCGCAAAGACTCCAGATACAACTGCACCCGTGCCCGCTCGGGGCCGTACTCACGCCACAGCGAGAACAACACCGCCATGCCCTTGTCGGCGGCCGTTGTCCGCCGGAATCCCAGCCCAACAATCGCCACTAGCCTCGAGGTCACGCGCGGCACTAGCGAGGCACTGGCAAACACCAACGTGTTCTCGCGAATGCCAAGGAGCTCGCGGCCGAGCTTCGGACTGGAATCAAACGAGAGCTCCCGAACAACGACCTCGCCGTCGACGTGCAGTGCGGAGAACCGGCGGTTCAACAGAATGGCCAAGTCCAGTCGGACACGCCCCCACTGCAAACAGCGCGCGTGAAGGCCACTGGAAACCGACGCCCTCCCGGATGCGCCGCAATGTGCTTGCTGAGTGCCCGAAGGCTGCTACCAAGAAGGCCTCACCTTGCTGCGCGAAGCGCCGCAGATCCCGGCAGTTCTCCGACGCCGCCACGCAGTCCACCAAGAATTGAATGTCAACAACATCCACAACTCGACCGCGCAAGAGCGAGGCCCTTGCGAAGGGGCGGCGTCTGGAGACCGCTGTCACGGTAGCGGAGTCCGTGCTGCGGAGCGCCGTCGACGTTCCTATTCCCTGCCACGGCAACAGCCTGCTGAGATGCTCCAGAAGCCCTTCCATGTGGCGCCATGACGGCGCCAAGAGCAGCGGGTCGGCGGG
>NZ_JBBAPF010000099.1:0-1685 GCF_040400975.1 Limnohabitans sp. | reverse complement strand
TGTTCATGTGACGATGTCGTCGCCGCCTCAATATCGGGGGGTGGGGGGTAGGTGGGGGTCGAAATACCCCGAAATCGAGTATCCGGCCCGACCCCGCTTAGGGGGGTTGACCCCTTATATGAGGGGCGGCGTTTCCTGGGGATTCGCCGCTGACCCTCGCAACCCATTCGGGGGGTTTTCCCCCCGTTTCATTCGGAGATACATCATGGCTAACCTCACCACCATCATCCACGCTGCAATCAACCTGTCCCTGGACTACGAGGCCAAGATAGCGGAAGCCCGGACAGCCCTGAAGGGCAAGAGCCCCGAAGAGATTCGGGAGACTCTGCTGCCCATCGTCGCCGCAAGCCCCAAGTACCAAGTCCCCGTGATCGACGGGGAGCGCAAGGCCAAGGGCAAGAAAGTGCTCGACAAGTCGCACCCCAAGTACGAAACCTGCCGCTCCATGCTGAGCGACATCGTGGCCGACATCGTGGGCAAGGTCGTCGCCAAGGCTGACCAGTACGAAATCCCCGAGGAGCTTCTCGCTGCTGCGCTGACCCTGGTCAAGCGCGCCAAGCAGTACGACGAGAACATCATGCGCACCCTGGCCTCTCAAGCCCTGGCCCATGCATGGACGCAAGTCAAGTGATTCGGGGGGTTTTCCCCCCGTTTTTTCCGACGCAACCCCGAGCGCGAGGGGGGTTGCGTTATTCCACCTGTTTCCTCGCCACTTTTGACACTGGAGAACCAACCATGACCAAAGACCACCTGAACCACCTGCTGCGCGCCGTGATGGACATGGAGCACACCACCAGGGAAAGCCTCACCCCAAGGCAGTACGACGCCATGTGCGCCCTGGCCCAGGAGTGCGAAGCCCCGCAGTTCGTCATCGAGTACTTCGCCCGTAAAGCTATCGCAACCCAGGAGTGAACCATGCAAACCATCCCCCTTCGCCGCGTCAAGCCCGGAGACTTCATCAAGCGCAAGCCTGACGCCAAAACCGTCTATCGCAGGGGCGACTATGACCGGGCCACCAAGACCTACACCCTGGTGGACACCGACGACATCAGCCGCGCCATCTATCTCAAGGCCACCACGCTCGTGGTGGTCGGCTTCACCTACTGAGGACTGAACCATGCCCCACATCAACCGCCACCAACAGCGTGCCCTGCGCGGCATGCACCCAAACCCCAAGGCCAAGGAGGAACTCAACAGGATCAGGGAACGCCTGATCCGCGAGATCGAGGAGCGCGAAGGCAAGGAGGAGATCAAGTTCTGGCAGCGCAGGACTTGGCTTTGGAAGTGAGCGAAACGGGGGGCTTTCCCCCCGTTTGTCGCCCGTCCCTGGCTCGGACGACATTTTGTAAGGTTCTTGGTACTCGGCCGTCTTTTCTGCCCCTTGTCCCGTACCAAGCGCGGGCTAAGTCCTTGATTCTGTTCACTGTCCACCGAACTGGCCACTATATATATCTATATGTAATATGTAGTAGTAGTAGTAGTATTTTTGTGTGTGTCTTTGTCCTTCTTTTCCTTTTCCCTTTTAGTCCTTTGCTTCTGTTCGTTTATGGGGAAAGGTGGACACCTCGTGACATCCTGTGCAGAATCAAGCACTTAGTTCGGCCCCTTCTCTGGCCACGGGGCATGGAAGATGGGCCAGACGTGGTAGTTTTCGTCAACATCAGGAGCAAAGCATGACCCGTACA
>NZ_JBBAPF010000098.1:0-1693 GCF_040400975.1 Limnohabitans sp. | reverse complement strand
GCCCGCTCCGCCTACACTGGCCCTGAGTTCTTCAAACTCATCATGGCAGTCGATGCGGCAAATTCCTGCTTTGGGTCTGCTTCACATGTGTCTGCCGCTGGAGGGGGGTAGCGTGCAGACGAGTAGACACGGAACTGTTGTGTATGCTCTGGCGGAAAGTTCATTGATGTTTCTGTGAGGTGTGCCCACTTGAATTCCCATACGAATGAACATGCATGAACCTTTCTGTGTAGATAAATGTGCACTTGAACTGTTGTCAACCAGCCATGTCCACCAACATCATTGTCATCAACAACTTGCGCACCCACACGGACACACACACAAACGCACACGGCATCATCAAAGTGCATTCAAACTTGGGCACGACGGCAATGTTTGTGTGGGATAACATACAGAGGCCTCAACACTTGTGAACACCATGCACACGCAGATACACATACTGTGTACAATCACACTCATCCAGCATCGAATTGGTTGAATAATACCCTTTCCGTGGAGTAGCACTCTTTGCCCCACATTTGTTTGCCCTTGATGTGTGTCACATCGTCGTCCCTTTTAGCCTACGTGCCATCGCAGCACATTCAAAGTTGGCAAAACACGCCAAATCTTGGCAAAGATTGTGGGTATTTTGGCGGAGTGGGGCAACAACCCGAAAACACCCCCAGCATGCAGTCAGAGGTGTGAGGGAGATGTGGTGGGGCCACATCGCCCTCAACACTCGGGTACGTCCCTGAGTGTTGAGGCACATCACCTTGTAATCACGAACGCTACTTTGAAAGCAATTTGGCATGTCACTCAACATTGACATGCCAAATTTCTTTCAAAGTAACAACACTCACTTGTTGCTTGGTTTGAACCATGTCTCTCAACACTCGCGGTCGTACCTGAGGTGTGAGAGCGATGTGGTGGGGCCACATCCCTCTCAACAATCGGTAGCCCTTTGACCAAGCAAATGGCAGCCTTGCCGACGCCAGTTACCCGGGGTGTCAAGCACCAGCATTGCAGCAATGGCGCTGATCCTAGCCAAGGCCATGTTCGAGCACCTAAAGTTCTCAAAGTGGCCACCGACTTCGGCGGCATGGACATGCCCGTGCTGGCCTGTAAGAAGCTTGGCTTGAAGTACGTGCACGTGTTCTCCAGCGACATCGCCGCACATTGCCGTGCCCTCATGACTCACATGTCAAAGCCAGAGCTGCTCTATGAGGACGTGCGGGCCCGTGATGTGTCCCTCATGCCACCCTGCCACGTCTACATCTGGGGAGCGCCCTGCCAGCCTTTCTCTTCCTGCGGGTTGGGGCAGGGGAGGTCGGATGCCAGGGGCCGTGGCAACCTGGCGGTGGCCAGCCTCCGCTACATCAAGCAGCACAAACCCAGGCTAACCATCATGGAGAATGTCCGCGGCCTCCCCGAGAGGCACCCTGCCACCTTTGCCGCCATCGTCAGTTCTTTGACTCGGTATGGGTATCACGTACACCACCAAGTGCTTAACACCCGAGACCACGGGGTGCCTCAGCAACGTGCACGAATCTGGCTGGTGGCCATTAGGTCCGACAGCATCAAACGGCCCTTTGGGTTCCCGTCAAGTGTCCCTTTGAAGTACTCAGCCGAGGAGTGCTTGTTGCCCTTCACACCTTCAATGGACAAGCAGAAGCGGCTGCCCCCAAAACACGGCACTACCAACCGTTCCCGCGAG
>NZ_JBBAPF010000097.1:0-1696 GCF_040400975.1 Limnohabitans sp. | reverse complement strand
CGATACACAAATGTCGTAGAAGGAGCAGAGGTTACAGCAGGCGAGAACCAATACCCTAGCCTGAGGCGTACCGATAGTGTTTACATGACGCCGGTGCTCATCTCGAGAAAAGAAGGCCAAACCACGAGATTCCGCACCCTTCGCGCGCAAACACGGACGGTATATTGTGCCACCAGTCCCAAGGATCATGCCTGGCGTCAGAGTGGACACGCGGTCGACACTTTTCCCCCTGTACCAGCGTTTCAAGCGCGGCACCATCGCACGGGCACTTGCGCCAAAAAAGCGCTTATTGCGTCGTCTGGCCTGTGCCATAGACATCCGCCAGCAGGAGTAGGGTAAATGCCCAAGCAGCACAATACTGTGCCACACCGAGATCGACCACGTGCAGGATATCAAGGGCGATGTCTTCAAAGGTTAAGACGTCGAATAGCACATTCAACGACGCGACCCAAGACCCAGGAAGTTGCCTGAAGAACACAAGGCGACAGCACATCACAGTTTTGGCATGCACTTTTGATGGCTTCCAACCGATCTCCAGCAAGGCCTCCTGCCGGGGCACGGAGGAGCACACCGTTGACCTCGCAGTCCTTGGACACGAAACGACCGGTCCTTGAACCAGGTTCGTTGCGCAGCACGGCTTGTAAGACTCCGGCAGCCGCCGGGCCAACGCGGCAGTCAACCAGGGCAGTGGCTACTTCGCTACGGTAGTCGTTGTTGGTGTGTGGGGCGTACGGTTGTTCTCCCTCGCTGTTGACGTACACGTGCATGTTCTCTGCGGTGCAATAACACTGAAAGCACGGAGTTGCAGTTGCTGACCATGGTTTGAAGCCAAGACCATAAGCCAGCTCTTCCCAGTCTGCCCGAAACTCCCGAAGTAAGCCTCTCACCGGCAACCGCCCTTGCCGAGTTTCCCGCCTGTGTGCGTCAAGTTCCAGCCCGTCGTGCCGCCTACGGGGGAAAGAGCCATCACGAAGACAAGAGAACGACCAAACGATGACAGCCATGATTGCTTTTAAGGAGCATCGGCCCCCACAACCACATCGGCAGAGATCGCGCTTCCGAATGATCGTGATGAGATGCCGCCGTCTACTGAAAATGCCATTCCAGTAAAATGCGTACAATTAATCGGAATTTGACCATGGGGCTGAGTCGATGTAAAATCCTAGTAGGGCCAACCGGTCCCAACCCAACTCTCGCAACAAAGGGCACGACCGAAACCGTGGCAACGCAAGGAGCTCATCACGTTCAGCCTCCGGTGGGGCGACAACATTCTCGGCAAACTCGTCAGCCACACGTTCATGGACAAGCAACATGGGGTGCCGAAGTTGGGTCCTAGTGTTTGTGCGGTGGTCGTGAGAAGGTACGTCCGCCCAGTACACATGTTCATCGACCCAACTGTTGATGCCCAAGGCTTCGTCCAGTTTCCTTTGGAAGTGCCCCGTCTGGCTGAGCGGACTCAATGCCAGATCATCCACGTCGAGACCCCGGTTTCTGCAGGCCCAGGCCGCAGTGCACACATGTTTTGCACTCAAGCGGCCCTGCCCGTACCGGAGGAGAAGCCATTGGCGGAAGTCTGCGCCATCAAGGCTCCCTGCTGGTGCAAGGGGGGTGGACGACCGCTTGCGCATCCGCACGTGCTGCTGCTAATGCAACCCGTGCACGCCGCATGTGCGCCAACATATCGAGGCTACGGAGG
>NZ_JBBAPF010000096.1:0-1743 GCF_040400975.1 Limnohabitans sp. | reverse complement strand
AAGAGCGCTTGCGACTACAAGGGCTACCCATCACTTGTCAGGGGCATGTCAACGATCGGCAGCTTGGGGCAATGATCGGAAATTAGTGGAACTGGCACGTCATGCAAGCCCTGCTCTCCAAGCTGCTCCCCGGCTGTCTGCAACCCGCGGCACCTCTGTGGGTGGCCAGCGCGCTCGAATTCTGTGCCCCCGGCTCGCTGTTGCGTCCCGGCTGGCTGCCGCTCTCAGCACCTCTCTGGATGCTTGGTGCGCTCGAATTAGAAGCTCCCTGCTCGCTCGAATTACCGGCCAGCTTCTCTGACCCTCTTGCATTAAAAAACTGCCGTATGTCTACTTGCCTCTCTCTGGCCGCGTCGCGCCTTGGTGCCTGGTTCCTACTCGTGGGGTCGGGTCGGGTCGGGTCGGAGCTCGCCATTCGAAGCAACGCGTCCAGTCCGGTTACGCGCCGCCTCACTACGCTCGCGGCCACTTAGGCTCGGCTCTGGCGTAGCGCAAAAAAGGCCCCTCTTGCCTCGACTGCGACCCCCGTGCAAAAGCAGCGACGAAGGGGCTCCCCGCAGTCAAGGCACAGACCCATCCCTATGCGCGTCTCCGACACGCAGAGGGTACACATCCTCCTTGGCCAAATGCCTGAGCCGGGCTTTCCCGGCTTTTCAAGGCTGTTGAAGGCTCCTCCAAAACGGCTTGGGCATGCAGAGCGGGCAGACCTCCGTCCGCCGGCAGCTGCGCCACCGTCGCCGCCTCCGCCATCGCCGGCGGGCGGTTTCGGCCGCCGCTTCAGGTTGCCTCCTGGCTGGTCGCTGCTCTCGGTCACCCTTCGGGTTTCCGGAGCACTCGAATTGTGCTGTGCCCACTCGCCCGTGCTGCTGTCCGGCGTCACACAGCTCCGGGCGTCCGGCGCACTCGAACTCCGCTCTGGCACGCCTGGCCTGCTCAAAACTGGCACGCCTGGCATGCTCGAATTGTGCTCTCTCTCTGCCGGCGTCACCGTCGCCGCCGCGCCGCCGCCATCGCACCCAAAAGTCGCCGCCGTCATCTCGCCGCCATCGACAAGCAAGATCTCACTGGCGGGCGGCTTCCGTCGCCATTTCAAGTTGCCTCCTGGCTGGTCGCTGCTCTCGGTCACCCTTCGGGTTTCCGGAGCACTCGAATTGTGCTGTGCCCACTCGCCCGTGCTGCTGTCCGGCGTCACACAGCTCCGGGCGTCCGGCGCACTCGAACTCCGCTCTGGCACGCCTGGCCTGCTCAAAACTGGCACGCCTGGCATGCTCGAATTGTGCTCTCTCTCTGCCGGCGTCGTCGTCGCCGCCGCGTCGCCGCCATCGCACCTAAAAGTCGCCGTCATCATCACCACGCTCCCCTCCTCAAGCGGGAGCAGGCCGCCTTCACTACCCAGACCTTCTTCGTCATCCCTTGTCACCACGCCGCCATTGACAGCCTGGTTCAGTGCTCCGTACTCGCCGCCCATGCAACCTGCCTCAACCATGGCTCCAGCACTGCCTTCCTCACCGGCCGCCTGGTTCTTCATGCACCCTATCACCCCGCCGGCAGCGACTGCATGGTTCAGTGCGTCGCACTCGCTCATGTACTTTGCCTGCACCATGACTCCAGCAACCTCGTTCTCACTGGCTGCCTGGTCCTTCGTGCACCCTATTACCACGCCGACAGTGACCGCCTGGTCCAGTGCTTTGTACTCGCCGCTATTGCTCCGGCCGATGTCCTCGTCCCTGCACCCCATCACCA
>NZ_JBBAPF010000095.1:0-1762 GCF_040400975.1 Limnohabitans sp. | reverse complement strand
GGTTCTGTATTTCTAACCTTGTCATCCTCCGTCTGCCGCCCAGCATACTAATTCACGGATACATATGCCAGTGTCACGTTAGCGCATGCCCATGAGCAGTAGTACATGTACGCCGCCGCTTGGTTTGTTTTCACATATCAGGTGCAGCTTTTGTGGTTTAGTCTCGGTGTGTATTTTATGTTGTCTTATTGTTGTGCAATGTTTGCCATTAATGTCCGATTAGCTTCGCATTCTCACCTAGTCAGTGTTACAACGTGTAGCACTTGACGCCATCGTGTGTTTGTTGTTGCGCCATTATCGTCCTTATGCTCATCTGCGTCGCACGTTTCATGCTTGCAGCAAATAGTGACTCCTGGAATGATGAGAATGGCGTTGCCCTTCCACTGACTGCGGAATGGCGATATGTTCACAATTCCGTAAAGAGGGC
Organism: Limnohabitans sp.; assembly: GCF_040400975.1. Classification (GTDB taxonomy): domain Bacteria; phylum Pseudomonadota; class Gammaproteobacteria; order Burkholderiales; family Burkholderiaceae_C; genus Limnohabitans_A. The sequence goes on along the minus strand of NZ_JBBAPF010000095.1, from coordinate 1,335 downwards.
TGACCGGGAGTGCCCGAGGCATTGCAAAGTTTTTGTCACGCCATTACTTGTGGACACTGTTCAGCGTTATGGTGATGGCAAGCCTGAATCATGCATGCCAGCAGCAGCGCGATAGCAGCATCATGCCCGCAGCAGCACGCCAGCTTGCGCGTTATCTGGGCTTCCCAGGTTGTTCGCGTTCAAGCACGCTCGGATTTGGAAGGCAGCCCACTATGCGCCATCCCTAGGTTTCTGTGTTGCACCGATCCTTTGTGTATGTGTTAGTGCCGCTTTGAATCCCCGCCGCGCATTTGCAATTTGTCGTTGGAAGTAATGGCTGGACGCGCGATTACGGGTAGTAGTCTATCTGCGTTGCTTGATAGCGGTTTGTTGATATGGGCTTGTTGCATGTGGCGGGTGGATATTCATCGGCTCTTGTCGCGTGGTTATTTTATGGTGAAGGTATTGCTAGCTCGTCTCGAGTCGTCTTCTATGGTTTGCGCAAACACCTGACAGCACTGCCATGTCATTTTAATACATATAAATTGCAGCGCTTGAATGCATGGATTGGGCTTGCAGCAGGCACGTTTGTTGCGCATGGTTCATGCGATGGACGATTACGGAAGTGATCTGGAAGGAGGAATGTGGTTCTCAATGCAGCAGTTGGTCATGTTGGATCAGCTGCTGAAGTACAGGCCACAAGAGCAACTGAGATGGTTTCCATATTGGCACCGCGAGCATTGTGCGCAGCCGAGTGCACCATCATCCCCACACCAAGCCTCCGACCATATTGCGTCGCTCTTATTGTGCTTCCTCTTGTAACAACAAACGTGCACATTCACGGGGTCATACTGGCAATCGCCCTCGCACTGCTTGTCTTGGTCGTGGCGTCTTGGTCGTGCTCGTGGTCGCGAGGGGGAGGGCGAGGGTGGGCGTGGGGTTGGCGAGGGCAAGGGAGTGCCGGCGGGGGGAGGGTTGCGATTGCGATGGCGAGGTTGGCGGCAGTGGTGATGGCAATGGTGATGGCGATGGCGCTGGCGTTTTTGTGATGGGGCCGATGATATGAAGCGCAGTTTTTTCATGGTTGCACGCATGAGCGCTATGCGCACACTCATTGATGTATTCACACATGCCCACCTGACCACAATTAGCGCACACTTGGGCGCAGAGCTGCACGCGCACACGGTTGCGCACGCATACGCGGACGCATACTTGGGCCCTGGCGCCCGACGCTCACACTGCCACACGCGCACCTATACATCAACGTCGTGCCACGGTGTGCCATGCTTCCGCCATGTGGGCCTTATTCAATGTTGTGCCGCCCGCCATGTTACATGTACACTCAATAACTTAAGT
>NZ_JBBAPF010000094.1:0-1789 GCF_040400975.1 Limnohabitans sp. | reverse complement strand
AAACGCCATTGCACCCTTCGCTCCACGGTCCCCTTTGCCTTCACGCACCACCGCCGCCTCTCCAATATGAAAGTTGTACTATCTGTCATACTTTGTGATTTCAATTGTACATATTACCATTACAACAACACCACCAAGTGATCAAGCTCCGGTTACGCTTCGCTCCAGGTACGGCAAACGCCATTGCACCCTTCGCTCCACGGTCCCCTTTGCCTTCACGCACCACCGCCACCAGAGCAAGCAAACGGCTCAATTCAGCTTGGAGAAGCTGATGATGTCCTCAAAGAGCCACACCGGCACACTCAAGAATGGGTTCTTCTGCTTGTCAGCAAATTTATAGACCCCATCACACGGGCCGTAATAGCACTCAGGTTGAGTGGCCGGACGGAGCAAGCCGTCACCCAAGTATGGCTCGACGGCTTGGATCTTGTTAAAGAGCTCCGCCGGTGTGCTGACTGGTCCCATGTCTTGCTCTACCCGCATCCACTTGCAATCCTTCACCTCCTTTGGGTAGGTGGCCGGGATCCAGAAGACGTCGCCATCCGACGTGCGCAACTCAACCAACATACCCATACCAAGGCGGTACCGTGCGTTGCAACACTTGCAATACCAACGCTGCCCGGCGGCCCACGCCTCTTCAAAGAGCTGGTTCCAGTTCTTACCCAAAATGAGCGTGTAACACGGGTCTGAAGCGTGCCCTGCAGTGCATGTGTGGTAGGCGCGCATTGCATTCTTTATGGATCCATCCGCATTGTATGTGACGACCCAACTGTCGTCGTAATCTGCTGCCAGACAGAAGCTCCACTGGTCTGCGCCCTTGGCTTTGAAGGCCAAGGGACCGCTTGCCTCCTCAATCATGCTCTCCAACTTTTCAATTTGGGGGATGACCTGGTTGGCTTCCTCGATGGTCTTTGCGTTTGCAAGCCTGTCAATCAACACCTTGTGTTCATCAAGCATGTCCGCCCTGGCCCTGAGCATTCGTGTCTTCAACTGGATAAACTTTGCAATGGGGGCAATGATCTCCTTCATACTGGCGACGGCAACCAGACGTCGCTCACCTCTGGACATGCCAGGAAATGCTTCTGCAACTTTGTTGTCGGCGGCCTTGAACGCTTCGTTGTCCTTTTTGCGTCGCAAAAAGCACGCACGGTTCTCCAAGATGCGTGCCTGTGCCTCTGGGACTGTGATTCCCCATTCAAGTGCTCTGCATTCCGCACAAACGTATTTGAAGTCGACTATATCATCATCGTCGCCCCACCGCCCAGAGCTCTCGTACAAAGTAGTGCGCACCTCGTCCATCAGATTCCATTTGCGCAACACTTTGCATCCCTGGGTTGCACAAGGTACCAATGGCCATGTATCGATCCTTTTCCCAGTGACCAAAGGTTTGTCGTCGTTATCCTTCTTCTTGTTGCAACCAAGCTTGGGGACGTACTTCTTTATGGAGAAACTTGATGGAGCCTCCTCATCATGAGTGGCGGCTTTCGCGCTAGGCTTGGGTTCAACTCCAGGTGCGGCAAACGCCATTGCACCCTTCGCATCACCCGCCCCCTTAGCTTCCACCACACACTTCTGTTCTGCGCTAGCCCTTTCGTCGCGCTCCTTCTGGCGGAGCTTCTTTGCCTGCTTGTCGGTGATGGGACGGTTCTGCAGGTCAAAGCACTTTCCCTCCACAACCTTGTAGTACTTGTGCTTCTGAGGCTCGGAAGCTTCAGATGGGCATGTCGTTTGTTCCTCACTGGGGTGTTCCACTTGCATCCAGCCCTTTTCCTCCTCTGCCTCTTGGATG
>NZ_JBBAPF010000093.1:1384-1795 GCF_040400975.1 Limnohabitans sp. | reverse complement strand
GGGTGCGAGACGGGCGTGCCTAGCGTCGTGCCAGACCGTTGCATTGGACGCATGCAAGCGGTTCTTGTCCTCGCACGAGCGGCTTTGGCAGCTGAGTTTCCTAGCTTCGAGATTGCGCAGGCGTATCAGGTCTTCGACCTGGTCGTTCCACCGACCCAGTCTGCTGCCGATCGGCACTTAGATAGGCTCAGCCACGTGCTCCACCTCGACGCTGTGGAGCTCAAGGCCCAGTGGCAAGACTTTCTCCCACGGGCGCAGAACGTGAGGCCAACGTCATCACGATCCAGCAACAAGGATGCTTGGCGGACGATTTTGGAGCGCGTGGAGCACGCCTTCAAACTTCACACCATTGTGGGCAGTTTCAGCTTCTTTGGCTGCATACGCTGCTTTCGCCGTAAGTTCGTCCGGAGT
>NZ_JBBAPF010000093.1:0-1374 GCF_040400975.1 Limnohabitans sp. | reverse complement strand
CAACGTCATCACGATCCAGCAACAAGGATGCTTGGCGGACGGTGTTGGAGCTCGTGGAGCAAGACAAACGCCTTCAAGTTGCACACCCTTGTGGGCAGCTTCAGCTTGCCTTGGTTGCATACGCTGCTGTCGGCGTGAGTTCCTCCGGAGTTGAGCAGATGTTTAGTAAGACGGCTCTGAAGTTTAATGGCAGGATGGGCCGATGCAACGATGCCAATGAAGAGTCATTCCTTCGAGTCTGCATGGACTTGCCGGATCGGGATGTTGCAGCCACGTTGGAGGCCGCCCAACAGTTGTGGGCCAAGGCATTTGGTGTGGCAAGGTGCTCGCAGCGGAAACCTCGCTTCGACAAAGGGGTCAAGAGAAAGCTTCCACCCTCCGGAGACGCCGAGAGTGCCTTTGTCAAACGGCGCCGTGCAGCATCCAGCGCAGCTGCGTCCAGCTTGGCTCCGTGGGCCAAAAATGTTGCCATCGAACAGTTGTCTCGGCCAGTTGCGCCTGCTGGGTCTTGGACAGTTGGGCACTCAGCCGAGCTCGCCTTCTTGAACGCCAAGCGGCACACCAAGGCTGTCGACGCCCAGGCCGAGAACACGCTGCTTCCTGCAGAGTCCACTCAGCAATTGCGGCAAGACGCAATCGAAAAGACTCGCAAACGGGTCGCCGACCAGCGCGCGCGCGAGCGCAAGGCAAGCAGAGTCCAGTCAGCCACTCATGGAGTGACGCCCCAGGACGTCCTCAGGACGATCCGGGGCAAAAGGGCGTGCGCCCACCCAGAATGCCGGCAGTTCGCAGGCATTGGGCAGGCTGTTGTCGCCAAAGGCCTGAGAAGCGCACGCCTTTCAGAAGCAGATGTCTTCATTGTTGTTACGCCCGGGCATGCCAACGCCAAGGTCATGTTTGCTTCTGCTCTAAGAGGGGCTTACCAGATCTCCCCAAGGCTCTTGGTGCATGGGCAAGGTACGGCAGTGAAGATGGTGCCGCAGTCGCACCTCCCGAAGGTGTTGTTTGTCAGCAATGCCTTCGTCGGCGCGCACAAGGATGTTGTCACGCTTGTGCGTCGGTTGGCCGTCAACATCCCGAACTGCAAGTGGGGAGTGCAGCACGCAGGGTGGGGTGACTTGAAGGCCAAGGTGTCACAGTCGGACTTGTACGTTGTCGTGTGCCCGGGCGTAGTTGGTCAAGGGCAGTTCACCGGGCTCAAGCAGAGTTGCACGTTGGGCGATTTGATCGCAATGGTCTGCAAGGTTGATGGTGAGACGTCTGCGTCGGGACTTGTTTAATTCAGGCGTGGTGGGTTCGGCCAGGAATTGGTTGGGGGAAGTTGAGGTCGGCTGGAGTTAGGGAGGCTTCTTTCGGCCATCATGCGCGCCTTGG
>NZ_JBBAPF010000092.1:0-1893 GCF_040400975.1 Limnohabitans sp. | reverse complement strand
ATGCCATCATCGCCAGGCAACTGATGTGCAACCGCCTCGTGCATGGCATCAGTTTTTTTTTCATCTTTCTTCTCTGCCAACGCAAGGTTGCTGATGTCAGTCAGAACCTCCTTGATGCCAACCTGCTTGGCCATCTGCGTGCAAGTCTGACTCGCTTTGACAAGCGCCTTCACCGAAGCATCGTAGGTATCACCGTACAAGAAAGCCTGAGAGGGTTTGACATGAACCAAGAGACAAATAGACACCCACAATATTAAATATGAGACTGACACAGAAGCAATCACATCAAGTCACCAATGAGTGTTGCGCAGCTGACTAGTTAGTCTGCAGGCCTGCACAAACTGGATGTAGTCCCGCACGGACCGCTTCTGGCCCGCTTGCCAGGTGGTGTCCGCTGCCGGATGCCCCTCTGGCGATTGGCCGTGACAGTAATAGAGCTGATGGGTCTCCAAGCGGCGACGCGCGTTACGCTCAAACCACTGTGTCTCCAGACCGAGCTCCTGCGGGAGCTGCCCAAAGAGGTGCCCCAGGGAGTCCAGCTTGAAAAGTGCCAGGTCACAGTAGCCGCGATTACCACTTTCAGTGGAGCCACGCACATTGCTGACCGTGAACCACCGTGCAGGTTTGATTTTGTACTGGCACATATGATGGATCGAGGCCACAATCCAAAAGATGCGAGGCTCGGTCTGCCCCCTGGACAGGATGGCCTGCAGGACGTAGATGCTCTCAAATGGGTTTGAATCCCTGGGGCCTGAGTCAGCCTCAACGAGCACATCAGCAATGCGCGCCCGCTTGAACATGCGGTCATGGACTGTGAGGGCAACGTCAATGAAGCTTTTGGTGACTTGCACACCGTTGTTGGCCATGTACAACTTATCAGAGTAGGCCTTCGCCACTGCCACCGCAGTCCCCGCGGGAGCGCCCAAGACCTTGACACGGGCGCTTCTGAAGCGGACCACTTCAAATATGCGCTGGAGGGACGTCCGGCACACCGCCTCAGCAGTGGCACCGGCATTCTCCCGCAACTGCAGCGACGCCCAGTAGCGGGCCTCATGGCTCTCATGCAGGTGGAAGGTGGTGGTTGTGCTGAGACAGAACTTCCGCCACGATTGCAACACCGACAAATCATCATCTTGCTGTGCATCGACGTCCCGGCTGATGGCCAAGATGTAGGCATGCCGCAGCTCGTCAGGAGTGCAGCTCTCGAGCGCACCACGTGCATCCAATACACTACTCACAGTGAGGCAGGACACCGTCAGGACCCCATTGAAGGGGGTTGGCTTGGGGAAAGATGTGGCCATGAGGTGTTGCACCGCCTCTTTCCGAATTGGCACCCCAGCGCTGGGAGAGTACAAGTGATTCACCCAGAAGAAGTTCGCACCACAGGTGTACTGTTTGTGAGTCTGCAGCGCGATCGTGAAGTCCGCATCCTTGTACGGGGCTTGGCTCCCACCAGCGTGCTCCGCAGTGATGGACAAGGGCAGCTCCGTAGCAATGTTCTCAAAGACGGGGTGGGCAAAGATGCGGTCGATCGCATCACGCAGCGTGATCAAGTACGCGGCGTTGCGAGGCTCATTCTCCTCCGGCTGCAAGTCCAACCGCAAGACTGGTTCGCCAGGCGGATCTGGCACAGCTGCGACAGTGACACGCTTCCCACGACCACGCCCACCACCACCCATCTCTCCACTGGGCAATGACGAGTTTGATTCTTCACTGCCAGGCAGTTGTGGTGTGCCACTTGAGCCAACAACGTGCTGCATAATTTTAATGTGCGTGACACGACGGCTAGCTAACAAGGACCTATCACGTGCAAGAATAGCACGCCATACCAATTGTGCGTCAATCCCAACTTGGACCACCTTGTGGTGGAAACGCCAAATTGTACATGCTCGA
>NZ_JBBAPF010000091.1:0-1947 GCF_040400975.1 Limnohabitans sp. | reverse complement strand
AGTGGAGACATGTACTGGTAAGGCGTGGGCTCGCTGCCGGCACAAAGCCAGTCCCCGCCACGACAAAAACACGCCAACACGGAGCCTCCGGAGAGCCAGGCCGGTCTGTATGGAACCGCTGCGGGCGTGTACCGGAAAAAAAACTGCAGCGGAGCGTCCGCGTGGCCGCGAGAATGCCGTAGTCTACCAAAGGAGGCGCCCAAAGTGATATTTCCGGAGCGACCGTTGACTGAAGGTTGACTGAAGATTGACTGAAGGTTGACTGAAACATTTTTGAAGAGAAACTCCTTGAGCAAAACCGCATAAGCGAACTGTGAGAGCTACAGAAGGTGGGCCACGGCAGTGACGGCGTGGTTGACTGTGACGTGTGTGCGACTGATGATGGCGATGGTGATATTGACGGTGACGGGCGCTCGACACGTTTTTCATGGCATCGCATTCGCCGACATTCTGATGAGGTTTGCTCGCGTGCGGGGATGGCGGGAGCGGCCGCTGCAGGCGTCGGCGCCTCTGAAGCCGAGGCGCTAGATCTGCGTGCCTGGGGCGCTGTGCGGCGTCCAACTCGGCCAGATGGACTCCTTCAGGTTGGCGAAGGTTCTCCACTGCTTGATGTCCTTGAGGGACTCGGCTGCGGCCATGGCGTGATTGACGCCGCAGAGCTGGTCGTCGCTGAACGAGGCGACTGCTTTCAAACGCGGCGCGGGCCACCAGATGCTGGTCGCTCCCTTGCTGGGCGAGGTTTCCTGCACGACAACACCGAGAAGCCAAGCGGTCCAATTCACTGGGATGTAGACGATCTCGCCGGCGCTGACGAGGCAATGCATGCACTCCTTGTTGTCGCACCAAGAAGCAATCTGCGTGGCGGAGACCTTCCGGAGGGTTGGCACGATCTGCCCCTCGGCGTTGTCGACGGTGGAGGACGTGAGGAACAACATCCACAACTTGCCGGAGAGCACAGAGACAAAGCCTCCGAGACCCATCAGTGGCAGCTGGTTCGCCCCGCCGAGGTTCTGCGCGGTCCGCACGACGAGCAACCACGGGTGAGCGAACGCCGTCGGGCAGTCGGGGGCGATGTCGTCCGGCAGCGAGAGCGCAACAGCGAGGTCGCTCCACCAGCGCGGGTGCCCCGCCGGCGGCGCCTGGCGGTTGAGGGGAATGTGATTGATTTAAGTAGTGAGCCCTTCTGTTTTGTTGTCTCTCAAACACGAAAAATGACAGAATGACGAAGACCGTGCCAAGAATCGGTGCAAACAAGGTGCGTGCAACGCGAGCGCTCCTCCGAACGGCGACAACGTGTGAAAACGCCTCTGACACATGTCCGACGCCTTCACCAAGTGTACTTGGAACCGGACTAAAGGCAAACAGACTAGTGTGCGGACCTTGACTGGTAACGCGAAGAACGCGTGACTGACATTTGACTGAAGTGTGACTGAAGCTTGACTGAAGCCTGACTGAAGCCTGATCGACAGTATTATGCGGCACAACACATCAAACGAGAATCGCGATTGCAGAACTTACGGCTTGGCGGCAACCATTCATCGTCATCGCATCACTGTGGCGCCTCCGCTCCCCACTGGAACCGGAGGAGGTTCCCCGTCGCACCGCCTTCGAGGTCCATGGCCTGACCGCACTGTAGCTGCAGCGCTTCGGTGCCCGCCAAGCGTGGGGTCATCGTCTCGCTCCACTTTGCACATCCAACGCTTCTGCCGCGCCAGATGAGTGGGTGGGAGACTTCAGCGAAACTGGTCTGCTCGTGCACAGTCAAGGGGTGGTCGTTGTGCGGCACGTCGGCGAGGTCGTCGTACAAGATGCTGTGCACTGCAGACGGCACTGTCTTGCAGAACGGGCTGAGGAGCCTCCGCTGCTCGGCCGTGTTCTTCCGGCGGCGGTCGAGGCCGCCGCGTTGAACTCCTTGAAGGCGTGCTTTGCGGTGCGCAACCACTCGCC
>NZ_JBBAPF010000090.1:0-1949 GCF_040400975.1 Limnohabitans sp. | reverse complement strand
CCGAGGGCGAAAGGGGCCTGCCCCCCGCGGTATTGGTACCGCCGCCCAGGGGGGTCGGGACGCAGACCCCCCAAGGGGTCCCACGTCGGTGGGCAACCCCGCAGTTTCCACTCTGGGACAACTGCCGACGAGAACGACGACGGAGCGCAGAAGCGCAGAAGGCCGAGACACGGGCCGGGGAGGCCGTAAAGGCCCGAAGGGAGGGACGGCTCCGTAGAGGAAGTGTGTCATGCTGTCTGAAAATGAAACATGACGAGGGAAAAAGGCGGAGTGTACACCCCGCCGTGTTTGTCACGAGGTTGGTGCTCTGCCTGCGCTGACAGTGGCCTTGGCCAGCTCCATGCTGAGCCTGAAAGGGTATGCGGCTGCAACCCTCGTTGCCGGCGTGCCGTCACTAGACTTCCTGCCCGCCAGTGGGAGGTGAGCCTTGACGGCCGAGACCGAACGACCCTCCCAATCTTGCCAATGCTGCATTACAAGCTTGTGATCGACCTGCGAATGAGTGAAGAAAGATTGATGCGAAAGTACGAGATGGAGGTGGGCTTGGATGATGCCGCACCATAACGGCACTGGTCACATGATGTTATTTTGACCCGTGAGGGATGACAGAAACACCATCTCCGGGAGTGTGAGGACTGACACAATCCCCGGCCTTGGCTCGGGTGTCTCGTTGGCAAACCCAACCCCGGGCCCGTAGGCCTTCCGAAGAATGTTGGCTGACTGTAACGCAAAGTAAGTGCCCAAACAAACCTGTTCCTACTGACGTGGTGTCAGGTTCCCCTTGGGGAGGCCATAAGGAAACTCTAAGCTGCGTAAGGGCCGTGGCCCGGGATGGATGTGCCGTGCCGCTGAGGAGGTCTCGCACGGTGTCCCGCAACATACAGAACATAGGCTCCCTAAGAGAGTGAACAGATGGTGCTCCCATAGGAGGTCCGAGGAAGGTGCATGAGGGAACTGATCGCCGCCCGTGGGCGCGTTGACAATGTCGACGTCATGAGCTTCCCACTCTACCCTCCTTAATATGGCCGCCAATCTGTCAAAGCGGTCAGCGGGGCCCGACAACAGATGGAGACAAGTGGGTTTCCGCTTTGAACTGGATGAAGGGACAGATGCGACCGTAGTCGAGGAATCGGGCAGGAAGAAAGTGACAGGATGCAGAACGGATTGGGCGCCGGGATGTGAAGCCCCGGCACAATGTCCAAGGGTCAAATGAGTCAAATTGTCCTCCTTGGAAGCGGGCTCGCTTGTCGAGCGCTCTTAGACGCTTAGACTTGCCTTTGCTTGTCCCTTTCGGTGTGAGCGTTATTTCTATTCGGCCGTGGCCTGGACGTAAGAAATGGCCGGGTGTCCCTTGTTGTTGCGAATCGCACACCGACAGGCGTACCCGTTCCTGCACACTTTGCTGACACAAGTCCCCCTGTTGAAGTCGCGGGACGTGTCGTCCGTGGACGAGTAGCTCGCCCCTTTCGGGAGGGTACGCGAATTCCGTTTTTCACTCCCGCGCTGCTGGCTCTTAGACCTCTCTCTCTTCCGACCTCCTTTCGGGGCACGAGTCCCGCCGGGGCGTGCGTGAGAAGGGGTCATCTGCCGAAGCGCTGCGACTGTGCCGTCCGACGTCAGTTCCGCCTCTGTATTCAACCTGCGCTGGTAGGGGGCACTTCTTCTCCACCTCAGTGGACCAGAACGCCGTGGCGTGGTGATTGGCTGCATGGACTGACTGCAAGAAGATGTAACCCCAACCGGTCTGGCTTGGAGCCATCGAGGCCAGGCGTGCCTGAAGAAATCAGTGTTTCGTTGCTAAGCAAAGTCCGCCTTAGCGTCCGCTCCTCTGACCTCATGCGGACATCAACTAAGTACAAATGGACCAACGCTGATGCTCGTAGGTCTCGACAAGGTACGAATGTGCTCTCCATCCACGGGGTCCGTGCCTCCCGCGTGGGTGCTCCGTA
>NZ_JBBAPF010000089.1:0-2021 GCF_040400975.1 Limnohabitans sp. | reverse complement strand
CTCGACCTCATCCATGAAAGTGTCTGCTTGGGCACAAGGCGGTTCTTCATCGTCAAGGAGAACTGCAGGTGGCACTTCCCAGGCGGACTTGGTGGAGACGGTTCTGAGCCCCAACATCATGACGAGTTAATGCGGCCCTGGGAATTTTGTCTTGATCCATGGCTACGGAATGCGTCCTGATTGTGATCCTGTCTGGGTCCTGCTGTTGTGTCTTAAGACTGTGTCTGTCTTGGTCTGTCTTGGTCCTGCTGCTGTGTCCTGTCTGTCTTGGTCTCTGCGTGTCTCCGGTCTCCTTCCCTCTGTGTTTTGTCTCTGTCTTGGTCCTGCTGATGCGTCCTGTCTTCGCGTTCTTGTTTTCAAACCTATTTTGCGAGCCGCTGCCCACACTCATTGATGTTCAAAGTCACATCGAACAAGAGGCAGTATCCATACCTGCCAAGGCACTCTCGTCAAATGAGTAACTACTGCGGCCCGAAATTGACAATGCTGCCAGCGTATTGTTGCTCTTGCGCGTCGATGCTGTGGCTGAGGACGATGACGCTGGCCGTTTTTTGCTTGTTGGCACGCCTGCCTGCCGCAAGCCTGCCTCCAGGAGCAGTTGGTCGCGCCCGGCATACAAGGCATCCCTCTTATAGGCCAGTTTGCCCTCAATGACCTCCTCCGCTATCTGTTTCATCAACATCATGGCCTCCTCATCATGCTTGAAAAGGTCGACCCTCACCTGGCATGCCTGCGCCTTGTCCTTGGGGCCCTTGCAGTAGGCCAAACGATTCCTGTCCTTCTTGATGTGTACATGCCACTCTCCAGCAGCATCGGACCAGAAGAAGGCCTTGCCCTTTGTAGTAGGCATTCCTGTGCGAGCCCGATGTTGCCCCACAGTCCATTCGGCGAGGCTGATGACATGGCCATCGGGGAAGATGCACTTGCAAGGGTCAGAGTCATCGTCGGTCGGCGCAACAGAGAGCTTGCTGCTGAACTCCTTCTCACACGCCGGTCTGCCAGCCACGAGCCGCCAGCCTTGGTGCAGTGCGTGGTCGAAGCCTGTGAAGAAGTTAGGCTGGCTGAGGGAATCAACAATGTCCTCGATGGGCGCGGCAGTCCCACCGTGGAACCTCGAGCTCCCGGTAGGATCAGTAGCCACGATGCCCTTAGTTGATACAAAAAACTACACACATAACAAATTAGCAAACACACATCAAAACAACAACAAGAGGACACCCAGAACCCTGGACCTAGCGGAAGCACTCGCTTGACTCGGATCGCGCGTCCACTAAGTAACATTAAGGCCCAGTCGGCGAGCTGGGTCTGGATGCCTGAGTGCTTCAAGACGTTTGCGTACCACTTGGGCTTCTTGGTCTTGCGCTCGGCAGCCATCCAGTGGCGGCACATACTGCGGATCCGCCCCTCGACGTCTTTGGCGAATGCTTTGCAGTCCTCTTGCGAGAACTGCCACGCGCTTGCCTTCTCGCGAGCAACCGCCTCGAGAGCCCGAGTCATCATCACAGGGGCGAACGCCAAGTTGCCCTGCACCTTCTTGAGCTGCAGCAAGAAGCCAGCGCAGTCGCCCAAGGCATCCTTGTCGAGGCGCGGCCCATACTTAGGAATCCTCTTGGGGTTCGTGAAGTAGCCAGTTAGGAGTTGCTCAAGATGAGCCTGGCATGCCCCGCTGGCTCGCGGTCTGGGGATTGGAGCGCAAGTGCCTGTCATGATTGGAACCACAAAGCTCCGGAGTTGATGTGATGAGCTGATGCCTTGACACGGTGATGAGACGATGCCTTGACGCGGTGATTGAGTTGAGGAGCCGATGCCTAGGCGCGGTGATGACATCAAACGAGCCTCGCGTGATGTGTTGATGGACAAAACATGCGCAAATCTGCTGCACTGATGCACACATCATAGCTGGCTTCGTGAAACCAACTTACAACACACGGGAACACCGTTTTGAACGCTATCCAAACTTTGAACCTTAAAATAAGGTTCAAGAGACCCCTGGGTGGTTTTTGTTCATCTCCACTGTCATC
>NZ_JBBAPF010000088.1:0-2026 GCF_040400975.1 Limnohabitans sp. | reverse complement strand
CTGGCTGTACATCACGCTAGGCGCGGTCCTGCTCGGCCCTGGCGCGATGGCAGATGTCGTGAAGAAACTTCTGGGGTTATGACATGGCATGGTCAGATGTTCTCAAAGCAGTCATTCCCATCGTGGTGGCCGCACTGGCGTGGCTACTCGGTCAAGTGGCATCCTTCTCCGAGCGTCTGACCAAGATTGAGGGGCAGATGCCCGCGCTCATCACCAAGGAAGGCGTGCCCACCGACAGCCCAATCAGCGCAGAACGCAGGGCGATCCTGAAAGAGCAACTGATGACGCACATCAACGACCTTCAGGTCAAGGTCAGGCTGCTTGAGGAACGCGAGCGCATCGCCAAGGGGAACAAGTAGTGTATGGAACCGATAACCGGCATTCTCGCGGCAGTATCAGCGGCGAATGCTGCATTTGGGGCCGTTAAGAAACTCGTCGCCACAGGCCGCGAGATTCAGGACGTTGCCGGTCAGATTGGTAAGTGGTACGGCGCTTTCGGGGACTTCAACCGCCTAGCCAACGAGAAGGCCAACAAGAAGCCCTCGGTTTTCAAGCGCCTGTTGCACGACGGCAGTATCGAGCAGGAAGCCTTGCAGATCACGATGCACAAGCAGGCGTTGGTCAAGCAGGAGTACGAACTGAAGTTGTTGATCATCGCTCACTACGGTGAGAACGTGTACAACGAGATGATCATGGAGCGCATCCGACTCAAGAAGGAGCGCGAGAAGAAAGACCGAGAGCACCGCCTGCGGCAGCAGGAGTTCATGCTCAACGCCAAGTACGGCGCAGCGATTGCCTTCGTGGCAACCGCCCTGATCGCGGTGGGTTACTACTTAATCGACAAGGCACAGCAATGAGTTTCAGGAAGCCGCCGGAGGGTGCAAGCCGTTCAGAGAGGGAGGCCCATGTCAAGGCTCTTGCTGCGGTTTCTATTAGCCTGCTTGCTCTACTCCTTGCTGTTACAAATTACTTTGCCGGAAGGAACTCATCTGCGGTTCTCAACGGAACCATAGAGTCCAACAACCTGTGGGCGTGGTATCAGGCCAAGAATGTTCGGGCGACCATCTACGAGGTCACCAACAACGAGCAGAAGGCCACGAAGCAACGCGCCGACATGGACGAGATCATGGAAAAGGCCCGTGCGGCTGAAGCCAAGCGCGATGCTGCCAAGGCCAAGTCTTCCTACTACTCCTACTCCGGCATGGCACTGCAACTGGCCATCGTCCTGTCCTCTGCGGCCATCCTGGCCGTCACCCTGAGCCTGTTCTACGCCTCACTTGGTGTGGGGGCAGTCGGGGTGCTTCTGTTCTTCTTTGCTCTAGGAGCCTGAGATGCTGTCGCTTCTTTCCACCCTCGGGGGCTTGCTGCTCTCGGGCCTGCCCAAATTGCTTGAATACTTCCAGAACAAGGCAGATCAAGCCCATGAACTGAAGTTGGCTCAGGTTCAGACCGAGCGCGAACTTCAACTGGCAGCGGCAGGTTTTGCAGCCCAGGCCCGGATGGAGGAGATTCGCACCGAGCAGGTGGCGATGGAGACTGACGCCCGGATGACCGAGGCGGCTCTGGCGCACGATCAGAAGATCATGGACAAGGCTTCCCGGTGGGTGGTGAACTACACCGGCACCGTCCGGCCTACGGTTACCTACATCTTCGTGTTTGAGTTGGTGGCCATCAACGCCTTCATGGCGTGGTACCTGTGGAACCATCCGACGCTCATTCAGAGCATGGACGACATCATCCTGTACTCTGACCTGATCTTCTCTGCCGACGAGATGGCGATCCTCGGGGGCATCATCGGCTACTGGTTCGGTTCTCGCCAGTGGAGTAAGAAGTGAAACTGAGCAAGGCGGGCGAAGACCTCATGCACAAGTATGAGGGGTTTAGGAGTAAACCCTACCTTTGCCCTGCCCACATCTGGACGATTGGCTATGGCCACGTCCTGTACCAAGAGCAGATCAGGCTCCCGGTCATCCGCAAGGAAGGCTACACCGGGATGCTCAGGAATGAGTTCCCGCTGAAACCGGAG
>NZ_JBBAPF010000087.1:0-2104 GCF_040400975.1 Limnohabitans sp. | reverse complement strand
AAGGGCTATTGTGCTGAAGATGGACGGAGCAACCTTGGCGCTGTTTGAGCTCTACTATTCTAGCCCAAAATTCCTTCTAGCAGATTTGCTTAGCGACGATCAGTGCGTACGGGCCTCTGCCGCCCAAGCATTATGTGATACGCCGGTTTGTTGTTTGGATGCAGGGTTTAGCCCCAAAGTCAAGCTTCTTTGCCCGAGCCCAGCCGCGCTGCTTGAGCCCAAGCCACTGCAGACTTTGGTGCGTGCCTGTTTTTTGATGACAGCTCCAACACCACCGTTTCTGTGGAGCGGGCGCACCGGCAGAACAGCGAGTTTCTCCGTGGCAAGCAGCATGTGGATGTGCGCAAATGACAGTCTCAGTGCGTGTTGTTTGCGCACTGCCGGCAACACCAACAAGCAGGTGGACGGGCCATGACGGACTACGTTCAAAGACTGCGGCGCAAAGCCAAACTCACCATCAGGTCCATCAGGAAAGGAAAGCGGCACACAAGTTGCTACAAAGGCAACCCAGCCTTCCTTTACATTGCAGAGAAGCTTCCTGCTGCACGAGCTCAGGCTGCCTCGCACTCGCATCGTGCCATCTGCGAGCTTCGTCGCAGCCTCATGGGTGAGTGGAAGCAGTTGGATCCACATAGCAAACAGCAGTGGCTGGAGAAGTTGTCCCAGAACCACGGGTCCAAGAGAATCATTACCGCAATAGTGCAGACTCACTCAGAAACCTCCTCTTGATATGGAGCTGGTCACCGGCATGATTCATCGCGACTTTTGCTTTGCCAGCCAGACCTTCCCACTGAGTATAACAAATCTGCTTAAATCAGCGCAAGAGCGAGGATGCAAGCCAGATGAGCTGCGAGCTCGTTTTCTCGAGGCCCAGGCACTGGCCGACAGCACGGCTGACCCGCTTGTGCGAGAGAACGTGGGCATCCTGAATGAGGACGAAGATGATGGTGAGGCGTTCAAGTCTTGCTCTCAAGTGCACCCAGGGCTGTGTTCGACAAAGCACGCCGAGTTCCTGACCACAGCTTTGTCCATATCATATTTCCTGTGTCTGCCTGCAAGCCCTGCAACGAGAGGCTTGGGAGTGCTTTGTTCTTGTTTGCGGGTTCCAACAAATCAAAGTCTTCGACCATCCAATACTGCGCAATTCCAGGTTACATGAACAAAAGCCCGGTCTTGCTGGCGCTGCACTGGTTCGAGCTTGGTGCATGAGGGACAGGCTTGCCAAGCTGGCAGTCTGGAGTTCCCATTCACAGCTCGTCTGCCATTCAAAAAGGGATGTGCCACGCTGATTTCCACTTTTGACATTGGTTTGTTCATTGCAATGCAGATGGCCGATGGAGTTGGCAACTGGTTGGTGCAAAGTGTTGCGTATGAAGACATTGACTATATTTGTGTGAAGGTCGTTGGCCCGAAGGACAAATTTAAAGTGCTTGCCGGCCAGGTGTCACAAAGCTTGTTCAAAGCCCTTGACGTGAAGCACGCCCAGGCAGCAGCTAACAATACAGTTGACAGCGATGATGAGTACTTCAACATGATCCGAGAGTCTTTGCTCACACCTCAGCAGGAGCGCGCTCCCTCTGCAGCCAAAGGCAGAAAAAAGGCCCATTCTTCTAAGGATGAGCCTCAACTTCAAGTTGCGCGTGATGCGGATGGCAGCGACAGCAGCATTGACAGCGATGAGCCATTCGGCCAACTTCGGCGAACGAGGGCTTTCACAATGGCACAGAGAGCAGTTGTGAGGATGGCCAAGGCACAGGCTCTCCATGAACAGAATGTGCACCAAGCCGAGGGCTCCGCATCGTCGACTTCGATGTCATCCTCAGCGACGCCGACGCCAACGGCCCATGTTGGTCAAGACGCTGCAAAGCAGATGGTGACAACAGAAGTGTCACCCAAGACAGGTTTCACGCGTGTGCTTGTAAATGCAAAGCTCGCGGGCAGGATTACTAGCTGGGTTAATCAGAGGACTGGCGTCCTCAATGTGTCTGCGGGCTGCTCAAATCACGCATCGTGCTCAATTTTTGTTTGTTTTTTGTTTGCAGGGGCCTGTGTTCCACCAGAGCCTTATACTGTCTCATGGCTTGCAGTTGGGGCATCATTGTAT
>NZ_JBBAPF010000086.1:0-2245 GCF_040400975.1 Limnohabitans sp. | reverse complement strand
GAACAAACCCTGCTGCGCGCAGCAGCCTTCTTTTTGGCGGTGGTGGTGGTGTGGCAATGGGCTTGGGCTCCCGCTTGGCGCACCTGGCAAGAGGCCCCCGCCCGCCAAGCCGCCATCGACGCTCAAACCCAACGCATGTTGCAGTGGCAAGCGCAAGCCCAAGGTCTGCAAAAACCATCGACCGTTTCGCGTGCCGAAGCCATGCAATGGCTGGAAAAAAACCTGTCCGATTTAGGACCCAAGGCCAAGCTCAGCCTGACGGGCGACGACGTCACTTTGCGTGTTGAAGCGGTACCGGCCTTGGCCATGGCCCGCTGGCTGAGCCAAGCGCGTGAGCATGCCCAAACCTTGCCCCACCAAGCACAAATGCAACAGACCAACAGCCCTTCGCCCAACGAAGTGCTCTGGCAAGGCACTTTGGTGATGCGCCTGCCCTGAACACCATGCCCATACGCCTGCGCCCTTCACCCCCATCTGGCCTGCGCCAAGCCGCGGTTGTGGGCGCGCGACCGGTTTGGCGGCATGCCGTGTGGGGAACGCTCTTGGGCATGGGCTTGGCCTTGGCGGTGTGGGCGCCTGCTCGCTGGCTGGCTTGGGGCGTGAACCAAGCCAGCCAAGGCCAAGTGCAATGGCTCAACCCCCGAGGCACGGTGTGGCAAGGCTCTGCACAGTTGGTGCTGAGCGGCGGCGCGGGCAGCCGAGACCCACAGGCCTTGCCAGGTCGACTGCATTGGACACTGGCCCCCAGCTGGAACGGTGCGCGTTGGGGCTGGCAGGCCGACTGCTGCATGGCCCAAGCGGCCAGCGTGCAAGTGGGCCTGGGTTGGAACAGTTTGGAAGTTCAGGTGGGCGACCATGCCTCCGTCTGGCCAGCGGCCTTGCTGACGGGTCTGGGCGCGCCTTGGAACACTTTGCAAGCCCATGGCCAGTTGCAGCTGAACACCCGCTCGGTGCAACTGAGTTGGGCGCAAGGCCGCATGCAAATGAGAGGACAGCTCGACCTGAGCCTGCAAAACATGTCTTCGCGCTTGAGCCCGGTCAAGCCCATGGGCAGTTACCGGATTGAGCTGTCGGGCACGCCCGAGGGCACCGCCACCCCCAGCTTGCAGCTGAGCACCCTGCAAGGGCCCTTGATGTTGTCGGGCCAAGGCCAGTGGGTGGGTCAACGCCTGCGCTTTACAGGCGAAGCCAGCGCCCAAGAAGGCCACGAGGCTGCTTTTGATAACCTGTTGAACATTCTGGGCCGCCGACAAGGCGTGCGCAGCTTGCTCTCTTTGGGATGAACCCGCTTCATCCACACCCCATGCACCCAGACATGCACCCCGCCATGCACACCCATACACACCACTCTTTCACGACCCCAAGCCCCCTGTTGTTGTCTCGGGCGGTGCGCTGGCGACAGCCGGTTTTGGTGCTGGCCTGCATGACCGTCATGGCTTTGTGCGCGTCCTCGGTGCTGGCCCAAGTCGCTCGCAAAGAGCCGGTCACCCTCAACTTTGTCAATGCCGAAATCGATGCGGTGGCCCGCACGGTGGCCACTTTGTCGGGCGCCAATGTGGTGGTGGACCCGCGTGTGAAAGGCACGATGACGCTGTCGAGCACCGTGCCCGTGCCCCCAGCCCAAGCGCTGCGCTTGTTTGCAGCACAGTTGCGCACGCAGGGCTTTGCACTGGTGGAGTCGACCGGTTTGTACACAGTGCTGCCCGAAGCCGAGGCCAAACTGCAAAGCAGCACCGTCACAGCCGGGACTGCGCCCGTCAAGAGCGGGCAAATCGTGACGCAGATTTTTCAGCTCAACCACGAAAACGCCAACAACCTGGTGCCCGTGCTCAGGCCGCTCATCAGCCCCAACAACACCATCAACGTGAACCCGGGCACCAACGCTTTGGTCATCACCGATTACAGCGACAACCTGCAAAGACTGGGCCGCATCATCGCAGCGATTGACGTGGCCAACGCCACGGGTGTGGAGGTGATCCGCCTGCAGCACGGCATCGCGGGCGAGTTGGCCCCCATGGTGCAACGCCTGATCGATTCGGGCGCGGCCACGGGTGCTGGCACGCCCGCCGCCCAAGGGCAGACCGACACCACCTTCAGAACCACGGTGTTGCCCGAGGTGCGCACCAACGCTTTGATCATCCGCGCCGCCAACCCCGCCCGTTTGTCACTGGTGCGCAGCTTGGTGGTGCAGCTGGACCAGCCCAGCGCCACCGGTGCGCGTGCAGCCAGCGGCGACATCCATGTG
>NZ_JBBAPF010000085.1:0-2249 GCF_040400975.1 Limnohabitans sp. | reverse complement strand
CTGAAAAGGGGGGCCGACCGCCTGCTAAATGGTGGCCAATAACATGATGTTGCCTAATGTTGACTCCCCTGAGAGTCGCCCGGGCGGCCTCCTCTGAGAGTCGCCCGGGCGGGATGCTCCGCACTTGAGATTGCCACCCGTGATTGAGGAAGCTACGTATGTAGACGGATAGCTTTGTGCACAAGGACCTGAACGTGGAGGCTGGCACGAATGAGACTGTTATAAATACAAGACTCCTTCTCAAACGCACCTCCCTTGAGAGCCGCCCTGGCGAAAGTGCGAAAGTGCCACGCTGTAATTCCAAAGGTCGGGTAGACATACCCTTGGGCGGAATGGACTGTGCGTCGAAATTAGTCCATCCACGCTGTTGTTGAAACGCCTGGGGAGGCAAACTGTAGAATGCGGCGATACTCCAACACCCGTGGGCGGATGTTTTGGGTGAGACTGCTGAATGTTGGTTTTCTGAGACTGACGCATTCTGCAATTTACCGACCGCCCCTGGGCCGCTGTCGAAAGGCGCCCAACGGTGCGCTGGAAGTGGGCCAAAGCGAGGGAGGAATGATGGCTGAAAGTAAGATATGACACAAACACGTCCGCCATGGCGGCATGGCGGCATATAGTAAGGTGAAGTGCACGAATGCGCGACAATTAGAAAGGAACATGACGGCAAACAATGGATGTTGACGGGCGGGCACAACATGAAGTAGCTGATGTGTACCCCCGCGCGGAATGCGCAACATAGAACAGACAAAGCCAACGGCCGACTGGTGCCAAAGGACCAGTACCAGAGCTTTGCCTCAAACTGCCTCCGCTGTGAGCCGCCCTGGCGGAATAATTGCTTTGGGCGCCAACGCATGGCCCTGAGGACCGGAAGTAGACATACTCATGAAAGAATGGAACGTGGACTAACGGCCAGTCCGTCTATGCTGATGTTGAGACGACCTTGGGGCAATAGTTGCTTGAGGCGTTGTACCCGCGCCCGTAGGCGACTGCGAGCCAGGTGCGTCCACTGCGCGTTCTGCCCCTTGAGACTTGCGCAGAGTCGCCATGTCTAGGGGGTGCCAGAAATTCGTTCGGAGTAGGGAAGCCAAGCTGCCAATTACTTTTAGGATGAATGACCTCGCCTTGGCGGGTAATCGCGCGGGAGGAACACATATCTGGTGCTATGGCATGGGGATGAAGTGTCTAAATGCGCAACACATGACGCGACGCAATGTGACAAACTCCAAGTATGTGCCTAGCGACGTGAGCACACTTGGAGCACCCATGGTGCATGTGACAATACAAGGAGTGCAAGTGGCCACGATGACGGTCAAGATGCGAGCACCCGTAGGTGTAGCGCGATAGAATACTGACCCGGCCTAGGCGTTCCTCACCCCAGCCGTGGCCGAGGAAAAGGATGGGCGGATGGGCGACCCCGCATACCCACACTCTTGGCAAGGACCCCGAAGGGTGTGCCGCCGGCGGGCGGTCGAAACTCTGGGGCCCCTGGTGGACGCTCCGTGCGGTAAATGGGCGCATAATCCATCGAGACACCTTCCAAGTCACGACACCTACGCTCATAGGTGGGGCCTGTCGCCCGTAGGCGGTATGACGGCGCTCGTGAGCAAGAGCGATGAGTGCCCTTGGAGGCAGCCGCTGCGTCATGTGACTGGGGCCCTCTGCTGCCGAGGTGTGCCTCCTAGTCGACTGAATGACCCAACACCAGTCAGCCTGACCCAAGATGGGCTCTCATCGGTTCGCGAGGAATCTGCTCGATGACTTGTGGTACTGCTTCCAACCCACTTACGGTTTGTACCCGCAAGGCGGCCGTTTCCAAGCGGGCCCCTTGGATGGTGCCCTCAACTGCAGTGCCGATGAGCCCTCAAACGGTGGGTCGGATCCGGCGTACCGTGAGCCATGGCTGGCCAAGACGCCCGGCGGCCGAAGACCAACGCCGCGGGGTCCGCGCGCGGAGGGGCGACCGCAAGTAACACCGAGCCTGGCCCACCAACGGCGGGGACGTGCCTCGCCCTTAGAAGCCGGCCGGGCGTTCTGCCCACGCCGGAGCCAAGGGAGGCCCTGCGGGCGCTGCTGCGCGGCGCTGCGCGGGCGGGCCGACCCAGAAGAGGAGCATCGCCCGGCGTACCGTGAGCCGTGGCTCCGTGAAGACCCCCAGCGGCAGACGACCCAAAGCCGCGGGGTGCGAGCCCGGAAGGGAACCGAGGGCGGCATTTAGCCTGGCCCTCCATCGGCGGGGAACCTGCCCG
>NZ_JBBAPF010000084.1:0-2335 GCF_040400975.1 Limnohabitans sp. | reverse complement strand
ACCAATGCAGGGGAACAGCACAGGAGGCTGCTTGTTGGCAGTGACCCGTCAGGTCAGCTGGCTGGAAAGAAGGCCGCGGCCGGGGCGCTGGGCTGCGGTGGAGGCCCCACAACAGGGGCACGAGGAGGTCTGCGCCTCGTGCGCTGGGGCGCAGGTGCCGGGAGAGCCCCCGGTTGGGTCGCTGCACTGCTGCCAGCGTTGTTAGGGCGCGCACTGTTGGCTGCCGCAGGCCCGAAGAGGCTCTCGCGGATGGAGAGCTGCCTGTTGGCCTGGCCGCTAAGGCGCTGCCTACAGTCACACTTCTCCATGAAGTTGCCGCATGTGATGCAGCGGCATCTCCTGAGCCGAACAAGAGTTCCGCAGTGCTGGCAGTAGATGCGCGGCGAGAAGGCGAGGGAGGGGCGCTCTGCCAGGATGTGGGTGCCACAGCACTTGCTGCACTGCACAGGGAAGCTAGAGGCCGTGCCTCCGTCCTTGGCGACCGTGACCAGTCGGGGCTCGTCAACGTTGATGTGGCGAGGCCTCCATGTGGCGGGCCGCGTCATGTTGATAGCGCCAACGGTGAGCACCATCTCACCGCTTGCGAGGCCCTCCCTGGCGCGCAACAAGTCAATGCCTCTCTGGGCAAGGATCCTGCACTGGATCTCTCTGTGCCGCGCATCGTCCCACCTTGGCCAGGCTTGGAAGCAAGCCACGCTGGTCCGGATTCCCAGGCATGACAGTCTGTGTCTTCCCTTGCACGGCGAGAATAGCTGGCGCACGTCAGCTGTGAAGAGATCCCGCAGCTGCAGGAGGACCTCGGCCTGGAAGAGCTTATGGAGCTGCCGATGCTATCCTCCCGCCGGAGGAGGCTGGCGCCATCTTGTAAAAGCAGGGAGGCGGCACGTACGGTGGCGTTGGTGCTGAGCTCGAAGTCGATGAGGAGCTCCAGCCATGAGCAGCCCATGAGTAGACTGGATGCTTCTCTGGGAACCCATTGAAGCTCGGAGAGGTATCCGGCCAGAAGACCTCTCCATCCCAGGTTGCCAGGCTGGCCGGTGAAAGGGGTGGCCAGGGAATTGGTGCGTATGCGCCTGGCGGCGAGGGGGTCGCCAAGCGGCGGGGCGGTGGCGTGTAAAATGCGTTGAGGTCGTCCACCTCCGCTGAAAACTTGGCCAGTGACCTCGTCACGGCGTTTCCTAGTGGCGGCGATGATGGCGATCATCATCTTTTTGATTTTGCCAACCAGCGTGGCATAGTGATCCCATCTTTCGTCGTGGAGAGCGCATAATGCGCGACGGCGTAACCCATAAGAGTCATAACCTCTGTGTACCATCTTGTCAGCAGAGTCGTTACCCTGCTTGTCGCTGGGTGTGGTGAGCCCTTTGCGGACGTCCTCGTCCGTCGCGTGGCCTTTGACCTTGGTGCCCTTGGTGGCGTGCTTGCCGCGGACGTTGACAATTTCGTCCAAGATGGCCCACATGTCTCCATCAAGTTGCATGCCCCATGGGCGCCTCGAGGTGCCCGTGGTGCCTTGCAGGATGTCGTTGAGGTGTCTCAGGGCGGCTGAGTTGTCAACGCCCAAGTGTATGGGCTTTGGGAGCAAGTGCGCCCCGATGATGGCCCAGCCTTCCACCCTGGTGGATGAGAGGGCAGGCCCGTCCAGCTGGCCCCAGAAGCGCAGTTCGTGGTTGGTATGGTCAGTCCAGGCGGACTGGTTGAGTAGTTCTGCCTGCAGCTGATCGGCGCCACCGAGGTAGGTGCCCCCCCATCCGGGGAGGGCGGCCGGTCCCGTAGAGAAGAAGAGGATGCCGCCGTCTGTGTAGCAGTTGATGGCCTCCGGCGCCGCGTCTCCAATGGGGTGCAACGGCCCAGGGACAAAGTGCGGGAAGGGGCCAGCAATGCGCAGGAGGAGCTGCCGCATGGACAGCTTGCCCACTGTGTTGGGCGAGATCCCTGCCTCCACGGCGGCGTGCTGTGGGATGTGTCTGGCTTCATCTCGGGCACCATGTGTGTGACTGCGCGGGGTGCCTGCTTTGTTGTTCCAGTAGGAGTGCTCCACGTCATTGCCCATCTCGGGCGCCAAGCCGTGAATGGCGAGGGCGCGCGGGAGAGACGCGTGGTCAAAGTTGATGGTACCAAGCGTAAGTCTCCTGATTTCCGACATGGCCGGACATGACCACCATAAGTGCTCAATGGTCTCCGGCTGGTCGCTGCACCAGGGGCATGCCGGATAGTCAATGAGGCCAGCCTTGTGCAAGGTGGCGGACGTCCATCGGCCTCCTGCTTGGATGGTCAGACGGTCTGACTGCTGCTCTTTGGACAGTGCCCTGTGGAGGGTCTTCGACATCCGAAA
>NZ_JBBAPF010000083.1:0-2391 GCF_040400975.1 Limnohabitans sp. | reverse complement strand
TTGTCTCGCCCGCTCATAAGGTTGGTGATGAGACCGGTCGTTCCGTCGACCGTAGCCTACCTGTGCATGCGTTGCTGGCAACGGCTTCGTGTGAAGCCACGGGAACAAAGTGTCGGGCCCTTGGGGCCACGTCGCATTCCGCGAGGAAACGGCGTCACCTGCGAGCATCAATGCGGGTGGGATGCCAGGCTGAGTGGCATGGTTAACAAAAGTGAACTGCTAAAGGCATCGTTATGCACGACAAGCCAAAGATGCTGACAGGCTTGAACCAAAATGGTACGTGGTCGGCTGCGCCTCCCTTTGATACGGCGCACACGGACTTGATGACCACCGTTGTACAGGCAGGACCTAAACCACGCGTTGTGATGTTTGAGGAACACGGTAAGCCCAACACGCCGCCGGTAACGGCAGGTCAACCGCAAGGAAGACTGATGGCGCAGTGGGTAAAGGAAGGCGGAGAAAGCAAATGCCGTTTTGTAATGGGACGGATACGGGTTTTGCCCGGCGCGAAAGCGAGCCCACTTCCGCTAGGTCTTCCATGGCAAGAGAGCCTGAGAAACCGCAATCAGGAGGAATGCAGATGACGGTGGCAAAACCTGCAGTGAAAGCTGTGGCGACTGACACTGGTGCGCCTCCAGCCTTTGGCGTAATGTGGGACCAGATCAACTGGGACCAAGTTATCGACGAGGTCACGCGGCTGCAGGTGCGTATTGCCAAGGCTACGCAGGCCGGTAGATGGAACAAGGTTCATGCCTTACAACATCTGCTGACCCGCTCTCTCAGTGGCAAGTTACTTGCCGTGAAGCGAGTGACGGAAAACGCAGGCAAGAGGACGGCTGGCGTTGACGGCATGATTTGGAAAACGCCACAGTCGAAGATGAAGGCATCAAAAGCACTGATGCACAGGGGCTATCGGTCGCAGCCATTGCGGCGCGTGTACATCCCGAAGAGCAATGGAAAGAAACGCCCGTTGGGCATTCCGACTATGCACGACCGGGCCATGCAAGCGCTGTGGCTACTGGCTTTGAACCCCGTTGCAGAAACGACTGCCGACAAGAACTCCTATGGCTTTAGGCCACGGCGATCGACGGCTGACGCCATTGAACATTGTTTCATGGCGCTGGCCAAACGCTACTCCGCGCAGTGGATTCTTGAAGGGGACATCCGCGGCTGCTTCGATAACATCAGCCATGACTGGTTGTTGAAGCACGTCCCGATGGACAAGGTCGTATTGAGAAAGTGGTTGAAAGCTGGATTCATCGACCAAGGTGCATTGTTCCTCACAGAGGCAGGTACGCCGCAAGGCGGGATTGCCTCACCAGTGCTTGCCAACATGGCATTGGATGGCATGGAAGATGCGGTGCGCTCGGCTCTAGGCCGTAGCCGCAATGCTCGACAGCCAGCCAAGGCACACGTCGTGCGCTATGCGGACGACTTCGTGGTGACGGGCGCAACAAGGGAATTGCTGGAGCAGAGGGTCAAGCCTGCCATCGAGGAATTCCTCGCGGCGCGCGGCCTGCAACTGGCGCCCGAGAAAACGTCTATCACGCATATCTCCCAAGGGTTCGACTTCCTTGGGCAGAACGTGCGCAAGTACGGGGATAAACTCCTTATCAAACCGGCGCGCAAGAGCGTGACTTCGCTCTTGGACAAGGTTCGGGAAGTGCTGGGGAAGAACAAGGCGGCCACACAGGCGCAGGTGATCATGTCTCTCAATCCGATCCTTCGGGGATGGGCGATGTATCACCGACATGTTGTGGCTGCAGCGACCTTCTCACGGATCGATCATCTGGTGTGGACCAAGCTGTGGAGGTGGGCCAAACGCCGCCACCCGAGCAAGCCAATGCGCTGGATCAAGGCGCGGTACTTTGAGCGCCAAGGTCTACGTGACTGGGTTTTTGCCTGCGCCACGCAGCCGCTGGAATTGGCCTACAGGCCGATGTTGTTCCGGCTGGCTGGACTGGCGATCAAGCGCCACATAAAGGTTCGCAGTGACGCAAACCCGTTTGACCCAGCATGGACTGAATACTTCCAGCGCCGAGCAAATGCTTACTGAATCTGTTGCAACAAACCCGGTCCGACAGAGGGCCGCTGGAAGGCTTGAGCCGTGTGCTGGGAAACTCGCATGCACGGTTCTTAGGGGAGGGCACGCCGGTAACGGCGTGTCCTTACCCGACGGCAAGAGCCGCAACCCGTACGAATTTGGTGTGAAGGTCGGTCTGGCCATGACGCTCAAGTGCAATCTGATCGTGGGGGCCAGGAGCTTTCCCGGTAATCCGTATGACGGACACACCATGCACGAGCAGATTGAGCAAAGCGCCATCCTGATGCAAGGACTGGGCGTCAAGCCAGAGGTGGTGTACGCCGACCTCGGCTACCGGGGCGTGGACA
>NZ_JBBAPF010000082.1:0-2411 GCF_040400975.1 Limnohabitans sp. | reverse complement strand
TACCAGTTGCAGCTTGTTGCAGGCCGCCACTTATTGCACGAGCGCCCCGCCAGGGCGTCGAGTAGGAGGAGCCAACCCAGGGTCTTTTGAACCTTATTTTAAGGTTCAAAAATAAGGTTCAATTTTCGGCGTGCGTGGACACGTTCGAATTCGCGTTTTTTGTGCGCCAACAACGGCGAACTCGTGCTCAAGTCATGCGTGTCAACATGGCCTCATCTGGGCGAGCATAAACTTCAATATCTAAGCGTAGTCCCGCGGACGGGTGGGCGATCCATTGCAGTGTGGTCAAACATGTCTACAACTTGCAACTGTGTCTCTCAACTTGTGTCTGTTTGCAAGGTTCGCCGATGTGTTTACTTGCGTGTGGTCTCTTGGTGGTTGCCAGTCAGTGTGTTTGTTGTTGGGTTGTCTGTGGTTGGCCAGTGCTTGGTCGCGTCGTCGTCTGAATGTTTTTTGTTCAAGATTTTCAGGACGGCCGGCGCTTGCTCGATCTGGCAGCCTGGGCAGTTGGCCCTGCGGCGTGTCCAAAGCACGCCATGATCCGTTGAGACCAAACGGAAATGTGGGCTGACTGGGCCACCACTGCAAGCTTCGAATTCAAGGATTCGTCCACCAAAGTACCATTCAGATACGGATTGCCGAAGAAGGCTGCGTCTTGCGGCATATGCACCATGAGGTGCGCTTTGGGCTTCCAAGCGATGCCTGCATCCTGTCGGAGAGTCAGAAACCTTGCGAAGGAGTCCGCAATCCCCTGCAGGGTCTTCCTAGTGAGCACTAAGGGAGAGGCCCTGGTCAAAGACAGGTAGCGCACAAGGCACTCGCCGCACCCAACTAAAGCCCTGCCTCCGGGAAGTCGGTCTTGGTACCGGCTCGCAGCATATGCGCAAAACTCCATTAAACTTCCACTTTCAGCCGCCTTCACAACACTCAGGGCTGGTCTGTCGGCTGTGCCCAACCATGACAGCCGGAAGTCCTGGAGTTCATGCACTGTCCTTCCCTCTTGCTTCTGGAGGCTGTACCAGCGGAACAGTTCACCGCGCAAACGCATGACCGCCAACGGCCGGTACTCACCATCCGACATGCCACCGCGCATGTCGAAGGCGTCATAGTCGAGCATCTGCCAGAGCACCGCCAAGGAAAAGTCTTGGAAGGTCCCCAAGTGGAGAGTATGCAGCTCGTCGACGCAAATCAGCTCAGGCAAGAGGCCTGACCGCCGGCTCCACAGAGGATTCTTGTGAGTGCACATGGACCTTGCCCCCTGTCGCCAAAACGTCAAATGCATGGGGAAGGTCGTGCACGAATCGACAGCAACGATGTCCATGTGCAAGAACGATGGCTCCAAGCGGTCATTCCTAAGAAGGCCATGCTGGGGAAGGTCAACAAGCACAACCCGCCCATGATGACCAACCTTGCGCCTGTCGTATCCCAATTGACTCACCAAGTTGGAAAGTGCAGTTGGGTTGGAGATGCGGACCGTCACCTCACATGCTGCACACGCAACCTCCAGGTCGTTGTAGGACTTGAGAGTACCGGGAGAGCTGACAGGGGAAAGACCAGTGTGCTGCTGAATCGTTCCATCTGGGCCACCTGTGGCAAAGCACTTGAAGCAAGGGTGGGCCACATGATTCCAAGCCCGGAAGGACAACGTCGACTGGAACTCAGACCAATCCCCTTTGATGATGACTACCACCGCTCGAAACCCAAGGGGCTGTCCTGCCAAGGACAAGCTGGCCGAGTCCACTGGCCATGGTCCGTCGTGCCTTTGCAAAGGGTAGTGTCCATCCGCTGCGGCAGCAAAGGACCACTCCACGAAGGCCAAGACAAGGAAGAGAGAGCACCAACCATTGCACCCGCACTGGCACGTCTGGCTCGTGGGGATGCATGCCATCAGATGCCGTCGGTGTGTAAAGCAGTTGATGGCCCAAATCCCCAAAGTGCTGTCACGCTTCTTGTATTGCACTTTGTCCAAGTAAAGACCGAGAGGGAAGACTGTACCAAGAGGCTCGCGCTTGACAACCTCGTTCTCCATGTAGTTCTTGGCCCACTGCCCTGCTGCCACGGAGTCGGCCAACTTCTCCTGCAAGTCAGGGGTCTCCGCCAACTCCATAGCAAGTGCCTCGTACACAGGCGTAACGGCAAGAGGACGCACCACACGAGCAACATCATGTTTGGAGTAGAGAGGAACATCCACCGTGTACCATGGCCGCTGTAATACTTCGTCGAGCCCAAGAACCTTGTCAAAGTGGGCCGAAAACGCGCCTCCAGTACGAGTCGGTGCCACTGCTAACTCAGACCATTTGCCCATTCAAGCCTGCCATGTTCCCCAGTAAGCGAGTCTATGCAGACATGCTTTGCTGTTAATACGCCGGTCATATTGAGCTGAACAAGCATGTCAAAGAAACACTCGCTGG
>NZ_JBBAPF010000081.1:0-2438 GCF_040400975.1 Limnohabitans sp. | reverse complement strand
GATGGGGAGTCAATGCGGTCTGCCAGCTTGACCAACTCGTTTTTGCGGTCGTTGGGCATGTCCCGTGCTGCTTTCATGTTCTTTGGCTCTTTGCCATGCATGAGCGCCAGTAAACAATGAGGGATGGCCAACACGGGAGGCTGCGTCTTCGTCATGTGCATGCGGCCCTTCACAATGGCAAACACATCCTCCTGATGCTCATCAAAGCGTTTCCTCTTCCGTGGGATGTTGTGCACCTCTGCCGTAGACAGGTCGGCACGCACCTTATAAGTAAATGCGTGCGACGCCTCTATGCCCTTTCGTGTCACAAACGCATTGTGGAGGTGCACCCCCATTGCACCCAACCAACCATCAAAGTCCCGGATGTGCCGCACCTCTTCCACGATGAGCTCTTCCTTCTTGGCCTCAGTCAGAGGGCGGAGCGCTTCTGCAAACAATGCATTCATCTCTTCCGGCGTCTCCCACAATTTGGGCCGGAGAACGAGAAGCAGAATCATGGCAAAGAGGCGGTCGACATCTTCGTGTGTATGGCCGACCGTCAGGAAGTTCAGTGTCGCTGAAGAGAAATACCCCATAGCCACCAAGTACGCCAAAAACAATGAAATAGCATATTTTTGGCCTGTGCTGTTGTATTATCCGACTGGATGACAAGATGCCTTGGCATCGGCCGGCCGGTCTTCTGTGAAATTGCCAGCACTTGGCCCAGCGCACGGCACAACACCTCGCAAAAAGCTGGCGCCCCGTGCGACAAGAACTCGTCAGCTGTGTAAATGCAAGTGCACCAGCCGTGACAGAGGACAGCGGACACAGTGGTCCATGGGCGCACTAAGCTATCCAAGTACCCATGATTTCGATTGGCTCTGTACTTGGGATACATGGTCTTGACCTTGTCCATGCTGTCAATGATGATGACTAGCACGTCCTGAAACATACGTGACGCCCAGCGCAGCGACCAATACAACAACCGATCGTGGTATTGTGCACGCACATGCTCCCGCCATTGCCTCGCAATGGCCACCTTCTCTGCTGTGGGGACGCCTCTCCGATGAACCGCACAACGGAAGTCATGGCACAAGGAGCACTCTTTATGCTGTGATGCCTTGCGAAAGGTGAGGATACAACTCCACTTCTGGTACCATCTGCGATGGAGTGTCGTCCACGAGGGGAATCTGTTCAAGAATCCTAAGCTGATGCCACTCGAGCCGGCAATGTCACGAATCGCTTCATACCAGGCCAAGAACATCCAAAACAAAGTGATTGGCTTTCCAGGTGGCAGATGCCTCACAGGTGCAGAGGTGTTCGGCCCTATGAAGTGTGCAGCTTGTTTCGACATGGCCGCCTCTGGGGTCCAATTGAACAGATCTGCGATCGATGTGCCATCAGGACAGTGGACAGCGGATTATTTGTGATCTTTCTCAATCTCAGCACCCACATCATGAGTGTGAATGTTTTCTGGCAAATCCTCTGCAGCGCCATGGTACAACTCCATGAAGTACAAGTCGATGAGTGGGGTAGTTGTTTGCCTCTCTGGCCTCGTGCTGGACTCACCTGGAAGCTTCTTCCGCATGTCCAGACAGCGGTGCAAGCACTTCATCAGGGTTTTCGGTGTGGTGCCCAGGATGCCGCAAAACCCTAATCGACACACTTTCGCACCATCCAGATAGTAGTCGGTCCGGTGTTGCACGTCCTCTTCGTCAGGGGTGCTTTCAGCCAAGGTGCCCTCGTACATGGAAGCCAAATAGTTGACTTGCGCCTCATCCCCAAGCTTGAGCCACATATGGACCAAGTCGCGCACGTCAGCACACACCAACTTCTTGTTGCAGATGGCACACTCGTGTGTGTTATGGCAATACCTCTTGGCCAGGGCAGCATTGATTCGATCTGGGTCGGCAGCGTCCTTCCGGAATTTGTTTTCCTCGTTCACCTCCCTTGGGAGTATGAGTTGCAACATCACCCTGCACATGTTCACCTCATGCCGAGGGGCCTGCCGAGTCTGTTCGGACGGAGTGGGTGGGGGTGGGATGTCATTGACATCCGGTGTCTTCCAATAAGAGCTGGAGGACTGTGGACAGGAAGGGGCAAGAGGTGTGCTCGACTCGTGCCGCTTGCCATTGGACCCCGATTCCACAATTTCCTCTGTCAACATCGGCCGCTTCCATGAGACAACATCAAGAGAGCTGTTGGATGTCTTCTTGTTGGATTGCACACCCGACGGTGACCGTAAGCCCGAAGCAGTGGCAAGTGGTTTTTTTGCACCCATCATCTGCCCTAACGATGGCGCGATGAACGTCGCCTTCCAAATGTGGACTTTTCCAATCCATGCACCACCGCTGCAAGGAACACTGGGCCAATGCTTGCAACGAACACTGGGCCAAGGCTTCCAAAGGAAGGCTATTTCTCTCTCTCTCCCTCTCTCTCTCCCTCTCTTCCTCCCTCCA
>NZ_JBBAPF010000080.1:0-2608 GCF_040400975.1 Limnohabitans sp. | reverse complement strand
TCACGGAACCAAGCCAAGGTTTATGGCCCAGCACGTGCTCTTGCCGGGTACTAGTGCGAATCAGTTGCGCAAGCACGCACGCATGCTGGTGGTGTCCTTGCCAGGCCACGGGAAAAATACCCACGGCAAGTCGGGGCGGGAGAAGAAACGGCAGCGAGGCGGAGGGCGCCACTACAAGCTATCTGTGTTGCGGCAAGAGTTGTTCGAATGGTTCTTGACGCGGCGTGCGTCGACCTCTTCACGGCTGCCTCTGTCGGAGCTAGTCACCCAGGCACGGATGCTTCGCGATGCCATTATTGTGACGGCCTTGAAAAGAAAAGTTAGGGTCAATGTGCCGGTTCTTAACAGAATGTGGTTTCTGCGTTGGCGGAGAGAGTATCAAGTGAGTTTGCGGCTTCCCAATCGACGGTGGAAGGTGAAAGCTTGGATACTCCACGAACGACTCGTTATTACATGGCTGAACGTCATTCGCTTGAGGCGACTCTGCTACCTTGCGTTCGGATACGAACCCGTAGTCGAAGGGTTCGACCAAAAACCAATGCACTTCAACGAGAGCGGAAGTCATCAAAGAAAGACGCTAAGTTGGAAGGGTAGTGGCACGATACCACTGAAGGAAGTGCAGAGCCAGACGCGAGAACGCTGGACCCTCACTACTCACGTCAGCTCTGATTTGAGCGTGTGGCCTGAAGCACCCCCACTGGAGGCACTCTTCAAAGGCGGTAAGGTGGTTGCTCGGCGCCTGGAGGCTGCACTGGATCGAGTGCGAGAGGAAGAGGGTTTTGACGATCTAAAATGGTTCAGCGTGACAAGTGGGCCGAAAGGGTCCTATAGGAAGGAGCACGTACTCGAGTACTTGAAGAAGCACTTGCCGTTGATGACCCCGGGTCGCCAGTGGCGAATTCTGATGTGCGACGTTTTCAGTGCACAGGTAGACGAGGAGGTTGTAGCCGCTGCAGCGGACCGCGGGTACGTCCTCGCGTGGCACGGAGGCGGGTGCACTGGCGTCCTCCAGTGCAACGACACGCACTTTGCACCAACACGTGAGTGCCAGATATCAAGAAATTGAAATTGCGGACTTGCCCAGGCAGTCCGAATTGCGGCCTGACGTATGCCCGCGTCGAGACAGAGAGGATTGCATTCGGGATGCCATAGCATGTTGGAAATGCCCGGACTTGCACGCACGCGTTGCACGGGGTCATCTTGACAACATGCTGACAGTTGCGTTGGACGGGTCTGAAGATCACATGGGACGCGGTGATGCGGCACGCTTCTGGGCCGAGTGCGGAATGACGTCAAAAAAGAGCATCCGCGTTGGCGGATGTCAACGCCAGGTGGAGCGACGGAAGTATCAGTTGGGAGCGACACCGGGAACTTATACAGGAATTTCCACGCCGAGGCCAGCTGGACGTATACGCCGAAGGCCAGGAAGACGAAGGGACGCATAGCGGGCCGCAGGCGTGGAGCGATCGAGAAGATCCAAGTGAAGACGAGGACGACACCCATGTGCTTGCATTTGCGAAGGCGGGCCCCCCTCTGTCGGACCAGCAGCGTTTGCAGTTGGGAGACGTGGCAGAGCGAATGAGGCAGGTGGATGACATGATCGCGATCGCGAGAAGCCACGGTAACGCACACATCGTGATGACCCTCGAGCAGGCGCGCCACACGCTGCTCCGGCAGAGCTCCGAAGCGCGACTTATGGACCCAGTTGTCTTCTCTGCAGCGCGAGAACTACGACTGCGCCAAGAAGAACAGTTGTTGGCGGAGCGAAAGAGGTGTACAGGTGCACGCGCTGCGCTCAAAGTGCATTCCGCCGGCGCTGCCGGAATTTTACCCATCGCAGGTTCTTGTGCTATGGTCAAAAAGGAGCGCATGAGGCTGCGCCTTCGTAGACAGGAAAAGAGCAATGGCACAGTGGATTTCGACACGGCAAGCAAGGGATTCGACGCGGCAGACCTTGGGCAAGGACGAAAGCATGCAGGTGGCGTGGTTTACCGCAAGAATCGACTAGACCTGTTGATGCGAGTATCCAGACACTTCCCTGCGTTGACGGGGAAGATTCAAGAAGACTGGATGCGCAACTTCCGGTTGTGGGACGCACAAAACAGTCGTCGGTACAGTGCGGCATGGGGCCACGTGTTCCGGGACGAAATGCGTGCATTGCTGCAAGCACAAAAGATGGGACAAAGAGAAGCCCTGCAGCGCTTCGCGGAGAGGCTGGCGCGCGAGGTGCCATCAGCAGAAATTCGCGCGTGATCGAGGACCGCACTGGAGGGAAAAAGTGGCACATTCATCATGTAGATCACTGAGTTTCCTTACACATCGTCCGTCATATGTTCGTGGCTACAGCCACTCACATGCATGAGTAATGACATTAACGATTTGCACGACAGCACAATGCTTTCAAGTAAACATGTTCATTTCACGATGAATAGGGACACACGTAAACAATATCATGGCACATTAGTTCCGCACACGCACAGCAAATGTCTGCGTTTGTGGATGTCTTGCTTGGGTCCTCATGGGTCTGCATGATAAAAAAGATGACTACCTTGATTGGGTGCTCATGGGTTCCGCATGTAGTCTGATGACATGTATCTGCTTGCCCGTG
>NZ_JBBAPF010000079.1:0-2704 GCF_040400975.1 Limnohabitans sp. | reverse complement strand
TGTCAACACCGGTTGAATTTTCCCCACTTTGGCCGGAGCAAATTTCCCCACCTTATGTGGCCGGGTGATCAGCCCAGGTTAGATTCACGCACCTCCTTTGGCGGGCGACCAGGCCTTCTCTTGACGGGCTGAGCGCCCGCAGGATCGAGCAACGATCCTCGGGTGCGCATGTTCTCCGGTATCAATGCTGCATGCTCGCGCAGCCGGTAGGAGTTGCCCTCAATGGGGATGACTACGGCGTGGTGCAGCAGCCGGTCGAGCAGGGCTGTGGCTACCACCGCGTCACCAAAGATCTCTGCCCACTCACCGAAGCCTCGATTGCTGGTCATGACCATGGCGCTGCGCTCATAGCAGGCGTTAACCAGTTGGAAGAACAGGTTGCCGCCGCCCGAGCCCAGCGGCAGGTAGCCGACCTCATCGACGATGATCAGGCTGTAGCGGCTGAGGAATTTCACGCGTTCGCGCAGCTTGCCCTCACGCTCGGCCTTACGCATGGAATCCACCAACTCGGCCAGAGTGGCAAAGAACACACTTTTGCCGGCCTTGACCGCTTCAAAGCCCAGCGCGATGGCCAGGTGGCTTTTGCCCGTGCCCGGCGGGCCCAGGAAGTGCACGCACTGCTTGCGCTCGATGAAGCCCAGTTCGGCCAGGGCCAGCACCCGGTTGCGGTCCAGACTAGGTTGGAAGCTAAAGTCATAGCCGGACAAACTTTTGACGGTGGTCAGTCGCGCCGTCTGCAGCGCCATCTTGATGCGCCGGCTCTCGCGCGTGGTGTATTCCTCGCCCAGCAAGGACTCGATGGCTTCGAGGGCCGAGAGCTGGCCCTGCTCGATGCGCGAGAGCGTGGTCTGCAGCGCCTCCAGCGCCCTGGGCATCTTCAAGCCTACCAAGTGGCGCCGGATCAGGTCGGTGGTCGAGCCGTTCATGACAGGCCTCCGAGCTGGCGGGCAATCTGCTCATAGACGCCCAGTGAGCGTGTGGCCACCGCATGGCCAGGTAACAGCCGCGTGCTCGCCCGCTCGTGGTGCATGCCCGAACGCCTCGGGCTGTGGCGGTGGCCCGAGAGCACCGAGCGCTGCCGTCGGCCAGGCAACAAGGCATGCACGGCAATGAGCCGCCCGTCTTCGTGGATGCGCACCTGGTCGGCGGTCGTCTCCACCTCCAGTGCCCGGCGGCGGGTACCGTCGGGCACGCTGTAGTAATTGCCACCCACACTGACGCAGCCCTCGGTGCTCACGCGTCGCTCCACACGCAGCACGGCATCGAAGCGCCCGGCCGGCATCTTTTGTAAGGTGGGCTGCTCCTCAAGGAAATGCTCAGCCACGATCCGTGCGGTCGTGGCGTGCTGGCGTGCATTGGCCACGGTATCGAGCCAGTGGCGCAGTTGCCGGTTCATGTCCTGCAAGTCAGTGAACTGTCGGGCCATGAAGAAGTCCGCCCGGATATAGCGAAACGGGCGCTCGACCTTGCCCTTGGTTTTGGCTCGATAGGGCTTGCAGGCCCGGGGCACAAAGCCGTAGTGCGACCCACAGGCCAACAGCTTGGGGTTGTAGACGATTGCCTTGTCCTGCTCCGGCTCGCCCAGTACAGCCGTCTTCATGCGGTCGTAGAGGATCTCCCGTGGTACACCGCCAAAGTGCTCGAACGCATCCATGTGGCAGCGCAGCAACGTGGGCAGGTCCTGGTGCATCACAAACTGCGCCCACAGATAGCGGCTGTGGCCCAGCACCATGGCAAACAGCCAAACCTTGCGCTCATGCGTATCACCGGCGAACCGTACCTTGAACTCGGCAAAGTCCACCTGCGCCTGCTGCCCAGCCGGGGTTTCAAAGCGCACCTCAAAGCCAGCCACCGGCGCCGGCCGGATCTGGCGAAGGTGGTCGTTGAGAATCGTCTTGCTACCGCTGTAGCCCTGCTCACGGATCTCGCGCAGCAAACGCGCCCCCGTCAGCTCCGGCCACGCCAGCAGCCGCTCTCGCAAATAATCCAGGTACGGCGTCAATAGCAACGACTTGGCCGCTCGGGGCTTGTACCTGGGCACCGCTAGGCCCTGCTCGATGTATTTGCGAACCGTCTTGCGGTCATGCCCGGTGCGCTCGGCAATCACGGAGATCGGCAGCCCCTGCCGGTGTAACTCCAAAATCATCATCAGTCCCTTCAGATTGACCACCTGACCCCCCACGTCACACATTGATGACGCATATGGTCTGTCAGGCGCGCGAACAGCCAGCAGGCCTCGGCCTGCTGGCTGTTCAACCTTCAAACTGGGGAAATTTCAACCGGCCAATTCGGGGAGTATTCATCCGGCAGTGACACTGCGCAAACAGCGCTTTGCCAGCGTGCAAGAAGTCAACGAGGCCATCGCCCCCTTGCTGACGTACCTGAACGAGCGCGCCTTTCAAAAGATGCCCGGCTGCAGGGCCAGCGTGTTTGCTCAGATAGATGCCCCGGCCTTGATGGCGCTGCCCGCCCAGCCCTGGGAGTGGGCCGTCTTCAAGACCGTGCGGGTGCATATAGACAGCCACGTCGAGTTCGAGGGCCACCGCTACAGCGTCCCCCACGCCTTGGTCGGGCAGGTGCTGGAGTTGCGCGTGACAGCCAAGGCGATGGAGATGCTGCACCGGGGCCAGCGGGTGGCCAGCCACATGCGCTGTGTCCACAAGGGGGGATTTACCACCACGCCAGAGCACTTGCCTGAGCGCCA
>NZ_JBBAPF010000078.1:0-2717 GCF_040400975.1 Limnohabitans sp. | reverse complement strand
GCAATGGCCTTGCTCAGGTCCTTGGCAGCCTTAGTGATGGCCGCAAGCGCCTTTGAAAAGGCTTTCCTTGCAGTGGCCATGTCAGCCACCTTCTTGATGAGCTCGTCCCGGGGTCCGTGTGCTGGCGATCTCGGCCAGCATCAATGTGAGCTCCGGCATTGTGAGGATGAGCTGCGCCTCTGGAATGAAGTCAAACTTGTTGGCCCCATTGTCAGCCAACGTGTCCTTCCAAGACTTGCCGTCCACCTTGCCGCCAAGCAACAAGGCCATCACAGACTCAGCTTTGTCAGCCAAGTTCTTGTAGCCTTGGCAATTAACCTGCATGTCCTGGGCGATGAGAGACCACGAGCCAAAGGCCTCATGAATATGCGCGCTCGCAGCCTGCGCCGCCGAGGTTATGTCGGCCATGGCACGCTTCCAGTCCGTCTCCGCCTTTGCGTGCGCAGCGCCCGCCGACCACGGCTTGCCAGCCTGGACTTTGGCCCGGGGCGTGTCGCCACAGCTGCTCTGTGCCCCTGAGCAGGTGGTCGTGGGGCTCATGGGCGCCGGAGCTGTCGTGGACGATGCGCTGCTGGAGGGCACCACCGGCGCCATCGACGCTTGCAATGCAGCGGGCAGCGGCTCCTCCGTGCCATCGTAGTCGAACGTGGCTCGTCCTTCAACGGACGGAAAGGGGGGTCACACGTTGACATCTTGGCTTGTTGAGGTTTCTCGCAATACCCTTTCAAACACCCCTTCCAACAAACCTACAAACCCAACAGGCCCCGGCGAGCCTCATGACCAGAATGCCCATGAGTTTTTGGGGTGTGGTGAGCCTCGTGAGCCTCATGATCAGACCCCTACGAACAGCACCCCTACCAACTGCAACAAGGCGTCCTGCGACGAAGTCGTCTGCATCCTCAGCCTTCAACTGTTTCCGCGGCCGCATGCCCACCAGGTGCGAGCGCTCCTCCTCCTCGCCGCTGTCAGAGAACTCCTGCTCGCCGATCTTCACCCGATAGCGTTTGAAGCCGGACTTGCCGGCCACCACTCCTGCAGAGTCCACTGGAGCCTGCGATTTGACGATATCTTGCCACTTGTCAACAAGTTGGGCATCTATAAATCCGCCGTTTAAAGGCTTGGAGAAATGGTCTCTGAATGCCTCGTAGGTGAGGGGGGCATAGATGTTGCGGTGGACTTTGGACTTCCTTTTGGCCCGCTTCTGCTGCAGGCTCTCTAGCTCTGAGTTCAATACGCGCTTGGACTTGCCCTCGTTGTTGAACCGATGCTCCATGATGCTGCTGGCATGATTCTCTTTGTCAGCGGTCACATCCTTCCACCGAGTCTTGTAGTCAGATGTCCACCTCTTGCGGAGCAGCCGCTGGAGGGACTCGTTGTGGTGGTCGCAGATCAAGCACCTCCGTTGATGAGCAAATTGACTATAGATTCAATCGACCCGGCCGGCCCTGCTAACCCTTGGAAGCATCAGCCCCGCCCACCCCACAAATGTCAGATAAGCTAAGCCGTGCGCATGGCCCCCTTGTTTGGGAAGTCCGTGCGAGGCTTCAGGCAGCCGCAAACCCAGCATGGTCGCTCAACACCAACGTCGGTAGCGCCGCGCCGCGCAGCTGCCTTGCCCCGAACGGCGCCGCCACCACCCTCTTCTCCAAACAGTGGGCCGGCAACCGAGCCGAGGTCGTCGTCGCAAAAGAGGCGGTCCACGTCGCAACTCATAATGTTCTCGAGGGCCTGTTCCAGGTAAGTCACGACTGCAGACTCGGCAGGCTCCTTGACCATGATTCCGCTGCTGCTCTATCCGGGCCTCGGAAGTGGCTTGATCGCTTTCGGCGAACTCTGACTGGATGTGGGCACATCAAAAATCCTGTGAGCATCAACGCACGGAGGCACGATGCAGACATCTGGCGCTGGAGCTGATGCGCGCTGGTGCTGATGCTGCTGATGTGGGTTCGTGTGTTCGATAGTGATGGCGCTGATGCGGATGATCACGGTAGTGCTGAGGGTCATGCAAAACAGGGACTGATACGGTCTTTTGTCAGATCTTCCAATGCTGCGTCCACACTGGAAGTGCCAACAGCCAAATGACAACCACTCCCACAGTCGGCACATGGAATCCGTTTCCGCACAAAGATCGCAGCTCACAATCTGTCAGACCCCCTCCCAACACCAAAGAGATGAATGGGTTCCGCACCGGCAACTGCGCAACTGTCGTGGCAAAGGCAGGCAGGCCCATCGCTTGTAGAGCCTCTGCGGGCAGGAGGCTGCGCTCCATCTCATGGCACCAAGGGTGCGACTTCGTCAAGAGGCACCGCAGGTGTCGCCTGGCGCCATGGCTGTAGGCTGCGGTGTCTTTCAGGTCCCAGAGGTGGCAAGGCAACCGTTCAGACTGGGTCAGCAATGCATCCCGATTGTCATGCAGGTGCTGGCGGCAGCCCACTGGCAGTAACTCCTCGAACACCTGCCCAGGCCTGCCGCCCAACTTGACCCGAGCAACGTCAAGGTCCTCTCGCGACGCAGACCAAAATATCATGCCATCCGTGACAAGGGCTGCGCGGAAATAGTCCAGCGGGGTCGATGGGCACATCAGCACAGGCACGCTGTGAAGGCACCAGGCACGTTTCACCGCGACTGTGATCCTCCGCTTCCGGGTCAGCGGATAGCCGCCCATACTGGGATCGATGATGAAGGGCCAGATCAAATGCGTCTCTCCCAAATATAGT
>NZ_JBBAPF010000077.1:0-2785 GCF_040400975.1 Limnohabitans sp. | reverse complement strand
AATCAGCAACCAGTTCCCCCTTCTCTGCGCCAGTGCTCCACTGCCCTTCAAGGAGCCGCGCGCGTAGTCATACTATACTGTAGTATATGCATATCATACCAACACACTTCATGGTTACAGTTTCTATCATCGTACAATGTGTATACCAGTTATTACTGTATGATATGCATACACACACGTCACTATACATACGCCTAGCACTCTGCTCAAGTTGTTGTGCACCCCCGATCACAACCCTCCTTGCTGCAATGGCGTCCTCCTCGTCGGCCGCTTTGTCCGGCGCCCTTCCGCCGCCGCCTCCTCCGACTTGGACGCCACAGGAGGAGGCGGAGCTCCGCAAGAAGGCGCAGGAGCTTCAGAAGAAGCCTGCAGCCCAGCCTGCTCCTCCACGTACGGAGGAGCAGATCAAGCAGGCGAAGGCGGACAAGCGGAAGCGCCAGAAGGAAGCCAAGAAGGCGGGCGCAGCCGCGCCGAAGCCCGAGGTGAAGTCTGATCCCAGACCCGGCTCGACCGTGGAGGGTGAAGACGAATCCGAGGGCGGGGAGGCGCCGACATCCAAGGTGAAGCCCGACTCCAGACCCGGCTCGTCCGCGGAGGGGAAGGGCGGACCCAAGGACGAGGCGCCTCTTGCGGTGAAGCCCGATCCCAGACCCGGCTTGTCCGCGGAGGGTGAGGGTGGATCCAAAGGCAAGCCTTCTTTTGTGGACAGCGACAGCGACTCCGACGACCCGGCCGAAGCGGAGGAGGAGAAGGCGAAGAACGAGCTCTCGTGCGCCAAGTGCTCGGAGCCGATCAAGTTCCGGTCGTTGATGTTGCTGATGGGAGGGGGGAAGCAGGCGTCGTGGCAGGGGAAGATCTGGGGTTGGTGTCAGCCTTGCAGCGAGCTGCCCCCGAAGGAGTTCAAGAAGGAGTCGCGGCGGGCGTGGGAGTCGCGTGCGCAGGAGCTGCGCGGCCGCCGCCAGAGGGCCCACACCATCACATTTGCTAACTCCAAGAAGATCATTAAGCAGATGTTTCCTGACGCTGGCAAGTCCCTCATCCGCAAGCTGGCGTATCAGCGGACCAAGGCCGTGGTGCTGGCCTTTGCAGTGGCCTTCGAGAAGGAGAACGAGTTCATGAAGAAGGCCAGCGCTGAGAACTGCCGCATCTACTTCGAGGAGATCGAGAGGGCAGCGATGGACCCGACGTACGCAGCATCCGTCAGCGGCATGGGCCTGACGGCCACGGAGGCGTCATACCTGACGGTGCTGGCGGAGGGTATTACCCTCAGCTATTGCTGCCGCGACCCGAACTGCCTGTTCTACGGCCTCAATCACGAGTGGTGCGAGCACCTTCGCAAGTACTGGTTCCGTTGCCCTGCGTGTGGCAAGTGGTTCCAGCCTGTGGCCGCTGGGCACGGGGAGGTGCCTTTCGCCTTTGTGCTGAACATAGAGGACATAGAAACCGGCGAGCGCATGAATATCCCGTGCATCTGGCCTGAGTCGGAGGAGGTGGGCTGGATCAACCGCCAGGCTGAGCTGAAGGCACGCCAGCTTGAGGATGAGCAAGGCTTGGCGGCGTTCACCGACTCCACGCGGGCGGACCTCTCCCAGCTGTTGCGCAACGTCGGCGTCCCGGGCCATTTCCAGAAGTTTGATTGGGACCCGAAGGTGGAGTGGCGCGTCGACGCATCAGTCTGGCGGTACCAGCACTTGAAGGAGCGTGGATACTTCTGGGGCGGCAAGTTGGATCCGAAGACTGTCAACCTGGCGGAGCCGTACACGAACTGGAACGAGCTGATTACGCTCATCGCCCGTGTCTTGGTCCACGGCCGCGCCGTCGCCCAGGCGGAGTTCAAGTGAGCGCACCGCGCCATCGGTGAAGCCAAAGCCGCAAAGGGGATCCCAGACCCGGCTCGTCCGAGGAGGGTGACCTGGAGCGGTGGAGGTGGATCCGCCGCGCATGGCACCGGCTGGTGTTGATCCCAGCATCTGCAGAGAAACAGGATCGGAGTTGATTTGTGTATCTCTCATTGAATAAAAGTCTCGCTTTGTTGATGTAATGATAATGGCATCTGTCATATGGGTGAGCATGTAAATTGCACATCAGGAGAAAAGAAGCACGATGGCGGCTCAGCAGAACATCCTTCCCGTCGTCGCGGAGCCAGTTGTGGACGGCGATGATGGGATGCCGGAACCCGGACCCGGCTCGTCCGAGGAGGGTGATGGCGGACTTGAGCCGCAGAA
This sequence comes from Limnohabitans sp., assembly GCF_040400975.1. Taxonomy (GTDB): domain Bacteria; phylum Pseudomonadota; class Gammaproteobacteria; order Burkholderiales; family Burkholderiaceae_C; genus Limnohabitans_A. The sequence goes on along the minus strand of NZ_JBBAPF010000077.1, from coordinate 560 downwards.
TCGCCATGACCGGCGACGCGAGTTCGCCCGCGGCGTGGTCTTCGCTGCGCAGGGCGTCGATCAGGACATTGTGGACGCATTCCACGCGATCCACTTTGACGAAGACGGTGTGCCCTTTGACACCGAAGAAGAAGAGCCACAAGCAGCGGCAGCCGCTGCTGCAGAAGAGCCGGCGCCACAATTCGTAAGGCACCCTGCCAGGGCAGGACTCAGAAGGCTGTTCGAAGAGAACAACGCAAGGCGGATGGAGCTGAACGAGCTCTTGATTGTTGCTCTCAACAACAACGACCAGCAGAACGTCAGGCGCATCGAGGGCCTCCTCAGAGAAGTTGTTGAGCGGGCACAGGCTATGTTGGAAGCGCTTCGCTATCCTGTACCCGAGGAGGAAGAGGAAGAGGCACCGCCACAGGAAGAGGCACCGCCACAGGAAGAGGCACCGCCGCAGGAAGAGGCACCAGAGGAAGAGGCACCAGAGGAAGAGGAAGAGGAAGAGTTGCCAGACGAAGATGACTGGGACTCAGTCTACCAACACTGGCGCCACCGCGAACGTATTTGGCTGA
>NZ_JBBAPF010000076.1:0-2789 GCF_040400975.1 Limnohabitans sp. | reverse complement strand
TCGGCGGCGGCGATGCTCTGGCAAAAGCCGGGGAAGAGCTGGCTGATGAAGTTGCAGACCTGAGGCCCACAGCGTTTGCGCCCACATATCTGCAAGACTTGATAACCTGGCACTGGCCCTTTGTGTTTCAGCAGCCACTCAGTGAATTGGCGCTGCAGCGGGTTTGGGGTGACCGCCAGCCTTGTTTGGCTGCCTTCCGCTGCCTCTGTCGCTGTCCCTGATGGCGCAAGGGTGTCCATGTCGGCAGGCTCGGCCAGGTCCTCCTCAGATGCCACCTGTGGCTGCTGTGAGCCGGCCTGCTCATCCCTTCCGCTTCTCGACTCAGTGCTGATCCATGGCTGCCGGGTCCATGTGGGCCACTGGACGCGCTGCTCGATGCTCTGGTTGGGATCCCCCAGGAAAACTGCAGTCTTGACATCCCCGGTGCTAAGAGCAGCGGCGACCGTGTCCAGCTCGTACGCCTGCGCCTCGTCAAAAAAAGGCAACCTCAACCTTCTTCTCCTTCAAGATGGCTGACGCCGGTCCGCTGCTGCACTTGGCCACGAACTTGGTGAAGGCGTCAGCTGTGGCAAGGACCACCCTCGCTCGCCGCGCAATTGACTTGAGCGCAGCGTCACGCTCGCCGAGGATGCTGGTCACCTCAAGCAAAATGTGCTGCCGGAGGACCTGCTTTGTCAGGAACAAGTCCTCAAGGTACCTGTCCAAGCCCCAGTGTGGGCTGCGGAGGTCCACTTCCACTTGGCAGAGGAGGGCGCCGTAGCTCCAAGCCTGGTCGTTCTTGTCGCGGCCCTCGGCTTGTGAGGTGCGCCGGGCGCTGCCCTCTGGCTCTGGCCCGCGGTGGCTGTTGAGCTGGCTCAGCACAGACACCAAGTCCTCCTTGAGCTGGTGCAGCTTTCTCCATGCTTTAATTTGGATCTCTTTCAGCCTGTCCTGCAGCAGCTCATCCCACATTCCGAGGGCACTGTCCGTTGGGGGGCGGCCCAGCCAGAGAATCTCCTGCTGCAAGAAAACATCGTTGCCAATGATGTCGCGCGCCAAGTCCTCGCGAAGCTCCCGGGAGGGAAGGAGGACCAGCAACACCTTGTCGTCGTCTTCAGGACTGTTTGCCTGGTAGCTCAAAGTGGCGGCGTGCAACATGGCGCTCAGCAGCGCCGTTTTGCCGACCCCGGCCAGGGCATTGATGAAGAAAAGGGGCACGTCCGCCTGGTTGAGTGCCAAGCACACATTCTTCTGCTCAGCGTCCAGGCTGAAGCCCCTTCGGCGACTGAGATCGTCAAAGTCAATGTCCAACATCCGGCCCTGGAGCGCGTTGACCCCCGGCAGCCGTCGCTGGCGCACGAGGATAGGCAGGAGAGGCGCCAAAGGCTGCGGCTCGCCCACACTGCTGCTGCTCGCGACAACGGATGCCAAGGCCCTGCGCAGACACTCGTGATAGAAAACCTTGTTCCCAATCCAGTCCAACACGAAGCAAGTGACGTCCCGCCTGGCAAAGTCAGGAGGCACGTCTGGGGCAAACTTCACCTTGAACCGGGCGAGCTCGTTCCGGGGGGCCGACACAGCGAGGACCAGCACGCCAGCTTGCCAGATACGCTCCACGACCTCAGGGTTGAGCGCAGGCTTGCCCTTCTGCTCCGCCGCGAATGTGGGCGCTGGCATATGTGGCTGCTGTAGGGTGCGCCGGGCGCTGCCCCATGGCTCAGACTCAGGACTGCCTTTTCCTTTGCCCTGGCCCTTGATGTCCTTGGCGCCCTTGGCGCCCTTGGCGCCCTTCCCCTTGAGCAACTTGCCCTTGCCCTTTGGAGGCTTGATTCCAGCTGTCTCCCACAAGACGCTTGTAGGCACAATCCACAGCACCTTGTGCTTGTCGGTGTCGTAGCTGCTTGAGGCGGCTGCAAGACTTGGAGCTTGTCCTGGCACTGGCAGTCCCGCTCGCAGGGCAGCGTCCATGGTGCTGGCTTGCCGGAGTGTCCCCAAGTCGTCGGCGTCAATGATGCCCCGGAAGATGCTGCTCATTTCGACAGGCTGCGTCCTGCACATGCTCAGAATCTGGAACTTCATGGCATGGAGCAAGCCGGGCACAATGTTGTCGAGCTCGAAGCGTGTGACTGGGCTGACGATCGTAAGCCCAATGCCGCAGTCCTGTGACAACCATTTTGGGAACTTGAGGCCCTGAGCGCAAGGGCAGCCACTTGCTGCAACCTCATGCGGGCCATTCACCCGAGAATGCTCACTTGGCTGCCATTTCGTGGAGCGGTCCTTGACCACTGCTGCCCCTGCTGCTGCTGCTGCCACTGGCAGCTGCCCACCAGCTGCAGCCGCAACCGCAGCGCCAGCCATGCCTTCAACTTCAAGTTGGCCATGGAACGCGACGCCAGCAAACTCCCGCAAAATGGCCTCGATCTGCGTGCGCCTGATGTACAGCTTGTCCCGGGCGCGCTTGTCAATGGTGTTGATCTGGCGTCCTCTCAGCTTTCCCGCCACTTCTTGATGCTCAGGTTGAAGCGCTGTGATCAGAGCACCCCTAACCGTCGCAAAGTCCAAGCTGTGCTCGAACAAGCTCTTCATGCTGGCTGGCGTGCTGCGCCTGATGTCATCCCGGCTTACTGGCTTGGTGCGCATCCCAGCGGCCAGGGGGATGACACCATACCAGCGGCATCGGTCAGGGTCTGCCGCACAGAGCTTGCCGTCTGGGTTCCTGCACCTGACTGGCCGCAACACTACCTTAACTGGGTTGCCAACCTTGGGATTGGCATTCCAGTGGGCCAGTGCGTCTGGGCTGCGTGATCTGT
>NZ_JBBAPF010000075.1:0-2793 GCF_040400975.1 Limnohabitans sp. | reverse complement strand
AATCGGCTGGCCATCATAGAAGCACACATTTGTAAAACTGACGTGAAAATAAAAACAACTTGAAAACATGTAAACGCACGATGCGGAAGAGTTTGATGCAAGTTGCTTGAGCTACTTGGCTTAATTCCTCCAGTGTGCGTGGGACGCGAAAACTGACGATCAGATCCTGCACCAGTCACTGATGGGAGACATATTAGAGTAGAACACTAACCCAACAACGGGCTGTCTCTTCCTTTCAAGCGGTGCGATTGCCCAACCCCGAGGAGGTGCCAGAGTCCGCGCCCGCCTGTTGCATTCAGACAGAGGGCCGAGCGGCATACGTTAACATGCGGGTAGCTTGTCGGCTCTACATCAACAACGTCGGCGTGCACCTGCCACCTATGCGGCAACTGCGGCTGCCGACCGTGCGGTCATAGCCGGCAACATCCCCAAAATGCCAGCGCCCAACAACCCTGACCGGGGCAAGTTGCGTAGCTAGGGCTTCAATGCCAAATCGCCGGGCCTATCCATATGCACGCGGCTGATGCAAACTATCACGGAAAACCAGAGCCGGGATTCAATATTGTTTCCTTGCAATGATTGTCAGTTTCACATTATGCACAATTCCCCAACGTGCAATCACCACCGCACAACATGAAACAAGTTCCCCTGCGCAATGAAGACCGACCCCTGAGACACGCTCAACTCAATGAGTGATTCAACCACTTGGGCTCGTGGCCTGCTGCCCTTGCCGCCTTGATCACTTCTATAATCCACACGTTGTGCTCATCAATCAAGCAATGAAAGTGGACATGGTCTTCCTCGCGCGCGCTGCCCGCACTGTTGCGAGGCAAGCCCTTGTTTGGCTGTCGGTTCGCTGAATCATATGTGCGCCGTGTGCCCGCTGATGTCTTATGCAAAGAGGCTTGTTTCGCAACCCTCGCCCCCGCACTCATGCGGTGCCTCATTTGTCGGCTTGATGATGTCGCTCCACAACAGTTTGGCGCCCTGGGTATTGCAATACGACCTGCAGAAGGGCTGCGTGCTAGAGTGGAAAATATCCGTAACAAGTGCTTGCTGCATTAGCAACAGTAAATGCACTTGCCATTTCCTGATCAGATACCGCTTTATTGTCCTTGCCCCCGTGATCCTGGCCAACCAACTTCTCAATTGTGCTGGCACCCGCCGCGCCATGCAACGCACACGGCCGTCCGCCGACGGGAAAGGTGTGGACTGATCCGTTGCGCGCTTTGCTGCGGCGCTAGAGTCGCAAGGCCAAGTCCCGTCGCCCCAAGCCTTCGAAGCGTGCGCAATGCATGCAACATGCAGCGCAACTTATTGTTGGCTCACGGTAAGTTATACAACAAGGTGTCGACCGCGCCCGCGGGGTTCGTGTAGTTCGTCTCGCCGACGAACCCCGCCGCAACACCTCAAATGCCTGTGTGCAAGTGCCTTGGTGAACTTAAGTCCCCAAGCACTGCAACTGCCGTGACACAAAGAACTACTTCAAACCACTTCTCCTCCATGGCCGCGTCGCAGAGTGGCGTCATGGCTCCGGAACCTGACTTACCAAGCCGTATGGATTGAACAAAACCGGCTACGGAGCGGCGTTTCAGATGACATAATCCACGCCTGCACGTGGTCGTTGTTCCGAAAATATTGATGCCCTTGCGCAAGTGGACCACAACGCCCTTACTGCCACCATGGCCACTACAACAAGCTGTCACGGTGCCGCCCACTGAGCGGGCTGATGCTGCGTTTGGTTGATGCCACGCCACGTGTTGGATAACCATGACTACACCAAAGGTCGCGCTGAGGCAAAGTGGAAGGGGCGCTCAGTGTGGGGAGTCAAGACGTTGGAGACTGAGAGCCGCGTCACAATCGTTAAGCACACAACACAAAACTCTGGAGCAATGGCCGTCTACGTGCGATGGCGTCCTCTCTGCTGACCATGGGGGGCGGGTCGCGGCATCGTATTTGACGAACCTGGCGGGTCCAAACCTGCAACCGTACTCGTACTTGAAGCGCACGGCTCCATCGCCAAACTGGAGTAATGTTCTTGCTGCGCTCCCGGACTGGGCGAGGCCTCCCCATGTCTTACTCAATGCCAGAAAGTTCCGAAACACCTTCCCGGAAACACGCGCTGAAATATTAGGTGCCCTCCCTGAGCCGCTCCGATGTGTTGACGGCGGAACACATAGAATCATCCAAAGTAGCAATGTTGATGCTGCTGCGACGGCCGAGTTCATACATGCCCCGGCTGTCGCTGATCAGACGCATGTGCTCAATCGCCTTGTCCATGTATGGATCAGGCATGCGGATAGACTGACCATGTTGTGGCGGTGACGCTGCGAACCACAGAGCTTCCCGAGGCTGTGCGCAATGACCTTAGCAATATCCTGCCGGAGAAACGGCCCTTGCCGCGCGTTCCAAGCAACAACCCCCCCACTCGGGGAATCCCCCACGGCCCAAGTAGCCCACCTGATCGATTCCTGACTCTCCCCAGAACTGGTAGAGCTCCGGTCGTTGAAGACCGTTACCATGGATATGATGCAGTGCCTTGTGAGTCCTGCGTTATTGGGGCAACGTGGTACATCCACGTATAGCAAAAATATGGCGACACCCTGCAGGCTTAAACATATGCAACATGCTACGACTTCAGTGATATTATGATGCGCTTCTGAAACCATGGCGGTATCGCTGTGAAGTCAATGGTTTTGTGCATGTCAACGTACATGTATGGACATATTTCAGAACACAATCGGCTGGCCATCATAGAAGCACACATTTGTAAAACTGACGTGAAAATAAAAA
>NZ_JBBAPF010000074.1:0-2809 GCF_040400975.1 Limnohabitans sp. | reverse complement strand
ACGGCTTCTCGTGTAGCCGCCACAATTGCCACTTGCCTGCTGCAAGTCCACATGATGTCACACTCTTGCAGCCTGGCAAGTGTCACTTCGAGCACTTGGTTTTCCTGCACACTCGGCGTTGGCAGCAAACACTCTGCCCTTGCCGGTGCGTAGCATCCGGACTGTTTCTTCGAGCACTTGGTTTTCCTGCACACTCGGCGTTGGCAACAAACACTCTGTCCTTGCCGGTGCATAGCATCCGGACTGTCCCTTCGAGCACTTGGTTTTCCTGCACACTCAGTCTGTGAAGAATGGAGGGCTTTCCGTGTCACACTCTTGCACGCTCTTCTCTTCGCAGAAAACACCAATGAGATATGCAGTGACACTTTCCAACCAAATCTCGTTGAGAACAGCCCGCACGCATCCGCAAAGACAGTTGGCTGCCCGTGCCGGTGCGTAGCATCCGGACTCCGGCGTGTGAGGCACTGGAGGGCCGCCCACGTCCTTCAACAAGATCTAAAACGACGCGCCGCCAAGCCCCCATAAACCGAAGCTGTTTTCCGAACCGACGCTGTTTTCCGAGGTGCTCACACGCTCCTCCTCATTGCTGCGACGCAGCGCGACCAGCACTGGACTCCGTGAGCTCCTCGCTGTCCTCCATGGCCAGCATCCTGCGCGTTTCCAACATACGATTCCTGGGCAAGAACTTGCTCAAGGAATCGCTCTTCTGCCTATCCGTGGCAACAAAGTTGACTGTGACCAAACCCAAACGCACTGCCTCCCTCACGTAGTAGACCCGGTTGGCCAACGCCTTGGTCTTCCAGCTCCCCTCGCCAGTGGACAGCACAATCGCAGCCTTGTTGTCACACATGACGTTGATGAGCTCCACGGGAACACGCATGCTGCACAACAACGCCTTCACGTTCTCGGCCATGCCGAGGGTCGCGGACAACGCCGTCACTTCCGCATCAGCAGTGCTCTTGGCCACTTGGGGCTGCTTGGCACTCCTCCATGCAAGGAGATGTCCCCCAAAGAACACACAAGTGCCCGAGATGGACTTCGTGGCCTCAAAACTGGCATCGCCATAGGCCGTGAGGTCACTGCCCTCACCTTCAAAATTCAAGCCCCAACCCGCAGTGCCCGCCAAGTACCTGAGCACTCTCTTGCCCATGGCCAGACCACGAGCTGGGTTTTTCGTGGCGTCAGAGGAGATTTTGCTCTGGGCGAAAGCGATGTCCGGTCTAGTCCTCGTGGACAACCAGATGAGAGACCCGGCCAGCTTCTGACAAAGCTTGACTTCTCGCGGGTCTGGCTCGTCCCTACTTTCGGCCTCCTCCACGGTCTCCGAGGGCAAATCCCCTCCCACTCCCAAGGTGGGCTTGCACCCTTCCAGGTTCCAGGCCTTCAACAAGTCCAACGTGAACTGCTTCTGGTGGAAACGGAAGCCCTTCGAGGTGGCCTGAATGGTCCCACCCAGATACGAGGCTGAAGCCCAAGTGCCAATCTCCAATGACTCCGAGACTTGCACTTCCCAGACTTTCTCCATCCACTTGATGATGATGGCTCTCAACCACCTTGGGCCTGCCACCAGGAAGTCGTCGACATAGTCGACCAAGTAGCGCAGAGGCTTCCGACCATGCACCAAGTTGACATTCTTTGACTCTGACTCACCACCGTCCTCCATCACCAACCACACCGTGGAGTCAACGTGGCTCTGCTCCAACACGGCGTACTTGCCGTTTCCCATGGAGACCCGGGCCTTGCGGAGCTGGTTGTCCCGCTCCTGACCCCACGCCCGAGGAGCTTGTCGGAGCCCGTACACAGCGTGCTTCACTCGCCACTTGTAACCTCCCTGGATGATGCCGTACTGCACCAGAATCCGTGGGGGCTCCACAAAGATGTCTTCGCTGTCAGCTGGCAATGGGGCATTGAGGAATGCACCTACGACGTCCACCACTTGAACACCCCACTTGTTGCGGGTAGCTTCTGACAGCACGGCCCTCACAGATGTCACATCAGCATTGGCCGTATAGAGCTCCTCCTGAGCATGCTTCTTGACGAAGTTCCCGCACACCACGGTCCTGATCTTCTTCTTCTTGATCCCAGGCACGTCCGTGGGCTTGAGGGTCGCGACAATCTTCATGGGGATGACCTGACCAGTCACCTGGCCCGCTGGTACTTCCTCGATGGCGCCTTTCTCCTTCAAGGTCTCGTACTCAGCCTGCATAGCAGCCTTCCAATCCTCGTAGTCCCTGCCCACGGCGTGCCGGACATCCTTCAACGGCACAGTGATCGCCCCTGAATCCTTCATGATGGCCTGCCACTCCAACTGGCCAACATCAGAGGACTGCAGCTCCTCCTCCTCCTCATCTTCGCTCTGCCTGGCTGCGCAGGCCTCAATCGGCCCCAGAGCGCAGGTATGGTCCCGCCGATGGGGCCTGTGACGCCCCCGGCAGGCCGGACAAGAGTAGCGAGGTTCCTCATCCACTGCGGCTGCTGGGAAAGCTGGCGGCGCACCTTCGGCCTTTGGGCCAAGGCGGCAAGTGGCATCCCTGGAGTGAGGCCGGTGCAGTCCGTTGCAAGCAGGGCACGTTATCACTTCTGCCTGCTCAAACACATCTGCAGCAGCCACAGGTGCATGCAGCGGCGCTGGCGGCGGTGCTGACGGCGGTGCAGAAGGCGGCCCTTGGTCGACCACGGTGTACGTCGAGGCCACCTCGATAAGCCGCACACCGGGGCTCGTCTCCCGCACTGTGAAGATGCCAGCAGTGACTCCTGGGCAGACCCCCCCATGAAGTGACACTCCCGGCCGCGCACTCCAAACCCTGGC
>NZ_JBBAPF010000073.1:0-2811 GCF_040400975.1 Limnohabitans sp. | reverse complement strand
CACACGCACGCACGCACACACACAACACACACACACACGCACATTCACTGTTTTGTCCCAGCCACACCACACGACACGGACATCCCTCTCTTGCGTGCTAACACGTGCTGCGAGTGTTTTGGTTGAGGGTCCATGGCCTGTTGGTTTGCCGGGTTGCCACCGCCGTGATGGGGGGTGAACCAAGCGCAAGGCTTCTGGCGCTGCCGCTGCGACGGCAGCGCCGGATGTGGACCCCTTGGCTGTCGTGCCGGCTTCCCTGGCCTCTGTGAACAGCCAGCACTACTCTGAGGTCCAGATGTGGCTCGAAGAGATCCTCGGCAATGCCATCCTGAAGGACTTGGAACAGGCCATGCCTCTGGACATCGCCAACGGCGGCCACATGGTGACCCCTTTCTGTCACTTGTTTCCCTAATGTTGCTGGTCACTCTATAGTCACAAGTATGTCAGTCACTCCATTAAACTTGTTCCCACACGGCTCCATTCGACCTCAAGGACTTCAACGCTGCCATGATGCGTGGCTTGGAGAGCGGGCAGGCCTGCAGCTACACTTGTGGCGGCGTCTTCTTCTGGGCCAACCATCTGTGGACACCTACCCCTGGCGTGAAAGTGAGCCGGCGGAGCATCGACGATGTCATCGAGCATCACTACAAATGCGACCTTCCAGGCAAGCTCCCGCACCCCATGGTGATCGGCATCATTGAGGACAAGTGCCCAGTCATGGAGATGAAAGGGGCCTTGCGCATGGTGAGTCCTTGCGAGTTCGCCCATGCCGCCCTTAAGGCCTGCTACCAGGACATTAAATCAGGCAAGGATGACTCCACTATCAGGACATGGCGGCGCCTGTTCCTCAGCGTCGAGATGACCTTTGTCAGGTGCGATGAGAAGCAACTCAGCACAAGGTCTTTCCAACTCAGAGAGGATGCCATCGCGGAGGCCAGCCAGGTCGGGTGGACGGCGATCCAACGGGTGCAAATGATTGTCAGGGAGAAACACTTGCTTGAATCCCGCGGCGGCCGCTGCACGGCCGCAAAGTTGGCCGCGCATTTTTCGAGCAAAGTGAAGTTGGCCAGGTCCAGTGAACCCATCACCAGCTCCTTTGTCGACACCTCCTTGACCATTGAATCCCGGGTGTTGTGCTTGGACATGGCCCGGACCGCGCTCGAGCACCTCGATGACTCGTGTGGCGTCAGCTCCCCTCTGAACAGCGTCTACAAGCTCCAGGTAGTGGTGGACCGGGCGAAGACGCCGAAGGGCATCGAGTGGGTGTTCGTGGCGATGGTGGACTCATTGAGGATGGGCTGGGTGGATGCGTCAGAGTTCACCGTCGCGAAGATGAAACAAGAAACAGTGGACGTCTACTTGCTGAAGTCCGGTTTCCATGCGTTCCTCTTGGTCGACTTCCTCGACCGGCACCCCTTTGACAATGCGGCCAAAGCCACCATCCGCGGCGTCCTCGCCGACCACACGAACGTGAGGAAGCGTATCTGCAACTACTCGGAGATGCCACCTGCTGACTTGTCGTGGCAGTCAGCGGAGAAACCCAGCACCGTTAAGTACATTGAACTCGTTGAGGCCACCGGCCCTTTTTTTGAAATATGTGTTTTGTGCATGGCAGCGTTACAGCCCCACCATCCACATATCACCGCACTCACACGCACATACATACGCAAACGCCGATTGGAAGGCCATTGTCTACGGCGACCAGTTCGACAGCACCTTGCGCGTGGGCGTGCGCAACAACAAGGCAGCAGCAGAGGTGGCCGAGTACGCGCTGATCAAGGAGGACCTCGATGGGGTCCTGGACTTGCTCTCCAAGGAACGGCTTCCAGCAGTCCCCACAATTGATGCGGGGCAAGCTGCAGGCAAGTCGGTTGTTACCGCGGCGACTTCGGAAACGGCACCTTTGGCAACATCTACGCCGACGCCTGCGGACATCAACACCCCGATTGAGGAGGCTCTCTCGAACATGGCGGAGGACACCCGGGCCCAGTGGGAGGCGGCCGCAGCCCGGCTGGCCAGGCAGTACACAAAGGTCGTCGTGTGCCCCGCCAACCTCGCTGCTCTGGTGCCCGAGGTGCAGTCCAGTTGCCTGGGCAAAGCGAACGGCGACTTGACCGGCTTGGTCATCTTCCATTTCGATGTCAAGCTTAGCGGCGAAGCAATCACTACCCCGCACTTGCGGATCCCCCTTCCAGGACAAGTTCTACGAGAAACTAGTCTCCACCATCCTCGAGGCTCGTTGGCACGGCAACTCCGACCAGAAACCAAGCTTGAACGTTGGCGAGGTGGCGCTGCTGCTCGATGGCGGGCGCCACGGTACCCCCAACACTTACACATGATGCGTGCACAATTGTATGTCAAATTGGTATATGATTCTTGCATTTGCTTACTCCTTTCACAACTGCTATGATTGAGGCAACGTCAACAACATGGTCAATCCCTTCAAGGGTTCGGCAGACGCGGGAACCAATAATAAGTCTGAGGAGGACGGGGCGGCAGTTGGGGAGGACGATGGCGCGGGCGACGACGGCGCTGAGGGCGAGGAGGCTTCCAAGGACAAGACGCGGAGCTATGTCAAGCGGAGCGTGTACATCTTCAAGACAGAGGACACGGTCCGGGCACGTCGGTCTTTGGCACGCGGCACGGCAACCATCCCACAAGTGGAGATGATGACGATGGTGTCCCGCTCCGCTCTGAACTTGCCTGAGCGCCAGGGCAAGCACTACAACACCTCCAACAAAGGCACGGTCTTGGGCCCTGTCGCTTTCACACGGCCAGAGGACGATTGGCAGGCCACTGTGAAGGACAAGC
>NZ_JBBAPF010000072.1:0-2878 GCF_040400975.1 Limnohabitans sp. | reverse complement strand
AAGTGGCCGCGAGCGCAGCGGGGCGGCGCGTAACCGACACCTCTCGGACGCGTTGCTCTTAATGGCGAGCTACGACCCGACCCGCCCCGACCCGACCCGACCCGACCCTGGCTCAAGCCCAAGCGTGGGGCGGACTCCCCGTGGGTGGGACGATGACCCGACGCCGAGACGGAGGAGCGGCTGACAAGAGCCGACGAGACGGGGACGAGGCCGACGAGGTCGGGTGCGGAGACTTGACAGAGCGGCCCGTTGGACGAGGCCTTGGGGTTGCGGACGGCCCTGCGGACGAGTGCCCAGAGGGGAGCCCAGAGCAGAACCAGGCCGAAGACGAGGACGAGCACAGAGGCCCAGAGCAGAATCTGGCCGGGGACGACGACGAGCGCAAAGGAGAGGCCTGGACCAGGACGGACCTGGGAGAGACTGTGGAGCGGCCGGCGCCATGCGCTGCTGCGCTTGGCCCTTGCCGCTACGCGGCGGCTTGCTACCGGCCGTGCTGTGCCTTCCAGCACGGCCCGGGACGACGTGCTGCTGTTCAGGCTCTGGCAGCCTACTGGCGGGCCGTCGAGAGGGCGGCGGAGCCGAGCTTCCCCTGGAGGCACCCAGTCGGGGCCCCCGAGCCCGGCAAGAGCGACAGTCGGAGCCGAGGCGGCGGCAGCGGAAGCGGAGGCGCAGCAAGCAATGCCAGCGCGCTGGCAGGCCGCGGCATGCCGCCCAGCGATGGCAGCGCGCAGGCGGGCCGAGGCGAAGGCGGCAGCGGCAGCGGGAGCAGCAATGCCAGCGCGCAGGCAGGCCCTGGCAGGCTGGCGCGCGACGGCAGCGCGCAGGCAGGCCTTGGCGGTGCCGGCGGGAGCTCGGCTGACGAGCGGCGACGATCGCGACGACGGTTGTTGACGATGGACGACGCCGCAGCAGACGACAGTGGAAGCCAGCTTGAAGAAGGAGGCCGCAGCAAGCGAGACGGGAGGAGTCCACCCAAGGAGCAAGAGTGCAGGTTGGGCGACCAGCTGGAAGCTCTGCACGCTCTGCAGCGGGAGGTGGACGCCCTGAAGCGCCAGTGCGGCGAGAACAGGGCCTCGTACGAGCAGGCCGAGGGGTGGCTTGCCAGGGCGCGGACGGAGAACGAGGAGCTGTCCAGGATGATCAGCTCCCTGATGGACGGCCGGCGCGTGAGGGCCAGTACTCAGGCCGAGACTGCGCCCGTGGAGCTGCAGTACCTCCCTGTTGAGTCCACCCGGGCGGGGGGAGCGAGGCCACCAGGAGCCGAGCAGGAGGAAGGCAGCGAGCAGCGGGTCAGCGGGCTGTCAAAGCTCAGCGAGGCCACGCAGGCTGAGGCTGCGCCCGAGGCCAGCGAAGCGGGCCTTGTTGCCGAAGTGGAACGGCGTCTCCAGTCGAACAAAACATCTCGGAGCGTTTCGGCGGTTGAAAAGCTGAGCAAAGAGCCTGATCCTTCAGACGAAGTGGAGCCGGGACTCCGTTTGCTGACACCGCTGCAGTTCGAGGAGTTCTTGGCAGGGGATGACGCCCTCCGGCAGAAGCTTTGTGAGGTATCTGACAGAAACCACGTGATGACGTCCCTCATATCAATGCTTGACCCCGATGGGGAAGAACTCCCCCGAGGACTGCAAGAGATGGAGCATGGAAACAGGGAATCTGGCCAGGACGACCATGCAGGCAAGGGCGTGGAGCTGGAAGCTGAGCATAGGTTGCGGGCAAACAGGTCCACCGCATGCACTGCAGCCATCAGTGAGCTTGCAGCAGACCAGGACCTGTCAGATGAGGTTCTGCTTGGCCTCCGACTGTTGTCGCCTTCGCGCCTTCAAGAGCTCTCAGCAGGGGGAGAGGTGCTCCACCAGGAGCTCAAGCAGATGCCAGAGAAGGACCAGCTCGTGATCCCCCTCATCTCGATGCTCGATGCGGACGTTGACAAGACTGCCAGAGGCGTGTTGCAGATGCAGGCGGAGTCGTCCAATGGAACGGCGCTGGGACAAGCCGCACCCGCGGGGAACGGCTTAGCCAGCGCGGCAGCACAACCAGCCAAGCGAGCTGCAAGCACAGATTCTGCAGGCGACAGGGAATCTTGGGGAGAGTGGCGAGATGTGAAGCCCAACCACAGCCAGCTGGCTGGGAAAAAGCCGGTGTCGGGAGTACAGCGAGAGGACTGCAGTGTGAAGCTTGGGCCCGAGCGGCCGGACGAGGCAGCACTGCAGCGGCAGGCCGCGCTCGGGAGGCGCAGCCTGAGCAAGGGGACCACGCGCGAGGAAGAGGGGAGCTTGGTGCCGGAAGCTCACGACAAGTGGACGGGGGCAGACGGAGGGAGCAGCAAAGCGCCAGACCTCCCCTCGGCGGTGAGCGCTGGTCACTTGCAGCGGGAGGACCCCGACTCCTGCGACGACCTCGACGCTTACCTGAAGTCCGTGCGACCCGACCTTTGGGACTGGCACGTCGGCTGGCGCCAGCGGCAGCAGCTGGAGGCGGTGGCAGCGAGCACCCCTGAGGGGGGTGACGACGGGGCAAAGTCCTTGAAGAAGATAGGATGTAGACAGGCGTCGACGACTTCGGGTGGCGGCGGCAGCGGAAGCAAAGACAGTGGCGAGGCTCCTCCGGGCTTGGAAGGTGGCGGCACGGCTCCTTCTGGCTCAGACGGAGGTCAAGGTGGCGACGGTCGGGATTCCAGCGACCGCGGCGCCGCGGAACGACGAGGGTGGACGGAGTACTGCTACAGTTGCCCACGGCATTGTGGCGGTGACTTCAAATTCGATGCGAGGCCAGGCAAGTTGCCTTCGGGCATGTGGCCTCGCAAGAGGTGTCCCCTGTGCGCGTCGGAGACGAGCATAGGATTGTGCGAGTGTCGGGATTGCGGGCGGCCTCGAAAGCGTTG
>NZ_JBBAPF010000071.1:0-3000 GCF_040400975.1 Limnohabitans sp. | reverse complement strand
GGCGGTGGGTGGGCAGGGAGGGCACAACTTCTGCTATGCATGGAGCTTGTGAGTTGGATGGGGTTGTTGATGAATTCCATGACGGACGCCGCGACTGATATTATGCACGATGTCATAGGACAGAAGAAGAGAGCAGGCGGCCTGTGGCGCTCCGTCTCGCTGGCGAGCAGCTGCCATACGAGTCGTCTCCGCTCCAGGCGCGAGGGTTATTGGTGATGAGGCCTTGCAAGGGTCACGATTGTAATGCTTTCTCGGGTATGTTGCCTTGTTGCTGCACTTATGGCAGAGGAGGTGAGCCTTGTTGAGCCTCTGATGGTGCCTCGAGATGAATGGTTGATTCGCCCGAACAAGCGCGCACCATTGGATGTGTGTGAGCTCACGCACGTGACCAGAAGTCGATTTTATGTTTCTCCACAGCATGGCTGCATTACTTGCGGAAGGGCAGCGGCTCCATCGCGCAGCGACCCCAAGCTGATGTGCATATGCAAGCAACTGCCCCAGGGTTTGCCTTCAGCTCGTTGCCAAATCGCATAGCTGATTCAATCTCTCTTCACTGCGGTTCGGAACCGAGGCCGAGGCAGGATAGGAAGGAAGAGAAGCCGACCACAACGAGACTTCGTCTGCCAGACAGCCTGCTCAAAAAGTACCGAATGTATTTTCAAAGGTGGCAATCTTGACTTGCAAGGCTTGCTCGCGCTCGTTCAGCAGTCGCTTCTGCTCCGCCACTAATCTTTCAAGTTCCTCGATCCGTCCGCTGCCGGCTGGTTGATGTCGCTAAGACGATATGCGCCCACCAGCGTTGTGGCCAGAGGAAGATCGATGCTGTGCAAGAGGTGATGGCGCGCTGCAAGCCAAAGTGCGGGGCCCTCAGCCCGGAGGCGGATGAGTTATCGACAGGGGCTGGGCTGGTGGCGTGTTCAGGACAAGCGCACCGAATATGGTTGTGGTTGCCAAGGTCTGGGCGAGAGGCGACGGGGTTGGAAGTGGTGGCGACTCGGCGCGCGGTTGGATCGTGGTGGGGTGGCGTAAGGCCATGCTTTCCCAATGTCGGGGCAATGATGGGCAACGCTAGAGATCGTGGTCAGTGGCGTGGCACTGCGCATCCGTGGGGGACCGCGCGTCTGGTGCGGACGCATGCGGTTGGCTGGCGCTTTTGTTTCAGAGTTATGTTCCGTACGCGTGGACTCCGTTGGCATACATGGCTGCGTCGGATGTCTGGAACCCGTAGTCCTTGGCGAGGGAGGCGTTGTCGGCGTTGGCGAATGTGCTCTGGCGGGCGCGCTCGAGTATAGGGTTGGTGAAGGCGGATCGTGGGTCGTTGGCCCGTGGATGGGCCCCAGCGGTGCGTGCGCAGTGGGCCCAAGTCGGGGATGCCGCGGTCGTGGAACAATTGTTCGGCAATGTCCATGTTCGGAGGCCGTAAGGGATTGTGGAGGCCGTCGAGTCAGTTTAATGGTTGAACATGGATGAGTGCGTGAACAGGCCGGAAGTCATGTACGAGGTAAAATAGTTGAAGAGGGCTGGGACTGGTTGGACAGGTTCAGCAGGGGTTGTGCTTGTCCACAGCAGGGGATGTTCAATGGAAGTTGCGGTGCAGGTGCAATCGAGGGAAGATCGGACATAGCGAGGAGCCTTTTTTCGGGACATGTGTTAGCTCAGTGGTTGCGTTAACAAGGAACAGACGGTGAGTGGTGTCGGCAAGCGATGTCATCGATGGTTTTATCATCTTGGGTCGGTAGTTGTGGTCGCGAGTCCAGTTCAAGTAGAAACTGAGAAGTCTCATTGGCCCAGCGGCATCGCTGCAACGATGGCAGCATATGGTGGGCGATGCAAATGCCATGAATGGTTTCTTTTGTGAAATACTGCGTGTGGAAGGATGATGGTGGTGAAGGCCGGTTGTGGGCCAAGTGGCTTTCACAAAGTGGCCGCAAAGCTAGTAGGTCCTCCAAGCGGATCCCGTCGAATCGCGACGTCATGAGGGGGCGGGGCCAGAGCATCTCCAATATCTCAACGATCCACAGCGCCGCGCTGCTGCGTGAATCCGTGCCGGTGGGATGCGAGGTTGTCGGCGTTGAGCGCCGTCCAACTTGTTGGCGCCATATTGGCGCGCGGGAGAGCTCAGTGGCCCAAGTTGTGCAATGGTGCTCTCCGAGATCAAGCGGAGGGACAATCCGGACGCCGAGCACAGCGTGGTGCGGATCGTGGTTGTTGGACACGACGCCTCGCAAGCGAGGGAGTTGAGCGAGGTTGGCTTGTGACCTCTGAGCCATGTCGCTGCGATCAGAGGCATAGATAGAATGACGACGACCGCAATGGTGGGAAGTCACGAGCGAGGCTGACGGGTAACGACGGAATTTCCGGATAAGTGAGACAAGAGTCTGGCATGGGATTCGAAATGCTGGGGATGCGAGCGACAATATCAATGTTGAAATCAGCACTTGCAGAGTGCTTGCCAACTCACACATTGTGACAAAAATAGAATGGGCTCTCTTGAGGACTTGTTGATGATGGAGCGGAGGGCAAACCAGCTATCGGACCAGAGATCGATTGATGCCGACATGCGATAGAAGTGGCGCCATTGGCGCAGGCCCACCAACACGGGGAGGGCCGCACGTACTGTCTTACAATCAGAGTTGGCCAAATTTGCCCTCGATCTGTGAAGGTCGGTGGCCTCGGAAGAGGTCCCCGAACCAGCGGGCTGGCTGTGTGCCGGCAGTGAGAAGGCCCCCGAGGGAACGCATCTCCGCAAGTGCCCTCGGTGGTGCGAGAGAGTCGGGTGCGTCTGAGGCCTCTTGATTGCATCGTGGGGAAGGCCTTCAGCAACCTTTGGCCCGCTCTGTGTGCATCCACCATGCCGGAAGTCGGGATGCGCGTTTGGACCGGCGGGTCAATTGGCAACCGTCGCGGCCAAGGGCCTCGTGATGGATATCAGCCTGAAGACGGGGGTACTAGTGCTGGCAAACGAACTGAGTTTTCGTTTGTTGGCGACGGCGTGTGTCA
>NZ_JBBAPF010000070.1:0-3043 GCF_040400975.1 Limnohabitans sp. | reverse complement strand
ACATGGACATGTACGTGACTTGCACATAGCAGTGCCATCTCATGTGCACACGGTGTGACATGTTGAAGCGGACCCGTTTGGGCACGTGAGGAAACACGTGCCATTTCCGAGCGCGCCACGCCGGGGCCATGTCAAGCAGTGCCACTTCTCCAGTTGAATCCAGCGGCTCCAGGGAGGAGATTCCTGAGTGGGTGGACACGTCAAATGCATCGGATCACGACGCAGGCACGCAGACCTCTCATGCTCAGGGATCCTGCGGCGATGTGGAGGCCTGTGCAAGTCCGGCCAAGGACGCTGGCTTCCTCGAGGTTTGCGAGTTTGACTGTGGGCCCCCCATGCCACGGCGGGACATGGTGAACAAGGGCAACAGCAGAAGCCAGTGTTGGGTGTGTCGACCCTGCTTGTTTGCCATGCGCGCACTGATACGTGCTTGGAGCGCCACGGCCGAGTCCAAGGCAATGTTGGACGAAGTCCGTAGCAAAGACAAGAAAAGGTGGTACGCTCTCGTTCGACAGTGTCGAATCAAGAACAACGCAGAAGAGATCGGGTTGGCAAACATGAGGACACGCAAGCAAGCCGTGCTCACAAGCACGCAGTCCATGTTGCAGGCTGTCGGAGTCGCAGACACGTCCGACATTCTCTGGTTGACTCAGCCACGGTATGTGGCACATCAAATCTACGTCGAGGGCATTGCCGGTCGCACGTTCGAAGAGAAAGAACAAGCTGCATTGGCCAAGTGGGCACGAGACTACGGAAACCCGGATATAGTCCGGCGCGGCACGGGCACGGATACACAACTCGGAGTGCTCGGAGTGCCACGGACACAAGGTTACCGCCGCCGCGAGTCTGCACGACAAGTCAAGTGTGTTGACTCTGTCCATGGTGCCACCGAGATGGCAAATGCACTCAATCTGTTGGCAGATCATGGCACGACGGCGCAGGCTTTGACCGGCAGGGCCATGGGCGACTTCGGCCTCGCCTTCCTCCAGGGCGCGGCTAGCTCAAGCTCAGACACGCAGCCAGCGAGTCTGCCAGCGCGTGTGGCCTCAACACCTCCCATCAATGCAGTGTGCGACCCATCTTTGTTGGAGCCTGCCACGGGCTACTCTGGCACGCCAGAGACATTCGGTGACAAACGCACTCTCGCAACGGGGCCGTCGAGCACAAGTAAACGTGCCAAGGGCGGCGCCACAGGGGCGCTCTTGGACATGCGCACGGACGCTTTGGCCGCAATTAAAAAAGCTTGCCAAGCACATGGCACGGCGCGCACAAACATGGCCGCCCGCTGGGAGGCGCTCTGCACAGCGGGACATGGAAACATGGCAGGTGCACCTCCGGACATGGCAGCTTGGCTGAACACGTTCAAGGACACGCTTGCATATCTCAAAGCGGATGCAAAAAAAGACGTGGGTGCATGGACGCTCTCCACTGCAGGGCCACGCAGTCAGGATCTCACGCAGTACATTGTGAGGCTCGAGCAGGCCAGCACATGCATCGGTGCACAAGTCCAGGCTGCGGAGGAGCTGGCCAAGCGGCGTCGCAAGGAGGCAACATCTGACATGCGGAGAGCTCAGTGTGAGCGCACGCGCTTGCTTGCCCCGTGGCGGTCGGCACACGTGCCAGTGGAAGCTCGCGTGCCGATGCCGTTCCTGCGCTTCATGCTTGAGCACGGCATGTTAGTCAAAGGGCACGGCCTGTTACAGAAAGGGCACGGCAAAGTTGCCGTGCACGATGGCGACGGTGCTCCGCTCATCGACACGAGGCCTTGGGTGTTGTGCTTCAATGCGGCCGGGCCCGGTTCCGACATGGCGCGGCTACGGTCCGCCATCGGAGACAAGCGCATCGACGACGCCGTCACCAAAGCAGACGCGTTCCTCAACCAAGACGGCACCCGCCTCAGTTGCGACACGCGGCTGCCACCACATGGCGGTGGCCACGACAGCTTGGAGGAGCTCGCGTGGGTGCCGAAACAGTGGCGGGACACGTCGCACACGCCGGAGGCGTTACGCTCCCTTGGCACACCGTGGCTTCTGAGTCACGACGTAGCCGCAACACGGGTATGTCCTGAGCAGTGGCCCATGTCAGGGTTTGGACATTTCCTCAGCGTGCAACGGGGTGACATGTTGGCTTGCGTGCTCCCGGCTTCCCCACTGCTGGAGCGCGGCTGCACCATGCACAACTGCGTCTCGTTCCTCGCGCAGTTGCAGTGGCACGATTTCCACACGTTTCTGGTCACGCACTGCCTCTTTGCAGACCTCGTACCGGGGCGTGCATTGTGGGTTCCGTACGGTTGGCGGTGCATATTGCTGACACGGACGCCCAATGACGAGAGCCACGTCCTACACGTCCCCTATGTATGTGCTCGCATGGTCCAAGAGGCGGCCAAGAAGGACGACATCGTTGCGTTTGCCAAGCAGGCTGTGGTGGAGTGGGCTAATACCATGTCAAATGAGGCATGCCTGACACTGGCAAAGGAGGCGAAGACATGGTTGGAGAAAGTGGCCACGCCTGAAATCAAGCGGGCGCAGTCACCGACCGTCGAGCAGATGGCCATTGAGGATGGGTACTCATGACATGCTGCCATTCACGCAAGCAACACCGTTGCATGGGGGACACGGGCTGATGCATGCATCAGATTGCCACGTATTGGGGAGCAAAAGAAAGCACTGGTCACGTCCGTCGCACGTACCGGGTGCATTCAGTTGCTTTTGTGCTGACATACCATGGACAGACAAATGCTACGGTTACTAGTCACGTCCTTTGCGCACGTGCAATGCGCAGAAAATGACATGTTCACTTTTGCTGGCACGCACTCACGACACAGAGTGCTGGCAACAGTCACGCAGACCATGACGGGCACACGTACAACCTCATGCATGTATGCACACATTCAGCGCTTTGTACAGTGCTTTGTACATGGTTTTGATGGAGCCATGTCTACACTGTGTTGTTCATTAACTTGTAGACTGCTTTGTAGACCACTCTGTAGACCAATTTGTAGACTGCTTTGTAGACCGATTTGTAGAATGTTTTGTAGACCCAT
>NZ_JBBAPF010000069.1:0-3072 GCF_040400975.1 Limnohabitans sp. | reverse complement strand
TTTTTGGTTCAGAAACGGGGTTGGTTCAGAAAAAATGGTTCAGATTTTTGGTTCGAAAATTCAAGATTTTTCCGTTCATTTTCGGGCTCGTCCAGAA
The DNA here is from genome assembly GCF_040400975.1 of Limnohabitans sp. GTDB lineage: Bacteria > Pseudomonadota > Gammaproteobacteria > Burkholderiales > Burkholderiaceae_C > Limnohabitans_A. The sequence continues at coordinate 2,975 of NZ_JBBAPF010000069.1, read as the reverse complement.
GAGGACCATGCGTGTGACTCGAAAGTTTTCGGCCAACCTGAAGCGGCATCGCAGGCATGGTGGTCGTGCGGATGAGCAAGTGGTCATGGTGAGATGGTGGTCATGCGGATGATGGTCATGCGGCATCGCAGGCATTTCCGGCCGTTTGCCGCATGCATGGTGAGATGGTGGTCATGCGGATGAGCAGATGCGAGGCCTGTCTCAGCCTCCGCCCATTCATAACATGGTGATTACATTTCTTTTTATTATAGAATTCCACCCAAGAGCTCCATGAGGCTCGAGGCCCCCGAGGCTCTCGAGGCCTGCGAATCTGGCACATCATGCAAATCGGGCACACTCGGCTGGGCAGGAACGTGTACCAGAATCGCCAGCATTATTGCTAGTATGCAGGTGGCCGGGAAGGCGTTGCCTGCCAAGTCCTGGTATTGCGGGTCGCTCGCTTTGGCTTCAGACTTTGGCAAGAGCTCGACGGGGAAACCCTGAAACACGAGGCTCTCCACCCCCAGCATGAATCGGTTGAGGGGCTGCTTGATGCCTGGGACGTAGGCCAAGAAGTTCCGGGCACTGGGCGTGATGGTGGGTATGATGCCGTTGTCCTCCATGGTCGTCCTGTCGATGCGTTGCGAGCAGTCCACCGAGAACAACCGAGGCTTGTACTTCATGGCAAAGGCTATGATTTCCTTCTCCCTCTGTGTGCACATCTGGAACCAGGCTGACTCCTCCGTCGAAGCTGGGGCGCGCAGCTGCGCCCAGCTCACGCCTTTGCTGTGCATGAAGGACTGATGCAACTCCGAGCTGTTACCACAGCCACCAGCATCACCACCGCCACGGCAGCAGGCCTGTCTTCGGCGCAACTCAGCCTCGACGGTGTCACCAGCGGTCTTCAGCAGCAGCTCCTTGGCTGCCACCGGCCTTGCCCTCTGCTTCTCCACGGTCTGGAAGATCGCATCCAGTACCCGCGCGGCCTCCGCGCTGGTCAACCCCAGTGACCGCTGATGCAGAAGCACAGACCATGCCCGCTTTCGGCGTTGAGGCAGCATGAACTCCTGCGCATCCAGAAGCCGCGTACGGATCTCATAGCCAGCAGCCCTCACAGCCTCAGACATATACCTCACATTGTCAGACTGATGCTCTTCTTTTGCCATTTCTGGTACGTTTTCCAAAATGGCGACCTTGGGTGCAGCAGCCTTCAAGTAGGCAATGAGGTACTGGCACGTGCTTCCTGAAGACCCTATTTGCTTTTGCAGGACATGCTTCTTAGACCCTGCCTTCAGGCAGGACATGTCTTTGCACGAATAGCCGATGACAGCCAAGAACGCGGAGAAATCCACGCTGCACAGCTCCTTGTGCACAGAGCACTTCGCTGTGCCACTGGAGAGCTCGCCGAACTCCTGGAAACAACAAGCATCCTCTGCCTGCAGAGCAGTGTGGACTGTTCGCATCAGGTGCTCCCGCTTGAAACCAATTATTTCGCAGGAGTGGCACAAATACGGAGTTCCGCCAAGTGAGCGGAACAGCAGGTCATGTGCAACTTCAGCCATGCCAGAGCCACTGCAACTTGTCGACAATGAAGAGGTAGAGGCCGTGATCGCGCTCCGTGCCATGCTTTTTTCCTGCTCCGAAAGTTTTCCCCAGGCGAACAACAGGTACTGCTGCATCAACGTGCCTTTGTAGATTGTGTCAACGTCGAGCTGGTCGTGCACTGTAGGGGCCTGCCGGGCTCCTTTTGGAGCCGAGGTCTCCGCTGAAGGCGGAAGCTCGCCCGCGCGTTTCATTGCGGGCATCTGCGCTTGCAGGGGAAGTCTCGGGCCACGTGCTATCGCAGATGCAGCCTGCAGGACTCCAGACCACTTGCAGCATGCACCAAGGCCTCTCGCAAAGCCGTGGATCGTGGCTCATGGTGCGGAAGTCCAGGGGGTCGAGGCCTCTTGCAGCCTCCTTCAGGCGTGCGGCCTGCGGCCAATGGTGGGGAAAGTCTAGCGGGTGCCACGGTCGAGACCTCTTGCAGCCCCCTTCAAGCATGGCGCCGCGGCTCGTGGTGCGCGGTGGGCACAGGTCGTTGAGAGAGAGAGCGAGCGAGCGAGCGAGCAAGCGTGTACGTCGAGGCCTCTTGCAGCCTCCTTCAAGCGCGGCGCCGCGGCTCGTGGCTCGCGGCGGGCACAGGAGAGAGAGCGAGAGAGAGAGAGCGAGAGAGAACGCGAGAGAACGAGGGAGCGAACGTGCGGCCGGGAAGTCATCGGGCAGGAACGTGTGCCAGGCATCGCCAGCATGACTGCGAGCAAGCAAGTGGCCGTGCCCTTCACTTCTTGGCGCGCTTCGCTGTTGCTGCGTTGTCACCGGGCAATGATGAGGAGGAGGAAGGCACCGCGCGCTTGCCTGACACCTGCTCCTTCGGCATCATGGGAGCGGCGCTGTTCATTTCAAAGATGCCCTCCAACTCGTCCACATCGGTGCCCAGGTACTTCACGAACTCTTCGTCGCTTTTGTTTGTGTCCCAGAGCACCTTCAGGCTCTTGCGCAGCTGCTTGCCAGCCGGGGTATTCAAACGGATGCTCTCGAAGGTGAGAAACTTGCTCAACCCCCACTTGAGGAGCTGGTTTCTTGACCGCTGAAGGACCTCCTCAGCCATGCTCTTGATCTTCGGTTCCAGCTGAATCGCACTCTCATCCTTCAGCTTCGCCCGCATCTCCTTCATCCCGTTTGCAGCCTGCTTCGACAGCTGCGTGTAGAACCCTGTGATATTGATCGGCTCCGGCTCCTCCAGCATCAGGCCAGCAAGTGTGTGCATGATCTCCTCGGCACGCTTGCCAGACTCAGCGACCTGCTTCTCATGGTGGGGCATCGCGAGTCCCTTGATCATGTTGGCATGCGTGACGAACTTCGCTGCCAGATCCTCCCCCAAGGCCCACACGAGCTTGGGCTGCGTTGTCCAGATCGCCAAGCTGTTCGAACGCGTTCTTGAGGTTGCCATCGAG
>NZ_JBBAPF010000068.1:0-3086 GCF_040400975.1 Limnohabitans sp. | reverse complement strand
GACACCAGGTGCATTAGCCAGGGTCCTGCAAACGTAGCCCACGTGTTGTCTTCCAAGTCGGCGTGATGCCCACGGAAATCTGATTGCAAAGGAAGCTTGCCGCCCGTCAGCATGACCTTATGTTTCAGTGTCAAGGTTTCGCGATGGGCTGCGTTCCGCAGTAACTCAGCCCGCCGTGTGGAAGCAGCTGCGTGAAGTGCAGGGTCATCCTCTTGGCCAACGAGCAGCCCCCCGTCCGCAACCTGTTCCAACGGTTCCTTGCGTTTGGACTCAGCAAATTGTCTTTCTCGTTCATGTTGTGCGCTCCACAGCGGCGTGTGCAACTGGTGGATCTCGGCCCGAACAACCTCCACATCCCCAGCCACACCGTCACTGGCAACCAGGCCCCCCCGCCTTTTCCGAAGAAAGGCCGCCTCGCCAAATCCACTGGCAGAACGCTTCCTTCCAGAGTTGAAATTGGCAGGCCTGGAAACTGAACCGCTGGCTCTGGCGATGCCACAACATCTGGCCCACACACGTTGGGCAGCCTTACAGAGGTCGTCAACATCAATGCCAGTCGTGTCAGTCACAAGCCTGATGACGCTCTGCTCAAATGCGGCTGATGAGCTGGCTTGGCGGTCCGTGAATGCACGTTGCCCCTTTGTGAAAGCCTGCTCCACGCCAGAGGTGCTGGCGCAGAACGCAAACCACATGTAGAGCACTGGCCGGAGGCAGTCATCTGGGTAGCGTCGCCGGGCCTCGGGGCGAAGATTTGCAACACGAGCCAGCACGCGCTGCCAGGCATCTTTGTTCGAACAGCCAGTGGAAGATGCCTCATGACAGGCTTGGGTGGCAAAGCAATCAAACTGCGCCTTGAGTTCCGTTGCGTTCACCTTGCAAGCAATGGCCAACCGTTCCAGGTGCTGCACTGCCGTGGCACCTTGCTTGGCAGGGTCGGCGACGTCAAACACCCGAAACGCCTGAGCACACTAGGTGGTAACAAGTTGAGTGGTGAAAAAACTGAAGTACGTGTTTATTACTTGAATTACTAATCAAAAATGCTAACACATGTATCGAAACTGTATTTGTTCGGCCTGTGCGACTTCAAAGTCCGGGAACTCGCACCGCAACTCAGCATCGGCCAACTTGAGCCACATCCGCATGTGGCTCATGCAGAAAACCAATGTCGTCCGCGGTTGGAGCGGCCAAGCTTGCCACCTTACCCCGGACCACCCACACCAAGGGTTGTTGAAGGTATTCTAGGCAGTAAGTCGTGTAGCCAGGACATTGGAGGCACAACTGCTTCTCCCCAAACAAGTCGGTCACCCGTCGAAGAAAGGTGTAGATGTGCGAATTCAGCTTGGCACTGTCCATCTGCTCGTCGTCGCAGAACCGGAGCAGCGCGCTTGCCTCGTCGGCGGCGTCCGCCAACATCGCGGCCATGAGCACATTACGTGCGCTGAGCCACTCCAGCCAACCCCGGGCCCGCCCACCCTGGGCATCATTGCGCCCAATGGCCACTTTCACCATCAAGGTATGCACGCAACTGAACAGACGAACAGTCCGTCCAAGAGGCTTCTGGAAGGACTTGAATCGATGTTTGGCAGCCCGCAGATTGGTCAAAGCACGCTGATTGGGTTGAAGTTCAGAGCAGATCTCTTTGAACGTGCATCGGAGGTCGTGACTGTGGTGCAACATCTGGGCAGGCGAGTCGCGGCCACGAGCCATCATGTTCACAACCTCTTGGCAATACTTGTCCGAAAACCAAGGCCTGCTGGTGATCCTCGCCGGCCGAACGTGCTTATAAACAGCCCACCCCAACACTGCCCCAAAACCTTGTGCAATTGATTTGGTTGACAATGTTGCCAGGTGTGGTAATTTCGTTGGGTGCCAACATGCCATAATCAGTGCTACTGCAAGTCTAGTTAACATCATTGACCTCCATGTTTACCCATCCCATACGCAGATGTTCATTGTTTTGCACATAAAAAAGGACAACGATTAATGAATGCGACTTTGGTTTACAAAGGTTCCTTCGGGTGGAATGCGCTTTGTCGCGCAGGACGATGTGCAAGTTCGGTGTCAAAACCGCGCCGTCCACTCCAGAACGCATCAACTCTGAAGCGACAAGTTCATCTGCAGCAGCGTCCACTGTGATCATGTGCGTGCGGTCCAGCACCCTCCGGCGCACCTCTTGCCGAAGTTCCGCCACCTTCATCCCAGCATAGCGTGTTGCGAAGTCGCTAACAATGAGGTCTGTGGCCTTGACAATGGCAGCGCCCCCGCTCCCAAATCCAGTGGTTGCACCGAGAAAACCATGGCGCACCTGCAGCCTCGAGTCAACAGCTACGAAACGGATGTGCAACCGACCCTTCCGCGCATCCCGTAGCAGCGTGATGCTCTGGACATCCCTGAAGTACCGGTGATGGCGATGCTTGACAGCCTCAGCCAGACAAAACACCATCTTCCGCAGTGTTTTGGCACCGGCGTTGTCGGAGATGCCCTTGTGCACAGCCGCGCCGTGTTTCACGACATGGTTCAACACTTGCCGGAACTTCTCGATTGCAGGTGCCACCGCGCTAACATCTTCGCCCAACAACTCCCGGCAACTGTTCTTGTGAAACTTGCTGTTGGCATGGCGGACAAAGCGTGACTGCTGGATGGTGCCCAATGTGCGAACCGTCCCCTGCACAAAGTCCCGTTGATTCACCAAACACAGCCCTCTTTTAACCCCAACAACAGAACAAGCGTGGCAGCCAGCACCCCACCGGCCATCCAAAGCAACGCCGCTCCGCAACCAAGTCCCCTTGCCAGGATTGTCCGCCGCCAACAACGCCCATGAATTAGTGGACCATCTTGGCACACACCGGCGAAACTTGCACTCAGCGCAAGTTGCGAGGTCGCATTGGCAATCCGGGGATGCCATGGCCAGGCCCCATCCAAGGTACAACACAGTGGTGCAAACGGATGAACATTTGAAGCATGAAAAACAATTGTTTGTGAGTGGGCGCTATTGCCAAGAAATGCGTAGCATCACCATTCATACGCGTACGATGAATGTGGCATTGATATGTGTATGTATGCGGACACAACTGGATTGTTACATA
>NZ_JBBAPF010000067.1:0-3104 GCF_040400975.1 Limnohabitans sp. | reverse complement strand
CTGCGGCGTGGATTGCCCAAGCGATGTGCCAGCACCTGGGGAGCCTCACCAACTTCTGCGCCGCCGTTGGCGAGGGGACAGGAGATTACCAGTTGGTCAAGCGGCGTCGTGCGGAGATCCCGTGATTGGGATCGCTCTGGCCGGAGAGGCATGGTTATCCTTAGCCATGGAGGACACTCGCGTCGAGCACGAGGTGGAGGTTCTCCTGCAAGATTGCAAGGACCTCTGCATTCGCACCATTGGTGCCGGGGGGCCTACTGGTCCTTGGCGCACCTTCCCGGATGCTTGGCATCGCCGCATGGACGCCCTTGCCAAGGCCTGTGCGCGCCTCCCCAGAGGGCGGGCATCTGGTCCGGTTAGTAACTGGGTGGCCTTCCAGGATATTCGCACTATTCTCTCTGGGGCTAGTGCATGGCCGGCCGAGCTTCAGGGCGGTCTTCTGGCCTGCTGGCTTGCCTTGGGTAGAGCTGTTGCCCCACGCATCGTGTCGACACCTGCCCTCGCAGCCCACAGGAGTGGTCCGCGCGTTGACGTCTCCACTCCTGCCCAACGGATGCCGGGCAGTGCGTTTCTGGGTCAGTGGACTGAAGCTGCTGTGCGTAGGCACAAGCGCCTCTTGAGGGAGGCTTTGCTTGCCATCAGGCCGGCCACCACCGAGGAAGATGGGCCCGACCGTCCTGGGGCCCGGGAGCTCGATTTTCTCCCCGCGCCGTACGCCGCCGGGTGCCTCCGGGCTTGGCCCGATGATGTTGCTCCCCAGCACCCGCATCCGGTTTGGGAGACTATCACCGAGGACACCCCCTTGGAGTCTATCAATGTCACTTCCCTCAAGTCCGCGGAGGAGCACCTTTACCGGAGGCATACTGCTGTGTTCTTCCAGGAGCATGCCTTGCCTACTCCCATTCATCGGGGGTGGGTTAAGCGCGCCAGGGCCAGAGGCTTCACGTTGCTGCTTGGCCCGCCTGACCCGGAGGCGGCCTTGGCTAAAGGGGGCGTGGGTCTTCTGGCGCCGATCGACTTTCGCGCCACTGAGATGCCTGCTCGCACTGAGGCCTTTGCCAAGGCACGGCGCTTGGGCCGCATCATGAGGGTGGTCTTGCGCACAGGGCACCGTGTTGCGATCACCGTCTACAACATCTACGGATTTCCGGGAGGTCACCAGGACAAACACAAGGCCGGGCGCACAGATGCCATTGTGGCTGCGGCTAGGCAGGAGATTGTGGAGAGGGGTGACACTTTTGTTGCCATCGTGGGTGACCTCAACGCCGAGTTGGATGATTTGCCTTCGGCAAGCTCTTTGCTGACTCAGGCAGGATGGACTGACCTTGGTGCTCACCCGGCGTGGATGGGGCACGGAGGGCCCACTGCCACCTGCTTTGCCGCCAATGGTGCCCCGGGCGGCAGCAGGCGTGACTTCATCCTCGTGGACCCCCTCCTCCTTACCTTGGTTACGCAGTTCCGGATCTCTGACGAGATTACGTTTCCGGTTCACAGGCCTGTGCAGTTCCACGTCAAGTGCCATCCCGAACCGGCGGAGGTTTTTCGTACCCGTATGCCCCTGGATCCTCTTCCCCTCCTGGAGCACCAAGTCCAGACGGAAGAAGGGAGGCACGCCCTCGAGAAGGCGCAGGAAGAAGCCTTTTGTCAGCATCATGAATTCCTCACGCAGGCTGCTCTTGCGAGGGACACATCTGCCCTTTGGAGGATTTGGTCGAAGGCCTTGGATCAGGCCTTTGTGGCCTGCGTTTCTCAGCAGGCCAGGCTGGAGCAAGGGGAGAAGGCCTTCTATGGGCATGGCCATACTTGTATCCGCCTTGCACGACTACTGCCACCGCGACCTCGGCTTGCTGGCCGCGATGCAGTGGCGGACCTTCCCAGCTGCAGCAAGGGCGAGGCGGCCAGGAGATTAGCGCGTTCGGCCAAGCACTTATGGCTGCGCTTGCCTCGCCCTGAGCTGCCCGAAGGGATGGGCATTTCCTCCGACACGCTTGTTGGGTGTCAAGCCGTGTGTGGCCCTGCGGCTGGCGGGCTTTCCGTGGGAGGTGGCTGTGCCGGCTCCAGTGGGGGCGTCCCTGCTGTGGGTCCTGGTGACGGAGCCCTGGCGGGGGTCACGCGGGCCGGGGAGGCTGCTGCGGCGCGACCCCACCTTTCCCAGGCTGATGCTCGGTGCGTGGCATGCCCCCCTGCTTTACTGGGGGCACTGCGTGCTTTTGTTGGTAAGCTGACGGCAGGATGGCTCCCTCACATTTTTCTTGGAGTTCTTGGCCTCGAGGAGCCCACTACTGAGGCCCTGTCCTGGGGCCTCGCCGCTGTCGCTGCCCAGCTGGAGGTGTTTGCTCTGCGCGCCGATGAGGACGCGGCGAAGCGTAGGCGTCATTCTCTCAAAGCCCAGCTGGCCGGCCCGGGAGGCCTGCGCAGAGCGGCCGGTCTCCTGAGGGACATGCAGGTGTTACCTTTGACTACCTTGCGGGCTCCTGACAACACTTATGCCACGGCGCCGCTTCGGGTTGACGCCCTGGCTGCTGAGGCATGGGACCCCATCTTCAATCCTGCGGATGGTGGCAGGCCCCTCGACAGGATCACCGCTTACTTCGCCCATGTCAAGACTGACACTGCCCACGCCCTGGAGTTCCAGTTGCCTGATTGGGATGTGGATGAGTTTCTGTGCTCTTTGAATCGGGCCCCGGACCGCGCGGCTGGCTTGGACGCTTGGGCCCCCAGACATTGGAGATGTATGACGCGGAGGGCGGCTTCGTGGCTCCTTTGTCTCTTCAATTTGCTTGAGGACGGTTGTCCTTGGCCGGACGAGCTCTTGCACGCCAAGGCTGTTTTCATCTCCAAGCCCACCACCGCGTGGGAGGACCCATTATCCTTCCGCATCCTGATGGTCTTGCCTTATTGCTACAGGGTCTGGGCCAAGCTTCGCCTCTTGCACGTTGCTGCGTGGGTCCAGTCATGGGCCACGGAGGACATGTTCGCCGTCCGGCGAGGGCAGGGCGCGGACGCCGCCTGGTACCGCAGTGCGGTATTGCGAGAGGATGCCCTCTTGCAGGGGAAGCCTTTCTCTGGGGCCTGTGATGACATATGGAAGGCCTATGACTGCG
>NZ_JBBAPF010000066.1:0-3245 GCF_040400975.1 Limnohabitans sp. | reverse complement strand
ATAGAAAGAAAACTCACGGTCATATTCTTCCTCAATGTTGCAACGTCTGAACAAGTTGTCCTCGCAAGTCGCCGAACTCCTCATAGAAGACTGCAGTACCTGAGCACCCCCCCCAGGCTCAGACCCTCGATCATGATGGATGTAATGAGCATTGCATGCATCATCTCATGTTCATCATTAGAACCTTACATCCCTCATCAATTGAAATGAGCAGTTTGCTCAATGAATTCAAAGGGGCATGATTCGCCCCCAGCCTTCTCATTTTGCTGCCATGCCCACAGCAACACCATGCATAGGGCTCTGGTGTCTCCGTGTAGCTCCCATGATCGGGAGCGCGGACTGCCGGTGATTTTTGTCGATTACGAGCCACCTCTTGTTGTAGAAGTCTTTGTAGAGGACAGCTCTTGGTGGCAGGAATATGCGTCCGCTGTCCTCTGTGAACAATTCGTCTTGTGGAGGAGCTGCAGCAGCCTTGGCCTTGGCCTTTGCACCGGCCTTGCCCTTGGCCTTGGCCTTGGCCTTTGCTGCAGCAGGCTCAGGTTTGAGCTTGTCTGCGTGCTGCTTCAGTCGGTTACTGAAGCTTTTCTTTGCATCGAGGTGAATCTCCACATTCTTGCAAAAGTTACGCATTTCATTTTTATTATCGTTGTCGTCCATGGCCTCCAGCAGAGCTTCGTCGGCAAGCACTTCATAGGCATCGAGGTTGGGTTCCACGCTGCGGAGTTGCATGATGTTGAAGAGATCTGCGTCAGCCTTGCCTGGAAGTGCATGGCGCAGCAACGCCCAGAGTTTGGAGTAGAGGTCGCCTGGTGGGTCAAAGCCGACGCCAAGCTCGTGCAAGAGGCGTGTGATGGCTGTCTCTGGCAACCAAGCGAAGGCCTCGTTGGCGGCAGCAACCAGCAGCGAGACTGGTGGGCCATTGGGCACTGCTGCGATGGAGGGTGCGTCGGCGCCTGCAAGTTCAGCAGCAAGGGGGCTGCGCATCGTCGCTGGCAAGACCTCAAAATGCAGCTGGTCAAGGACGATGTGCCACAACATGCTGTCCTGCGAAGTGATGTCTGGGATGTACACTGCAGCTCCGCCTGCCTCCACGATGGGCTTGGCCAACAGGGCCGCTGCAGCTGTGCCTTCAATGTACTAGGAAGAATGCAGAAAAAACATGACATTGGAATCAGCGGAGACACTCAAAACGAGTTTACAAACATGTTCTTGATTAGTGATAAATGAAATTGAAATAATTAGGAGCTTCCACAACAATGATCATGACATATCAATAGGAACTAGGCAATGATCATGACATATCATTATGATCGAGGCCTTCGAGCGGTCCACAAGAGAATGCCCAATTGAGGTCTCCGACACGTCGCACAAGCATGCCCGGTCGCAAGAGACCACACATCCAAACTGTCTCCGCTTGGCCCCAGCATTTGGCTTGCGAGCAAAAGCGCATTGCAGCCATCTCGCCAGCCAGACCAAAGAAGGACGCTGGAGACAGACTCGGCCAAGGCGGCGGCGAGTCCTTGGACACAATCCCTGACATATCGAAGCTAGTGTGCTGTCTCTGGAGGCAAGGCTTGAAGATACTGGGAGGCAAGGTCCTCGGGTCGCTGGAGGTCACCGCCTGGTTCCGCCACTCCACCTCCGTGTAGTTATGCCTCGAAGTCATCACCTCTGCGTGCATGGGTGCAAGCCAGATGCGAGAGGAGGACATGGTCTTGTGGTCGGCATCCCTGTCCTCTGCCTTGCGGACAAACTTGAAGCCGTGCTCGCAGAGGGAAGTGGGTGGAGTGCTGAACGCCTCCAAAAGATGCGCTGCCACGTCTGCTGGCACATACTCAAAACCAACCTTTGCCAGTTCCTCACACACCTCCCGCACAGCAACACACTGGAACCAACTCCGTTTGCACCAAGACCGCACTTGCTTCTCTGTGCGCTTGTCGGCCTCCAGCCATACTTGCCAACATTATTTGATGAAAGCCAAGGCAGCTTCCCTAATGTCTGCAGATGGGGCAACAAGAGCAACAAAGCGACCTGGCAGAGCTTGCACGTGCCACAAGAGGGACACCCGCCGGTGGAGCAATAGTGCAAAACAAAACCTCATGGCCAATGCTGCCCACGTGTTCTCTTCTAACAACAGAGGGTGATCTGCCGCGAGCTTGCCTTTCATGCCAAGTGGGCACCTGGTGCAGAAGCCCATGTCGGCCAAACGCTCCACATCACGCACTGCCTCGAACGCGTGCGCAAGGGCTGGCCAGGACTGCCCTGTAGCCTGGGAGCGGTAGAAGCCCACATTGGCACTGCAGGAGGTGTTCTCCGACACCTGGTCGCTGTGCCACTTGCGGACTCCGCGGGACAACACGTCCAAGATCGACCCCTTCCTCACCAAGGCGGAGTCAGCCAATACCAGGGTGGCTACGTGCAACATGTTCTTGCACCTGTCCCTCACTGACCTTACTGCCAGTCGCGCGCTCTGCCGCGTGGACCCTAGTACGCCATGCTCGTCTGGAGGCCTCATGGCCTGGAGGGACAACTGGCTGCTGGCAGGTCTGTGGTCCAAGTACCCCAGATTGATGCCCAAGTACAGGAGTCCCAATAGTCTGATTCCCATCTGCCTTTCCCAAAAGGACCAGCAGTGCATCCAGCTGAGCCACCGGGCCAGAGCCAACTTGGGCCCCTTTTGGAGGAAGGCGCGCTGCGCCCACAGAGTGTCCAAGACCTCCTGCGCATACCCAGGGTCCCCCAAGCGTTCCGGACACCCCGACTCCTTCGCGATGCGAGGCAGCAGTGCTTGCAGAAGGGGGCAGTCCACTGAGCTGTGGTCCGAGTAGTCTTTGGCGGCCTCTTTGGCTTGCATCCACCACCCTGCAGACTCGAAGGGCCCGTAGTTCACCGAGAACACAACTCCCCACAATAGCACAGCGTCCCACAAGCCAGCACTTGAAATTGCCATATTCAGATCATTCCAGTTGCGGTGACTTGGGTCGAAGAACAACAGAAGCCGCACGGAGGCCACGTACAATAACCACATTGCTGCTGCCCACCCATCTGAACCCTGGTCCACGCAGAGACACAGAGTCAAACCAAAGTCCGGAGACTGGCCAATAGCATGTGTGGAAGCAGAGGAGGAAGAAGAGGAACTTCCAACAGAGGCCCCCATGGCTCTGAAATCTGAGACCCCTACCACTGGCAACTAGGAGCATGCTGTCCAAAGCACACAGGATGTGGTACGCCGATTTCCTGTGCAG
>NZ_JBBAPF010000065.1:0-3263 GCF_040400975.1 Limnohabitans sp. | reverse complement strand
TCAACCCGCTAGGCTGTCGGGCTTCAGGTCGTCCTCCGCAGCTAAAGAAAACACACTTGTGCATGTGTTTTTATTTATCCAAAGGAATCGACCATGTCACAAGCAAAAACGCTCACAGCAGAAGAACTCGAGCAGGTGCTCGCCTATATTGCCACCCACAGCTACGCACTCCGCAACCGCGTGATGTTGCTCACGGGCATGTGGTCAGGCATGAGGGTAGGGGAGATTGCCAGCCTCACAGTGAGCGATGCACTTGGGGCCAATGGCAAGGTCAAGCCGGAGATCCGTCTATCTGCCAGCCAGACCAAGGGACGTTATCCGCGCACTGTGTTCCTGCCCCAGAAATTGCGCGATGAACTGCAGGTCTATCTGGACCTACGCCAGCCCAAGAGCATGAAAGAGCCGCTGTTCGTCACCGCAGGCCGTCGTGCGTTCAGTGCCAACGTGTTGACCCAGCACTTTCACTGGCTCTTCAAAAATGCGGGCGTAGACGGTGCCAGCAGCCATTCAATGCGCCGCAGCTTTTTGACATCACTGGCCGCCAAGGGTATTGGGGTGCGTGTACTGGTGTCACCGACCGGCATATTGGAGCCACTTTGAGATCGGCATATTGGAGCCAATCGATGATCGCCGTAATGGAGCCAGCGCGTGATCGGCATATTGGAGCCAGTGCCGGATCGTCGTAATGGAGCCAGTCACGGCTGACTGAAGCAGCCTCCCGAATTGACTTGGGCCACGTCTCTACCCTCTGGACTTTTTGTCTGGAGACACAGAGATGGCCCGCAGGAGATTCGAGATGCATCACTACCGACAGGCCCTGCTGCGCATGCGCCAGGGCGAATCAGACCGAGACATCGCGGCTGCGCGGCTCATGGGCAGGCGCAAGGCCGGCGACTGGCGAGCTTTGGCCAAAGCCCGTGGCTGGCTTGATCCTCAAGTGCCCTTGCCCGACGACCGGGCCGTCTGCGATGCCCTGGCCCCACCCAAGCGCGCCAGCTCTACAGTTTCCAGCTTGGAGGCGCACCGCGCCAAGGTGGCCAGTTGGGTCGAGCAAGGCGTATCCGGTACGGCCATCCATCAAGCCCTGGTGCGTCAGCACGGCTGGAGCGGCAGTTACTCGGGCGTGCGCCGCATGGTCGCCGCCATTCGCGCCGCTTTGCCCCCAGAGCTCACCTGCCGGCTGGAATTTGCCCCGGGCGAGGCCGCCCAGGTGGACTTTGGCGCAGGCCCCATGATGGCGCACCCCAGTGGCCAGATGCGCCGCACCTGGGCCTTTGTCATGACGCTGGCCCACAGCCGCCATCAGTACCTGGAGTTTGTCTGGGATCAGACCGTGGCCACCTGGCTGGGCTGCCACCGCCGGGCGCTGGAGTGGTTCAACGGCGTGCCCCAACGCATCGTCATCGACAACGCCAAGTGCGCCATCACCCGCGCCTGCGCCCAGGACCCGGTGGTCCAGCGTGCCTACGCTGAATGCGCCGAGGGCTATGGCTTCAAGATCGATCCGTGCCCGCCCCACGATCCGCAGAAGAAGGGCATCGTCGAGGCCGGGGTCAAGTACGTCAAGACCAACTTCCTGCCCCTGCGCGAGTTTCGCGATCTGGCCGACCTTAACGCCCAGGCACGCCAGTGGGTCATGCAGACAGCGGGCCAGCGCATCCATGGCACCACACGCCAGCAGCCCATGGCCTTGTTTGCGCAGGAGCAACCCTTGCTGCAGCCCTTGCCCGCCGTGGCCCCAGACCTGGGCACTTGGCACCGGGTGAGTGTGCACAAGGACTGCCATGTCCAGTTCGAGCGCATCCTGTACTCGGCCCCCTTTGCCCTGGTGGGCAAGGTGCTGTGGCTGCGCGCAACCGATGGCTCTGTGGCCCTGTTCGAGGACTACCGGCATGTGGCCTCTCACCCCCGTGGACAGCGGCCCGGCCAGCGCGTGAGGTGCAAGGACCACCTGCCGCCCCAGGCTCAGGCCTTCTTTGCTAAAGATCGCCAGTGGTGCGTCGCCCAGGCCGCTGACGTTGGCCCCCACTGCGCCCAGCTCATCGGGCAACTGCTGGCCGACAACATCCTGGAGCGCTTGCGTGCCGCCCAGGGTGTACTCGGGCTGCTCAAGTCTTATGGCTCGGCCCGGCTTGAAGCGGCCTGCCAACGCGCCCTGGCCCACGGCTCGCCCCACTACCGTACCGTCAAGACCATCCTCAAGAGCGGCGCTGACCAGCAAGCGCTCTGCAGCGACAGCTCCCCGGCCGCCTATGCCAGAGCTAACCGCTTCACGCGCGCGGCGGCCGAACTCTTTGCCCTCGATTTGTCAACCCCACCGCCTGGCACTGCACCAGGCACGCTGCATTAATCCCCCCCCCAGCTCAACCACAGGAGAACACCGTGAGCATCCTCAACCCCGCCCCCGAACTGGCCCCAGCGCTCAAACAACTGCGTCTGTCGGGCATCCTCGACTCTTTGGAGGCCCGCAACCGTGAGGCCATCCAGGCCAAGCTGGCCTATACCGAGTTCCTGGCTCTGCTCATCAGCGATGAGGTGGCCCGGCGCGAGCAAAAGAAGTTCAGCTCACGCCTGCGCCGCGCTCAGTTTCGCACCACCAAGACGCTCGATCAGTTTGACTTTGAGCGCCTGCCCAGCCTCAACCGAGCCCTAGTCCACGACCTGGCCACGGGTCGCTATCTGCACGAGAAGGCCCCGGTGCTGATCGTGGGGCCTTGCGGCACGGGCAAGTCTCACTTGGCACAGGCGCTGGGTCACTGCGCTGTGCGTCAGGGCGTGGATGTCGTCTTCACCACGTGCGCCGCACTGACCCAGAGCTTGAACGCCGCGCGCGCCATGGGCAGCTACGAGCGCAAGCTCGCTAGTCTGGCGCGTGTGCCACTGCTCATCATCGATGACTTTGGGCTCAAGCCCCTGCGCTCACCGGCTGACGAGGACCTGCATGACCTGATGGCCGAACGCTACGAGCAAACGGCCACCATCGTCACCAGCAATCTGGACTTCCCCGAGTGGGACCAAGCCTTCCCCAACAATCGGCTGCTGGGCAGCGCAACGCTCGACCGCCTGCGCCACAACGCTTACTGCATGGTGCTCGATGGCGCTTCCTATCGGGCGCCCAAAACACTGCCAGTCACTACCAAATCCGCCCCCGCAAAAGCGGCAAAATAAACCCTTGTTCAACCCCTTCGGGAGCCCTGTTCAGTCACCCAAAACTGGCTCCAATATGCCGAACATCCCTGGCTCCATTACGCCGATCCGTGACA
>NZ_JBBAPF010000064.1:0-3320 GCF_040400975.1 Limnohabitans sp. | reverse complement strand
GGCAGGCCCAGATGTGGGGCACGGGGTTGGGAGCAGTTGGGGCGGGCGCAGTGCAAGGCGCAATCGGGCTCACCCGAGGCCTGGCAGCAGGAGCAACAGCAGCGTGGAGTGCGGCAGTTCCCAGAGGAATGCCTGCAGGCTTTGGGCAACCGTCAGGAAGGCGGCCCATACACCTGCCTCCGCCGCTGGCACTGCACGAGCCAGAGGAGACCTCAGAGTTGCGTCAAGAGTTGGCAGAGATGAGAAATGTCAACGCAAGACTTCTGAACAGACTGGAGGTGTTGGAGCGGAGTGGCATGGAAACGCCACAGAGTGGACCTGCCAACGGGCGTCTGCTCACCGCTGCTCCTCTTGAGGACGCGGGCGGCCCTCCAGTGCCGCACACGCCTGAGTCTGAGTGCTCCGCACCGGCAGGGGCAGAAATGACGTCAGGTGTCCAGGCGCAGCGTGCACGGCCTGAAGCTGCTGGACGAGGGCGCCAACGCCGAGAAGCAGATGAGCATGAACAAGCGGACCAAGAAGAAGTTGTGCTGCAAGCGCCACTGCCTGGGCAGGGCATGCCGCCACTGCCTCCGCCTGGAGGCGCTCCGCCGGGTGGTGGAGGACCGCTTGGTTGGCCAGGAGACGGCTCTCCAGGAGGTCGCCCTCCAAGGACGCCTCTGCCGGGAGGGCCGCCTGGTTGGCCAGGAGGTGGAGGAGGAGGTGGAGGCCCATCAGGACCTCCGCCGTCGGGCCCGTCAGGCCCGATAGGGCCAGTGATGGAGCCTGATGATGCACAAGGCTTCATGATGGCAGTGGGCAAACTGAAGGAAGGTGATATTCCTCAGCTGCGCTACGTGGACGGTGGGTCCAAGCCAACCGCCTTTGAGCGATGGAGCCAGCTGGTGGAGCTCAAAGTGTCCTCACTGCACCCAGAGGCAGCCGTGTACTGGCAGTCCGTGCGCATGGCCGCAGGGGCGGCCTATGACCAGTACTTGTGGTTGAACCCCATGCAGAAAGCGCAGGTTGCGGTGGACATTACGAGCATGCTTGCGCGCTACATTGCGCTGGAAATGAAGCTCCGGCCAGCAATTTTGGCAGCACTGCCGGAAACGGTGATGTCCATGGCCCTGGCAACCCACAAATTGGCAGTAGCAGAGCTCTTGTTTGCAGCAATGGTGGATGCAGGTCCAGGAACGCAGAGTGATCGTGAGCACATGCACCGGGCCGTCACCAATGTCGCATCAGGAGACATCAAGGATGTATATGCACAGCTGCAGCAATGGAGATTTGATTTGGACAGGCTGGTCAGATTGGGGATGCAGCCGCCGGACCCAACACTGCAGCACCGTACTCTCAAGTCCATGGTGGCCCGCATGGCTTCCAAGGACAGTGCTTTCCAGTACCGCCTGCATGCCTTCCAGATGAATGCTGGCATGTTTGGCATGGTCACTCAGGAGCAGGTGCAGGACCTGTGGAAGTACCTGTGTGCAGAGGCGTTGGAGTTCCAAGGGGGTCAGTCCAAGAAGGACGAGAAGCACCAGGAAGTGAAGGCCCAGTCCATGCAGAAGGGCAAGGGTAAAGGAAAGGACGAGCCCAAGGAGCCGGAAAAGGCAACGGACAAGCCTGGGACCGGAAAGGGTTCCTCGTCCTCCAAGGACGTGCTCTGCAAGTACTACATCTCCGACAAGGGGTGCGCCAAGGGCACCACCTGTATCTTTAAGCATTCGAAGCTGTCCACAAAGGACAATCGATGCTTCAATTGTGGAGCCAAGGACCACGTCAGTAAGGACTGTCCCAGGCCACGCGGAGAGAAGAAGGCTCACAAGCCCGCGCCTTCGGCCAAAGTGGTGGTCGAAGAGGCGAACAGCTCGAAGCCCAAGCGTGCAGAGCAGTCCAGCAATTCTCAGAAGGTGCTTGGGGAGCAGCAGTCCCCAGCTGTCAATGCTGATCAGGAGAGTGCGGCTTTGGTCTCTGTCCTGAACTGGAACGCTGCAGCGTGGACGGCCACCGTGGAGGATGGTCCCATTGCGTGTAGCAGCGAGCTCGTCCTGGCAGACTCCGGAGCAACGCACGTGATCAAGTGTGCGGATGGCGGGACTCCTCCGCCAAGCTCTGCCAAACACATCAATTTGAAGCTCGCCGTGGGCACCGCCAGAGCCAAGCTGGACAATGAAGGGACAGTCTGGATCTCTTCCCAGTCTGGTGCAGAGCTGGTGCCCCTCGGCAAGTTCATCAATGAGTGCGATCTCCAGCTTGACTGGTCCAGAGCAGGGGCCCATGTGATGACTCGTGAAGGACGGGTCATCGAACTGGTGCTGAAGAACGGCCTGCCGTACTTCCGAAAAAGAGATGTGGAGTACTTGCAGAAGCTGAGGGTGTGCCAGCGCATGGCCTGTGCCAAGCGAGCAATCATTAGCTGTGCCTTTCATGCATTAGCACAGCTCACTACGCCGGAGCAGCTACAGGAGCACCGCCGGCAAGGGCACTTGAATTTCAATCCGGGATGCCCTGAGTGTCGGCTGGCACATGGTCGTGGCCGGCCCCACTTCAGAATGGACCCGGAGACGAGGCCAGGAGGAGAGCTCTCAGTGGACATCTCAGGTCCACATGTTGGAGGACTGTGGCCTTGTGACAGCGGCACAGCCAAGAGAGCCAGGTATTTCCTGGTCGGCGCCTACACATGCTTCTCCAAGGAGCAGTACCTGGACAAGCTGAGGATGGAGAGGGAAGCAGAGTCCCCGCCAGGCTTGTTGCTGCCACCATTGGATCCCAAGAACTGTGATGAGTTCCTCTCATGCCCGGCACTGTGCTGCACTTTGTAGAAGTGTTGGAAACTAACAAGAGCACGGAGACCATCCCAGCGTTGCAGTCCATGATCGCAAACATTAACAACTTGTTTAAGGCTAGCGTCGTCTACAGGCTGCACGGGGACCGTGCGCCGGAGCTGACAGGGCCGGCGGTCCAGAAGTGGGCACACGAGCGGGGCCTGGCGGTCACCTCCACGGCAGGGTTTGAACCCAACTCGAATGGCCGTGTCGAGCGTGCCGTGGGCTTGCTGAAAACTCGGGCCCGCACTCTGCTGGCTGGGGCGGCGCTGCCCAACAAGGAGGTGCTGTGGCCGATGGCCGTTATTCACGCGGCAAGCTGCCAGAGGTACCAGGCCCTCCACGTTCCTACGAGCTTCCCGGTCTGGGGGCAAGCATCGTGACGCGCATCAAGGACCCACCGCCAGGGTTTGGAGTGTGCGGCCGGGAGTGCCACTTCATGGGAGTCTGCCCAGGATCACTGCTGGCATCTTCACCGTGCGGGAGACGAGCCCAGGCGCGCGGCTTATCGAG
>NZ_JBBAPF010000063.1:0-3370 GCF_040400975.1 Limnohabitans sp. | reverse complement strand
GCATCTTCTCCCTGCGCAAGGGGCACAGCATGAACAGGCGCAACGAAGCACCATCCGCGTGCTCCGAAGCGCGTGAGACGAGACGCGCACTCAGTTTCATGTGTGCGCTGATTGTGCAACACCGTGCTGGACACGTGCGTAGACAAAACTGGCCTTGACGCAGGGACCCCCCGTGAGCATGCACCTGCGCGTGCTAAAAGCACACCACACGCACCAAACACGGAGAAGCACACTCGCAAATGCTGCGATGAACGGTCTACACCATAACAAAACTGCGCAGCGGTGTATGCGCGCTGCTGCTACGTGCCTTCGCATAGCTTGGTCGTTGCTGGTCGGTGCAGAAACACAACAAAAATTGCACGTGTCTGCAAGCACAAGCGTCCTTCGCAAAAGAGTTAGCGCTCCAGCGAAGGGAGAAGCACACTATGGACACGGAGACCAAAACGGAGAAGCACACTATGGACACGGAGACCAAAACGGAGAAGCACACTATGGACACAAAACTTGTGTCGCAACAAACGAGACGTAGACAGAAATGTCTCGATCTCGATACAACCGTCCCTGTATTGCGCTCTCATGTTGCCTTTATCGATTTGCACGGCGATGAGCGGAGTGGTGCACGCCGAGCCTACGTGATGCAATCGCCTCAAGTGCGCGGCTTCTTCACCTTTCCCGCTTGCACCTGTGCTCGGGTCCCCGATCCTCGCGTTGCTGCTTTCCCCTTGGACGCATCCGCGCCTGCAACTTCTAGCAGCATAACAATCTCTGTTCCTTCTTCTACATCCTTCGAGTTGACTAGGCATGGAACCTTGGCGGATTCAGTGAGGACATGAGTGAAAGTGGGCGCCGCAATAATGCCCGATCCCGCAAGAGAATGTACGACGTTGTCATTGAGCTCCGCCAACGCAGAGTTGCACTCACCAGCGTCTGTAGAGCGCCGCACCGCCCAGAAAGGTGTATGCCATCCAGTCTTCCACGACGGGACGAGGTACAAAGTGCGCGCGCCCGTCCAGACAGGGACGCTATGCGGATGAAGGCTGTCGGTCGCCACTTGTAAATGCCCAGGTACCAGAGGTAGCAATACCAGCGTGCCGGTGCGGAACGGCCTCTCGGCGCGAACACCCATGACCTTGCCTGCACACGTGACGCTGATCTCGGCCACGCCTGGGAGCGGCAAGCATTGCGCAGCGAGAGATAGACCGTGCAACACGCGGCACTTATCCAGCAGCAAGCTGTGCGCCTCGGGGTCGGGAACGTGCTGCCAGGGAACGCCCTGTGCACAGACCGCACGCTGGGGTTCCGTCGGCCGAGGGACCAACCGGCCTTCAGCCGTATACTCTGCTAGCCTGGCCAGCAGCGATGCACCCTTCGTGTCTCTCGAACTCGCCGGCTCTGGGCATGCCAAGGGATCTGGGATGGGCAGCCCCGCCAACGCAGTGGTTTCGATAGAACTCCGTGCGCGTGCGTCGAACTGGCCAGATAGCGATTCAACCTCCTGCATCGTCCCGCTGTACCCTTCTTTGGCAAGTAGGACGCGGCCAAGCTCTATGTCGAACAGGTGAAGTTGCCGCTTGCCCTGCGGAGCATGCTTCCAGAATCCGGCCGCCTCGTACTGCGTGTGGAACCGATAGTACAACCCCTCCGCCGCCTTGCACAGATGAACCCGCTCACTGCAGAGGCGCGCCACGTGCGATGGGCCGAAGTACTCGATCCATCCGTCACGGATAATGCTTGCAGGGCACCCGCATGCAGCTTTCAGCAAGATGACACGCGCAGGCGGCGAGGGCACGCTGAGCACCACGCGGAAATGCGAATCCCGAAGGCGCCGCGCCCGCGGATTGACAAGGAGCTGGTGAAAGTCAACCAGAGGCTGCACAAAAGCATGCTCGCCACCGGCTCCCTGATCAATCACGAAGCGGAGCAGCACTTGGAACCCCGGAGCTTCAATGCCGGGAAAGCCTTCCGCTGTAAGTCTGGCGCGCACAGACTCTAGAAGCACCTCGCCGGCAGCATTCTTTTCGCTCATGCAGACACGCGACATGTGCTTGATTATCTGCATCTCGTGCATGAGCATGACTGACTTGGAGGGATCGTTCAGTGCTGCCTGGATGCACACGATTCCGTCGGGCTCTTCCTTCGAAATAGCTGAAGACAAACCTCCCACCGGAGGCCTGTGCGACGGGCAGCCGCCAACGCAGCGTCATGAGCCTCCACCAACTGAAGGCTCAATCGCCCTGAAGCGTCCGTTGCCGCAAGACATTCCAACACTGCCGCCTTTCCCAAAATGTTGCGCAGTACTTGATTGATATGCGTCGCCCCCAGACTCGAGTAGGCCAAGTATGCAACAGGAAGAGCCGCTAAACGATCGTCCGGAGACGCCGCTTCATGCCAATGGACCACCTCCACTTCTCCCGGAGCTATTTCGATGCAAACAGCTCCGTGGCACGCTTCTTCGTAATCGAACTTCCCGAACACCTGATTGAAGAGCTCCTCGCACCGTTGACCATTCACGCGAACTCCATTCCTGTTCATTGGATGAGCTGCGACCAAGGACGGTTCCAAGCAACGACGGTCGTTGCCCGTTACTGTCTGCGTGCGGTACTTGACACGCAGAGCTGCTGCCCGTTTCACAAAGCTCAACACCTGAGTGTTCCGCAGAGAACCAACATCTGCCCCGGCCATGGCTCCCGGCACAGGTGCGCAATGATAGGCAGACACAGCGACTGATCAATGCAAAAGGCCTGTCCACACAGACAGCGCGCATACATGCACGTGAGCATGAAACGACATCAGTTGCCACCGTCAGCTCTGCGCAACTTTCTCGATTGCTCCAAGTCACTGCTGGCACGCGCGAGGAATCCCGCGGCTTAAGCGCGACACGGATCTAATTTGAAAGAACTCTGGGGAGCACTACCAAAGCACACGGATGCGCCGCAGCATGGCTGTCGGTAGCCCGAAGTCCTCAGCTTCCCCGGGATGTAAACGGCGATACGAATGACCTTCCCCTCTCTTGAACTTGGTACACATGAGCACCGGCGACCCTGTGGCTGAAACGCCTGGCCGCAGTGCGCGACCGCACCCATTGCAGCGACCCCACCGTGTGGGACGCCGATGAGCACAACCCAGGCTTCGAACAGGCGTCGCCACCGGTCTGGCATCGCTGTACGGGTTGGGCATGTCGTCATTGCCATGCGCGGTCGATGGAAGCACCGGCCACATCACCGCTTCTTCCACATCTTCCTCCTCATCCACACAAAGGAAGCAAACCCGCCAACGCAGGCGAATTCTCTGCCACGGCTGAAGAAGCCGCAGTCTCCTCCACGTCCGCAGTCGCGATAAGATCGAGCACCGGCACCATTGCCTTGTCCTC
>NZ_JBBAPF010000062.1:0-3402 GCF_040400975.1 Limnohabitans sp. | reverse complement strand
CTGAACCGGAATTTCTGAACCGCTTGAATTTCTGAACCGGAATTTCTGAACCGCTGTAACTCCCGAACCGGGGCTGTAACTCCCGAACCGGGGGCTGTAACTCCCGATTCGGGGCTGTAACTCCCGATTCGGGGGCTGTAACTCCCGGTTCGTTTTTTTTTTGCGGTCCGGAAAATTCCGGTTCATTTTTCTGAACCGCTGTAACTCCCGAACCGGGGGCTGTAACTCCCGGTTCGGGCTTTTTGTTCTGACTGTTTCAGAGTCCAGTTTGCACACATCGAGGTTGCGTCAGGGATGAGATAGGTAGTCAGGCAAGGTGTGTGGGCACACGTTGCATTTGCCATCTGCGGGTGTCCCCATGGCTGCTCCATCGGTCCGCAGTGCTGGGAGTGGCTCCAAGGGCAGCGCTCCCACGACAGTGGACGGCACCGTCTTCCTGAAGGTGCGGCAATGCCCGATGTCTGGCAAGAAAAACACTGACTACAATGTCATCGGCCGTGGCAAATTCGGGCCTGACTATTCCAAGTTCATGATTTGGCACAGGGGCAGTGCCCAGAATCCGGATGGAAAGTTCGAGCGGGTCAGCCTCTTGACGTGGCAGCACGGCGGCTTTGCAGATAAGTGGCACGATCCCGATATGTTTGTCAAGCAGCTCCAATCAGACACAAACTTGCAGCGCGAGTTTGACGCCGCCTACAAAACAATGGTGGCCATAATTGAGGAGGGCCGCATGCGCTTCAGACTTGGGGAGAAGGAAAGGGTAAATTTGCGCCTGGAAGAGGCGCGCAAGACGACTGTCAAGACCTTTGCCAAGACCGAACTCAACCTGAAGACCCCCTTCCGGGCGGTCGAGAGGACGGTCTACGAGCGGGCGCACCCAGGGCGGATTGAGAAACGAGGGATGAAAGTTGCAACGTGCAAAAAAGACGGCAAGCCCATTGAGGTAGTTCTCATCCCCAAGCTTCCTCATGGCCACTTCGACCTCGAAGCCAATGACATCCAGGGCGCAATCATGGAGACAACTGTGGACGATGGTGAAGCAGCAATCAGGGCTGACCAGATGAAGGACAAGTTTGAGTCCGTGGTGTCGGGTGCGCTCAAAGAGGTGAATCAGTCTCTCGGAAACGCCCTGCTGGAGGAAGAGGCCGAGGTCAGCGAGGCCGAGAATGTACGAGAGCGGACAGACAACGAAGACACTAGCACGGAGGGTGATCCCATGGAGGAGGGTGAGGACCTGACATTTGTGAGGGAAACTTTCTTCGCACAGTCATCAGCGACTCCACCATCACATAAGCAGAGCAAGAAGCCCCCAAAACGTGCAAACCCGCTTGCGCCTTCGCCTTCACCCGTCAAGGCAGCCCGGTCGGAGTCGCCGGCCACGCTGCCCAGCGCAGTTGCTGCAAGCGCAAGCCGTGCGACTTCGAAGGCGGCGACGCCCAGGCCCGCCAAGACCAAGCCTGCCAATGAGCCGCAGCAAGCAGCAGGAAAGTTCGAGGGCAAGTCTCCTCGATAAATCCTGGACAAGTTTGGCTTGCACTTGATTCTTCAAGATCTGGAGGAGGCCGAGCGGTTGATGGGCCATGCGGAGCTGAATCGCCGCATGATCGACGAGGCCCTCTACTCCAATGCATTGAAGGACTTCCAGAAGAAGACCTCCGTTGCGCACAAGGCCGTTGTGAACTTGGACATCAAGATCAAGAAGTGGTCCCACGTCCCGGAGGATCTGTTGGACTATGTGCAAGCTCTGCGCAGTAAAACCGGTGCCATGAATGATGCCTCCAAGACGTTCCTTTGCGGCAAAAGGGTTGGCGGCAACCCGGAGAAGATGCGGACCGTCATCGCGGCCCTGACGGAGTTGTCACTCGATGTGCCTGAGGCGTGGAATGGCATGTTGCTCGTGGAAAGCATCCGGGACCATGTGCGCTTCAACCAGGTGGATGACATGATAGCCGTGTTCAAAGAGGCGGCTGGCTCCACGGAGGAGTCGTCGTTGCATCTTGTCGAAACAGCGGCGGAGGCTATCAAAGGTTTGGCGCTCAAGTTGCCATCCCCCATCGAAGACGCGCAGGAGGGAGTCTTGTTGTGCCTAAAAGAATTAGCAGGGGGCCTTGCTCAGCTCGAGGGGCTAGGGGATGACGCAATGGCAGACTGCGCCATCTTGGCCGAAGTGCTCGGCTTCGGTCCCACAAGCCGGGCGAAGCAGAACAAAGCCCTGGCCGATCTGCAGCACATGCGGCAGGACTTGAGCGGCTACCATGGAGTTCTGAAGGGCTTCCTTGCAACGGAGAACTTCGGCTCTTTGGCGGCATGGGTCGAAAGTGGTGTGGATGATCAGGAGTCGACCTTGCTTTGCAGCCAGCTGAAAGACTCGTTCCAGAACCTTGCCAAAGAGGACGTGCTCGCGGACGAGCGTTCACGCTTCAACGCATTGCTTCAACAGGCGCTCTCCACCATGGCTGGGGATCAGGAAGGAAACGTCAAAGCAACTGTCAAACAGGTTCTTGGAGGGCTGGCTGAGTGCATGAATGCGGTACCGAACAAACTGGAGGATCATGTACAAGAGGCATGTGCATTGTGCGACTTACCCAAGGCCCAGGCAAAGTCGAAGGTGGAGTCGGCGGCATCTTCCATCAAGGTTCTGATTGGCAAGCTCTTTCGCCGGGCCGTGTTTGACATCGACGACCTCCTTTCCGGCATGAGCGCTGAGGCATCCGCAAAGCTGCTGACGAAGACATCCATGGCAGATGCCGTGGGGATGTTGCGGAAGATCCATGCCACCATCCTGGCAAACAAAAGGCTCTGCTGGACGCCGGCTTGGATATAGCCGGCGCCGTGCGCGGACAGGGCACCCCGCAATATATTGCAACGCGTCTCCAAGCTGGGGATGCTGTGCTTGACAAGGCAGGCACACTGAACGATTCCACTGCCTCCGCATGGTCACGGATGAAGAAGCTCGTCCAGGAAAAGGCATCGGCTGACATGTTAGAGGTGAGTGGTGAAGCGACCCGGCGCTTCAAGGAGCTTGCCAAGGAGGTCGCCCAGAGGTGCATTGACATCGGGCCTGAGAGCCCGGATGCGGAACAAGAAGCGCTTGTGTCTTCGTTGAAGGAGCGCGGGCACAAGGCCATGCAGGTGTGCGCCTGGTCTGCCACCCCTCAACTGGACAAGGAGAGTGTGTTCTGTGGGATGGCTGTCATCGGCTCTATCTGCCTGTGGACCAAGGCCATCCTGAGTCTGAAGGAAGAGCCGGGAAAGAGTTTCTTCCTCGATGGCAACCTCAAGAACGCGTTCGAACAGCTTGGCGATCTGGACATAACGCAGCCCAAGCTCGTGTGGGCCCTGGGGGAGGAGCTGGCAGCGAAGTTCGTCACGCATGCCAACATGATCAAGGGACTCGCAGTG
>NZ_JBBAPF010000061.1:0-3432 GCF_040400975.1 Limnohabitans sp. | reverse complement strand
GTCTCGTGTCCCCAACCTACCCACCCATGCTCCGCCTCCTCACCGTCTGCTGCAACAGCAGCGCTCTTGGCGGCACCAATGTTGAAGATGTCGCCCCACAGATCATCTTCAGAATCATCCGCACTCTTCCTGCCCTGCAACTTGGGGAAGCTCACCACCAGCGTCTCTGTGCCGTCCTTGTTGGCCTTCTTGGAGGACGAGACGTTCACCTGCGACGCTGCTGCCTGGAAGAACTCCTCGGTTTCGCCAGCATACAGGCTGTTTCGGCTGTTGTGCAGAGTGGTCTTCTTGTTGGCGACGTGCGCATTCTTGTGGCACACCTCGATGCAGCCGGGAGCCCAGCCGTCGGACTGGTCGCGCATGTAGCCCGGAACCTTTTTCCCCATGTACGGCAGCTTGGTCAGGTCCGACTTTGGCAGCTCCGGCTTGTTCTCCTTCTTCCACACGTTGACAGGCCAGAAGATGCCCACGTAACGTTTCATCTCCAGCCCGGAAACTGAAATAGCGCTCACCTCGGTGTCAGGCTCATGACCACTGGAGCTGCTGTCGTCATTGCTGTTGTCGTTCGCCGTTGCTGACCTTCTCCGGCGCTTGGCATTTTTGGTGTCGTTCTTCTGGGCCTCGTAGGTGTCCAAGTTTGCCATGTACTTGTCCACAACCGCTGAGTTTTTCTGCTCGCGGGCCTTCTTGAGCTTCTCATATACCTGGGCTTTTGTCTGTCCAGGGTAGTGAGTCCGCACCATCCCTGGGCACATAGTGCACTCACGGCCCCTTGGCCGCCGCCGTTGCAGCAACGGCTTCACCGCGCGATGCGCGATGATTGGGTTGGGCGTCTTGGTAAAAGACCTGCAGCAGGACACGCAGCAGTCTCCCGCAGCTGCACAAGCCGAAGACGCAGATGATGATGCTGCTGACGTCATCGCGCCCCACTACACTGGCGCTGGCGGCATTGGGTGGCAGCTGTGAGCAGCTGGCGCGGATGGACATGACAACAAGGATTACAACACGGCCGATGCTATGCTCACGCTTGTTCTGTTACTGCCGACATGCGTCACCATCATGATTAATTGTCAATGTCACCGTCTATCGATTTATTGATTGACCATTGGCCATTGGCTCGTCTGATCATGATCCCGATCACTATCATGCCCACGATCTCGATCACGATAGTGATCACGCCCAGGATCACGGTCATGATCGCGATGGCAATCACGATCATGCTTGTGGTCGTGATTGTGGTCGTGATCGTCATCGTGATCGTGATCAAGATCAAGGTCAAGATCAAGATCAAGATCAAGATCGCAGTCATGATCATGATCATGATCACCATCAGCATGAGCACGAGCACGAGCATGAGCATGAGCATGAACACGAGCATGAGCGTGAGCGTGAACATGAGCACGCGCATGAGCGTGAACATGAGCTTGAGCTTGAGCTTGAGCTTGAGCATGAGCATGCGCATGATCATGAGCATTAGAATCGCGTGGAGAAGAATCATGATTCCCGCAGTTTGCATTGCTCATCCCCAGAGCTCGTCCTCAGAATCCCAATCATTGGAACGGTGTCTCTTGACATGCCGTGGTGCAGCAGCAGACTCGCATGCTGCGCTCCAACACAACGCGAGCAAGCCCTCTCCCACCAAGTGCATTGCAGCTGCACAGTAGGTATTAAATGCATTGCCAGCGAGATCTGTCAACACTCCACTGTCGTAGCTGTGGAGTCTGGACTCCCGCCCAGAAAAAATGAATTCCCTGGAGGTTCAGGCGCTCAACACCATTTGCCAGACGTATGCGATGCGTCAGCAGGGACCGCGTGCGAGGCGTGATGCAGGCGGAACCACCAGACACCGCCCTCGTTCGCCCAAGATTCTGGGATATGTTGATGGTGCCTGGGACGTTGGACGGCAACGCAATGTCCACACATGCCAGCAAGTCCAGCTCGCGCGCGGAGAGCTCATACAGGCCTGGGTGCAAGGAGATGAACTCCGGACCTTCAGCAACGCCGTCATTCATTCTCACATTCATGTCATCTGCTAACACTAACACAGGCTGCCGTCACACAGAAATTTGTTTTCACAGAAATATCAGTGATAATCAAACTGGAATCAAACTAAGGTCACGACTGAGACCAGCAGGAATGCCCACCCAATCTCGACCTTGCTTGTGGCACCACTCCTCATGTCGCTGAAGCCATCGTTGTTTTGTTCCAATGTTGTTGTGGCCACGGCCTCGGCGTTGCCGCAACCTCCACATATGCTCCTGCACCGAGGGGTGGCCCTCGGGCAAGAGATGGTAGTCCAGGTCTAGGCCCATCTCCGACTTCAACGCGGACTTCATGATGATTTGCATCAGCTGCTCGGCCTTCTTGTTTAAGATGTCCTTCTCAACATACTGGGCCAAGCGCAAGGGGATTGACAGGATCCAGACACGGCGGCGTGTCACAGGCTTGTTGAAGTAGCTCGGGCACAGGTAAAACACGATCACGTACATCCCCAGCTGCTCAAGGCAAGAGATGCACGCATCGAGATTGGACACGGAGTCTGACGTCCGATGAGCTTGCAAGCCCATCACGTTCTCTGCGATGACGAGGTCCAGGTCTGCCGTGATCTTGCCGATGTAGTCACAGCTGGCACGGAATATGCCCCCTGTGCGCAGCGTTCCTGCCTCCACGATGGCTCCGTGAGATTTTGCATGCATGTTGAGGCTGGACACGTCCTGGCATGGGAAGCCGAACCAAGCACGGGAGATGGTGGGGACAGGCTCAACGGTGGATCCCTTCACGTTGAAGCCACACAACTTGGGCAGGCTGTTAGCATCGTCAAACAGGATGGGCACTGGGACCATGTCAAGCAGGAACTGTTGCTTGGCAACGTTACATTCACAGCTGAATGCATGCCGCACGTCCGCAGAGCACTGCAGAGATGAACGAGCAGCTTCCGCAAAGGCACGGCTCATCAGCACTGGAGCGTCGGTGCCGGAACACCACGTGCCTACGTCCATCCGGGGCTGCTGCATCAGCCGCGCGCGGATGGCCTCTCGCTCGGTCGGGGGGAAGCTTCGCAAGGCATGCACGATGAACTGCTCCAGCCTCTTGTCCCCTTCGCACTCGAAGCTCACGCGGCGAATCGCATTCTCAGAATGCGTTGGAGTCTCTGCGGCCAGCCGCCGCCCATCAACGGTTATGGCCAGCACCATGCACCCATGCTTCGAAAAGCTGCGTTGGAGCCGGGACGCACAGGCGGGCGGCAATCATGCGTGGCACTGGAGGCCTGGGGTGTGGCAACTGCGCGTGGCACTTGGCAGGGCGGTGGGTGGCACTGATGGCCTGGGGTGTGGCAACTGCGCGTGGCACTTGGCAGGGCGGTGGGTGGCACTGATGGCCTGGGGTGTGGCAACTGCGCGTGGCACTTGGCAGGGCGGTGGGTGGCACTGA
>NZ_JBBAPF010000060.1:0-3463 GCF_040400975.1 Limnohabitans sp. | reverse complement strand
GCCCGCCAGCGCACTCGGTTGTTTGCCGCAATTGGCCGTCAGAAGACCGCAAGCAGGGCTTTGTTGACCAGAATATTTGTTTATCGCCGCAGGCTTCCTTTGCATTTTAGTATGGGGGCGTGTACGACCGCGCGCTTCCATAATATGGGAGGCGTGCGCTCGCATCTTGGTACACTTGTGGCGGCAGCGCCTTTGTATAGCAACCGGAGCCGCAGTTTGCTAGTGCGGACAGCATGCCCGCGTTGGACAAATCATCGTTGTCCTCGTCCTCGTCGTCATCAGCCTTGTCAACATCGCCAGCAAGTGCCATTGCTATTATTACATTGCCATGCTCAGTGGTATTCGCAATGTCACTGTGACTGCTATCGACGCCGTCGCCATTGCCATCGCTGTCACTGTCAGTGTCGCCGTCATTCATCATCACAGCCATCACCAACAGCACCCGCAGCGGGAAGCCATCATCGGCCGCCGGCACGAGCACCGCCATCAACACTTACGTATTATCAGCGGGGCCGTCATCTGCATGTGCACGTTCTTATCAATCATTCTTCCAGTACTGTCATGCTGCTCGTTTCCTGCCTTATGCACAGAATTTGTCCGCACTGTTGTGAGGAGCTACTTGCAGAAGCTCTGTTTTCATGTGCTTGTCTTAATTTATCATTTTCCGCCATATTGTCATGCTCATTTCCTGGCTCAAGATTTGTTCTTGCCAAAGCTGTTGTCGCAGATTTCTAGCATTGTCCACCCAATTCGCACAGATCTCCGCAATGCAGATCTTTGTCAAGACTCTCACTGGCAAGACCATTACCTTAGACGTCGAGGCATCCGACACCATTGACAACGTCAAGGCGAAGATCCAGGACAAAGAAGGAATCCCTCCCGATCAGCAACGCCTCATTTTCGCGGGCAAGCAGCTCGAGGACGGACGTACGCTGTCGGATTACAATATCCAGAAGGAGTCAACACTCCACCTTGTACTGCGCCTACGTGGAGGCATGCAGATTTTCGTCAAGACGCTCACCGGAAAGACCTTCACTCTGGATGTCGAGGCATCTGACACTATCGACAATGTCAAGGCCAAGATCCAGGACAAGGAAGGAATTCCTCCCGATCAGCAACGCCTGATCTTCGCAGGCAAGCAGCTCGAGGACGGACGCACGCTGTCAGATTACAACATCCAGAAGGAGTCAACACTCCACCTTGTGCTGCGCCTCCGCGGAGGCATGCAGATCTTTGTCAAGACGCTCACTGGTAAGACTATCACGTTGGATGTCGAGGCATCTGACACCATCGACAACGTCAAGGCCAAGATTCAGGACAAGGAAGGAATCCCTCCCGATCAGCAACGCCTCATCTTCGCGGGCAAGCAGCTCGAGGACGGGCGTACGCTGTCGGATTACAACATCCAGAAGGAGTCAACGCTCCACCTGGTGCTCCGTTTGCGCGGTGGTCAGTGACAGGTTCCTTGGCCAAGGGGACAGGCCAGACAGTGCCGTCCCTCGTTTTTCGGCATGGTGTTGATGTTCTTGCAAGCACACACATGACAGTGGATGAAAAGTTCTGGAGACAGCTGGAACTCAGATTGAACAAATGGTCAAAGATCCCATGCATGTAGCTGTGCTCCGCATCACCATCATGCAGCAGCAGTGCCATTGTCCAATTCGTGTTCATCGTCATTGTCGCCATGATCACCATAGTGATAATCACAATCATAATGATAATCATGATCATCGTCATCGTCATCGTCATGTTCATGCTCATCTCCATGTTGATGCTCATGCTCATATTCATGTTCATGTTAGTGTTTGTGTTCATGCTCGTCATTCGTCATGATCATTACCATCATCATTTCCATCGTCATCGACATCATAATCGTCATCGTCATCAGCATCCATCATCCATGATCCATTATCCATCATCAATCATCCATCATCCATCATCCATCATACATTGTCCATTATCCATCATCCATCAAATATCATCCATTATCACCATCATCATCATCATCATAATTATCATCATCATCGCCGTTACCATCGTCATCGTCATCACCATCATCACTACATTCACCATCATCACCATCATCACAATCACCATCATCACCATCATCACCGTCATCACCACCATCATCACTATCACCACCATCATCACCATCACCATCATCACCATTAACACCATTATCACAATCATCACCATCATCATCACCACCACCACCACCGTCATCATCGTCGTCGTCGTCGTCGTCGCTATCCTTGTCGGCATCATCATTCATCATTCATCATCACCATCATCACCGTCGTCATCATCATCATCATCATTGCCTGTTTACAACCTGAGCAAGGCCCCGGCCGTGCGTGCACACCCATGTTGTTTTTCTAGTGGTGGGGGGTTGGCAGCGTGGCCGCCGCACGCCGCAAAGCTTCCCGAGATCGGGGGATATTGCCACTGTTCTTGGTCCAGGGGCACCACAGGTCGAGGCGTAACTTGCTACCAAGGCACGCTGATGCGTAGCGCATACTCCAGGAACGCATCGGTGCATGCAGGGGATGCGTCTTCTAGAGCATCTCCCGGCGCGCAGGAGACATGCCTAGAGCGCAGTGTGTGAAGGGCCCAGATGGCGTTTCCGTCTCGCCCAGAGGTCTTCAGGTGGCGCCCAGCGAGCCAGTGCGGGGATGAACAGGCAAGGGAAGCACCTTTATGCTCCAGCGTTTGAAATTAGCGCCGCTGCACGCGAACGCCCCGCGATGAACATTCACGTTGGCGCCCGTTGAGCACGAATTCAACGCCTCTTGACCCAAGCGAGAACTCAATGCGCAGGGTTGAATTTGGACTGGAAGGCAGTTCGGCAGGGGGCGGCGCCCGCCACCCATTCGGGGATCATTGACGTGGCGAGTGCGACAGGGCTGGACGGAAACCGGGGCACACGGGCCACGCCCTTGGGGGAGCTCGTCTGAAAGGTCGTTATCGTGCCCTGCTTGCCTCGAGCATTGGCTTGTCTTTGCCGCGCAGCAGCGTTTGCATGTTGGCATACATTGGCCTAGGCCTTGGTGCCAGTGGCAGATGTTCAAGGACCCGGGGCGCCAGTGAGCAATGCCCGCCAGCGCACTCGGCTGTTTGCCGCAGTTGGCCGTCAGAAGACCGCAAGCAGAGCTTTGTTGACCAGAATCATTATTGATCGCCGCAGGCTACTTTTGCATTTTAGTATGGGGGCGCGTGAGACCGCGCGCTTCCATAATATGGGAGGCGTGTGCTCGCATCTTGGTACACTTGTGGCGGCAGTGCCTGTGTATAGCAACCGGAGCCGCAGTTTGCCAGCGTGGACAGCATGCCCGCGTTGGACAAATCATCGTCGTCCTCGTCCTCGTCGTCATCAGCCTTGCCAACATCGCCAGCAATTGCAATTGCTATTATTATTACATTGCCATGCTCAGTGGTATTCGCAATGTCACTGTGACTGCTATCG
>NZ_JBBAPF010000059.1:0-4067 GCF_040400975.1 Limnohabitans sp. | reverse complement strand
GCTGGACGTCTGCGAGTTGCGGCCAGCGGTGGGTCCCTGCGCCCCGCCGCTCGGCTGCCGCCCAAAGAAGCTCTCGCGGATGGAGAGCTGCCTGTTGCCACTGCCATCCCCTCGCTGCGAGCAGTCACACCTCTCGAGGAGGTTGTTGCAGCACATGCATCTGCACCGCCTCAGTCGCACCAAGTGTCCGCACTGTTGGCAGTAGATGCGCGGCGACCCGGCAAGGGAGGGCCGCTCGGCCAGAAGGTGCGTGCCGCCACACTTGCTGCACTGTACAGGAAATTCCTGCGCGGTGGTGCCGTCCCGCGCCACAGTAGTCAGGGCCGGCGCGTCCGTGCACAGGTGGCGTTGCCTCCAGACGGCAGGCCTCGCCATGTTGATCTTGCCCTCCGGGATGACGAGGTCGCCCGCGGTGAGCCCTGCCCTGGCCCGCTGGATAGCGATGCCACGCTGCTCGAGGACCCTGCAGAGGACCTCGACATGCCGGCCCCTGTCCCAGGCCGGCCATGCACGAAAGCACGCGGTGCATGTTCTGACGCCCAGGGTCGCGAACCTCGCTCTGCCGCGGCAAGGCGCAAAGAGGTTGCGCACGTCAGCGGTGAGGCATCGGCGGATCTGCCCCAGGACCTCCTCCCTGAAGAGCGTGACGGTCTCCCTGATGCTGCTCTCCCGGCGCAGCAGAGACGCACTGTCCTTGAGGAGGAGCCCAGCTTCACGCACCGTGGCTCCGGTGGAGATTTCGAAGTCGATGAGTAGCTCCAGCCATGAGCATCTACTGTCAGGGTGGGAGTCCTCCCACGGGACCCACTCAAGGCCGCACAAGTAGCCGACGACATGCCCTCGCCACCCTGCCGGCCCACTGCCACTGTTCGGCACAAGGGTATGGGTGCACGGCCTGATCCGCCTGGCCGCCGCGCGGTCGCCCAAGGTGGGCGCACAGGCATGGACCAGGCGCTGGGGCCTGCTGCCACCTCCGAAGACCGTGCTGGTGAGCTCCTCCCTTCGCTTTCTGGTGGAAGCGATGATGGCGAGCATCATCGCCTGGATGGCGCCCACCAGTTTGCCATAGGCCTGCGTCCGCTCGTCATGCAGCCGGCAGAGCGCTCGCCTCCGCTCGCCAAAGGTGGCCTGCCCGCGTTGGACCATTCTGTCTGCAGTGTCGTTCCCTTGCTGGACCTCTGCGCTCACGACACCCTGGAGGACATCGGTGGCGGTGGCGTGTCCCTTGACCTTGGTCCCCCTGGAGGCAGCGCGCCCACGCGCCACAACGATGCGCTCGAGGATGGCCCACATGTCTCCGTCAGGCCGCATGCCCCACGGCCTCGACCACTCACGGGAGTCCCCGCTGAGGATGCTGTTGAAGTGCCGCAGGGCCGTCGCGTTGTCGATGCCAATGTGCAGCGCGCGCGGGATGGTGTGTGCGCCGATGATGGCCCAGCCCTCCGCCCGGGTGGAGGAGAGGGCCTGCCCGTCAAGCTGCCCCCAGAAACGGAACTCGTCGCGGTCCTGCTCCGTCCATGCAGATCGGCTGATCACGCCGGTTCCGTCCTCATCCACGATACCACGGAACATGCCGCCCCAGGCCGGAAGTGCTGCAGGCCCTGCCGCGAAGAAGGCAACTCCCCCGTCGGTGAAGCAATTGATCTCGTCGGGGGCCCGATCGGATACCCCAGACACAGGTCCAGGGACGAAGTGAGTGAAAGGGCCGGCGATCCGATGCAACAGTTGCCGCATGGTGAGCCTGCTAGCCACGCCCCCCGGGATGCCCGCTTCCGCGGCCGCTTGCTCGGGGATGTGGCCGACGTCGGCACGGGCCCCAAGCGCCACGTTGGCGTTCTGGTCGCTCGCCCCAGCCCAGAAAGCAAGGTGAACGCAGTTGCCAAGCTCGGGAGCCAGGCCGTGAATTGCCAACGCGTTCGGGAGCTGCCTGTGGTCCACCTGCATGGCGGACAAGGCCCGCCTCCTCTCCTCAGCCATGGCGGGGCATACCCACCAAAGATGCTCAAGGTCCTCCGGTGCACCGCCACACCAAGGGCAATTAGGGCTGTCAAGCAGCCCTGCCGCAAACAATGTAGAGGCAGTCCACAGGCCGCCGGCCTGTATGCTCCCCAGGTCTGACCTCTGCTCCTTGGTCAAGGCCTTGTTAAGGATCCCAGAGAGCCGAAAATCGATCCTTCCTTGGTGACAGTACGAGGGCCTCCTGCTTGCAACCCTGCGCAAGGCGGCGGCGGTGCCGGCTTCGAAGACCGCACGCTTAACCCATTGGATCGGGTCACGGAAGATGTCAATCCTCGTCTCGCCTGGGAAGCAGATGCCACCATTCCCCTGGACGATGCCTCCCGCACGCATGACAGAGCTGAGGAGGAGCCCGAAAGGCCCTCTCTTGAGCAAGTTGGCTCCTCGCCTGCCAAGCAGCCGGGCCGGCCCAAATGGGACTGGCGCGTTGAAGGGGTCGTCGTCGGCGCCCACCTCCGGAACGTCCTGAACATCGGCAATGCGTGCCAACATACGCCCGATGAGCGGCCGCCACGCCGGCCTCATGTGCCAGGCTCGCCTCATGTGTCGGATCCTCCGCCACAGGATGGTGGCGTCCAGTTCGATCCCAGTCGCGCCGATCCTGGCCAAGACGACCTCGGGGCACCGCATGGATTGGTGCCGCCCAGACAGGGCACTGGCGGCTCTCCCTTGGAGCCTGCGTAGCGCGCTGACGTTGATAGGGGTGGCCTCGATGCCGTAAAGGCCCATGGCATACCCCTTGCCCACCACAAGCTGGCCCTTGCGCTCAACAGGGACCGGAAGGGCCTTGATGCGATCCATGATGACCGCCGCTTTGTCCGCGCGCCTGTTGAGGGTGCCGCCGGTTGGGGCCCCACTCACGGTGAGGTGAGACCCCAGGTCCCTCACGCTGTGCCGAACCTGGATCAGGCACCTCTGCGCGCCCCACTTCTGAGCACGGAGCCGCTTCCTATGAGCCGCAGACGAGGCGAGGACGGCGCTCTTGGTGGGGGAAGGCTTCCCGCCCATGTCGTGGATGAACTCGAGCGTGGCGTCAACCGCAAGAACGAGGGTGTCGACCATGTCCGCTTCCTCGCCATCGCTTTCGGGGCTCGCATCGCTGGTGACGCATAGCATGAGGTCGTCGGCCAGTGTGCGAGGCATGACCTGCATGCTGCGCATCAGCATGATCCACGGCCTGGTGATGATCGCAAGCACCATCATGGACAGCGGGCACCCCTGAGGAATGGAGCATGCCCTGCGATATGGCGTGCCCGCCCCCTGTGGCAGCACGTTGACGACCTTGACGTTGGCCATCATGCTCCTGTATGGAAGCAAGACGCGTTCGGGCATGCCCGCGAGGTGCCAGAGTGCCTGCCCCAGCACCGGGACAATCTGGTCGAAGCACTTGTAGATGTCAATCGTGGCCCCCGCGATATCTCCGCCGGCGTGGAAGATGTCCTCGTTGACGGCGCTGAGGTGCCACCATGCCATGTCCGCGCCACCCCCCGGGACGCCAGCATACATCTCCGGGAGCTGCCACGTCCGGACCCAGCCTTGCAGGTCACGCAGCCGCATGCTGGCCCACCTGCGGTACAGCCTGGACAGAATGAGCAGGATCCTGTACTCCATAGGGGCGGTGGACGGCTCGTCGTTCTTGCTCAGGAAGAAAGCCTTTCCCCAGGTGGTGGCCGTGGGCCATGGTGCGCCCTGC
Organism: Limnohabitans sp.; assembly: GCF_040400975.1. Taxonomy (GTDB): domain Bacteria; phylum Pseudomonadota; class Gammaproteobacteria; order Burkholderiales; family Burkholderiaceae_C; genus Limnohabitans_A. Next base: position 358 of record NZ_JBBAPF010000059.1, on the reverse strand, counting down.
TCGACAAGGTTGAGGAGCCTGGCGAGCCACTCCGCCGCGAGGTCCGGCATGATGGCCCACTCCCGGTGCTCCCACTGGTCCCAGCTGGCGGCGGTAGCCGCCGAGTGCTTGAACTCGCGTCTGAGCCGCTCTCCCGTGATGTCGCTAACAGGAAAGGGTTCTCCCCGGAATACAAAGTCCCTGTACTTCGCCAAGAAGTCTCCTGCAACCTGCCAATGTGGGGTCCCTTGGCCTCGGTAGATCGGGGCCCAGGCTTGCTGGACGATCTTGTCGACCTCGGTGGGATGCGCAGTGATACGTCCACTGGGGTCAGCCAGGAAGCCAATGGGCTTGGCGATCCCCTGGCGCAACTTCACAT
>NZ_JBBAPF010000058.1:0-4079 GCF_040400975.1 Limnohabitans sp. | reverse complement strand
GCAACAAGGGCAACACCGACCACCCAAGACCATGCAATCGCCCCCCAAACAGCAACCAATGGTCATAAAACAATTAGGCAGCACCAAACCTATACAGTTGCTCATCCGAACTAACTCGAACAAAGGAGACGATTACTATCATGCACGAAACCCCCCACAACCGCACGCAATAAATCAGCGGACGGTGTTCATAATCACTTCGATGGGATCCAAGGGCTGTCACACCTGCGCTTCGCCACTTTGCTCATCCTGAAACAGAAATCGAAGCACCCAACTGCCCGGCCAAAGCTGGATGCATTAACTCGCCCGATGAACCAAACAAGAAATGCATTGTTGTGTGCGAGCAAAGCCAGCAAGCCAGAACCACAACCAAGCATCCATCCCCATGATCCCCCAAGCCAGCCGTGCAACGTGTCTGCCTTCCTGCACTCACCGATGCAAACCAACATCAGCAGGTTGCCTTGGATATCGGTAGGTCGTCTCATTGGTGAGAGTGTTCCACCAATAAGTGTACCCCGCATCGTCCTCTAAGGGGATCCATCCAAAGAAGAAGCGGAATGCACCTGGAGGTACGGTCACACTGGCAGCTGGGGCGTGCAAAGGAAAGGCAACCCGCGGCGGCGGAGGCACAGGCCGGCTCCCCAAGCAAGGCATGAGGGGTGCCCGAAGAGAGAAGGCGCCGGCTCCGTGCGAACCTGCAGCCGAGAGCATCATGCCTGCCCCTGGTCCGCCAGAATCCACCGACTGCAAGGGCCACCGTCGAACGACCTGTGGATTCGGCACCACTGCAGTCGCCGGCCGCGCAAGACTGGGGTCATACGAGGCTGCAGAAGCTCCCACCTCCCACACATCACGGTCAACATGCTTTTTTGCACACACGCGAGCGTAGGCAAAAAAACACCCTTGTGCAGTGCTCACACTGTCCTCCGGCAGCGACCGGGACGCCGCGAAGCGGCCATGCACGCTAATTCAGAAGCCAACGTCGTCGTCCGGCACCGGCACGCCAACAACAACGTCATCATCCTCATTACCAACCGCGCCCGCTGCCACGCCAGGAGCACGGTGCCCGAGGTCGGGCCCGCCCGCCGCAGTGTCAGTGCCAGAGTGCCGAAGCGGTGCCCGAAGTCGGGCCTGCCGCCGCAGGCCTGCCCGAGGTTGGGTCAAGATGCTGAATGCCTCGTCCTCAGGCCAAGGGGCCCCGATGCTCTGCCAGTAGGGGTCGTTCACCGCCGCGCCAAGCGGTGCATCCCTCGCAGCGGCGAGGGCAGGGCCCAAAGCACGCGCAGTATCGTCCTGGGTCCGCGACAAAGCTGATGCACTAGCAGTACTGCCCTGGGACCGCGACAAAGCCAAAGCACAGGCAGCATCGCCCTGGGGCTGCGACAGAGCCGACGCACAAGCAGTATTGCCCTGGGACTGCAACGAAGCCGAGGCACAAGATAGGCTGCCCTGGACCCTATGCAAAGGATCATGCTGGTGATGGTGACGGCGGCAATGCTCATCCGCATCATCGTCATTGGAAGGTCCCACAGAGAGTCCCCAGGAGGTGGGAAAAGTCCGCGGCACAGCCAATGCACAAGCAGTATTGCCTTGAGTCCGCGACAAAGCCGAGGCGCAAGCAGTACTGCCCGGAGTCCGCGGTAAAGCCGATGCACAAGCCGCAGGACTGAGCCGACCACGAAGGAGACCATCGGCGGGCTGAGCGCCCCCAGGTTCCCGGCGAGCGTTGGCGGGAGGTCGATGATGAGCAGCAGGAGAAGATGCGGCGCCGCCGACCGGCGCCAGGAGCATCGGATCTGCTCGGCTGGAACCTCCCCGTAATCGTGCGCCGCGGGCTTCGTCAACAACGTCTCCTCTCCGGTAGCCGTGGTGCACCCCCTGGCGTACTCCAGGTACACCGCCTGGTCCGCGCTGCCGAAGGTGACCATTACCATGCCCTCCCCGCCTGTGCAGCCGCGCAATCTGCCACCGGAGAGCAGCAATCTGGATCCGCGCGGCCGCAAGGTCCCGGCCACGTCGTCGCCGCAGCTCACGGCGCCATCTGCGCTGGATGGTCCTCGCGCCCCACAGCCAGCGTTTGGCCACTGAACGGCGCCAGAGCTGCTGCAGCCAGGGATCCAAGGAAGGCGGAGCTCCCCTTGCGCATTGCCGATTCAGGCAGCGTCCACAGCAAGCAGGGTTCAGCCTCGAGCAAAGCGGGTTGGAGCACTGCCAGTCGATATAGGCGTGCCCGATCTGCCTCATCCCTGCCTGGCGTTCGGCCAGAGCGAGCCGCAGGGCTCCCTCGCGCTGCACCTTCCGCTCTTGTTCCGGCCTCAAGGGGATGCCAGCGGCCTGCTGCACCCGCAACCGCTGGATATCGTGCAGCACACGCCGAGCTCGGTCGACCGAGGGCACGGGGCCCGGCAGGAGGTGACAAGGAGGAGCCTCGCTGCTTTCAGCCAGGACGCGCCGAATGATGACCTGCTGGTCCTGCGTGCGCCGTCCCGCCAACGAGATTCTCCCAGCTTCGTTGTGGGGTCTGCGCCATGCATGCAGTCCTCAATCCAGCCCAACCTCAATGGCAGTATCACGCCCTGGGTACCGTAAAACGATCCGCCTCCGATGAAAGCTGCAGAGCTCGAAACTCACCCGGCAACCTCGCAGCCGGTAGTTGGCACTGAGAGCCTCCAACCCCTGCCGCGTGTCCTCGGTGGCGTCATGCCCGCCGTCGCCAGCACGCCCGGTGGTGAAGATGCGGACGCGGTGCACGCCAGCTCCCAACAGCACGTCCACCAAATGGACCAACGGCTCGCGTTGCCATGGCGCCGCCAGATAAGGCTCATGGATGTCAGCCTGCGAAGCATACGGGAGCCACATGGAGCAGACGCGCCGCCAGTCCCACCCCAGCGCATTCCGAGGAATCTGGATCACCTGCAGAACTCCATGGGCCGAGTCCAACCGCAGGACGCGGTCACCAGGGCCGGCGAGTTCCGAAGCTCCGTGTCCGTCCTGCAATCCCGGGCGGCAGGCAGCCACCGTGCCTGCTGACGCCGCCGGCTGTGCACGAAACAACCCGGACCACTCACGGCTGACAACAGTGATCGCAGCCAGCGTGCACCCGTCAAGGAAGGAGGCCGCTCGCTGTGCAACCCGCGGAGGCGCCCAGTCAAGTCGAAGGACCAGGACCTCGGAAGTCAGGTCGGCGTTCTCGGCCTGCCGGCCCTCTGCCGCCCGGATGCGTGCCACCACCTCATGGGCAGCACGAACCTCAGCCGCTTCCTGTGCCAAGGCAATCCGCTGACGAAGCTCGTCCAGCTCAGAGTCGTCCGAGACGCTCTCCTCTCTAACTTCTTCACTGCATCGAAGAGCTTCCCGAAGCCCTCCTCCGGGTCGCAGTCCTGGTCGCTGTCCTGGGTCGCTCCTCGGGTCCGCATGTGGTTCTGTTCCTTCGGCGAGGTGCGCAAGCCAGGCAGCAGAAGCTGCGCCCGCCGCGGGTCCAGCAGCAGGTAGGAGGGCAGCGAGTGGAAGTTCGCGAGGTCGGTGTCCACGTCGGCGTCCCACTCGTTGTCCCGCGGCACCGGCGGCACCGGGCGCAGCGGCAGAGTCGCGACCCGTCTCGCCACGGCCGCTCCGCTGCAGGTGATTCAGCTGGGTGCCGGAGGCCCTTGCGATCCACTGGGCGTCGACGTCGAAGTTGTGGGTGGCAGCATTCCGGCGCTGCCGCGCAAGGCCGCAAGGTGCCGTCCCTCGGACGCGTGCCTCCAGGACGGGAGCCACCAGCTGCAAGCGCCGCCCGAGCTCACCGACACCATCCCCCGCGGCGCCAGCAGAGGACAGTACCGTCCGGAGGAGGGTCAGCTCGGCAGTGCACCGCTCCAGCTGCGCACGGCAAGAGTCGCGAGTAGCCCGCCGCTGGGACCTCCTCCAGACTGTACGGCTCTGGCGCCCCCGGCTCGCGGGGGCCCCGGCACCGCCAGCGGCCGCCGACTCGGCCTCCGTCAGCGCCGCCGTAGCCATTCCCAAGTGCCCCCCGGCAGGCTTGAGCCAAAATGGCTACGGACACACCGCACACACGCGCACACACGCACACACGCACG
>NZ_JBBAPF010000057.1:0-4090 GCF_040400975.1 Limnohabitans sp. | reverse complement strand
GGGTGTGATGCGGATGCCGTGCGAGGCCTCTTGCAGCCTCCAAATCCGTACAAGATGCGGCAGCGGGTGTGATGCGGATGCCGTGCGAGGCCTCTTGCAGCCTCCAAATCCGTACAAGACGCGGGTGATGCCACGCGAGGCCTCTTGCAGCCTCCCAAAGCATGCGATGCGGGTGCGATGCGGATGCCGTGCGAGGCCTCTTGCAGCCTCCTAAAGCATGCGATGCGGGCGCGATGCGGGCCGCATCGGCAAGGCTAGAGTGCGCACAGTTCTTGAAATATGTGCTTGTGGCGAGCCTGTACTGCCGCAGCTCTTGTCTTTGGCAAGTCTTGGCCTAATGCGAACCACCTCAACATGCAGGGCAACGGTGGTGCCATCGAAGACCTTTTCATCAGGGCACAGCCGTGCCGCCGGCAGTACAATGACACAGCTTCTTGGGTCGTGCCCTCCTTCACGATGGAGATGCGCCCCCAGATGTCATTCTCATCGGCTGGGTTTCGAACCGACCCGCGCGCATCGACGATCGGCAGCTCAAGATCCTCGCCCGCAACATCACCGGGGTCTGCCACGGGCACTCCGGCGTTGGCCGCTTCGATGGCTTCTTCTTCTTCTTCACCATCTGAAGGATCAGATGGATTGCCTTCGGCCTCATCGTGCTCAACAGCCTCCTTCACTATGTCAAGGTCGAAGGCGGCAAGCGCATCGTCCTCATCCACAACATTGATGTTGCCATCCTCGTCCGTGCTGCTTTCTGCAGGCTGCTGCGCGACCTTGGCCTTCTTGGTGGCTCTACGGCGTCCTGCACACCGCCTCTTGGGCCCTCCCCCAGGAGACTGGTCTAGGCTGCGCATGAACTTGGCCACTGCAGCCGCCCTTCGCGCCTGCAGCCTGCCTTCTGCGTGATCCACCTCCAACTGATGCATCTCGGTAACACCAGTCACATGGAAGTCTGCAAGGCCAGACTGCTTGTACGAGATGGAGTACGCCACAGCATTATCCAAGCCTAGCCACATCCACGCCAATTCCGTGCTGTCCTTCATGCTGTCAACACTTGGCCTGATGTGGACCACATTGCCAGGCCTAACTGTGCCAGTTTCTTCACAGGCGTATATCATATTCTGAAGGCATGGGTTGATCAGCAACGCTAATAGTCCACGCCGGCCAGGTTCAGCTGGACCTGCCGCGCCACCATCTGGTGCTCCAATGTAAAACAAGGGCAAGGGCGCCGCGGCCGCATTGTAGGTGGTTTGTTTGCTCTTTGATATACTGGTCCACCGCATGAACCGTTTCTTGAAGTGATTCAGCTTTTCTTTCGTTGCTGCATCCAATGTGTCGCCGCAACGGCACTTGCCAAAGGCTGCCTCGCATAGCCTGGGGGGCCGAACATCCAAGTCAGGTCCTCCTTGAACCGGTGCGTTGCCGATTCGAACACTCCAGGCCTTGCTAAGCTCTCTGACGCGATCAACGACAGTGCTCAGCCTGTCTTCCCTGATTGGGAACACCGAGTCACCAGTGTAAGGCCACGGCAAGACTGGCCGAGGAGGGGCTGGTTCAGGGCAAGGCGGAATAGGTCGCCCTGGCCGTTCGTAGCGAGCCTTCTCTTCGGCTGGCAGCTGTCTCCACATCGTAGCAATGGCTGCAGCATCAAGCCCCCCGGCGCCATCTTTCTTCTCCTTGAAGAAGTTACACCATGGGTTCCGGGACTGTCGGGGAGGCTCCTGTAGAACAGGCCCATTCGCCAGCTGCTGCTCCATGAACAGGTCCAGATTGGTCTTCGCACTCGTCAGCACATGGCTCGCTGCAACCGAGGTCAGGCAAGGCGCATTGCCATGCGTAGCGGAGCCTCGCGTATTCATGCCTGCGAAGCTAGCCTCGCACGCGATATTCGATGCCGGTATCCTTGCGAAGAGCTCCTGGGTGAACTGCAAGTTCGGTGGTGATAGAATGGCCTCGACCGTTGGAGCTCGTTGCCGGTAGTCTTGGGTAAAGGCGTCGCAGTGCTCGCAAGCAGCAACAAGTTGCCCCGCAATCTGCACCTTGCGGTCGTGCGAAACTCCCGTACTTGCCAGCAGGCCCAGTCGCCAAGGCCAACGATCCAACGGCTTCAGGAACCGACCAACCAGCTGGCCACACTCAGACCAAGTCAGTGTGGCGGCCACCACGCAGAGCGCCTCGTTCCACGCACGCCTGCGGAGCAGAGGGATCCAATGAGCATGGCCCATGTCTTGGAGAGCCGCGCAGTAGCGGCCCAGAATGGGCGGAATCGGGTTTGTGGCCGGGTCGATGAAGGTGAGAATGCCACTGGTGGCTGGGTCGAAACGCCTGGATACCTTGAACAGCTGGTTCATCAGCACACCGACGGGGCGGAGTGTTATGCACATTGCCATGAGTTTGTCCGGCGTTGAGGGGGCCGTCAGGAAGTTCTGCGTCTTTTCATTCGTACGGTCTCCTGATGTTCCCAGGCCTTTCGCGTGTCAAGCCCGAGCAGCGCATCTTCGTCAAAGACCGGCATTTCACCATACGGACCATACGGTTCCTGCAGACAACGCACCAGGGCTGGCAAGAGACTGCTCCAGGCGGTGAACACTCCGAACCACAGGACCGGCGGGAGCAGTTTCGACCACTTGTTCGCGCTGGGGACGACCGGCGGGTGGTCAATCATCAACGCCGTCAAGTCTTGCACAAGGGATTCGGCCGCGTGCTCCCTCGACGCGTGGCACCCGTATGGGCAGTAATGATAGATGCGGTCGCCGTCAAACGGGCCGGAGAAGAAGTCTCGGAGCCGGCCCCACGCAGCCAGTCGTGCAGTGCCCGTGGCGTCACCTGGCCCCTTGCTCTGCAGCCGCCACGTGAGCAAGTGATGGAGCAAGTCGAACAACGCGGCAACGTAGGCCTGGTCTGCGGGGCTTGGCGGGTCATAGGTGATCTTCAGCTTCGCACGCACGTGGTCCCGCAGCTTCTTCCGCAGAGTCGCCTGCAGTCTCTGCCGTCGGAGCAGCAAGGACGCACAGAAGAGCGCGGACATGCACCCCGTAATGTTGAACATAGCCAGCATCGTTAGGCATCCCTGGTGCATGCGGCAAGGGGCAGAGATACACGGGAACAGCGTTTGCAGATGATTGGCAAGCTTGATGCCGGAAGTCCCGCTGTCCGTGTTCACCACGAGGATGAACCGGCAGCACATGTCCCGGAATCCCGCCAAAGGCAGGGGCAGGCGTTTGGCCACGGCAGCAAGCAAGCATTCAGCCTGCGTGCTTTCCAACATAACCGGAGGCAGCACGATGTTGGCCTGCTCTTTCGCGCCCGCCCGGCTCCAGTGTAGCCGCGCGTGCACGGTCAGCACGTGCGCGGTCTGGCACCGCAGGCCCCCCACGCGCAGTGTCAGCTCTGTCTCGTCCAACGCCAGCTCCATAATGCAGTGGTCGGCGACGCGCGGTTGCTTCCGCAACTCCTCCAGCTCAAAGGCCATGAACGCCTCTGCGACGGCATTCCGTACGTCCTGGACATGTTTGTGACTGCATCTTGTCATGCAAGCGGTACCCCTCGTCGAAGCGACTGCAGCAACGGCACGATGTCTCTTCTTGCATCCTTTGCCGCTCTTCAGTGGCCGCAAGCCCCAACAAGCCCGTTGCAGAGCTGATGGCAACCACTTCTTATAGCATCCTCTGCCATGTTGCTTGTCCAGTTGCCTTTGGTAGGGGTCAATGACCTCATTGGCCGTCTTCGCCATGTCTTCGTTGTGGAGTTGCACCCGCGCCTGGACATGAGGCGCCAGCTTGCCTTGTCTTTCCAGCCTGCGCCTTGCTTTGGCTGCCCGCATGTGCTGTGCAAGCAGTGACGAGCGCCGTCGGAAACGCTGGTCAGGAAGACGGGCAGCAACCTCGAGCACAACATCAATCTCTGCATCGGACGATGCCGACAGCACTTTGCTGATCGCATCGTCCACGCTCATGACTCCGGCTTCCGGCCCAAAGTGGGTCCAAGCTGCTGGAGCAATTGAGCCGGAAACGAGCTGCACACAGCAGCCGGGCTTCGACTTCGGGCGGGGCGGGCTCGATGCCGCTTCAGGTTGGCCGAAAACTTTCGAATC
>NZ_JBBAPF010000056.1:0-4111 GCF_040400975.1 Limnohabitans sp. | reverse complement strand
CAGGCTTTGGCGCTGTCCAACGCCAACTCGCCCGGCAAAAGTTTGTGGGTGGTGACCGACGGTTTGCGGCCGTTCAGGGTGCAAAGCACACCGGACACCCCAGGGGCCAGGCCGTGAGAACGCTTCAAGTGGCCAAGCTATCCCGTGGTTTCACCTTGATCGAGGTCTTGGTGGCTTTGGGCATCACCGCGGTGGCGCTCATGGCGGGTTTGCAGGCCACCGGCTCGCTCAGCCGCAACGCCGAGCGGCAGACCGTGAGCATGCTGGGCCAAATTTGCGCCGAAAACGAACTGATTGCCCTGCGCTTGCGCCGCCAGTTGCCCGACACCGGCAACCGCAGCGTGGACTGCACGCAAGCGGGGCGTTTGTTGCAGGTTGAGGTCTCTGTGCGGCCCACGCCCAACCCCAATTTCAGGCGGGTCGATGCGCGTGTGCTCGAGCAAGGCAGTTATGTGCTGCAGCTGTCCACCGTGATGGGGCGGCAATGATGAACCCCAGAACAAAGCGCAGCGTTCAAGGCTTCACCCTGATCGAGGTCTTGGTGGCGATCAGCGTGATGGCCTTGATGAGCCTGATGGTCTGGCGCGGCTTGGACGGCATGCTGCGCACACAAAGCAGCCTGCAAACCCGAGCAGACGAGGTGCGCACTTTGCAAGCCGGCTTGGCCCAGTGGCAAACCGATTTGGACCAATTGGCCGAATTGCCCGGCACTCCCAGCTGGGACTGGGATGGCCGGGTGCTGCGCCTGACGCGGCGCAGCGCCGACTCCCCCGCCAACACCACCGCCAACACAGCAACCAACACCCTCTCCAGCACCGGCCCCAACAGCCCCGGGGCCAGTGTGCGGGTGGTCGCTTGGACATGGCGCACCGACCCAGGCCGCCCAGGCGGGGGCGATTGGCTGCGTTGGCAGTCCGGCCCATTGAGCCAACGCCAAGACTGGCAAACCGCCTGGAACACCGCCCAGCAATGGAGCCAAACCCCCAGCGACAGCACGCGCGCAGCGCAAGTGCAGATTCACCCCCTGTCGGGTTGGCAGTTGTTTGTGCACCGGGGCGGCAGCTGGACCAACCCTTTGTCCAGCGATGTGGTGACCCCGAACCCTGCACAAGCGGGCAACCCGGCCGGGCGCAACAACCCCGGCCAAGCCACACCCGACGGCGTGCGGCTGGTGCTGAGCCTGCCGCCGGGGGCAGCAGGCGCCGGCACGCTCAGCATGGACTGGGTACGCCCCACTTTGTCAGGCGCGCCATCATGAGCCGCCGTGCAACACAAAGGGGGGCCGCCTTGCTCACGGCCATGCTGGCCGTGGCATTGGTGACCACTTTGGCCAGTGCGGCCTTGTGGCAACAGTGGCGGCAAGTGGAGATCGAGACCGCCGAGCGCGGACGCAGCCAAACCAGCCTGATGATGACCGGCGCCATGGACTGGACGCGTTTGATCCTGCGCGAAGACGGCCTATCGGCCCAAGGCGCAGAGGCAGACCATTTGGGCGAACCGTGGGCCTTGCCAGTGCAAGAGTCCAAGCTGTCGACCTTTTTGTCGCAAGACCAACAATGGCGCGAAGGCGATGCCGAAGTGTTTTTGTCGGGGCAGATCACCGATGCCCAATCGCGCATGAATGTGATGAACCTGCTGGACAACGGGCAGGTCTCGCCCAAGGCCTTGGCCCGGTTTGCCGTGCTGTTTGAGCGCCTGAACTTGCCCTTGGCCGAGCTGCAAACCATGGCCCAACAACTGCAGCGCAGCCAACAAAGCATCGCACCGTCTGCCGCAGGCAGCGCCGTACCTGAGGGGGCAGCGTCTGTTTCGGCTTCGTCCTCTGCTTCGGTTTCTGCCTCTTTTGCGGGGCCTTTGATGCCGCAGCAAACCGCCCAGCTGGTTTGGCTGGGCTTGAGCCCCGCCAGCCTGGCAGCCTTGCAGCCGCACATCACGCTGCTGCCCGAGGCCACGCCTGTCAACTTGAACACCGCCTCGGCCGAGGTGTTGTCGGCATCCATCGCGGGGCTGGACTTGGCCTCTGCACGGCAACTGGTGCAGCAGCGCCAGCGCGGCCCCTGGACCAGCCTGAATGCCGCCCAGCAAGCCATGGGCACATCGGGTCGCCTGCTGGATGAGCAGCAGCACAGCGTGCGCAGCCGCTATTTCGAGGTGCATGGCCGCATGCGCATTGACAACGTGGTGCAGCAAGAATTGGCTTTGGTGCGCCGAGAGGGCGGCCAAGTGCGCATGCTCTGGCGCATTCAAAGCCCGATGACGCGTCACACTGCCCCTCTACAATGATTCGGACATGCGCACCCTGATCGTCCAACTGCCCACCGACTTGCCGCACCCCGCCATGGCTTACCCCCATGCCGTGGTGGGGGACGAGCCCATGGCGCAGGCGGTCAAACTGCAATGGGCGGCCAGCAGTTTGTTGCCCCGCCCTGCTTCGCCTGCCGAGACTGTGGCCCTGGTGCCTGCAGCTGCATTGTCTTGGCACCGGGTGGAGTTGCCCGCTGGCTTGCACAAGCAGCCCGCACGCTGGCAAGCAGCATTGCAAGGTTTGCTGGAAGACCGGCTGCTGGACGACCCCAACCAATTGCACTTGGCTTTGCAGCCCGACTGGCAAAACTTGGCGCGCCCCTGGGTGGCGGTGTGCGACCGCGCTTGGCTGAGCGCCCACCTGCAGGCACTGGAGCAAGCGGGCTTGCAGGTACACCGCATCGTGCCCGAACTGCACCCGCCATCAGACACAGCGCCCACCCGCATCACCGCTTTGGGCGATGCCGACAACGCTTGGCTTTGGGTCAGCCACGCCGAACGCGGCGTCTGGGGGCAGACATTCAACACGGACACGCCCCATCTGGCGGCCTTGGGTTTGAGCGATGAAGAGCGCGCATTGGCCGTGACTCAGGCCGAACCCGGTGTGGTGCAAGCGCTGAGTGATCGGATGGACTTGCCCGCCCGCCTGATGGCACCCGGCCAACATTGGCTGGACGCCATCGGCTCGGATTGGGACTTGGCCCAGTTTGAACTGCGGGCCAATGCGCAGACCCGGCGGCTCAAACAGCTGCAACGCGGTCTGGACAGCGTGTGGCGCAGCCCCGCTTGGCGTCCGGCTCGCTGGGGCTTGATGCTCTTGGTGGCGACCCAGTTGCTGGGGCTCAATGCCTGGGCCTGGAAAACACGCGCCGACTGGCAAACCCAGCAACAGGGATGGACCCAAATCTTGCGCGAGACCTTTCCGCAAACCCAAGTGGTGGTCGATGCGCCTTTGCAAATGGCCCAGCAAGTTGAACGCCTGCGCCAAGGCTCGGGCCAACTCGGCGCGGGCGACCTGGAAACCCTGTTGGCGGCCTTAGGCCAGGCCTTGCCAGCCGACTTAGCAGCGCCCAAGCAATGGACATACCAAACCGGTCAATTGCGCGTGCAAGACTTCAAACCCTCGGCCTCGCAGCAGCAAAGCCTGCAACAAAGCCTGAGCACCCAAGGCTACCAATGGCGTGCCGAAGGCGATGCCTGGCTCTTGCAGGTGAACACCCCAGCGGAGGCCAAGCCATGAGCCCCAATACCCCATGGCAAGCGGCGCAAAAAAGCGCATCCCAAGCTTGGCGGCAGGCGTGGGATGCACGCAGCCCCCGCGAACAAACCTTGCTGCGCGCAGCGGCCTTCTTGCTGGCGGTGGTGGTGGTGTGGCAATGGGCTTGGGCCCCAGCATGGCGCACTTGGCAAGAGGCCCCCGCACGCCAAGCCGCACTCGACGGCCAAACCCAACGCATGCTGCAGTGGCAAGCGCAAGCCAAAGGCCTGCAAAAACCATCAACCGTTTCGCGCGCCGAAGCGACGCAATGGCTGGAAAAAAACCTGTCTGATTTGGGGCCCAATGCCAAGCTCAGCCTCACGGGCGATGACGTCACCTTGCGTGTCGAAGCCGCTCCGGCATTGGCCATGGCCCGCTGGCTGAGCCAAGCGCGTGAGCACGCCCAAACCTGGCCCCACCAAGCACAAATGCAACAGGCTCAAATGCAACAGGCCAACAGCCCTTTGCCCAATGAAGTGCTCTGGCAAGGCACTTTGGTGCTGCGCTTGCCCTGATCACCATGCCCATACGCCTGCGCTCCTCTACCTC
>NZ_JBBAPF010000055.1:0-4685 GCF_040400975.1 Limnohabitans sp. | reverse complement strand
GTCCTGTGACAGTCAGTATAATATATTATATGATGTGTCCTACGATGTCCTATGATGTCGTAGGATATTCCATAAGAAATCATATGACATGTATTACGATGTCCTGTGAGAGTTCATTGAGATTGCCTGAAATATGTCCTCTGACATGTCCTGTGATGTCCTAATATATGTCCAGTGATATGTCAAACGACTGTTCAGATGATGCATATGATATGTCAAACTTTATGCCCTATGATGAGATTGTGACATTTCCTATGGTATGTCTTACGACTGCCTATGGTATGTCCTGTGATATGTCATGCGATATGCACTATGATTTCATATGATTTTACACCCTCCGCTAGCTCCACAGCTCCGGCCCCCACAACGCCTTGTGCGAGGCAGCGTCTGCAACGGCCGGGCCAGCAATGCACCATTTGATGAGCTTTGTCGGATCAACTCTAGTCTGATTGGCAGACTTGATCAATCTACATGAATTATGCCCTGGCAGCGAGCACTTCAACGAATGGCTAGCGTTGGCGGGCGGCCCACATGGACCTGTTAAGCGTCCAATTGCCGACATATATGCATCCAAGAAGATGAAGCCACGTTCACTGCGTTGGTACCACACACCATGTGACTGACTGATGATGCCCCTTGCAACATCCCGGGCCATCGGCCCATCCGGTGGCCCAAGTCCTGCAGCCTCAGCCGGACCGGCAGCCTCTGGAGCTGCATCACGTGCAGGGCCAGACTCTTCAGCAAGAGCCTCTGCTGCAAGCTCCGCCGGCAATGGGCCATCAGCAATCGCAACGGCCGCACCTGCCCCCGACGGGGATGCCCCAGAAGCTGCAACTTCACATGCAACACCACTGCCCACAACATCCTTCTCTGCACCTGGTTGCAAGGTCCCATCTGAAACGCTGCTGCTGGACGCAGATTCTGAATCGTTGGATGAATCAGTGTTGCTGTCACTGGCACTCCCCTGCCACTCCACCTCATCTGGCACCTTGGCAATGCCTTTTTTTTAGCCACCGGCACTGCAACGCCCGGCCGACCTGCACCATCCGGCAACAAATCCAGTTCCGAAGGATTGGCCACTGGTTCTGCAACGGCCCTCTTTGGAGGTGGGAAGACTTGCACCACATGATCAATACTGTCTGGATCACACCCGGCACGCAACCGCACAGTCCCACAAGACAAACCGGTTGGCTCTACGATGTCAACGTCAAGGCTCTGCACGAGCACATCTGTGAGCTTCATGCGACAGCATTGACGTGCCACATCCCACGCCGTCATACATCGTATCCGCTCCCCAGCTGCGCAGGGGACAGTGGCAATGGTGAGTGTGGTGGCCTCCAGCTGTACCTCCGCGAACACATGTGTAATGCGGGCATGCGTCTTCCTGGTACGAACATGGCACAGATGTACAAAGAACGACCTGCGCAAGGAGTCTGTGATGCGGAAGTAGGTGCCGACATGGGATGGCTTGAAACATGTCTCAATGCGCTTTCCAATATCTATCACATTCTTGTAGATTCCTTCATCCACTGACCGGCAAACTCCATAGTGCGCGAGGTGGCATGGCAACCGAACCATGAAGTTCTTCTTCTTTGGGATGTCTCCAACATCCCGGACCACATGATTTTCTCGGCACTGGCGGCGCAACCGCTTGGCCCTGTTTGCAATGCCCACATTTGCCACACCACCATGGGATCCGTGAGGCTGCACCAGCGGACAACACTTAAGGAGTTGCTGTTCAAAACATACTCTGACAGAGGCCACCTCTCATCAGAGATACGCCACAAAGGCGGCGAGGGCGGCACAGTGACAGTGATGTTGCTCTTGCAACTGCGGGGTGCCCGTGCAGCTGCAGCCAGGCAAGCATCACCTCTCTCAACCTGCGACATGTTGCGCCATTCAGCTGCTGCTTGCCGCCGTTGTGCAGTGACTGCATCTGCACTGGCACCCGGGTTCTCATCAATCCATGCTGCCACACGGGCATTGCACCACTGCAAGTGCGGGCGTGCAGATCCACGCTTCTTCAATGCACGTCTATGCGCTGTGTTTGCCTTGATGGGGGCATGTGCAGCGAGTGCTTGGCGGCGGAGTGCCTTGGCCGTCCTGAGGTCAGGCATGCCAACAACCAAGTGGTCCTGCATGAGTGTTGCAAGATGCCCAGCGAAGCACAAACGCTCCACTGTGGGTGTCTTCCGCGCACGCACAGAGCTCTTGATCTGCGCAAGCAGACCCTCCACACCCATGTTGCTGCTGCGACCGCAACGGGCCAGCCTCCGGAGCAGGCCCAAGACTGGCTCGCCCAACAATGCGTCAGGGCCACCAACTGACTGTCTGAGGCCCTCTGAGAATTCTGGGTCCAAGTCACACGCGGGCGCATGCCAGAATGCCAACGCCAACTCGCGTTTGCTCTGGTCAGGAAGGAAAGGATCAACCAGCCCCAGCAGTCGCCACGGCCAGTTGAAGTAAGTAACTTCCAGCCTCGCCCACAGCTGTGCACACAAAGCCACTACCTTGGGCCGCAACTCTGACCTCAGAACACTGCCAAAGTGGTGCATCAAAGCCGGCAGTGCGGGTTCACCATTGCATTGTTTGGGGTACAGGATGCTTGCAAGTTCAACCTGTGCTGCAACCAAGGGCCCCGTCCTGCTATCGCAGAGATTCATCAAGCTCCACGCCTGTTGCGCATCCAGATGCTGCAGCCTCGCGCTGAGATGGTCCAGGGGTGCGGTAGTCACGAGGGCAATGGCCAATGACTTGTGGTTGTCAATGCTGCTCAAATATGCATTTGCTTGGCGAGTCTTCTTGATGGACCGTGCGTGCCAGTCATCGTCGTCGTCATTGCCCCTCTTCTTTCGCGCAGGCGTGTCAGGGAAGGCGCATGCAAACGCACGGCCAAGCACATTGTGGCATAAGCAGCCCAATGCCACATGTGTCATTGCAGGCTCATAGGTGTACCACCGGCTGGCCGCAAGCTGGACAGCGGCGAGTTGGCTGAGGCAGGAATCCATCAGTGCCTGTGTGATGCGATGCACTGCATCCTCACGTGACCGGCAACATTGCCGCCCACGGCAAAAATGCTGCAATCGTGGATGCTTCCAATCTCCATTCACAAGCTGCAGCAGCAGGGCGGTCCTGTGGCGCAACAGATCTTCGGCGTGGGCAGCCCCGCCTTCGCGGCCGCGGGTGACAAGATGACGGAGTAAGGTGATATCTGCCACAGATGTGTTGCGTGTATTGAAAACCACAGGTGGTGCACAGTCGCTGATGAAGTCAAGCTCTTGCTGCACCATGCGGACCAGTGTTACCACCAAGGTGTTGTAATGTCCCGTGAGCCCACACACAAATGCAACCCCATGCAGCCGAGGCATAACGTGTTTCCCACTGAAAGTACTCACGCATATCCCATGTAAGATATGAGCCACGCAGGCTGCATACAACAGCCAAAGAAAGTGGTGCACCCCAGACCGATGCATCTCCTCGTTGTGAGCCCGAAAGCGTGATGCAATGTATCTGAACCACCTGCAAGGTCAACCCCGAGGACCAGAGCAATGCGTGGGACAACTCGGGATATCGTCTCCAGACTCTCAAAACTTAGTGGGCCACCCGTCTTCCGCAATGCTGCAACAAGGTTGGAACCGGTGCCGTTTTCTAGAACAACTGGTGGGCATAGCCGTTTCTCATCCCGCGGCACAACACCACCCTCCTCCTGTGGTTCATCCCAATGCACAGAACTGATCTGCCCCATACTTTGCAACACTCCACGCGCCTCAACATTGCTGCTGCAACCCACCAGTGGCGCAATGAGGTCATGGAGCTGCCCAAAACACAGACTGACGGGCGTGAGGTCAAACGATGACAGCAACAACAGCCACGGTGGCGTAAGAAGCCCGCACTGAATGCTGGCCACGAACTGCTTGATATGCTCATCCCGAGCAGCTGCAGCACACAACGACACAACACCCATGGCTGACAAATTGTGAGTTGTCGCCCGCCCGTGATGCGTTGAGGTAGCCCCGATGCCCTGGAACGCGACACGCAACGTGCCCGGCAACGTCCAGGCATTGGGATGGATGCCACGTCCCTGATTCACAACACGTTGACATGCAGTAGTATCCCCATGACGCAGTTGCGTGGAATCCCAGCACGCAGCCAATGCATCAAAGTCCGCACTGGATTGAGAACGTGAAAGGATCTCCTTGTCGATGCCACGTCGCAGCTTTTGTTTGTCAACCGCTGCCAGTCGCAGTGATGATGCGGCGCGTTTCAATGCCTGGCCTGAAACATTTGCAACATATGACTGCTTCAATGTAGCAACACGGAGTGTCAACTGCTGCGGAGCTTCCTCCTCGCTGTTGTCGGGCAACGCATCGAGGTCCCCAGCCATCGGAGCAGCGAGGATCGGTGCCGGCTGTGGCACTGGCGCCGGCACTGGCGCCTCTGCCAGCGGCGGTGCCTCTGCGAGCGGCGCCGGCAACGGCACCACTGCCAGTGGCGGCGCCTCTGCGAGCGGCACCGGCAGTGGCGGCAAGGGCACCGCTGCTTCATCCCCTGATCCAGACAGGGCATCAAGCTCATCATCCATACACGTGAGAATTGGCAGGTCGCTGTCACGACGGAGGGTTCGAGCACTTGTCTGTCTGTCTCTGTCTCTGTCTCTGTCTCTGTCTCTGTCTCTGTCTCTGTCT
>NZ_JBBAPF010000054.1:0-5064 GCF_040400975.1 Limnohabitans sp. | reverse complement strand
GTTCCACCGGCTGCCCGAGCGCATTCGCGCTCACGCCAGCATTTGCTTTATGGCCCTGATCTTGTACCGCGTCATGCGTCAGCGCCTGAAGGCCGCCGGCCACGCCGCCTCTCCCGAAACCGCCCTGGCACAACTGCGGCGTATCCAGCGCCAAAGCGTCTGCATCAATCAAGGCGTGCCGATTAGCGGCATCTCCACCATCAACCGCGACCAGGCCTCGATGCTGGACGCCCTGAACGTCAAGAATCCCAATCCAGATACCCAATTGAGCCTGCTGTAGTGGCAACTTGCGATCGTGGTCTATACGAATCATGGACTTACAGCGCTTCGTGTCGAACTCGGGGGCATGCCTTTGGCGCGCAGCAGGCATTTGAGCAAGGCGTCCACCAAGCCGCCCACTTCATCCAAGCGGCCTAGCGTGGAGTCGGTGCGCTGAAGGGGGCGACCGTTGTCGCCGCGGAAGGACTCGACCAGTTGCACACAGGTGTGACCTCAGGACTTGGTGAGTTTGGTGGACATGGACAAAAGTCTTGCAAACAGCGTGGCGTATTTCAATTCACATTGCCAACACTTGTTTCATACGATATTGCCACGACAGAAAATTCAGAACATCAGCTGTAAATTCTTGATTTTGTTGAGGCCGGATAGGCAAAACGGGGAAAAACGGGATTTGCTGTCGAACTCGGGGGGTAGGCTGTCTTGAATCTGTCAAATCATCTCGGCAAATCGACAACGATGGCCTCAGTTCCTTTGATCGTCCTTGCGCCTAGTTTGTCATGCCCTGGTTTTTTGGCTTTTTTGATTTTGATGATGGAATTTCGAAATTCAATTGAATCAATCCAGCCTTCTGCAATAAATTTTGGAACTCCATTCAGAAAAAACGTCGATAAATAATCGTCCATTTTAATTGAGTCACTCCACCATTGAAAATTAGTAATATCGATTAATTTCTTAAAAAAGTTATAAGCAGAGAATTCGTTAAGTATGCCTCCGCCAAAATTTTTACTGAAAATCGTACATGTGTCTTCTATGACATAAACCCCGCCCGGATTAACCATTGGAAAGTATCGTATAAAAGAATTTATGATGTCAACTGAAACGTGGGACCCGTCATCAATGATGAAGTTGAATGAATTTTTAATTCTTGAAATTTCATTGTGTGCTGTTTCTGAATTGGCATCTCCTACGACAACTTTAATTTTATTTTGGTTGTATTTTAGTTTCTTGCAATCTTCATTTATGTCGCAGCCAATTAATATTTCAGAATTCTTAAAATATTCGGCATACGTTTCAAGTGACCCGCCATTTTGAATGCCGATTTCGAGAATTGAAACGCGGTCATCTCTATGGTCTTTAAAAATCTCTTGGCGCTTACCTTTCCTGTTTTTGAGTCGTGTATTTGCTTGTAGGTTTTTTTAATTGTTTTCATTTTTTATAACAAAAATTATATTTTCCCGTTCAAAGCCATGGCGATAATTGCTAATTTCCTTTTATCTTCAGGCAATTCAGATGGTTTTATATAGGTGTCACTCCCATAAACCAATCCGTTAAACACATCTTTTTTAGTGTCAAGAATACGCAGTGGAAATTCGGAAATAAAATTTTCATCTTTAAGGAAAACGCCGACAAAATCGTTCCAGAGTCCATCGGCGCCTTCGAGCTGCGCAGAAGTGTATGACTCTAGCTGAACGGCATTGATGCCATTTCTTTTTGACCAAGTAATCAAAGCGCGACCACTGTCCGGATAAAATCTCCAGCAATCAACTGGATATCTATGTATATTGCCATTTGATGGTACATTTAAATAACAAAGCCCTTTGGGCTTAAGCACTCTCATGATTTCAAGAAAAACAAGCCAGAACATTTCTGAGTGTTCAAAGCATGAGCTTGTTAAAACAATATCGACTGATGCTGATTCAAATGGCAAAATGTAAGGATCGGTAAGAATTACATCGACCCCTTTGCCTTCAACGAAATCAACACCAATATATTCAAAGTCGGTTGGTGCAGTGATTCGCAGACTTCCATTAACATCCTGTGATCCAATTTCGACTATTTTAACTTTCTTGTCCCCCGTGAATGATTTTGAATACGTTTCAAAAAAAGATTTGCAATTAATTATCGCAGAGCGGTGCATATAAACTCCATTGTGAAAAATAGTACCGAGAAAATATTAAACTTAGCTTGCGGCTAATTCATACTTTTTGGATGATTTTTTGGCGAATGGCCGCATAGGCAGCTGTGTATTCAGGAAATCCATGTTCTCGGATGGCCATCTTCAGCGCGTCGCTGATGACCATTTCTTGAGGAAAACTTCTGAATCGGGTCATGCTCCAGCCCATGGTCCATGGGTTAGCTGCAGCGGTTTTGAAGTGGTATGGATACAAGGCCAAAAGCAGTGAGGCGAGTCGTTCCATCAAAAACACTTTGATTTGTGCGCTGCCCCGGTAATGGGTGGCCTGTCCGAGTGCTTGGGCCAAAGGCGTGTTGCCGGCCTCGGCCATCTTGAACAGCGCTTCACCAAAACGCAGCCATTCACGCCAAAACGCGGGGCGGGCCACAAAGTAATTGCTGAAGACGGTGTTTCGCGAGTCCATGACCATGGTGCGCAGTGCCAGGTCGAGCCCCATTTCTTTCAGAAATGCTTCACTGGTGGCGATGAATCCGGGTGAATAGACTTCTTGTTGTTCAAAGACGTTCAAAAAGCCCGCACCTTGGTCGGGTTGCGGTGAGAACAAGACCACATTGGCGCCTTTGGCGCTGGCTTGTTGGATGAATTTGAAGACTTCTGGCGCGGGCAGCTGGGTTTTGTCTGCAAATTTGGAGGAGAAAAAACCGTAATAGGTGTTTTCGTCCAAGGTTTGGTTGAGCAAAAAATTCCGGATGGGCCAGTATTCGTACCAGTCTGGGCGCAGGTTGGCGCGGTTGTCTAAGACTTCGTAGCCGCTGGCTTGCGCGGTTTTGAGGGTGTCGTCCGACCAGGCGATGCTGAATATGCGCACAGCTGCAGGCGTGTGTTGCGCCGTGGCCTGTGGGTTTGGCGTGACGGGCAGAGGGCTGTTTCTCACTTGTTCAGCGGTTTCGATCAGGGCGTCTTCCAGGTTGCGCACAAATTTGGGGGTGTTGAACAGGTCGCATGAGTCGCGCTGCGCTTTGAGGCGTTGCTTGATGGCCTGGATTTTTTTGGGTTTTGTCGCCAGTTGCACGGCCAGGTTTTCATAGGCTTGGGCGCTGTCGGTCACCAGTTCGGGCAGGCCGACGGCGTGCAGCAGACTGCCCGCCATGCGGCTGACCATGGTTTGGCCAGGGCAGGTCAACACGGGCAAGCCAGCCCACAGTGCGTCGCTGGCGGTGGTGCCTGCGCCGTAAGGTGCTGTGTCCAAAAACAAGTCGGCGCAGTGGTAGCGGGCCAGGTATTGCTCGGGCATGACGCGGCCCGCAAATATCAAGCGGTTGGCGGCGATGCCATGGCTTTTGGCGTTGGCCGTGAGGTTTTCTTTGGCTTGCGGGTTGTCTTCCAGCACCCACAGCACGCTGTTGGGGCTGCGCTTGAGGATGCGCATCCAGGTGGCCCAAATGTCGGGCGTGAATTTGTAGTTGTTGTTGAAGGCGCAAAACACAAATGCTTTGGCTGGCAAGCCGCATTCGGCGCGTGTTGGCGCGGTGCCAATCACGCGCTGGCGGTCGTTGGCCTGGTAGCTGTTGAGGTAGATGGGCTTTTCTGTGAAGTGCTGTGTCAGCTCGGGCGGCATCAGGTGCCGATCGGCCAGGATGTAGTCCACCCCCGGAATGGCGCTGCTGCCCATGTAGCCCAGATAGCTGGCTTGCACAGGCGCAGGGCGGTAGGCCAACACATCAAAACGCGAGCCGGTGGTCAGCCCGGTCAGGTCGATGAGCACGTCAATTTCGAGTTCGCGAATGCGTTGGGCCGCTTGGGCGTCGGTGAGCGCGTGCAAGGGGACATGGTGGTCAAACGCCTTGAGCACCCGTTGGCGCATGGCCGAGGGGGTGGTGTCGCTGTAGTCCAGCCCATACACCTGAACGCGGCTGCGGTCATGCAGTTCAAGCACTTCGGCCATCAAGATGCTGACGGCGTGGAGCTTGAAGTCGACAGAAAAGTAGCCGATGCGTAGCTTGTCGTGTTGCCAGCGCACGGACGGCAGCGGGGTGATGGGGCTGCGTTTGCGCTCAACGAAACCCTGTGCGGCTTGGCGTTGGCGCTCTGGTGTGTCGAGTTCGGCCATGCCCATGAAGGGGCCGATGTCGAGTGCCACGTCTTCACCCGGGCGGGCTTCGCACAGCCAGTTGGGTATGCTGGGCCAGCGGCATTGACGGCGGCGAATGCCGACATAGTGCTGGATCGCGTTGGCTTGTTGGGGGTTGAGCCGAAGGCTTTGCTCAAGCGCGGTTTCGGCTTCGGGGTAGCACTTGAGTTTTTCATGCAGGCGGCCCATGTGGTTGAGCAACATGCACTGGCCTTCAACGGGCAGTTGGTCACTCAGGGCCTGGCGCCAGCCTTGGAGGGCTTGCGCATCGTTGCCGTTGGCCTCTGCCATCAGCCCCAGATTGACTGCGGCTTGGTACAGCAAGGGGTTGAGTGTTTGGGCTTTTTCGTATGACGCTTTGGCGATGGCAGGCTGGTTGTGTTTGTTCAGAATGCCGTAGTTGAAGTACACAGGAGCGGCTTGCGGATCGTCACCATGCACGGCAAGCCAGTCGTTGTAGAGGTCCGCTGCTTGCTGCACCTTGCCTGCCGACTGAAGTTGGTCAGCTTGCTGGATCAGTTGTGCGACGGTCAGGGTGGCTGCAGGCATGTTGTTTTGGGGCTTGATGGCTGAGAGTTCGTACTTGAATCCCAGCCGCTTTTTGGGAATGAATGGCGGACCAAACCATTGAAGTTCCCGTTGCTGCCGCGTTGCCAGCTGCAATACGGATCGGCAAAGTAGGTCTGGATGCCAAGGGCCTGTTCGTTGGCCTGGTGATACGCAAACTCTTTGCCGTTGTCCACCGTCAAAGTCTTCTCCCGTGAGTTCAAGGAATAGAAAATTTAATGTGTATTTATTT
>NZ_JBBAPF010000053.1:1237-5352 GCF_040400975.1 Limnohabitans sp. | reverse complement strand
CTTCTGGAAGCACCAAAACCCCAAAACCCCAAAACCCCAAAACCCCTTCGACCGATTTTAAAAATAATCACTTGACAGGTGTGCTGGCCGCCGTGCCAAAGATGCCGGGCCAGCCCCATTTCTCCCGGGCGGCATCCCAGCGTTGCAAGTCAGAGGTCTTTACCCGCCATTCCTTGTTCATCTTCCGTTTAATGTATATTGCAATCCTAATAGCTTTGTCCTTACCCCACCGCTTGATGTTGCGTCTAACTGCTGCATCCCGCCGCTTTAGCCACCTCCTTTTTTGCACCAAAAGTTTGACTTTTTCACGCAGTTTCTTGCGTCCCTTAAGCATTTGGAAGGCTTTGCGGACCAGTCTGAGGTTCTTTTGGGTCGTAGTTTTGAAAACGCGGGGTTTTGTCTAACCTTGTTTTTTTTTGTTTAGCCATGCTCGGTCCCTGCATTTCTTACAGGTGCCACACTTACAAACGCCTTTTTTCCACTGTCCCTTTGACATTAAGTTTTAAAATCGGTCGAAGGGGTTTTGGGGTTTTGGGGTTTTGGGGTCATTGCGGTATGCCAGGTATAATTTGGCGTGGAGGGGGTGCCGCAGGAAAAGTTTAATCACCAGTTTTCCCGATTTAATCTGGGCGCTCAACCGCCGCAACCCAGCCTCATCCTTATTGGTGGGCGCTCCCAGCGCCAGCTGCTGGCGAAATTCAGCCGCCATCCGTTTTTTCAAGCGCAAGATGGCGCTGTTGTCTGTGCGCCCGTGACTGGCACCCAGGGTAAAGGCAGCGCGAACTTGATCGCCGGGCAGAGTTTGCATTCCCACAAGCAGCCGGCAGCACGCCCCTTCAGCACCCACATACTGTTCAATTAAATCGTCAATTTTCTGCCAGCCTCTGAGATTGAAGTAGCCAACGCAGAAATCTGCCCGATACGAGAGTTTAAGCGTCTCTCGCAGAGCGTCCAGCAGGGGCAGGTCAATGTTGTCAAAGATACGCGGCACTTTTTACTGTCCTCTAACACTAAATGCGTTTCTTGCGTTCGTCCCTCTTGTCCAGCACCGTCCTCTATTTCAGTCCTCCCCAGAAAGCAGCGCCTCCATTGCTGCCAGCAAGGATTCCAATTTTTCTCGTTTCTCAGGGTTGCGCCACACCTTCAACTTCTTGGCCTTCTGATAAATCTCCTCCAGGCGCGTCTCAAGTGAGTCTCGCTCTACTGCGGGTTTTTTGGCTTTGACCCTTTCTCGGATTTGACTCAGGGACAGCGAGCGCGTCATCGCCTCTTGCAGGAGAGCCATCCGCTCCGACTCCGACTCTAATTTTGCAATCTCTTTGGCTTTGGTGTATTCGATTTGGCCCGTTCGGAGAGCTTCTAGGATGTCCGCCGGCAGGTTGAGAAGGGGGAGCCGGTGGGTTCTGAATGACTCCGGCGAGAGTCTTCCTATTGTGTCAAACACCTCCTCCACTATCTGCTGTTCTTCATTACGGACAACGTTGTCCGTAAACCCCCGCTTGACGTTGGCCATTTGGTTGAGCAGCGAGATCGCCCCGTCCCGGTCAGTTTTCAGCTTCAGCGCCAGTAGCTGCAAAATTCCTTCAACTTCCTCTATCGGGGTCAAATCCTCCCTCTGCAGGTTCTCCACCAAAGCGTACTGTACCGCTTGCTCGTCAGACATCTCCCGCACGAGCGCCGGCACTTCGGTCAACCCCGCCTCAATCGCCGCCCGGTATCTCCGCTCCCCCGCCACTATCTCATACTTCTCCCCCACAGGGCGCACGATTATCGGCTGCAGGATGCCGTGTTCTTTGACGCTGGCGGTCAGCTGCTGCATGCCGGCTTGATCAAAATACCGCCTGGGTTGGGATTCGGGGATGCTAATCAGCTCAATGGGGACAAATTGAGCGGCACTGCGCTCGGGTGCACCATCTGCCTCAAAGCTATTCTGAGTCGGGTTTTCAGGCTTGTCAGGGGTGCCAGATGACGAAGAGCGCCGGGACAGCTTTGGACTCATTTCCTTCATTTCGCCTGGGGGACTATTTTATTTTCGCGTGTGGAGCGGCGTTATAAATGTGCTGTCGAGAAATCTTAAGCTCTCTTCAATCCCCCGCTCCAGTTCCAAGACACCGGCACACCCGCTCCAGGAACTCGCCGGCGCTTGTCGCTGGGGTGAATGCCGGTGCATTTATGCAAATAAATCCGGATGAATTAACATCTGACCGTCCTGCGGCTTTGTTTGCTTGATGCCATTTCCCGACCTGTGGCAAGGTTCCTGTGCCGGTGGGGCTAAAGCCCAACTACAAACGGCCTACCGGCACAACCGGCTGCCGGTGCGCCCCCCACACCCAGCACTGTCAGCTGGGCCAGTGTCAAGCGTTTCCCCCAGCTTTGGGGATACCAGATGATGCCGGTGCGCCGGCACTGGCTGTCGTCTAGGGCCCGGGGAATGCGGCAGCCGGTGGGTGCTAGCCGGTGGTATTTTATCGAGTTGGGGGGAATGGGAGAGTGTCAGAAACGCCGCTGATTTATTTATGTGAGGTTTATACAGTTGTGTGAGCCTGCGGGGGGTGAGAGATTTCCTCTGGCTATCGGAGCTACAGCAACCCTTGGGACAAGATTTCCTCGATATAATGAGTCCGAATAGTGTGTGAGCTGCGTCCCAAGAGTTCCGCTAATGTCGCAGGAAAGCCACACGGTTGGGTGCGGGATTCTGACTGTCAACCGATAGAAAGATGAACAGGCTACGCCGCCGGCGATAGCTGTGAAACTTGCTGAATAATAACTGCGAGATGTAAATTAGAAGTTAAGCACAAGTCGGAAAACTTACCTGAAATCGCTATGAGCATTTTTTGTCTGGTTCACGGTGCCTTCCAAGGTGCTTGGTGTTGGAATTTTTTAATCCCTTACTTAGAAGCGCAAGGTCACAACACAGTAGCAATGGATTTGCCAATTGAAGATGCCTCTGCAAGTTTATCGCAATTTGCAGAGGCAGTCGTTCAAGCGCTGCCAAAAACTGATGGTGATATTGTGCTGGTAGGTCACTCAATGGCAGGAACCTTTATTCCCCTTGTTGCAGAAGCGCATCAAGTGCGTCAACTGGTCTTCCTGACTGCGCTTATTCCATGCCCAGCAACCAGCACACTTGACCAATTTGCCCACAATCTCGATTCCGACGGCCTCAAATCATTAAATTATAAACCCAAAGAGTCAAGCCAACTCAACCTCTTCGGTGATGAGCCTGATATGTTTAATCCAGCTTCTCTGGGTAAAGACTTTTCCGATGAAGCAGTATTGATGGAACTTTTTTATCACGATTGCCAACCGGACGTAATGCGCTGGGCGCTCTCAAAAAGCCGGTCGCAGCAATCAATGGCATATATTTTTGAAACCAGTCCCCTGAACTCTTTCCCAAAAGTAGACTGTAAATATATTGTTTGTACTGATGACCGGATAATTTCTCCCGCATGGTCACGCTACGCTGCGCGCAAGCGCTTGGGAGTTGATGCCATAGAACTGCCTGGAGGACATTGCCCGCACTTGTCTCGCCCCGAACACCTTGCCTCAGTATTAACTAATGATACTGATCTATAGCCCTTCTCATATCAGTGAGGTGCCCAGAACCCCGGTTTCTTTAAGAAACCGGGGTTCTTATGCGCACGCGATCCAACTGAGAACCGCTATATAGGGTTTCTCATATCAGTGGGAGTAAACGGTTTCGTTTTGCCAACATCCTGATTCCCACACCTGGCGACAAAAGGCTAACCCACCTCTTACAGCCACCGGCACCCTCTGCCGGCACCTCACAGCGAGCGCCCCCGCAACAGCCGGCATTCCATCACCCACCGGCCACCCTTCCAAACGCCAAAACCCGCCAGTAGAGCGGGTTTCAGACAATGGACACAACTGGACTCGAACCAGTGACCCCTACGATGTCAACGTAGTGCTCTAACCAACTGAGCTATGCGTCCAACAGTTATTAACGTTAGCACAGGAACACCTGCAAGCGCAAGGGGTAAAACCTAAAAATTTTCTAAACTTTCCCAACACCCCGCCGGCGCACCCCGTTTCACCAGATTACCCCATCACAGCCCGATCCGCCAACAGCCACCCCCCCACCCACCCAGCTGACC
>NZ_JBBAPF010000053.1:884-1227 GCF_040400975.1 Limnohabitans sp. | reverse complement strand
AGCCCGCCATTATATAACAGATGTAACGGATTCGGAAGAGGGCAGACAGCCTCTGATGGTGTCTGGCACCCCACAGGCAAGCCGGCACAGAAGCACCGCACCTGGAGCAGCACTCCCCAAAAATCTGCCGGCACCAGGCATAATTAATATAGACTCCGGTTTTATAATTATTAAATGCCGTTAAGGTGCAACCCTTCCTTATGCCCAGACGCCTCACCATCCAACCCCACCTGAGTGTCGAAGAACTCGAAACCCGCTACCGCAAGGCCAAAGACCCCGTTGAGCGCACACACTATCACATCATCTGGCTGGCAGCTATGCTGATGCATACGGCGTGCAGACA
>NZ_JBBAPF010000053.1:0-874 GCF_040400975.1 Limnohabitans sp. | reverse complement strand
AAGGAAAACGTACCGAGGAAGTGGCAGCAGTCACCGGCTATTGCTCCGATTGGATTCGCAAAATAGCCCGCCGTTACAACAACTCAGGCGCAGAAGGGCTGACAGACCGCCGCCACGAAAATCCCGGTGCCGACCCCTTGCTAGACGACGCCCAACAAGCCGAATTGCGGCAAGCCCTCCACGGACCCGCTCCCGATGGCGGATTGTGGAACAGCCGCAAAGTAGCAGAGTGGATTTCAGAGCGCATTAACCGGCCCGTGGCCATGCAGCGCGGCTGGGACTACCTGCAGCAAATGGGATTCCGCCAGACCGCTTCCCGCCAGATGCCGGCAGAAGCCGAGCCGTTGGAGAAAGAAGCGTGAAATCAAGTTCGGTTGGGCACGCTCGCACGCTCGCACGCTCGCATTGGGCACGCTCGCATTACTAATCCCCATTGCCGAGATCCTCATTGCGGTCGCTCAACCGAACGGGATACGAATGGCAAGCCAGATTATATTATATCACATCCGCTTGATTACTTTTCTTGCGCCCACTGCTGTCGCGCCGGCGGAAATAGATGAGACTGTTGGCTCATTGATCTGGGGTCTTAATAATGAACCGCCACAGGACGCGGCGGCTTCCCGCAGGGTAGACGCCAAGGACGCCAAGAAGGAAAAAGAAAGAGGGGGAGGGATGGGAAAATTAATTAGCGGGAAATTGACTGGATCTGGATATAAGAGGCGTGCACGGTCGAATGTGGCGCGTCGCGCTTCACGGATTCGCGACTCAGCATCATAGATACCCTAAGCCATCACCCGCCAAATTTTCACAGTGCCGTCAGCGCTGCCGCTAGCGAGGAATCGGCAATCCCCACTGAAAGCAACAGCGCTCACCC
>NZ_JBBAPF010000052.1:1933-5658 GCF_040400975.1 Limnohabitans sp. | reverse complement strand
TGCCTGACTTGGATCCAACTTGCGGCCGATCAAAGGCTCAAGGGTGGGGAGGGGCCTTGCTTGCAAGGAGGTAGCGCCCGGCGCACTCCATATATTTAAACATATGATGGCCATCGCTGACTACTACGCCACTGGCGGCAGCACTTCGTCGTCGTGGAATGAGCACTTGTCCAGTCACAAGAAGGAGGACCCTGGGGGTGCCCGTGATTGCTCAAAGTGCCCCATGGGCCGCCAAAAGGGCTTGGTGGCAACAACGCACGCCACTCGATGCTGACGCTGGTGTGAAGGCTTCATGGCTTCAGGCTCGGCCTCTCCATGCTACGAGCTCAGTTTGGGGTGTGGGGTGCAAGGCGTGCAGATGGGCAGCCAAGAACTGTTGCCAGGGGCCACTGGGCAGCTCCCAGATCCGGCGGCAGCGCCATTATGATAATTATGTGAAGCTTACTGTGACTGGGGGGGGGGGCTTCGAATGAGCAGTTTCAAGC
The DNA here is from genome assembly GCF_040400975.1 of Limnohabitans sp. Classification (GTDB taxonomy): domain Bacteria; phylum Pseudomonadota; class Gammaproteobacteria; order Burkholderiales; family Burkholderiaceae_C; genus Limnohabitans_A. The sequence continues at coordinate 5,173 of NZ_JBBAPF010000052.1, read as the reverse complement.
GTCACGCTGCCTCGCAAACTCACAAGGAAGCAGTCATCCAGTACTTGTTTCGGCGTGCTGGCCATGCCGCAGCAAACTCCAAAGCAGGCAGCTGCCTGCCTGGAGCAGCCCCTGCCGTGGTGGACTTTGCCAATGCCTGGAAGCGCCTGGCGCTGCGGGAGAGTGACCAGCCAAGCCGCCGCAAACTACGGACGCTGGAATGGTGCCTGTTTGAGGCAATCCGTGACCGGGAGCATGACTTCCTCCAGGCTGCCAGGTGCATGAGCATCGCAACGGACGAGCGCAATGGCCGCCTCCTTGTGAAGTACGCAGCTTCGAATGACAACCTCGATGTTCAATACGGTTGCCTGGCGCTGCTTCGCGACGCTGGCAGCAACGCCCACGACATTGCTGCGGCGGTGCACAGGGCCGTGTCAAGCTTCTGTACACGGCGTGCAATCCACCCGGCGCTGAACACGCCGAGGGCCCAGCTGAATCACTGTGGCCAATGCAACGCTTCTCTGCAGAAGCACATTCTTGACCGTATCGAGATGTTCACGGCAGACGGGGCCGCCAATGAGCAGTTGGCCGCCAAAATGCTTCACCCAGCTTCTTTGCGAAGCAGCCTCTGCCAGAAGCTGCCCAACCTGCGCATGATCCTCAGGGACAGGGCGCACGCCACCCGGCGGCTTACCGAGCGCACCTTCCAGGCAGACTCCAAGCTTGACCGCATTATGCGGGTGGTTGTTTTGGGCGAAACCTCTGTCGCCCGTCTCCTGAACAACTCCCGGCAACTGCAGTGCATGTTCGAGGAGGAGGTCAGCAAACAGGCGCGCAAAGGCAACGCCGCTGGGGTGCAAGGCTCCATCCGGAACATGTCTTTCGCCAAGCAGCGCTTTGACTCGACGGCAAAGCCCCTTGGCCGCTGCCTGCTCAACCTGGATGCCACCATCAGCACAATGGACCTCATTTGCCAGCAGCGTCCTGCTGCCTCCAAGGAGCACAAGGGAGCGCTGCAGTTCCTGCAGCTCCTCAGCGAGCCACAGAACGTCGTCCTCATGGGTATGCTTGCCGACGCCAGCGATGAATGCCTGGTCCTAACCCGCTTCTTTGACCGTGAAGCCTTCCGGGTGGAGGAGATGTCTGAGCAGCTTGCAGGATTCAAGCAAAGGCTCAGGCAGCTCTTTGCTGAGAAAGGCTGCCTGACCATGGGCTACACCAGCCTAGCCCTTGAGCACTTGCGCCACACCAAGCTGCTGCCTATTCCAGGGCGTGGACTTGTCGAGTTGGGAGGCAGCGGTAGTACCAGCCCAGAGTCTGTCACAGAGTGCCTTGGGCACATGGTTGCTTGGAGCCGCCTGGCCGAGGAGGTCGCCAACACCGAGTTCCCTGAGTTTGAGCTCCTGGCTTGCTTCAGGGTATTCCGCCTAGCAGCTCCGCAACCGGAAGCCCGCTCCAGTTCCAAGCTCGCTGCTTCCATGCCCATGCCAAGCCTGGCGCGAACCCAGAACCGGGACCTGGAGCGGCTTGCCACGGCCTTCAAAGTTGACACTGCGAGGCTGTTTGACCAGTTCAAGGAGCACGTGCCAATTGTCCAGGCCGAGCTGAGACGGGCACCTGAAGTGCCAGCTGCCACAGCATGGCAACGTGCGATTCAGCGAACGCAAGCCACCAAGCGTCGCAGACAAAACTTCCCAGCAGAAACGCTGCACGCCCTGCTGCAGCGCTTCGCTGTAGCTCCCGGCTCCACAGCGGGCATCGAGCAAAACTTCTCCATGTTCAAAAGGCACCTTGGGGAGCACTGGCAGGGGAGCCCAGAAGCCGAGGAGCGCCAATTGGTCCTCGAGTTGGCCCGAGCTGCCTTGCCCACCCCAGACGAAAAGCTGCTGGGAGCAGCTCGCCTCATTTGGTCTTGCACCTTCGGAGCACCACGCATCGGAAGGCCAGGCAAGCTCCGCCGGCAAGCCACAGCCCACTTGCGGCAGCTGCCGTTGCACGACGCCCCAACAGCTGCGGCATGGTTGAGGCGCCGGCGCCAGGAGGCCGCCGCTGCTGCAGCCGCTGCCACAGTCACGCCAGCCACTACGCCCATTACAGACCAGGCCTTGGAGGCAGCAGCCATAGCAGCCTGGACAGCACGCCATGAGAAAGAGGCGTGCTTCCAGCAGGCAGCCCGAGATGAACGCCAACGTGCAGCTGTCCAGGAGGGCGTTCTCCCAATTGAGGCCCTCGGCCATGACGCAGAGCAGAAGATGGCTGCCTTCCACGCGCAGGAGAGGGACCGCCAGATAATTTTGGACGCACGTCTTCGACTGCGGGCCAAAACGCTGCAGCCGCCGCAGGCGCCTGCCCTCTACGGCTGCCAGGTTTTCGTGGATGAGGAGGCCACGGCCGCCCTTCAAAGGTGGCCAAGCCAGTGGCAACTCAAGCTTCGTCAGGAACAACTGAGGCTGGTCCAGGACAGGGCCGTTGCCCAGGTTTTTGTGACAGTGAACCCGTCTGCGCCAGGGGACCGCATTCGGTGTGTGGCGGCTATGACAGGCGCAGTCCTTTGCACACCTGAGTTTCTTCTCACACCGCCAGGGGTGGTGGTGCAGCTGAAGCGTGGCCTGTCGTTGCCCCGCCACATTTTTGTGTCGCAAGCCTGCCAGGGCTGCCACCCAGGCATGATTGACTTGATGCGACGCGTCTGCCAGCTGACAGAGAAGGCTTGTCGCTGGACCTGGTACTTGGAGGCCGACGGGGCACAGCGGCAGCAGGTCTTCCTTAGCCGGGCACGAAAGCGGGGCCGCAACCACCGCCAGGAAATGGTCACCTTGCTTGCGCCCGGCCAAATTCGCGATGCTGCTTTCCAGGCATTCCCTAATTGCATGACAGTCTCCTCCTTTCTTGTGGCCATCCACAGGGTGGATGCCCGTTTCACACAGTTGGGGTTTTGCAAGCGTTAGGCTTGCAAGCGGGGTGGGCTGCAACTGGGGCACGCGCCACAGAGACTGCCAGGAACGGCCCAGCAAAATGAGAGGGCTTGAGCTACAGAACAAGCACTTAAGACTTTCATGGGGTAACGGCTGGCAGTCTTTCCAATTGCGGCCCAGGGGCTCGAAACAGCAGCGAAAGCTTCCTGCTTGGACCTTGAGAGTGGGAAAACAACGCACGAGTGTGGCATTGGAGATTGACTTTGGGGGAGCAGTCCCCGGCACACCCCATATTAACCTTCAGCTTGCTGCTTTCACTTGGAGTCGGTGTGGTCTGCTCTGGGCT
>NZ_JBBAPF010000052.1:0-1923 GCF_040400975.1 Limnohabitans sp. | reverse complement strand
ATCACTTAAGACTTTCATGGGGGACCGGCTGGCAGTCTTTCCAAGTGCGGCCCAGGGGCTCGCAACAGAAACAAAAGCTTCCTGATTGGACATTGAGAGTGGGAAACAACGCACAAGTGTGGCATTGGAGATTGACTTTTTTTTTTGGGGGGGGGGCAGTCCCCGGCACACCCCATATTAACCTTCAGCCTGTTGCTTTCACTTGGAGTCGGTGTGGTCTGATCTGGGCTCTGAGCACATTTCACCATAATTCCAAAAGCTGGCAGTGTGGCTCAATCCTTAAGTGGAGCTCCATGTCCCTGTGCCAGCCTCAGCAAGAACAACTGACGGTTGCCAGAAGACAAGAACCACACACCATGATGACAAGGCCCAGAGCGCCTTTCAAGCAAGCTCCAATGCCAAGACAAGGAAGCCCGGCCCGGCTACTTGCCCATGTTAAAGTTTGCTCCGCCTGCGCTGCTCTCATTAGGTCCTGTTCCTGGGATAGGAAGGCCCTGCCAATGCTTGGGGCGATGGCTGAGCAGCGCGGCAAGTCCAGGTCCCCTTCCCGGGGTCGGGTCCAGTTTTGGTGTCGGCATCTTGAAGGTGACCAAGCTGTCTGGCAGCTTGGAAAGACGGAGGGGAATGGGCCAGAGGAAGAAATCGCGCAGGCCGGCCCTGCCTTGAACCTCTGACTGATTGCGATGCCAACGCTTGCAAGTTGAAAACGATGCCCAATTTGTTTAAACACTGGCTTGCCACTGTCCACCTTGAGCGCGCCTGAAGGTTTCGGTCCCGAACGTCCCCAAGAAGGTGCTCAAGGACATGTTCTTGACAGCAGCGCGCTTGCTTCAGCGCGGGAAGCTCAAGCCTGAAGAAGCTGCGTGCCGCTTGAGGTTTCTGGGCATCCAGCTTACATTGGGGGAGCTTGCCGAACCTTTTAGCCGCGACCGCTTCACCGAATTGTTTCTTGAATCGGAGAAATGGCAGCGGACCGACTGGTCGCCAGCACAGGGAGTTGAATCCGTGGAAAGGTGGGTTGCCACTGCGTTGGCTTGCCTGGTTCTTGGTAGCTCAGTGTCCGGCGCAAAGGTAGGCCCACGGTTAAAGTTATTTTGAGCTGGTTGGCATTACGACACGTAGCATTGGATTTGATGAATTGTGGGTCTAGCTACATTGCGCCTGCTGGCTGCGGCTGTTGCTTCTGGGGACGAGAGCACGCGGCGTCTGCTTGGCTTACGCTTGGGGGCAGTGCCCGGCACACCCCACATATTATTTTTGAAGCTGCTTTAATGGCGAGATGCGTGTGAGGCAAGACTCACCAAGGAGCTGGCCCCTTTGTAGAATCATGTTGGTTGCTAAGCATGCACATCCGCTTCATTTTGCTGTCCGCCTCGCTTCCGATTCCCAATTAGCTGGCTCAAAGCTGGTAGGAGGGGGGGGCAGTGCCCGGCACACCCCAATTGATCAATGATGATGGAGGACTCATGGGATGAGGCAGTCTTGGCTGCAGACATCAAGCGCTTGTCCCGGGCTGGAAGGGCCAAGGCCAACAGGGCATCAACAGCACTGAGACAAGCTGGCTTGACGTTGCCAGCTGCCACTTCTTGCGCCAGCAAGACGGCGGCCCCAGGGCGCAATCCTAAACGTGGCAGGCCAAGCAGTCTTAGCCTCAGCAGCAGCAGCGCCGACACTCCATCATTGTGCAAAAAGCCTTCTGGCCATAATAGCGGCAGGTCTGTGGGGAACCAGGCCTTCCCAACCGCTCGCAGCAGGGGCACCGTCAGCCTGCTGTTGCAGCAACAGCAGCTGGCGCTTCGACCTCTTACCCCCCCCCTTAGGACACTCGGGGTCGACCCTCAGTGTCCTAAGGCCCCCCCTTAGGACACTCGGGGTCGACCCTGAGTGTCCTCCCAAGGGGGGGGGGTAAATCAGTTGGCAGAG
>NZ_JBBAPF010000051.1:1149-5909 GCF_040400975.1 Limnohabitans sp. | reverse complement strand
TTGTCTCGCCCGCTCATAAGGTTGGTGATGAGACCGGTCGTTCCGTCGACCGTAGGTGTATACGCTCTTTATCCTTGAGGATTAGATCGCCAAGACCCAGGATGGATGGGTTTTCAGCTATCCGGTCCTGAACCCATTTCTCATTGAGGTTAGCTTCTTTGACTAGATTGATTTTCTCGAATGTGGCGTATTCGTTCATCGTGTCTTTCCGTTAAATGCTGGTTTGATTTGGCCATCAACCGATCTTCTGCGCGAGCTGCTTTTCAACATCGCGCCCCGTTTCGTCTGTCTCGACGGCGAACAGGAACATGGTCGAACGCGCCTGCAAGGCCATCGACGAAGAACTCTCCAGCGTCTTCTTTGGCCACGCGCTGGCCATCCGCATGGACAAACGCCCGCGCACGGTCGGCACTTTTGCATCGCAGATCCGGCACTTCGCGATGGTGCGCAACTTCATGACCGCCTCGACCCTGTTCCTGCTCGCCGATCTGCCCTTTGCGCTCATGTTCATCGTCGTCATCGCACTCATCGCCGGGCCGGTGGCCATCGTGCCGGCCCTGTTTCTTCCGCTTGCCATGCTTGCCGGCTTCGCATTCAAAGGGCGGCTCGCACGCATTGCCGAGGCCCACATGGAAGAAGGCAACCGCAAAAACGGTCTGCTGATCGAAGCCATTGACGGCATCGAGTCGGTCAAGGCGAGCGGCGCCGAGTGGAAGATGCTGGAGCGCTGGCGTCAGCTCACCCGGGTGCTCTCGCATGACGAAGTGCAAATGAAAGACATTTCCAGCCTTTCGCAAGGGCTCACCCAGTCGTTACAGCAGGCATGCTACATCGCGTTGGTGGCTGTGGGCGCCTACGCCATCGGCGCCGGCTATCTCACCATGGGCGGACTCATCGCCTGCACCATCATCAGCGGTCGGGCGCTGACCCCCATTGCACAAATCTCCGGACTCATCGTGCAGTGGCAGCATGCCCGCTTTGCCCTCAAGGGTCTTGACGGCATCATGGCGCTCGAGGGCGACACCTCTCCGGGCGAGCGCCGTGTCGTGCCCGACCAGAGCTCAGGCCATCTGCGCATGGAAGCGGTGCGTGTGAGCTACGCCCCGCAAACCCTCGCGCTAGACGTGCCGCGTTTTCAGGTGGGCCCCGGCGAAAGGGTGGCGGTCATCGGGGCCGTTGGCTCTGGCAAAAGCACCTTCATCAAGGCCTTGTCCGGGCTGTATCGGCCGGCCGACGGGCGGGTGTTTCTCGATGATGTCGACATCGCCCACCTCGCCCCGGAATTCGTGCGCGAACATGTCGGCTACCTCACTCAGGATGTGCGACTCTTTCAGGGCACTCTGCGCGACAACCTCGCGCTGGGCCTGCCATCGCCCACCGATGCGCAAATCCTCGAAGCGGCCAGGCAAACCGGGCTTGACCGCGTGATTGCCTCGCACCCGCAGGGGCTGGGCATCGAGATCAGTGAAGGCGGCAAAGGGCTCTCGGGTGGCCAACGCCAGCTCGTTGGCCTGACCCGGCTGCTCATCCAGCGCCCCCGCATCCTGTTGCTCGACGAGCCCACCGCTTCCATGGATGGGCCGCTCGAAGACCACATTGCGGCCAACGTATTTGCCCGCCGTCCGGACGACACCACCCTCATCGTGGTCACGCACAAGCCAACGCTGCTTCGGCACTTCACCCGTGTCGTTGTCATCGAGCACGGCCGCATCGTGGCCGACGGCCAGCGTGATGAAGTCCTTGCCGGGTTGCGCCAGGCCGTCAACCATGCGGCTCAAGTGCGGCCGCTCAACGTGCGCCCGGTGGCACCCACGACCCAGGCAGGTGCCTCATGAAAAGCCTCGCTCACAAAAGCACGGCCTATACCGACGCCATGCCGCGCTTCAGGCTCGGCATCTGGGGCGGACTTGTCGCGCTCATTCTCTTTCTGGTTTGGGCCTACCGCGCCGAAATTGACCAGATCACCCGAGGCAGCGGACAGATCATTCCCAGTTCGCGGTCACAGATCATCCAGGCCGCCGACGGCGGTGTGCTCCAGGCATTGCTGGTTCGCGAAGGCGACCAGGTCGAACGCGGCCAGCTCATTGCACAACTCGACAGGACAAAAGCCGAGGCGGGCTACCGCGAAAGCCAGGCCCGTGTTGCCGCACTGTCCACCCAAGTGGCGCGACTGCGTGCAGAAATCGATGGGGGCAGCCCCACATTTGGCGCCGAAACGCAAGGGTTCGCCGAATTCAAACGCAATCAGGCCAGCCTGCTGCAAACGCGACGCGATGCCTTTGCCGAAGAAATTCTCGTGCTTGAGCGCCTGCGCAGCATCGCCCAGCGCGAACTCGAAATGGCCGAACCCCTGCTGCAGTCTGGAGACTTGAGCATGGCCGACGTGTTGCGCCTGCAGCGCCAGGTTGCCGAACTCGACGGCCAGTTGAGCAACCGGCGCAACAAGTACCAGCAAGAACTGCATGCCGAGCTCACCACCGCTCAGGAAGAACTCGCCAGCGCCCGCGAGACCCTCATCCAGCGGCGCGACCTGCTGGCCAACACCCTGCTGCACGCGCCCAGCAGCGGCACCGTCACCAACGTGCGGGTCACCACCCTGGGGGGGGTGCTGCGCCCAGGCGACGAACTCATGCACATCGTTCCGGTGGAAGACGTGCTCGTGGTCGAAGCCCGAGTCACCCCGGCCGATGTGGCCTACCTGCCGCCCGGCCAGTTCGTGTCGGTCAAGATCGATGCCTACGACTTCACCATCTACGGTGGGCTCGACGGCGAACTCACCTACATTAGCGCCGACACCCTGAGCGAAGACCTCCGGCACGGCGAGCAACCCTACTACCGCGTGCAAGTGGTCACCAAAGAGCCGCGCTTTGCCCGCCGCCCCGACGAAGCCATTCTGTTGCAACCCGGCATGACCGCCACCATCGAGGTCAAAAACCGGGCAGAATACCGTCTTCAACTACCTGCTAAAGCCGGTCATCAAAACCTTTTCGCAATCACTCGTAGAGCGCTGAGCCATGTCCTCAAACCAAAACCCACTTTCTCAACCGACTTCTCAATCCACTTCTCAATCGAACATGTCGCAACCGTTTTCTAACCCCTCCAACGCAAAGGAAAGCACGATTTCTGACCAAGTCACTCAGCCTACCGACGAAAGCACCCCCGCGCTGCAGGACCACAAGGTCGAGGCCGATCTGTTGGTGGCCAAGCTCAAACCCCTGGCGCGCGTTGAGCCAAGCCTGCCCGACGCAAAGGCGAAGCGGGCCAAACGCGACGAAGAAGAGGAAGAAGAGGAAAAAGACAAGCAAGCCGAACAAGCCGACAACAACCTGCCCCAAGCCGAGCATGTGCCAGCAGGCGAAGCGCCGCTGCTGCTGGCGCAGGCATCCGTGCCACAAGATGCAGCCGCCGTCTCTGGCAAGGAATCGGGTGCGGTCGAAGCCGCCGGTTCGGCCGGTGGCGCCGCCTCGTCGGTTGCACCGGCTTTTGTTCCGGCCTTTGGACTGGCAGCCCTTGGTTTGGGCGGTATTGCAGCGGTTGCCGGCGGCGGCGGCAGCAAAGGCCCTCTTGCAGCCGCGCCCGAGCCCACCGTGGTCACGGGCAGCATCACGGCCGGCCCCGTCATCGTCGGCAACGGCCTGAGCGTCAAGGTCTACGACCTGGCGGGCAAGGAACTCGGCTCGGCAGCCGTCGGGCCCGACGGCCGCTTCAGCGTCAACATCGGCACCTACAGCGGCGGCATCGTCGCCAAGGTCATCGACGCCAACGACGGCAACGACTTCCACGACGAAGCCACCGGCCCCAAGGACCTCAACGCCACGCTCATGGCCGTGGACGTCGTGGCTGCCATGGGCAGTACGGTCACCCTGAACATCAGCCCCGCCACCACTGTGGCCGCCGTGAGAGCCGGCCTGAACGCAAACGACGGCAGCGGCGCCATTGAGGGCGCCACCACGGCCGAGAAAATCGCCACCATCCAGGCCGCCAACACCGCGGTTGCCGCCGCCATCGGCCTGTCCGGCTCGCTCACCGGCACCGCCGTGGTGGCCACCGTCGATGCCGACGGCACCGACAACATCGCCAACGCCAACAAGCTCGGCGTCTTCCTGGCCGCCATGTCCGGCATCGACAAGAGCAACGCCGGCAACATGGTGCTCGCCATCAACAGCGTGGCCAACGGCATCATCGTCAGCGGCAGCAGCGCCACCCTGGACGCCGCCACCGAATCCGCCCTCATCTCTGGCGCCACCAACGCCAACCTCACCCCGGTCGCCTTTACTGCCATGCTGGTCCCCACGGCCGCCGCCGCCGCCGAAGCCCTGGGAGACACGCTCGGCGCCGTCAAAGTGGCCGCCCTCACGCCCGCCGTGGCAGCCAACCTCAGCGCCGCTCAAGTGGCAACGCTGTCCAAACCGCAGCTCGCCGCCCTGAGCGACGCCCAGGCGACGGCCATCGCCGCCGCCGGCGGCTTTGCCAAGCTCTCGCCCGCGCAGGTCGCCCAGCTCGGCGCCGCGGCCATCGACAGCGTGCGGGCCGATGTCATCAACAAACTCAACGCCGCCGAAGTGGCCGAGCTGTCCAGCCCGCAGCTCGCCGCCCTGAGCGACGCCCAGGCGGCGGCCATCGCCACCGCCGGCGGCTTTGCCAACCTCTCGCCCGCGCAGGTTGCCCAGCTCGGCGCCGCGGCCATCGACAGCGTGCCGGTCGGTGTCATCAACAAACTCAACGCCGCCGAAGTGGCCGAGCTGTCCAGCCCGCAGCTC
>NZ_JBBAPF010000051.1:0-1049 GCF_040400975.1 Limnohabitans sp. | reverse complement strand
GCGACGCCCAGGCGGCGGCCATCGCCACCGCCGGCGGCTTTGCCAACCTCTCGCCTGCGCAGATCACCTTGCTGGGCACCGACATCACCGGCCTGACGCCGGCGCAACTGGCAGCGCTGTCTGACGCGCAGCTCGGCGGCATTGACGCCACGCAGGCCGCGGCACTGGCTGCCGCCGGCGACTTTGCGGAGCTGACGGGTGCCCAGCTCAGGGCGCTTAGTGCGCCCGCGCTGGCCCTGGTGCCCGACGGCTTGGTGGCCAAACTCGGCACAGAGGTGGCCAACCTCACGCTGGCACAGGTGCAGGCCCTCACGGCCGCGCAACTGAACGCACTCAACACCGCCGGCCTGCTGGACGCCATCACCCAGCCGCTGAGCAGCACCCAGGTCAGCAGTGCCAGCCCGGCCGGCCTGGGCCTGAGCGCGGTGGACAACCCGGCCAAGCTGGCCCTGTTCAACAGCGCGCTGCTGGCCGCCAGCGGCAACACCCCGCTGGACCTGCCCGCCCTGGCCACCGGCGCGGCCGCCGTGGTGAATGCCGTCAATGGCGGCCCCCTCACCGAGGCCAACCTGCAGGCCCTGGGGCTGGCCGGCGTGAACGGCGACAACCTGCAGTCCATCCGCAGCAAGATCGACGCCACCAGCAGCGGCAGCGACGCCAGCCTGGTCGACAGCATCAACGAACTGCGGGCCATCGTGGCCAACGCCAGCGGCAAGCTTGCCGATGGCTACGTCAATGCAGCGGAGGCGGCAGGCAGCGTGAACGTGGCCGTGGCCCTGCCCGCCGGGGCGCAGCTGGGCCAGACCATCACCCTCACCCTGCCGGGCAGCGGCGGCGCGCCAGACCAGACCGCCACCCGCACCGTGGACCAGCCCAGCCTGGACGCCGGTTTTGCGCTGGTAACGCTCAGCGCCCAGCAGTTGAACAACGCCGGCAACGGCAGCAAGGCCATCACCGCCAGCATCAACGGCGGCAGCCCCTTTGCCGTGGAAGGCTTCACGCTGGACACGGTGGCCCCCACGGTCAGCCTGGCCAACACCGCGGCAGGC
>NZ_JBBAPF010000050.1:0-6566 GCF_040400975.1 Limnohabitans sp. | reverse complement strand
GTGCTCACCACCAACTGCTCCAACAACTACGGCCCCTTTCACTTCCCCGAAAAGCTCATCCCACTCATGATCGTCAACGCCTTGGCCGGCAAGCCCCTGCCCGTGTACGGCGACGGCATGCAGATCCGCGATTGGCTGTATGTGAAAGACCACTGCAGCGCCATCCGCCGCGTGCTGGAAGCCGGGCGCCTGGGCGAAACCTACAACGTCGGCGGCTGGAACGAAAAGCCCAACATCGACATCGTGCACACCGTCTGCGCGCTGCTGGATGAGTTGCGCCCCAAGGCCGACGGCAGCAGCTACAAGGCTCAGATCACCTATGTGCCGGACCGCCCCGGCCACGACCGGCGCTACGCCATCGACGCGCGAAAGATCGAGCGCGAACTGGGCTGGAAACCCGCCGAGTCCTTCGAAACCGGCATCCGCAAGACGGTGCAGTGGTACCTGGACAATCCGAAGTGGGTGAGCAACGTGCAGAGTGGGGCTTATAAGGATTGGGTGAGCAGGCAATATGCATAAATTACACCGCTACACCTTGTAAATCGGTGTAGAGTGTGAATCTTGTTTTTTCCGCCAACCTCGATCAATGAGAGGTCAAAAATGCAATTTGCAATTGAGCGCAAGGCGCCAGTGAGTCGCTTGGCAACCAAACCTTTGTCGCAGGCTGACAAAGAGTTAGAGGCCATGAAGGTGTACATGAAGAAGGTCAGTCGCAGCAAGAAAGCGGCCCAAACCTTTTTGGAAGACGCTGGTATTGTTGACAAACAAGGCCGCTTGGCGAAGCAGTACCGTTCCTGAAAGAAGCCGATGGACGGTTCCGTTTACGAATACCAGCCCAGTTTTATTCTGGGTTTTCATGGTTGTGAACGCGCTGTTGGTGAGGCGATTCTTGCGGGCCAAGAGCCTCACCTCAAGCCATCTGAGAAGAAGTGGGATTGGCTGGGGCACGGTATCTACTTTTGGGAGGGCAATCTTGCACGTGCTTGGGAATGGGCGAACGCTCGTCAAGCGGAAGGCAAGATAGACGAGCCTTTCGTCTTGGGTGCCATCATTGATTTGCGACATTGCCTTGATCTGTTTGATCGTGAGGCGATGCGCCAAGTCAGCGCGACTTACAGTAGCTTGGTTGATCTGTTTGCACGAACAGACAGGGCGATGCCCCAAAACACGGGGCCAACACCAGACAAAGCTGGACGGAAATTAGACTGCTTGGTTATGAACACCTTGCATGCCATTCGGGATGCAAGTGGACAGCAAGCGTATGACTCGGTGAGAGGGCCTTTCCTGGAAGGAGAGCCCATTTACGAAGGCGCTGGTTTTCGCAGCCACAGCCACATTCAAATATGCGTCCGTACAACTGGCGGCATTAAGGGTTACTTCAGGCCAATTGCGCTTGATTAAACAGTGTGTGTACAGACGCGCACATCGAAAAAAAATCTATGACACAACGAAAAGGCATCATCCTCGCCGGGGGCTCCGGTACGCGTCTTTATCCCGTGACTCAGGCTGTTAGTAAGCAGTTGATGCCGGTGTACGACAAGCCCATGGTGTATTACCCGCTGACCACACTGATGTTGGCGGGCATTCGGGATGTGTTGCTGATCAGCACGCCGCAAGACACGCCGCGATTCACCGAGCTGCTGGGCGATGGCAGCCAGTGGGGCATGAACATTCAATATGCAGTACAACCCAGCCCCGATGGTTTGGCACAAGCTTTCATCATTGGCAAAGACTTTGTGGGCAAGGACCCGAGTGCGCTGGTGTTGGGGGACAACATTTATTACGGGCATGACTTGGTCAAGCTGCTGGCCAGTGCAAACGCGCGTGATGCCGGGGCGAGTGTGTTTGCCTACCATGTGCACGACCCGGAGCGCTATGGCGTGGTGGAGTTCGATGGCGCTTTCAAGGCGCTGAGCATCGAAGAAAAGCCCAAGCAGCCCAAGAGCAACTATGCGGTGACGGGCTTGTATTTTTATGATCAGCAGGTGTGTGACATCGCGGCCGACATCAAGCCGTCGCATCGCGGCGAGCTGGAGATCACCGATGTGAACAAGCGCTATTTGGAGCTGGGCCAGCTGAACGTGGAGATCATGGGCCGTGGCTACGCCTGGCTGGACACGGGCACACACGACAGTTTGTTGGAGGCGGCGGGCTTCATCTCCACCCTCCAAAAGCGCCAAGGCCTGATGGTGGCATGCCCCGAAGAGATCGCCTTTGCCCAAAAGTGGATCGATGCCGCCGCCGTGCAAAAACTGGCAGCGCCTTTGGCCAAGAATGGCTACGGACAATACCTGCTGAACCTGATCAAATAAAAAGAACCCGAATAATCGGGGTCAGATCCCAATTAAATATGCCGTACACCGTTACAAAAACAGCGATTCCCGATGTGTTGATCCTCGAGCCGAGAGTGTTTGGCGATGCGAGGGGCTTCTTTTATGAATCGTTCAACACCAAAGATTTTGCAGAGTCCACGGGTCTGGATGTGAGCTTTGTGCAGGACAACCACAGCAAATCGGCCAAGGGCGTGTTGCGGGGTTTGCATTATCAAATTCAGCATGCGCAGGGCAAGCTGGTGCGGGTGGTGCAGGGTGAGGTGTTTGATGTGGCGGTGGATTTGCGCCGCACATCGCCCACCTTTGGGCAGTGGGTGGGTGTGCACCTGAGCGCCGACAACCACCGCCAGCTGTGGGTGCCACCCGGCTTTGCGCATGGTTTTGTGGTGCTCAGCGACAGCGCCGAGTTTTTGTACAAAACCACCGACTATTGGTATCCAGAACACGAACGCAGCCTGCTCTGGAACGACCCCGCCATCGGCATCGACTGGCCGGTGGATGGACCACCCCTGTTGGCAGCCAAGGACGCTGCAGGCAAACTGCTGGCAGAAGCCGAATGCTTTGATTAATTGGGGTCAGATCCCGATTGTTTTATGAAAGCCGCCTTCGGGCGGCTTTTTGCTTTTGGGGCTGTAGATTTCACTTGAACTTGTCAAAAGTCGTTCATTGAACTACATTTGAGTTATAGATTTCGAATGGGACGAAGACAAGAGCAATGCTTGCTTTAGGTTGCGGGGTTTTGACTTCGTCTATGCAGTGTTTGCTTTTGCTGATCCGGATCGATTCATTCGCCACGGCATGATGGGATTCGGATCATTTCAGCCCGCAAGGCCAATTCACGAGAGGTAAAGCGCTATGAAAACCGTTCGCATGAAGATTGATGTTCAAAGCCCCAATGCAAAGCCGATAGGTCGAATCGATGTCAAGCGCGTAGATGAAACGACAGAGGCTGACATCGGTGGACACAAAGCAGAGGATGATGCCAACGCCATGCTGGATGCTGCAAAGTTTGCGCGTCGGGTTCGTCGCCGGCTTGGCTTTAGTCAGATCGAATTTGCCGAGCGGATTGATGTGTCTCTAGACACGATCCGTAACTGGGAGCAAGGTAAACGCTGCCCAACTGGGGCGGCAAAGGCACTTTTGAAGGTGCTCGACAAGGCGCCCGAGGCTGCTTTGGCTGCTTTGCATTAATTGGGGTCAGATCCCAATTGTTTTATGAAAGCCGCCTTCGGGCGGTTTTTTGTGGGTGCGGCCAGAGGGGGCAGCTCACCATGAGCAAGAAATCAAACCAGAAGTTTACCCATTTCCACTCATTCTTAGATGGGGCGACCATTAAATGGGTGTTAATGGGTGTATTATTGGTTTCATGTTGCGTTCCGATACCCTCCAGATCACACCCGAGATCCTGAGCCTGATTGCTCGGATCGACGAATTTAAAGGTGCGTGGCGTGCTCTGGGCACGCTAGCGCCCGAGCGTCTTTTGGCGTTGCGGCGGGTGGCGACCATTGAGAGCATCGGCTCGTCCACCCGTATCGAGGGCAGCAAGTTGACTGACCGCGAGGTGGAGCGCTTGCTCTCCAACTTGGCCATCAAGTCCTTCGACACCCGCGACGAACAGGAAGTGGCCGGTTACGCTGAACTCATGGATAGGGTGTTCAGCTCATGGCAGGACATCCCATTCAACGAGAACCACATCAAGCAACTGCACCAGGTTCTGCTGACCCACAGCGAAAAGGATGCACGCCACCGGGGACAGTACAAGACCCATTCGAACAACGTCGCTGCATTCGATAAAAACGGCACGCAGATCGGCATCGTCTTCGAGACCGCCACGCCATTTGACACGCCACGGCTGATGACTGAATTGGTGTCGTGGGTGAATGGCGAGCGTGAGAAGGCACACCTTCATCCCTTGTTGATCATTGCGATCTTCGTCGTGGTGTTTCTGGAAATTCACCCCTTTCAGGATGGCAACGGACGTTTGAGCCGGGTGCTGACGACCCTGCTGCTGATCCAAGCCGGATACGCTTATGTGCCCTACAGCTCGCTAGAGAGCGTGATCGAGTTGAACAAGGAAACTTATTACCTAGCCCTGCGCCAGACACAGGGAACCATCCGCATGGAGGCCCCTAACTGGCAGCCTTGGCTGGTGTTCTTCTTGCGCTCTCTGGCTGAGCAGGTTCGGCGCCTGGAGAAGAAGGTCGAACGCGAAAAGATCGTGCTGGCCGCGCTGCCCGAGCTGTCACTCCAGATCGTGGAATTCGCCCGTGAGCACGGGCGCGTCACGATGATGGATGCCATTAAGTTGACCGGTGCCAGTCGCAACACCCTCAAGCAGCATTTGCGCGATCTGACCGAGCGCAACCATCTGGAACAGCACGGCGGCGGGCGCGGTGTGTGGTACGGGTTGAAATAGGGTCAGATCCGGTTTGGCAGTGGAAGAGTGGGCGATGGATTGACCGGCGATACTTTCGGTATGTTTGTTATCTCTAAATTGCTCTCCGCCATCACCCAGCCCATGTTCTGGCTGGCGCTGTGGTGGGCGTTGGCTTTGCTGATGCTGCTGCGTTGGCGCAAGTTGGCGATGGCCATGCTGTGGGGCGGTTTGTTGGTGCTGGGGCTGCTGGGCTTTGAGGCAGGGCCGCACGCGCTTTTGCGCGCGTTGGAAAACCGCTACCCCGTGCCAACGGCTGAGGCGGTGGGCCGGCATGTGGGGGTGATTGTTTTGGGTGGCGCCACGGAGCACCCCGGCATTTACCAAGCGCATGGCCAGGTGCCGCTGGGCGAAGCGGCCGAGCGCATGTCGGTGCCGGTGGGGCTGCTGCGCCAGCACCCAAAGTTGCAACTGGTGTTTTCAGGTGGCGAGGGGCGGCTGCTGGCCACGGGCGTGAGCGAGGCCGAATTGGCCAAGGCGTTTTACCAGCAGCAGGGCGTGGACATGGGACGCGTGGTGCTGGAGGGCGGCTCGCGCACCACGCGAGAAAACGCGATTCAGGTGGCTGCGCTGCTGGGCGAGCGTTGCCGCCAGCCGTGGTTGTTGGTGACTTCGGCCTGGCACATGCCCCGCTCTGTGCCCGAGTTCGAGGCGGTGGGTTGCCAGGTCACGCCCTACCCGGTGGACTTCAGAACAGGCGACAACACCCCATGGACCGAGTATTCATTGGCGCGCAGCCTGCTGCTGTGGCAGACGGCTTTACACGAGTGGCTGGGCTTGTGGGTGTATGGGGTGACGCGGTGAGTGGGCGTCCAAGCACCGAATACACGCATGCATAAAGGTCAGTGAATCTGGCCCGTCTTGAGGCACTTTGATGGCGCGTGCCTATGTTCCCGATACAGGCGAAGTGGTTTGGTTGGAGTTTGACCCTCAGGCGGGGCATGAGCAGGCTGGCCACAGGCCTGCGTTGGTCATCAGTCCAGCCAGCTACAACGGCAAAACCGGATTGATGCTGTGTTGCCCGATGTCGACCAAGGTCAAAGGTCACCCATTCGAAGTCCTGACCCATGTGGATGGCGTGGCTTGCGCTGTACTCTCAGATCAGGTCAAGTCGCTCGACTGGAGAGTTCGACGAGCCAAAAAGAAAGCCGTTGTCAACGAGGAAGTGCTCGTGCATGTCAAAGCCAAGATGAAGGCCTTGACTACATCGATCGTCAGCAAAAGGAGCGACCGCGTCGCCATGTGATGGCCGCTTTCGCTTCTAGCCTCGATGAGTTCGACAATCTCTACCGCGAACTGGCCAAGTAAATCGTGGAGCTGGAATACCTGACGGTCGCCCATGTGCTACAGAGATGATTCAGATGTTTGAGTCAGGTATGTTCGACATCGCCCACTTGGATCCATGGCTGCGGGGTTTTGCACAACGGCCGACATGACTCCCGATTAATTCCTCGCCCCCGAGTTCGACACGAAGCGCTGTAAGTCCTTGATTCGTATAGGCCACGATCGCAAGTTGCCACTACAGCAGGCTCAATTGGGTATCTGGATTGGGATTCTTGACGTTCAGGGCGTCCAGCATCGAGGCCTGGTCGCGGTTGATGGTGGAGATGCCGCTAATCGGCACGCCTTGATTGATGCAGACGCTTTGGCGCTGGATACGCCGCAGTTGTGCCAGGGCGGTTTCGGGAGAGGCGGCGTGGCCGGCGGCCTTCAGGCGCTGACGCATGACCCGGTAAAGGATCAAGGCCATAAAGCAAATGCTGGCGTGAGCGCGAATGCGCTCGGGCAGCCGGTGGAAC
>NZ_JBBAPF010000049.1:0-6929 GCF_040400975.1 Limnohabitans sp. | reverse complement strand
GCGCATCGTCGGCACGCCCCAGCACATTGGGCACGATCAGCGCGGCCAGCACGCCAATGATGGCCAACACGACCATCAACTCGATCAGGGTGAAGCCGCGTTGGCGGCGGGCGGCGGGGTGCTGATGGGAGAGGGCTGTGTTTTGCATGCCTTGAATCATAATCTGCCGATGTTTCAAATCAACACCACGAACAGATTCGGCTGGCCCAGCGCACTGGCGGCTTTGATCTGGGCCACGGCTGCAGGGGGCGTGGTGTATTGGGGCTTGCTGTTGACCGCCCCGGCGGCCTTTCCTGTTGTGGGCCTGGCCAGCGCCCCCATGGCACCCAGCCAGTCGATGCCCACGGTGGCCAAAGTCTTGGGCCATGCTGAAACAGTGCCTCAAAAAACACCCCAAAACAGTGCGCAGTACAAACTGATGGGCGTCATCGCATCCGCCACTGGCCAAGGCAGCGCGTTGATCGCGGTGGATGGCTTGCCACCCAAAGCTTTTCGGGTGGGGCAAGAGGTAAGCGAGGGAGTGAAACTGGTCTCTTTGGCACCCAAGCAGGCGCGCCTCAAATCCAATGGCCAAGATCTGGTGCTGGATTTACCGGGTTTTGATACTCCTTAAATAGATAAAAGTAAACCCTTGTTGTTTTTAGGGGAAATACCTGCAAAATTTCATTCCCAAAACTAAAACGCATAAGCAAAATAGACCGATCAGTAATTTTTTCATCTGAGAGGTCATGTATGTTGAAGCAAGCAATGCGTTTGATGCTGCTGCCGGCTGCTGCGGCGGTTTTGGTGGCTTGTGGAGGGGGGGGTGTTGCAGTTGTTCCACCCTCAATACTGAGCGGCACAGCCGCGGTAGGGGCGCCCATTGAAGGAGCCGACATTACTGTCTTCGATGCTTTAGGTTCGGTAGTGGGTTCTGGGACCTCTTCCGCTGGTGGTAAGTTTTCAATAACACTGACATCTGTTGGTGTCGCCCCTTACACACTCAAACTGGTCAAAGATGAAATCACGCTGCATGCGCTGCACACGGTCTCAGCCAGCGGTGTCGTCAACATCACACCGCTGTCAGACGCGGTGGTTGCCATGGTTTCACCAACTGGCAGTGCTGATGGACTTGTGTCTGCCCTGCAAAGCAACGCTACACCACCCACAAAAGCTGTCATCGATCAAAAACGCGAAGTCATCCAAACCGCTTTGACACCAGTTGCATCAGCAGCAGGGTTCACTGGAAACTTATTCACGGACGAATTCACAGCGAACGGTAGAGGCAAAGACAAACTGCTTGACTCTGTTTCTGTGGTTTCCACAGCGGATGGTGTGTCTAAAACAGCCAATATTCAAATGGTGGTCAAAGTCTCAACTGACCCCGTCAATCCAACTTCACAATTGCCTGTAGTTAATTTGACATCGCAAACATCTATTCTCCAAGCCAATTCAGCCCGACAAGCTTTAGGCACACTCACAGCTAATGATTTGACGCCAGATAACGCTGCAGATCTTTATAACGGATTGCTTGCCAATTTGAACGCTTGTTACCGTGATGCGCCGACCGTCAGAACCGATGGGGCAAGTGTTGTTCGTTCGGATGCTTGCAAAAAAGTGTTTTTGAATAATGACCCCACTCAGTATTTGAATTTTGGACAAAGATTGGGATCAACGGCCCAGTTTGCTGGACTGTTCACTTACCCTGGTGCAGTGGAATTCAAACCGGTTGCTAAGCCTTACTTGGTTCAAGACTTGATGGGCACCCGCCGAGGTGACGGCATTGGTCGCGCTATCGTGGCTATGTCTTGGGTGAACGAGCAGGGCAACCGTGAAAACATCATGCTCTACGCCACCAAGTACATGATCAACGGCCAAGAAATACTGGGGCTTTCTGGTGATAGAAACATCTATCCTTGGTCTGTATCGTCCCATACTCAGTTGAGGACCTTCCCTCTGAAAAGTGATCGGTCACTTGACTATGTCCAAAGCTCATACCTGATTGGCGTTCGAGACTTGATCAGAAACGGCAAATCGGTTGTCAACTATGCAACCGTGACAACACCAACTCAGAAAAAGGTTCTGCTTGCATCCCCTTTAGGTGGTGCATCTCGTGATTTGGCAATTTGCCACAGCTTTGAGGTCAATCGGGGATCTGATAACCAACCGACAACGCCAATAAACACTGAAACAACGACGTACCCTGCTG
The DNA here is from genome assembly GCF_040400975.1 of Limnohabitans sp. Lineage (GTDB taxonomy): Bacteria > Pseudomonadota > Gammaproteobacteria > Burkholderiales > Burkholderiaceae_C > Limnohabitans_A. The sequence continues at coordinate 4,741 of NZ_JBBAPF010000049.1, read as the reverse complement.
TTGGCCAGTTGGCCGCGCGACCTAAATACCACTGCTCTGGTATCAGTAAATCGTTGACGTTTGCCCAAAGATTTATTTCTACTGCTGAGGCACGGTTACCTTCGGATATTCGTGACGTAGGAATCCTCCGGCCGCTAAACGACAGTGGCCAACCCTATACGCCAGATTCTGTGACCCTTGCGGGCTATCCAAGTATGGGCATGTGGTCTATTGAGTACACATTAATGGATGGAACCACACACACCCAAAGAACCTGGTCTGTGGCGCGACCCATGACGGTTGAAGAAATGCTCGGACCCAATGGGCCCGGGGCCGTGATGCCGGACTACACCGCTGCAACGATGGCAGCCATCAAGGCATTGAAAACACAGTCATCTAACTTGTTAACGGCATGTTTTAGTGGAGATGCAACTTGTGATCCTTTGCAATCGCCTGTTCCAGCACCTGCAACTGGAGGATTCCAGTTCGCATGGACGGACAGCGCTGTCCCCATGACTTCTCTTTGGGTCAGCGGGCGACGCAATGAAGAAAACAATACGAGGACATGGATTTCGGGCACCAACGCTACAAGCTGGGATGACCAATTGGGTGTGCGATCAACAATGCGCAGTGCTGAAATTAAATGCAGTAGGCAGTCAGTTGCCGATGCACATTGCAACTCATCTGTTGCAGTCAATGGTTTGGGTGATTTCCATGGCAGGTCATGGATGACTTATTCCGAACTTTGGGGCAAGGATGCTGAACAACGTAATCTGATGCGTTCTTACAACTGGTATCAGCCACGTAAGCAGGATGGAAGTCCGTTTTAAACGATGCATTTGATCTAGTAAAAACGGCCATCGCAAGATGGCCGTTTTTTTATGCCCGCAAAAACAAGCGATAAACCGGGTTGTCCGTCTCTTCCGCATACGGATACCCCAGCGTTTGCAAGAACTTGTCAAAGGCTTTGTCGTCTTTGGCGGGCACTTGCAGGCCCACCAAAATGCGGCCGTAGTCGGCACCCTGGTTGCGGTAGTGAAACAGGCTGATGTTCCAGCCCGGGCGCATCAGGCTCAAGAACTTGAGCAGTGCGCCGGGCCGCTCGGGGAACTCAAAGCGCAGCAGGCGCTCGTCTTGTGACAGCGCCGAGTGCCCGCCCACCATGTGGCGGATGTGCTCTTTGGCCAGCTCGTCATGCGTCAGGTCAATCGCTTTGAACTGCTGCTTGTTGAATTTAGCCGTGATCTTGGCGCTTTCGCCTTTGCCGTGGGTGCTCAGGCCCAAAAACACATGGGCTTTGTCCGAATCGCTCATGCGGTAGTTGAACTCGGTCACATTGCGCGGGCCACCGGGCAGGCTGCCGATCAGTTCCAAAAAGCGCTTGAAGCTGCCGCGCTCTTCGGGAATGGTCACGGCAAACAAGGCTTCTTTTTCTTCGCCCACATCGGCCCGCTCGGCCACAAAGCGCAGGCGGTCAAAGTTCATGTTGGCGCCGCACAAAATGGCCGCAAAGGTCTGGCCCTTGCATTTGTGGGCGGCCACATACTGCTTGATGGCGGCCACCGCCAGTGCGCCTGCGGGCTCCACGATCGAGCGGGTGTCCACAAACACATCTTTGATGGCGGCGCACACCGCGTCGGTGTCCACCGTCATGTACTCGTCCACCAAGTTGCTGGCCACGCGGAAGGTCTCTTCGCCCACCAGCTTCACGGCCGTACCGTCTGAAAACAAGCCGACATCCGGCAAGGTCACTCGCTTTTGCGCAGTCACCGACTGGATCATGGCGTCCGAGTCGTTCATTTGCACGCCAATCACCTTGACGCCCGGGCGCACCGCTTTGATGTAATTGGCCACGCCGCTGATGAGGCCGCCGCCGCCAATCGCCACAAACACCGCATCGAGCGGCCCTTGGTGCTGGCGCAGCATTTCCATGGCAATCGTCCCCTGGCCCGCGATCACGTCTGGGTCGTCAAAGGGGTGCACAAAACTCAGGCCCTGCTTTTTTTGCAAGGCCAGCGAATGGTTGTAGGCGTCGGAGTAGCTGTCGCCAAACAGCACCACTTCACCGCCCAGCCCTTTGACAGCATCGATCTTGACCTGTGGGGTGGTGGTGGGCATGACGATCACGGCGCGGGTGCCCAGGCGGCTAGCGCTGAGCGCCACGCCTTGTGCATGGTTACCGGCCGAGGCGCAGATTACGCCCTTTTTGAGCTGCTCCGGGCTCAGGTGCGCCATCTTGTTGTAGGCCCCGCGGAGCTTGAAGCTGAACACAGGCTGCTGGTCTTCGCGCTTCAAAAGCACCTGGTTGCCCAAGCGCTTCGACAGGTTTTTGGCCGTTTCCAGCGCCGACTCGGTCGCCACGTCATACACCTTGGCGTTGAGGATCTTGATCAGGTAATCGGCGGGGTTCAGGTGTGGGGTGGTCATGTCCGGTGCAATGGCGGGCGGTCCGCATCGTCTTAAAAATGTAATCTTGATGATAACGGCCAAAAAAATGCCCCAAGTCTTGCGACTTGGGGCAAATCCACCTTTTCAGAGGGTGGAGGAGACAATCAGTGCGGGCTAAAAAAGCACGCTTGTTCGCAATTGTAGGCGTGAATTGTTGCAATGCAGCAGAATCGGCACAACAAAATGAAAAAATGTTCGATTGGTGGGTTCAGGTTTGCGCAAGCGCACAGTCACCGTCTGGCTTTGGCGTGCTTGGTTAACATCTTGGTCAAGCTTAGGCACGCCAAGCCACCACTTCTTTAGGAAAAAAATCATGGAATGCACAGTCACTTGGACCGGCGCTGCCGGCACCCGCTCTGGAATGGGCTTTTTGGCCGAAACCGGCTCAGGCCACATGGTCGCCATGGACGGCGCCCCTGACGCTGCCAAACCCGAAAACGGCGGCCAAAACCTGGCCCCTCGCCCCATGGAAATGCTGCTGGCTGGCGCTGGTGGTTGCACCGCCTATGACGTGGTGCTGATCTTGAAGCGCGGGCGTCACGACGTGCGCGGCTGCAGCGTCAAGCTCAGCAGCGAACGCGCCGAGGTCGATCCCAAAGTGTTCACCCGCATCAACATGCACTTCACCGTGACCGCCAAGGGCGTGCCCTCCAGCGCGGTAGAGCGCGCCATCGCCATGAGCCACGACAAATACTGCTCCGCCAGCATCATGCTCGGCAAAACCGCCGAGATCACGACCAGCTTTGACGTGCTCGAAGTGGTGTAAAATTCCGAAAAAATGGAATTGCTTTCCATAAATTCTGGAAAATATGCTGGATCGAACCCTTGCACATGCCATTCGTCAAGTCAGCCAGAACTTCCCAGTCTTGATGGTCACGGGGCCGCGCCAAGTGGGCAAAACCACTTTGCTGGCCATGTGCAGCGAAGGCGCCAGGGCTTATGTGACGCTGGACGACATGGACATGCGCCAACTGGCACAGCAAGACCCCGCATTGTTTTTGCAAACCTGGCCTGCTCCCGTCACGATTGACGAAGTGCAATACGCCCCCCAGCTGTTCAGCGCCATCAAAATGGCCGTGGACAAAGATCCGCGCAATGGGCAGTTTTGGCTCACGGGATCGCAAAAGTTTCAGCTCATGCAGGGTCTTACCGAGAGCCTGGCTGGGCGTGTGGCGATTGTGGATTTGTTGGGGCTGTCACAAGCCGAGCGACAAGGCCGCGCTCAGCAATCACAGCCTTTTTTACCCACATCGGATTGGATTGCTCAGGCCCGAGCCACTGCGCAACCCCATTCACTGCAAAGTTTGTATGGCCAAATTTGGCTGGGCGCTTACCCGCGCTTGCTGACTCAGGGCGCGCAAAGCCGTGATGTTTTTTACCGTTCTTACGTGCAAACCTATGTACAGCGCGACGTGCGCGAACTGCTCAAAGTCTCAGACCCATTGAGTTTTCACCGCTTCTTAGGGGTCGTAGCGGCCAGAACCGGGCAACTACTCAACTACACCAGTTTGGCCAACGAGGTGGACATCGACACCAAAACCGCCAAAGCTTGGCTGTCGGTGCTAGAGGCCTCCGGACTTGTTTATTTGCTACAGCCTTACCACCGCAACCTGGCCAAGCGCATGCTCAAGTCACCCAAATTGTATTTTTTGGATACTGGCTTGGCCGCTTACCTGACCAAATGGAGCACCCCAGAAGCGCTGGAGGCAGGCAGCATGTCAGGCGCCATGCTGGAGACTTGGGTGGTGGCTGAAATCCTTAAAAGCTATTGGCACAACGGCAAAGAGGCGCCACTTTATTTTTATCGGGACACCGATCAAAAAGAGATTGATCTGCTCATCGAGTCGGATGATGTGATTTTCCCAATCGAGATCAAGAAAACCGCCACACCCTCCACGCAAGCCAGCAAAGCGTTTGCTGCTGCAGCCCATTTGGGCAAAACGGTGGGGTCTGGCGCCGTGCTCTGTCTGACACAGCGCGATGTGCCCTTATCAGCCACTGTCACGGCCATACCTGTGGCTTACCTCTGATTTAAATGGTGCGCGCAGCCTCAAACCCGGTGCGCCACCGTCGTCATCACCTTGGCCGCGGCTTGCATCAGTGACTTGATCGGGGCGGGCAGCTCCACCGCGCCAGCTTGTTGCGCCATTTTGGCGTGGGCGATCTCATCGGCCTTCATGGCCGACACGATGGCGCGAGACGCCAAATCGGACGCCGGCAGCAAATCCATGTGGCTTTGAAGGTGCGCCTCGACCTGGCGCTCGGTCTCCACCACAAAGCCCAAACTCACCTTATCGCCCCCCAGCTTGCCCGC
>NZ_JBBAPF010000048.1:0-7952 GCF_040400975.1 Limnohabitans sp. | reverse complement strand
GAGCGCAACCTTGCCAAGGTTGAGGTCGCGAGTTCGAGCCTCGTTTCCCGCTCCATTTTCAAAGAACCACCATGTTCTGATGGTCAAACAAACTCTTCACTTTTGTTTGATTGAATTTTCGGCGCGATAGCAAAGCGGTTATGCAACGGATTGCAAATCCGTCGAGCCCAGTTCGACTCTGGGTCGCGCCTCCAGTCAACACGACAACACAAAATCCCGCTTGGTGCGGGATTTTTTTATGGCGCATCTCTTCAGCCCCGTATCAATTTTTGAATCAAATCCGCTGATCCGGAAGCTTCGTATTTGCGCATCAGCTTGACCCGGTATATCTCGACGGTGCGGTGACTGATGCCCAAGACTTTGCCTATTTCCTTGCTGGTTTGGCCAGCCATCAGCTGGGCTGCCACTTCTCGTTCACGGGCAGTGAGCTCTGCTTTGACGGGTTTGCGCGCGGAAAGGTCTTCAAAGGTCCAAATGCCGGCCGCGTGAGGTGCTTCTCGGTTCAAGGCGCGTCCGGTGACATGGCACCAAAACGTTTCACCTTTGAAGCGACCGTCCACCCGTTTCATGATCCGGTCATCGGCATACACACCCTGGGTGTTCAAAATTGGCGCAATTCGCTGGCCCGTTCTTTCGTACTCGTCGGCGCTGGGGTAGAGCAATTGAAAACTCTGACCAACCAGTTGCTCTCTAGAAACGCCAAACATTTCGCAAACGCGCTGATTGCAATCAACAATGGCCCTGTTGCGAGAAAGCACCATGCCGATGGGGGCCAGATCAAAAGCGAGACGGTAATCAATGTCGGTGTTCATGGGCGGTGATCGGTCAAACAATCAATCAATGCATTTTTTCTGAACAAGGTGGATCAGGGGCGGTCTCTACGAAATACTACGTATCGCATTACGTAGTATCGTATCGATCTCAAACACCACATGGAGATAGGCGTGAACAAGATTTTTCCTTCCGCAGCCGACGCCTTGAAAGGCATCGTCGCTGACGGGCAGTTGATTGGCGTGGGCGGTTTTGGCCTGTGTGGCATTCCCGAGGCCCTGATCAATGCGCTCAAGGACAGTGGTGTGCAAAACCTGACCGCCATTTCGAACAATGCTGGTGTGGACGACTTTGGTCTGGGCATTTTGTTGCAGACCCGCCAGATCAAAAAAATGATCGCCTCCTATGTGGGTGAAAACAAAGAGTTTGAGCGCCAATATTTGGCGGGCGAATTGGCTTTGGAGTTCACACCCCAAGGCACGCTGGCTGAGAAGCTGCGTGCCGGTGGTGCGGGCATCCCGGCCTTTTTCACCAAGACCGGTGTGGGCACCCTGGTCGCTGAGGGCAAAGAGTTGCGCGAGTTCGATGGCGAGACCTATGTGATGGAGCGTTCCTTGGTGCCCGATGTGTCTCTTGTCAAAGCGCACCGTGCCGACAAGTCCGGTAACTTGCAGTTTCGTTACACCTCGCGCAACTTCAACCCGGCAGTGGCCATGGCGGGCAAGATTTGTGTGGTCGAGGTCGAAGAGATCGTCGAGACCGGCGAGATGCATCCGGACAGCGTTCATCTGCCTGGCATTTACGTTCACCGCATTGTGTTGAACGCGCACCCCGAAAAGCGCATTGAAAAACGCACGATCACTGAGAAAGCAGGAGTTTGATATGAGCTGGAGTCAAGATCAAATGGCCGCCCGTGCGGCCCACGAACTGGAAGACGGTTTCTATGTGAACCTTGGCATTGGCATCCCCACGCTGGTGGCCAATTTTGTGCCTGCAGATAAAGAAGTCTGGCTGCAAAGTGAAAACGGCATGTTGGGTATTGGTCCATTTCCGGTGGAAGACGAGGTCGATGCCGACCTGATCAACGCGGGCAAGCAAACGGTGACCACCATCAAAGGCTCTTCCATTTTTGGCAGCGAGCAGTCATTTGCCATGATCCGAGGCGGCAAAATCAACTTGTCGATTTTGGGCGCCATGCAGGTCAGCGAGAAGGGTGATTTGGCCAACTGGATGATTCCCGGCAAGATGGTCAAAGGCATGGGCGGCGCGATGGACCTGGTGGCAGGCGTCAAGCGCGTGATCATCCTGATGGAGCACGTGGCCAAGAAAAAAGATGGCACGGAAGACATGAAGATTTTGCCCAGCTGCACATTGCCTTTGACGGGTGTGGGTGTGGTGGACCGCATCATCACCGACTTGGCCGTGATGGACGTGACCGACGCGGGCCTCAAAGTGGTGGAGCTGGCCCCGGGCGTGACGCCTGAGTTACTGCAAAGCAAAACGGGTGTGAAATTGCATTTTTGAGCCGTCTGATCTGCACTTAAAAAGGCCCCGAGAGGGGCCTTTTGCTTGACATGGTGGGTTGGAGCGGGTGAAGGGAATCGAACCCTCGTTATTTGCTTGGGAAGCAAAAGTCCTACCATTAAACGACACCCGCAGTGGATTGATTCTAATCGCTCAGCATCCACCACCTTCGCCGTTTTCAATGGTTCGCAAAGTTAAAATCGACGCATGCGTTCACTCGATCTGAAAAACCAGACCCTCAATTCGCAAGTTTGGTTTTTGACCTTGCTGGTTTGCTATGCGGTGCTGGAGTTGTCTTTCAACCACCGTTTGTTGGACTTGGCGGGTGACTTGCAGCTGACCACCACCCCAGATCAATTGCACGACATTGAGCTTTGGGGGCGTGTTGTCTCGGGCTTGGGTCTGGCCTTGTTGCTGATGCGCTGGCTCGATCGGTTCGTGAAGTCCAGAATCTTGTTGTTGCTGATGTGTTGTGCGGTGGGTTTGACCACCATGTGGCATCTTCAAAAAGCCCTGGTCGATGCCATCGTCGACCGTGCGGATCAGCAAGACCTGATGATGAGTTGGCACTCCCAGCTCAGTACGCAGGAGGCGCTGAATGGCCGAATTTTGCTTCGTGGAGAGATCTTGTTGGGGAGTCCTGCGCCAGCCGACATCAGGCCGGTCATGAGTGCCCTTTGGGCCTCTTCGGTGGCGGGTTTATCGCCGGATGATTTGGATTCGAATTCGGGTGCAGCGCAATTGATGAGGGGTTTTTTTGCACCCCAAATCACCCCCGAACAACTGTCGGCCGCTTACCGAAAGACGGTCATGACACCAGTGGTGCTCGGTGCTTCTTTGTTGTTTGGCTTGCTCAATCTGTGCCAATTTTTTGCTGGCTTTGTCGCATTGGTTTTGACCTTGGCCCGCCTAGAGGCCCTGCTGCAGCGTTGCAAATTCTGGTTGTTGCCGTCCATGGTTGCCTTGTGCATGGGGCTGAGCTGGTGGCCTGGCAACGTCTGGACGACATCCCCAGCCTACCAATTTGTGGCCAGCCCGGCACTGTGGGCTGACAAACCTTATTTGGCACCGTTTGTGGAGTGGAGCATGCGAGCCGAGCCCGCTTGGGCTGACTCGGTGGCTTGGGTCCACAGTGCCTTGCTGCAAGACTTTGAGTTCAAAGTGCCTTTTCGTTCAATCTTTGGGCCTGACACATTGCCATGATGCCCAGGCGCAATCGCCTGGTCATCATGCCGCTCGGGTGTCTTACTTCAGAATATCGCCCACGCAGAGGTACTTGATCTCCACATAGTCTTCCATGCCGTGGCTGGAGCCTTCACGGCCCAAGCCCGACTGCTTGACACCGCCAAAAGGCACATGCTCGGTGGCCAAAATGCCCACGTTGATGCCCACCATGCCGTATTCCAGCGCCTCGGCGACGCGGAAAATGCGGCCCACATCGCGGCTGTAGAAGTAGCTGGCCAAGCCAAACTCGGTGTTATTGGCTGCGTCGACCGCTTCTTGCTCTGTTTTGAACTTGAAGATGGGCGCGAACGGGCCAAAGGTCTCTTCCTTGGCGCAGACCATGTCGGCCGTGGCATCGGCGATCACCGTGGGTTCGAAGAACTGGCCACCCAGACGCTTGCCACCGGTGAGCACGCGGCCACCCTTGGCGATGGCATCTTTCACATGGCGCTCGACCTTGTCAAGTGCGGCAGGCTCGATCAGTGGACCCTGGTTCACACCGTCCTCAAAGCCGTTGCCCACCTTGGCGGTTTTGACTTTGGCGGCAAACTTGGTGGCGAACTCTTCGTAGACGGCTTCCTGCACATAGATGCGGTTGGAGCACACACAGGTCTGGCCAGCGTTGCGGTATTTGCTGGCGAAGGCACCTTCGACAGCGCTGTCGATGTCGGCGTCTTCAAACACGATGAAGGGCGCGTTGCCGCCGAGCTCGAGCGACATTTTTTTGACGGTGGGCGCGGACTGCGCCATCAAGATACGGCCCACTTCGGTCGAGCCGGTGAAGCTGATGTGGCGCACCACGTCGCTGGCGCACAGCACCTTGCCCACGGCAATCGAGTTGTCGGCATCCGCCGTGATCATGTTGAGTACGCCTGCAGGAATGCCCGCACGGATGGCCAATTCTGCCGCGGCCAGCGCAGTCAGCGGCGTGAGTTCGGCTGGTTTGATGATGACCGGGCAGCCCGCGGCCAAGGCCGGTGCGACTTTGCGCGTGATCATGGCCAGCGGAAAGTTCCACGGCGTGATGGTCGCGCACACCCCGATGGGCTGCTTGAGCACCAGCAAGCGGCGGTTGTTGTCGAACTGGGGCAGGGTCTCGCCATTCACGCGCTTGGCTTCTTCTGCGAACCACTCAACAAAACTCGCTCCGTAGGCGACTTCGCCTTTGGCCTCGGGCAGGGGCTTGCCTTGCTCGGCCGTCATGATGCGGCCCAAATCGTCTTGATTGGCCATGAGCAGGTCGTACCACTTGCGCAAGATGATGCTGCGCTCTTTGGCGGTTTTGGCTTTCCAGGCGGGCCAGGCTGCGTTGGCTGCGTCAATCGCGGCTTCGGCATCGGCAGGGCCCAGATTGTCCACATCGGCCAAGTGCTGGCCCGTGGCGGGGTCGGTCACGGCAAAACGGCTACTGCCCTTGACCCATTGGCCGTTGATCAGGGCATCGGTCTTGAGCAGGCTGGGGTCGTTGAGTTGGGCGAGGGGCGATGTCTTCATGTCCATGGGCGTCTCCAGAAGCTGCAAGTGCAGGTCATTTCTTGTATGAAAGCACGAAGCTTAGCGTTTGTGTCTTTCAACGTCTGTCACAAAAGTCTCAAAACCCCGATGCCCAGAGGGCGGACTGTCGTGAGCAAGCCAGGAATTGGCCCTGCCTCAAATCTATAATGGCCGGTTGCATTGAAAGCCATCACCACCATGAGCCAAGCCCCCATTTCCGTCTCCGACATCCGCAAGACCTTTCTGGACTTTTTTGAGTCCAAAGGCCACACCGTGGTGGCATCCAGCCCCCTGGTGCCGGGTAATGACCCCACCCTGATGTTCACCAACTCGGGCATGGTCCAGTTCAAGGACGTGTTTTTGGGCTCTGACAAACGCTCCTATGTGCGGGCCGCATCCGTGCAAGCCTGCTTGCGCGCTGGTGGCAAGCACAACGACCTGGAAAACGTGGGCTACACCGCCCGCCACCACACCTTCTTCGAGATGCTGGGCAATTGGTCGTTTGGCGACTACTTCAAGCGCGAATCGCTGGAGTGGGCGTGGGAACTGCTGACACAGGTCTACAAACTGCCCGCCGACAAGTTGTACGCCACGGTGTATTTGGAAGACGACGAAGCCCATGCCATTTGGGAGCATATTTTTGTCAAAGCAGGCTGGACCCCTGAGCGCATCCAAGCCGAGAACCGCATTATCCGGATTGGTGACAACAAGGGCGGCCGCTACAAGTCCGACAACTTCTGGATGATGGCCGACACCGGCCCTTGCGGCCCTTGCTCCGAAATCTTTTACGACCACGGCCCTCACATTCCCGGTGGCCCACCCGGCAGCCCCGATGAAGACGGCGACCGTTTCATCGAAATATGGAACAACGTGTTCATGCAGTTCAACATGGACGAAACCGGTGCCGTCACACCCTTACCTGCGCCATGCGTGGACACCGGCATGGGCCTGGAGCGCCTGGCCGCCATCTTGCAGCACGTTCACAGCAACTACGAAATCGACATCTTCGACGTGCTGATCAAGGCCGCCGCGCGCGAGACCGGCACCGCCGACCTGGACAACCCGTCGCTCAGCGTGATCGCCGACCACATCCGCGCCACCGCGTTTTTGGTCAGCGACGGCGTGGTGCCTAGCAACGAAGGCCGCGGCTATGTGCAGCGCCGCATCGTGCGCCGTGCGATCCGCCACGGCTATTTGCTGGGCCAGAAAACCCCGTTTTTCCACAAGCTGGTGCCCGATTTGGTGAAGCTCATGGGCGCGGCTTATCCCAACATGGCCGATCAAGCCGAGCGCATTGCAGACGTATTGCGTGTGGAAGAAGAGCGCTTCTTTGAAACGCTGCAAAGCGGCATGCAGATTTTGGACGCCGCCCTCGACGGTGGCGTGAAAGTGCTGCCGGGCGAAGTGGCCTTCAAGCTGCATGACACCTATGGCTTCCCGCTCGACCTGTCGGCCGATGTTTGCCGCGAACGCGGCTTGAGCGTGGACGAGGCCGGTTTTGCCACCGCCATGGAAAAGCAAAAAGCCCAGGCCCGCGCGGCGGGCAAGTTCAAGATGGACAAGGCGCTCGACTATTCGGGCGCGGGCAACGATTTTGTGGGCTACGACGACCTGACGGCCCACGCCAAAGTGCTGGCTTTGTACGCCGACGGCAACGCCGTGACCGAGCTGAAAGCTGGCCAATCAGGCGTGGTGGTGTTGGACACGACCCCGTTCTACGCCGAGTCGGGCGGTCAGGTGGGCGACCAAGGCATGATCCACAACGCGGGTGGCCAGTTCAAGGTGGCCGATACGCTCAAGGTCAAGGCCGATGTGTTTGGCCACCACGGTGAAATCAATTCCGGCAGCCTGAAGGTGGGCGATGCAGTGCAAGCCCATGTGGACTTGGGCCTACGTGCCGCCACCGTGCGCAACCACTCCGCCACCCACCTGATGCACAAAGCCCTGCGCGAAGTGCTGGGCAGCCATGTGCAGCAAAAGGGCAGCTTGGTCAATGCCGAGCGCACCCGCTTTGACTTTGCACACAACGCGCCCGTGACCGATGCCGAAATCCGCCAAATCGAAGCCCAAGTCAACGCTGAAATTTTGGCCAACGCCGCTGCCCAAGCGCGTGTCATGGACATTGAAAGCGCCCAGAAAACCGGCGCGATGATGCTGTTTGGTGAGAAGTACGGTGAGACCGTGCGCGTGCTCGACATCGGCTCTAGCCGCGAACTGTGTGGCGGCACCCACGTCAAAGCCACGGGCGACATTGGCCTGTTCAAGATCGTCAGTGAAGGCGGCGTGGCCGCTGGGGTGCGCCGCATCGAGGCGGTGACGGGCCAAAACGCTTTGGCTTACCTGCAGTCACTCGAAGACACCGTGACCCAAGCGGCAGGCACGCTCAAAGCGCAACCGGCCGAATTGAACGCCCGCATTGCGCAAGTGCTCGAACAGGTCAAGGCGCTTGAGAAAGAACTGTCTGCCGCCAAAGGCAAACTGGCTTCTGTCCAGGGTGACGAGCTGATGACGCAAGCCATCGACGTCAAGGGCATCAAGCTCTTGGTAGCCAAGCTGGAAGGTGCGGACGCCAAGACCCTGCGCGACACCATGGACAAGCTCAAAGACAAGATGAAAACCGCCGTGATCGTGCTCACCGCTGTGGACGGTGAGAAGGTGCAGATCGCCGCTGGCGTGAGTGCCGACACCGTGGGCAAAGTCAAAGCGGGTGATTTGGCCAGCTTTGTTGCAGGCCAGTTGGGCGGCAAAGGCGGTGGCAAGCCCGACATGGCCATGGCCGGTGGCACCAACCCGGCAGCCTTGCCCACAGCGCTGGCCAGTGTGCAGGCTTGGGTGAGCGAGCGGGTTTGAACACCTGCTGATCTGTAAGGTGTCTCAACTGGCTTGAGACACGGCGCCTTGTGCGATCAATTCGTTGATTTCACCCTCGCTCAGGCCAT
>NZ_JBBAPF010000047.1:0-8752 GCF_040400975.1 Limnohabitans sp. | reverse complement strand
GTGTTCCAGCGGCCCTTGGTGATGCCGATGGTGAACATGATGAAGAAGCTGTAGAGGCCGGTTTTTTCGACCACGACACCATGTTCGGTCAAGAACTTGCTGACGATGGATGCAGGAATACCGGTCTTGTCGAATTTGCCATCCAGATCCAGGCCCGGTGTGACGATGGTGGACTTGATGGGGTCGAGCATGTTGAAACCATCGGCCAACTGCTGACCAAAGCCGTGCCACTTGCTGGCTTTTTTGCGCGGGTCGTTGCGCAAGATCCAGTCGTCAGCGCGGCCAATGCCTTCTTCCGCAAACTTCTCGGGGCCCCAAACTTTGAACCACCAGTCTTTGCCGTACTCGGCGTCGATCTTGCGCATGGCACGGCGGAAATCCAAGGCTTCTGCGATGCTTTCTTCCACCAGTGCGGTGCCGCCGGGCGGCTCCATCATGGCAGCTGCCACGTCGCAGCTGGCAATGATGCTGTACTGCGGCGATGTCGATGTGTGCATCAGGTAGGCCTCGTTGAACAAGTGCCTGTCGAGTTTGACGTTTTGAGCGTCTTGCACCAGCACATGGCTGGCTTGGCTGATGCCCGCCAACAATTTGTGGATCGACTGGGTGGAATAAACCATCGACTCTTTGGGGCGTGCGCGCTTTTTGCCCATCGCATGGTAGGGGCCGTAAAACGGGTGGAAGGCCGCGTGCGGGAGCCAAGCTTCATCAAAATGGAGGTTTTCGACGTAACCGTCCAGCATGGTCTTGATGGTTTCGGTGTTGTAGAGCACACCGTCGTAGGTGGACTGGGTGAGCGTCATCACGCGCGGCTTGATCTTTTTAGGGTCCATGCCCTTGAGCAAAGGGTTGGCCTTGATCTTGGCCATGATGGCCGCAGGCTCGAACTCGCTCTTTGGAATCGGTCCAATGATGCCGAAATGGTTGCGCGTGGGCTTCATGAAGACAGGCACAGCGCCCGTCATGATGATCGCGTGCAAGATGGACTTGTGGCAATTGCGGTCCACCACCACCACGTCACCCGGCGCCACGGTGTGGTGCCAAACCATTTTGTTGGAGGTGCTGGTGCCGTTGGTCACAAAGAAGCAATGGTCGGCATTGAAAATGGGGGCCGCATTGCGCTCGCTCTCGCCAATAGCGCCGTTGTGGTCAAGCAACTGACCCAACTCTTCCACCGCGTTGCACACGTCGGCGCGAAGCATGTTTTCGCCATAAAACTGGTGGTACATCTGTCCCACAGGGCTTTTCAAGAAAGCCACGCCACCCGAGTGCCCTGGGCAGTGCCACGAGTAAGAGCCGTCTTCGGCGTAATCGAGCAACGCCTTGAAGAAAGGCGGCTGCACCCCTTCCAAATAGCTTTTGGCCTCGCGGATGATGTGACGCGCCACAAACTCGGGCGTATCTTCAAACATGTGGATGAAGCCGTGCAACTCTCGCAGGATATCGTTGGGCAAATGGCGCGAGGTTTTGGTTTCGCCATAGATGTAGATGGGCACATCGGCATTCTTGCGACGGACCTCGTCAATGAAGGCGCGCAAATTGATAACCGCGGGGTCCAAATCAGGGCCCGGCGAAAACTCTTCGTCGTCGATGGACAAAATGAAGGCGCTGGCACGGCTTTGTTGCTGCGCAAACTGCGACAAGTCCCCATAACTGGTGACCCCCAGAACTTCCAAACCTTCGGCCACGATGGCGTCTGCCAATGCACGAATGCCCAAGCCCGAGGTGTTTTCGGAACGGTAATCTTCGTCAATGATGACGATGGGGAAACGAAATTTCATGGACTGATCGGGCATTGCGCCAAGGGTGGGACAAAGAAATTCATGCGAAGGCGAAGTTTAAGGATAAAAAGTCGCTGCCAAACGGGACAAATCACAAAATGGCAAAAAACAGCAAGCGCACAGGCTGCCTCCGCACAGACAAGAATTGGCGTTGGGCGTCAAGAATGGACGGATCCACTGCTACAATCTGCCTCTTCGGAGCGGTGGATGAGTGGTTTAAGTCGCACGCCTGGAAAGCGTGTGTGGGTTAATAGCCCACCGCGGGTTCGAATCCCGCCTGCTCCGCCAGAAACCCAAAAAGCCTGCACATGTGCAGGCTTTTTTTCGTTTGTGCGGTCCATCTGAAGATGGAATGCGCCCTCAAAAAGGGCCCCCGGCCGGCGGGGGTTGTCAGATCAGCGAACCACAGCGATTTGTGAACGTTGGCCACCTTTGTAGGTGTACAAAGTCAATGCGCCATTTTTGATGTCGCCTTTTTCGTCAAACGCGATGTCGCCTGTCACGCCCTTGTAGGTGATGCTCTTGAGAGCAGGCAAGTACTTGGCAGGATCGGCAGAGCCGGCGTTGACCATGGCGGTGGCCATGACTTTGACGGCGTCATAAACGTAAGGGGCATAGACCTGCACGTCGGCGTTGAATTTGGCCTTGAAGTCGGTACGGAACTTGTCCATGCCCACTTTTTGCTCGCCTTCCACACCACCGGCTTCAGCGCACACCACGCCTTCGTCGCGCATGGCATCACCCGCCAACTTGGCCAACTCAGAAGTGCAGATGCCGTCGCCACCCATGAACTTGGCTTGGATGCCCAAAGACTTCATCTGACGCAACATGGGGCCAGCGACCGCGTCCATGCCGCCAAAGAACACGATGTCGGGCTTCTTGGCCTTGAGCGTGGTCAAGATGGCATTGAAGTCAGAAGCCTTGTCGGTGGTGAACTCGTGACCGACGATGGCGCCACCGGCAGCGGTGACCGCCTTCTTGAACTCTTCGGCAACGCCTTGACCGTAAGCGGTACGGTCATCGATGACGGCGATGCTCTTGCCCTTGAGGGTTTCAACCGCGTACTTGCCCAGAGTGCCGCCCAAGTGCACGTCGTCAGCCACCACACGGAATGCACCGGCGTAACCTTGACGGGTGTATTTGGGGTTGGTGGCGGATGGCGAAATCTGGGGAATGCCGGCCGTGTTGTAGATCTGTGAAGCAGGAATGGTGGTACCTGAATTGAGGTGACCGATCACGCCGTTGACTTTGGCGTCGACCAGTTTTTGAGCGGCAGCTGTGCCCTGCTTGGGATCAGCGGCATCGTCTTCGGTCAGCAATTCAAACTTGACAGTTTTGTCACCGATCTTCAGGCCAGCGGCATTGAGCTCTTCAATGGCCATGCGAGCGCCGTTTTCATTGTCTTTACCCAAGTGAGCAATGGCACCACTGACTGGACCCACGTGGCCGATCTTGACCACCATTTCGTTGGAAACCACTTCTTTTTTGCCACAAGCTGCCAAAACAACAGCAGCGGCAGCCACTGCGACCACGGTCAAAGAACGCGAACCAGAAAATTTCATACAAACTCCAAACAAAAAAATTGCTTCAATCAAGCAAGCCGCAAAGATACTTCAAATTCATGCACTTGTGGATCAGGGAAAACCAAAGGTACAGGCTTTTTCAAACAGTTTCAGGCGCTTGGTGGCGAGTTGACCTTGTGGTGCCAAGCCGTTTCAAGGGTGCGGTGAACCAAGCCTTCGGCCAATCGGTCGAACTCTGGTCTCAGTTGTTGCAACAATTCTGCCGACAAAGCCATGAAGGCTTGCTTTTCAGCAGCACGGGCATCCAATGCACTTACAACAGCTGGCGGGACGTCTTGTATCGGTTGGGTCAAGACGGGGATCTCGTCGGGCAATGGGCGCACGTCGGGCGTTGTATTAGATAAAGCGTTCATGGCTCTGTGCTTTTGGATAAGTCGTGCTGCACCAGGTCAAAACCCAGACTCTTGTAATGCTTCCAACGCTGGCGGGCTTGGGATTTGCCGTGCTCGTCATTGGAGACAATCTCAATCAGGCGCTCGAACCCCTCAAAACCGCCAGGCACCTCGTCGCCCAGATTCACCAAAACATCACTCGCTCCCCAAACCAAGGGGTCGGGGCCCAGGCCAATGGCGGAGGCCTCCTGAACTGCAGGGGAAGATTCCGGGGTGCAATGGCCCAAAAATGCCACATCTTGAAAGCGCCACAACTCGGCATCGAGTTGCCGCAAAGTGGCTGGGGCGCCCACCACCGCAATGCGCAGGTCCTGTGCACGCGCCTTGCGCAGCAGGCGGCAGGTATGCAGCAAGCGCTCGGAGGTATTGAAGTGAAATTCGATGCGGGTCATCACATCAAAGTGTTCTGGACCTTCAAGATTTGCGCGCAGCACGCGCCTTGGGCCGAGAAACTGCAGATCTGCTGGGGCTTGTCTTTGCGCCGGTTACAGCGCGTTTGGATTTGGTCGCGACAGAAGGCTGCGTGCCTGCTGCAAGCTGGGTCAGGTATTGCAACAACAAGCCAACAGGCCTACCCGTCGCACCTTTGGCGGCACCGCTGCGCCAAGCGGTGCCGGCGATGTCCAAGTGGGCCCAAGGAAAATTCTTGGCAAAGCGCTGCAAAAATTTGGCAGCCGTGACGGAGCCGGCTGCTCTTCCCGCCACGTTGGCGACGTCGGCAAAACGAGACTTGAGGCCCTCTGCGTAGTCATCGTCCAAAGGCATGCGCCAGCAAGTGTCGCCCGAGGATTCGCCGGCTTGGTGCAACTGCAGCGCCAGTGCGTCGTCGCTCGAAAACAAACCTGTTCGGACCGCACCCAGAGCGATCACACAGGCGCCCGTGAGGGTGGCAATGTCGATCACAGCTTGCGGTTTGAAACGCTCGGCATAGGTCAGTGCGTCGCACAGGACCAAACGGCCTTCGGCGTCGGTGTTCAAAATTTCAATGGTCTGTCCGCTCATGCTGGTGACCACATCACCGGGTTTGACCGCGAGACCATCGGGCATGTTTTCGGTGGCTGGAATCAGGCCCACCACGTTGATGGCGGGTTTCAAATGCGTCAAGGCCTTGAAAACGCCGAGCACGCTGGCCGCGCCACCCATGTCGTACTTCATCTCATCCATCTCTGGCGCTGGTTTGATGGAGATACCCCCGGTGTCAAAAGTGATGCCCTTGCCCACCAAAACAACGGGGGCTTGAGCGGCAGGAGCACCCTTGTAACGCATCACAATGAAACGCAGGGGCTCGGCAGACCCTTGGGCCACGGCCATGAACGCCCCCATGCCCAACTTGGCCACCTCTTTGGGGCCCAACACCTCGCATTGGAAAGCTTTGCCCTTGGCGATGTCTTTGGCCGCTTGGGCCAAATGGCTGGGTGTGGCGTGATTGGCGGGACGGTTGGCCCACTCTTTGGCCAACTCAATACCCGAAACCAAGGCTTGGACATGCTGTACGGCTGTCTCGTGGGCCGCGGTGGTGTTTTGAGCGCTGACCAACACCTGCTTGAGCGACCGGCTTTTGGGTTTGCTCAAAGTGGTGGTGTAGCTGTAACTGGCATCGGCCAGGCTGGACAAGGCCAGCTGAAGGCCTTGAGCCGTCGCATCCCCTGCCACATGCAGGCCCAAGTGCTTGATTTTGGTGGACTTGAGTGCACTCCAGGCCGATTGGACGGCGCTGCGGATCTGACCGGCTTGGTTGTCGCCGGTGCACACCACCACCAAATGACGAGGCGAGATGCCCGGCTGACAATACAGCGTCATGACAGCACCCGCCTTCAACTCGAAATCGCCTTGCGCCATGGCCTTGGCCACCCACCGGGTGACAGGGTCATGCCCTAAGGCATCTGGGACGGATTGACCGGGCCACAAAACGATCATGGCGTCGAGTTGACCCTGAATTGCACGCTCAAGAGAAAGCTTTTGGATTTCGAAGTTCATAATTCAGTTTTTCCAGTTTCGCCAATGTTATTCCATTCCTCCTTACGCAAAGACTTGGCACGCAACTTTGGTGCGACGCTCTTGATCCTCGTGACCATCGTCATGACGATCATCTTGATCCGTACCTTGGGACTGGCCAGCCGCGGTAGCGTGAACCCGTCGGAGGTGTTTCTGGTAATGGGCTTCAGTGTGTTGGGGCAAATGACCACGATCATCACGCTCAGTCTGTTCATTGCCAGTGTGGCCACTTTGTCCCGCATGTATGGTGAAAGCGAGATGGTCATTTGGTTTGCCAGTGGACAAGGTTTAGGGCAGTTCATTCGCCCGCTTTTCCGTTTTTCTTGGCCGATTTTTCTCGTGATCGGTCTGTTGTCACTGTTTGTCTGGCCTTGGAGCCACCAACAAATTCAGGACCTGCGGGAACGCTATGAGAAAAGAAACGATGTAGAGCGCATCGCACCGGGCCAGTTTCAAGAGTCGGCACGAGGCAACCGAGTTTTTTTCATCGACAAAGACAGCCCAGGCCAAGATTGGGGAAACAACGTTTTCGTCTCCAGCCGGGATGGTCGACTGGAAAGCGTGACCACAGCATCCCAAGGGCGCATCGAGTTTGTGGGGCCAGACCGCTTTTTGTTTTTAGAAAATGGCCAACAATGGCTGACCCATCTGGACACCGGTGAGACGCGATTAACCCAGTTTGAGCGTTACCAGCTCTTGATCGATACCGATTCAGCTCCCGTGGGCGGATTGCTCAACAGCCGCCAAAGCACCACCTTGCAACTGATCCAGCAACCCACTCTCAACAACCAAGCGGAATTGGCTTGGCGCGTGGGCTTGGTGTGCACCGCGGTCAACATGGTCCTTCTGGCGCTGGCCTTGTCTGCTGTCAATCCCCGAGTCGGCCGCAGTTACCACCTAGGTTTGGCCCTGTTTGTTTTTGTGGCTTATTACAACCTGCTGAATGTCGGTCAAAGCTGGATTAGCACCGGCCGCGTGAGCGTCCTGGGTTTTGTTTTCGGCTTGCATGGGGGTGTTTTGGCGATTTCGTTGATGTGGCTGTTTTGGCGCCACATGAATTGGAGTTGGCGCAATTGGGTACCCGTTTTACGACCCGCGCAAAGGACGGCATCATGAAAACCGTGCGTCGCTTGTTATTTGGCGAAATCATCCGGGCGGTGGTGTTTGTGGCTCTGGGTTTTCTCGCGCTCTTCTTGTTTTTTGACATGGTGGACGAGCTCCAGTCGCTGTCGAGATTTGGCAGCCAAGGCTACCTGCTGCAGCACGCACTGATTTACATTGCGCTCAAAATCCCCTCGCACCTCTATGAGTTGTTGCCCATCTCGGTCTTGATTGGCAGCATTTTTGTGATGGCCCGCTTGGCCCAAAGCTCCGAATTCACCATTTTGCGAACAGGTGGATTGGAGCCTTGGATGGCCCTGAGTTCACTCCTCAAACTGGGTCTGATTTTTGTGGGCTTGACCTTCTTTTTTGGCGATTACGCAGCCCCTTGGGCCGAGCGACAAGCCCAGCAGATCAAAGCCCCTTACCAAGGCCAGCTGACTTTGGGACAAACCGGCGCATGGCTGCGCGAAAAACAAGGCACCCAACAGTTCGCTGTGAATGTCCGACGCTTTGATGGCATTGACCAAATGGAGGAAGTACGCATCCACGCTTTCAATGAGCGGGGTCAGCTGCTGGCCATCACACATGCGCAAAAGGCTCAAATACAGGCGGGTCAGTGGCAACTCCAACAGGTGGACCACAAGTCCGTTTTGGCACCCAGCCCTCAACAAGCAGCGAAGTTCAGCGCCATCCAATTGGGCACCAAGGTCTGGACCACTGGCATCAGTTCAGACATGGTGGCTGCCGCCTTGCTCAGCCCAGACCGCATGAGCACTTGGGAATTGTTTGGCTACATGAGACATCTGTCGGTGAACAACCAAAACGCACAACGTTACGAAATCGAGTTTTGGCGCAAGGTGTTCTACCCCTTGAGTTGCTTGGTCATGCTGGTTTTGGCTTTGCCTTTTGCCTATTTGCACTTTCGCTCTGGCCAAATTGCCGGTCACGTGTTCGGTGGTGTTTTGGCGGGTATCAGCTTTGCGCTACTGAACAACGTGTTCAGCTTCATTGGTAACTTGCAAAACTGGCAACCTCTGCTGACTTCTGCTGCGCCTGCCCTTTTGTACAGTGCTGTTTCATTGGCTGCATTTTGGTGGATGGTGCTTCGGCGATGAATCCCAGTATCGACTCAGGCACCGGTGTGGTGCTGTTTGCCCATGGTTCGCGCGACCCTCTTTGGCGTTTGCCCATTGACGCCGTTGCCCAGCACATGGCCTCGCAATGGCCCAACATGTCTGTGGCTGTGGCTTTTCTCGAGCTGACCCAACCGGATCTGCCCAGCACCATCGAGCAAATGATGAAACAGGGTTTGTCGCATGTGCGCATCGTTCCCATGTTTTTGGGCGTGGGTCGACACGCGCGAGAGGATTTGCCAGAAATTGTGCTTGGTTTGACCGAGGCCTACCCCCAGATGCAATTCGAATTGGTGCCCGCCATTGGCGAACACCCTGCCATGACCTCTCTCATGGCCCACATTGCTGCAGGACAAATGAGCTGCCAAAAGACAAATAAAGCATAATTTAGGCAAAACATATAACCATAAGCATATGAACCTGCACCAATTTCGATTTGTTCAAGAAGCCGCTCGCCGCAACCTGAATTTGACTGAAACTGCCAAGGCTCTTCACACCTCGCAACCGGGCGTATCCAAGGCCATCATCGAGCTGGAAGATGAGTTGGGCATTGAAATTTTTGCGCGCCATGGCAAACGGCTCAAGCGCATCACAGAGCCCGGCCAACACGTGTTGCAAAGCATCGAGTTGATTCTGCGCGAGGTGAACAACCTGAAAAAAATTGGCGAGCAATTCAGCGCCCAAGACAGCGGTACATTGTCCATCGCCACCACCCACACACAGGCGCGTTATGTCTTGCCCCTGCCAGTGGCCAAGTTGCGTGA
>NZ_JBBAPF010000046.1:1801-9250 GCF_040400975.1 Limnohabitans sp. | reverse complement strand
GTGCATCCAACTGGCAAAGTTACCGGCACCGTTGGTGAGCACCGCATCAATGGGCAGATGCTTTTGAAGGGTTGCAACAATGGCAGGCATGTCGATGGCACCAGGCAAAGCCTGAGGCTTGAGGTTGTCCAAGTAATCGGTGTGCGCGGCTCGCGTCCAATCGGTCCAAGGCAGCACATTGGGTGCGCTCAAGACCTCCAGGCTGCGTGCGGCAGCGTTGAGGGTGGCATTGATGGCCAAATCAGCTTGGTAAACACGGTTCAGCTCTTCGGCACTGGCATGGATGTGCACCAGCTTCTGGCGGGTTTTCGGCGCTTGCAGCAAGGTGTAGCCACCAGTGGTCATTTCACCCAAGCGCGGCCCGATGGCCACAATCAGATCGGCATCGCGCACGCGCTGGGCCAGTGCCGGACCAATCCCGATGCCCACATCTCCAGCGTACAAGGGATGGTGGTTGTCGAACGTGTCCTGAAAACGGAAGGCATTGGTCACTGGCAGCTGCCAGTTTTCGGCAAAACGTTGCAAGGCTTGGGCCGCTTGGGGCGTCCAGCCACCGCCACCTGCAATCACCAAAGGCTTTTGAGCGGCTAACAGCATGTCACGCAACGCGCGCAAGGCACCAGGGTCGCTCCAAGCCTGAACCGGCTCCACGCGCCCTAAGGCTTGGGCCTTAACGGGGCGGCACAGCATGTCTTCGGGCAACACCAACACAACAGGGCCAGGTCGACCATTCATGGCCGTGGCAAAAGCGCGGGCCACATACTCAGGCAGACGCTCAGGGTCGTCCACGCGCTCGACTCGTTTGGCCATACCTTTGGTCGAAGGGCCAAAGAAATGGGTGTAGTCCATTTCCTGGAAGGCCTCGCGGTCGCGGGTGTCGCTGGCCACATCGCCCACAAACAACACCATGGGCGTGGAGTCCTGAAAGGCGGTATGCACACCAATCGACGCGTTCGTGGCCCCTGGCCCGCGCGTGACAAAGCAGATGCCGGGGCGGCCAGTGAGCTTGCCTTGGGCCTCGGCCATGAAAGCCGCCCCACCTTCTTGGCGGCAAGTCACAAAAGTGAGTTGCTCGCGGTAGAAGTGAAAGCCGTCCAGCACCGCCAGATAGCTCTCGCCGGGCACTCCGAAAGCATGGGTAACGCCTTGGGCCAAGAGGCATTCAACGAGAAGGTGGCCAGCAATTTTTGAAGTCATGCCCTATTGTGCCCAAGGCCAGGAAAGCCATCTGTCACAGCCGTGCAAGCACGGCTAGTCAGGCCTTCGGCATCGAAGAGCGTGTTAGACCACTTGAAAATCGAACTGACCCGGGGCACGCACCGGGTCGACCGAGACCTCGATGCTGCACTTAGGTGGGAAACGTCCTTCGAGCAAAAGTTTGGACAAGGGGTTTTCCAGCCGTTGCTGAATCGCCCTTTTCAGTGGCCTTGCGCCGAACACCGGATCAAACCCCACTTTGGCCAGCTCCGACAAGGCTGCCGAACTGACCTTCAAAGTCAGGTCCATGAGTGCTAGTCGGGTTTGCAGGACCTGCAACTGGATCTCGGCAATCGCAGCAATGTGTTGAGCATCCAACCCATGAAACACCACCGTCTCATCGATGCGGTTCAAAAATTCAGGGCGAAAATGAGTCTTGAGTTCATCCCACACCGCATCCTTGATGTCTTCGGCAGCTTGCCCCACCATGGACTGGATCAAATGCGAACCCAAATTGGAAGTCATCACAATCACGGTATTTTTGAAGTCGACTGTTCGGCCTTGTCCATCGGTCAGGCGACCATCGTCGAGCACCTGCAACAACACGTTGAACACATCCGGGTGTGCTTTTTCAACCTCGTCCAGCAGCAACACACTGTAGGGCTTGCGACGCACAGCCTCAGTCAAATAACCGCCCTCTTCGTAGCCTACATAGCCCGGTGGCGCACCAATCAGACGGGCCACCGAGTGCTTCTCCATGAACTCGCTCATGTCCAAGCGAATCAGATGGTCTTCGCTGTCAAACAAAAAACCTGCCAAAGCTTTGCACAACTCGGTCTTGCCCACACCCGTTGGTCCCAAGAAGAGAAAGGACCCCGTTGGTCGATTGGGATCGGACAGGCCTGAGCGTGAACGGCGAATGGCATTGGCCACAGCCGCAATCGCCTCGTCTTGGCCCACCACGCGTTGGTGTAATTTATCTTCCATCTGAAGCAGTTTCTCGCGCTCACCCTGCATCATTTTGGACACTGGTATGCCCGTGGTGCGCGATACGACCTCAGCAATCTCTTCAGCGCCCACTTGGGTGCGCAGCAAACGGTGCACTGGTTTCTCTCCAGGTGAGGACTCTTTGGCTTGAACTTCTTTGAGCGTTTTCTCCAGGGCAGGCAGCTTGCCATATTGCAGTTCAGCCACCTTGTTGAAATCGCCTTTGCGGGTCAACTCGTCAATTTGTTGGCGCAGATGGTCGATCTCTTCCCGCACTTGCTGCCCGCCTTGCGCTTGTGCTTTTTCGGCGTGCCAAATTTCTTCCAAATCGGCGGCTTCTTTTTTGAGCTTGACGATTTCTTCTTCGATCAAGGCAAGGCGCTTTTGCGACGCCTCATCGTTTTCTCTCCGTACGGCCTCGCGCTCAATTTGAAGCTGGATCAATCGTCGATCGAGTTTATCCATCACTTCAGGCTTGGAATCGATCTCAATTTTGATTTTGGCCGCCGCCTCATCGATCAAATCGATCGCTTTGTCGGGTAAAAATCGGTCGGTAATGTAACGGTGGCTGAGCTCGGCAGCCGCTACGATGGCCGGGTCGGTGATGTCCACGCCATGGTGAATTTCGTACTTCTCTTGCAAACCGCGCAAAATCGCAATGGTGGCCTCGACAGACGGTTCATTGACCAATATTTTTTGAAAACGGCGCTCTAAAGCTGCGTCTTTCTCAATGTACTTTCGGTACTCGTCCAACGTGGTCGCACCCACACAGTGCAACTCTCCCCTGGCCAGTGCGGGCTTGAGCATGTTTCCCGCGTCCATCGCCCCTTCGGCCTTGCCTGCGCCGACCATGGTGTGCAACTCATCAATGAAAACAATGGTTTGACCTTCGTCTTTGGCCAATTCACTCAGAACGGTCTTCAAGCGCTCTTCAAACTCGCCACGAAACTTGGCACCAGCCAGCAAAGCGGCCATGTCAAGCGACAAGACGCGCTTACCCTTGAGCGAATCTGGAACTTCGCCGGCCACAATGCGTTGGGCTAACCCCTCCACAATTGCTGTCTTGCCCACACCCGGCTCACCGATCAGGACCGGGTTATTTTTGGTACGGCGCTGCAAAACCTGGATTGCGCGTCGAATCTCGTCGTCGCGGCCAATCACCGGATCCAATTTGCCCATGCGGGCCCGTTCGGTCAGGTCAATGCAGTACTTTTTAAGGGCTTCGCGTTGCCCCTCAGATTCAGCACTGCCCACATTTTGCCCACCACGCACAGAGTCAATGGCCGATTCCAGGCTCTTTCGGCTCATGCCCTGCTCTTTGGCCAATCGCCCAACTTCACCTTTGTGATCGGTCAAGGCCAGCAAAAAGAGCTCGCTGGCAATGAAGGCATCGCCCCGTTTGATGGACTCTTTCTCAGCCGCTTGCATCAGCTTGGCCAATTCTGGTCCGACCTGTACTTGGTCTTGCCCAGTCACTTTGGGCAATCGGTCCACCGCAGTTTGAGCTGCCATCATTAGAGCCGGCACCTGAACACCGGCGCGCATCAGCAAAGATTTGGGGCCATCGTCTTGTTTGAGCATTGCCAACAACACATGTGCAGGCTCTATGTAAGCGTGGTCAGCACCCAAAGCCAGAGATTGCGCATCAGACAGCGCCTCATGAAATTTGGTTGTCAATTTGTCTAATCGCATGATCTTTCTCCAATGTCCAACAGCTTGGGGGACATCTCATATTTTCAAGGCGTCAAGGTCGGCGCTTTGTTGCCTAAAATCAAGGAATGCAAATTCACCAGCTGTCCGTCAGCCACGATGATCGTCAAGATCGGCTTTTGTTGCGCCTGAACACCCAGGATTTGCAAGAATTCCGTTTTTGGCTTACCCGAAGAATGGTCGCACGCTTGCTACCGGCCATGGGCCATTCGTTGGTCAAGCTAGAAGCCAGCCAACACGGTGTAGCCGCAACAGATGCCGATTCGCAGCGCATCCTCACAGAGATCAAACGGGAGACTTTTTTACAACAAGCGGATTTCACAACACCTTACGCCAGCAAACCAGGCCCACGCCCTACGGGATCAGAACCCATGTTGGTGACGGATGCCCAATTGAGCCTCCAGCCCAATGGCAGCTTGCAAGTGGTATTTCAAGAAAAGAACGGCGACACCGGGCAATCTTGTCATCTGGACCTGCAAGCGCCTTTGGTTCACGGTCTGATCCATTTGGTTCATCAAATCATCACCAAGGCCGAATGGGGCTTGACCTCACCGGTTATGTTTGAAGACTCTGTCCCCGAACTGTTTTCCGAAACAAACCCTGCGCCCTACAAGCATTGAGACACTCAAGTCTTGCTAACCGAGACGCTATGTTGGGACTGCACATGGATTTGGAGAGAGTTATACGTTGCGGCTCTGTATGCCCCAGCGGGCGAGTGCAGCATCGTCGGACACGCGGGCATCCACCCAATGCGCACCTTCGGGGGTTTGCTCTTTTTTCCAGAATGGGGCTTGGGTTTTCAGGTAATCCATCAAAAATTCGCAGGCTTTGAAACTCTCACCCCGGTGCGCCGAGGTGACGGCCACCAACACGATCTGGTCTGCAGGCAGCAAGCGCCCCACGCGGTGCACCACACGAGCCGCGTAAAAGTCAAAGCGCAGGTGTGCTTCATCGATCATCGCTTCAATCGATTTTTCGGTCATGCCCGGGTAGTGCTCCAGCTCCATGGCCTGTACTTCATCACTCGCTTGACCGGTCAGCGCCCGGGTGTCGCGTACCGTGCCCACAAAGCTGCACACCGCCCCAACCCGCAAGTCCTGGTCTTGCAGGGCGGCCAACTCGGTCGACACGTCAAAGTCATTCGTCTGAATACTGACTCGGGCCGTCATGACTTCAACCTCCGGTCACAGGCGGGAAAAAGCCGACTTCGCAGCCCTCGGTCAAGGCGGCGTTGCCTTGCACCATGAGCTGGTTCAGAGCCATGCGCACCGGACGATCCGGTGCAAGACAAGCGCGGTAGTGCTCGCCCCGGGCCATCAACTCACTGCGCAAAGCGGCCACATCGGCCGTCTGGGTCTCCACGCTCTCATGCGACAAACCAATGCTTTCACGCAAAGAGGCGAAATAGCGAACCTGCACTTTCATGCCAAGCACTCCGAAAAAGGCCAAAAATCAACCAGCTGGCCGGGCTCAATCGTCTGTCCACCGGGGTTGTCCACCACCCCATCGGCCCACACCACCGAAGTCATCACCCCCGAGCTTTGGTTGGGAAACAGGTCCAACCCGCCTTGCGCATTGCGGCGCACCCGCAAAAACTCTCGGCGCTTGTCGGCCTTGGGCCACGCAAAATGCGCAGGCAAGCGTTGGGTGTGAGGTGCAGATGCGACCATGCCCTGCAGTTGGCACAGCAAAGGTCTGACCAGGAGCAAAAAGGTCATGAAACTGGACACCGGGTTGCCCGGCAAGCCCACAAAATGGGCCACGCCCTCGGCGGTCTGACGCCGCACCTGACCGTAGGCAAAGGGCTTGCCCGGCTTCATGGCGATTTGCCACAGGTTCAACTCGCCCAAAGACTGCACCGCCGGTTTGACGTGGTCTTCTTCGCCCACCGATACCCCGCCACTGGTCAGGATCAGGTCGTGGTGGTCGGCCGCGGTTTTGAGCGCGGCCACCGTGGCCTCACGTCGGTCGGGCACGATGCCCAGATCGCTCACCTCGCAGCCCATGCGGTGCAACAAGGTGCGCAGGAAAAAGCGGTTGGAGTTGTAAATGCTGCCCGGAGGCATGTCCTGCGGGGCCACATCGCCCGGCATGACCAACTCGTCGCCCGTCGAAAACAAGGCCACCCGGGGGCGGCGCAAAACAGGCAAGTGCGCCAGACCCAGACTCGCGGCCAGGCCCAGTTCGGCAGGCCCCAATTTTTGACCACGGTGCAAAGCCTTCTGGCCTTGGCGGATGTCTTCGCCGCTGCGGCGAATCCATTGGCCGGGTTCGGGCAGCACCGCAAAGCGCACGGCATCAGGCTCTTCAGGCACGGGTTCGGCTTGCTCCTGCATAACGATGGCGTCAGCACCTTCGGGCACGGGGGCTCCAGTGAAGATGCGTGCGGTTTGCCCGGGTTGCAAAGGCTGCCCTGTGCGACCCGCTGCAATGCGCTGGCTCACACGCAATGTGACACCTGGCTGCAACAAATCAGCACGGCGAACCGCATAGCCGTCCATCGAGGAGTTGTCAAAGGCTGGCACCTGCAAGGCCGAAACCAAGTCTTCGGCCAGCACTCTGCCGTCGGCATCGAAGGTGGCCACCGACTCGGCCTCGGTCAAGGGACTGATGCGCGCGAGCAACGCCTGCAATGCGTCGTCCAAGGTCATCAATGGGGCGCGTGGAACGGTGCTCATGGACTGTCAGTCGCAGTGCTGCTGGATGTAAGCCTTGACCAGATCCACATCGGCTTTCATGACCTGCACGCGCTTGGGCAAGGCTTCGATGCCTTCAAACTGCGGGGGGCGCTCAGGTTGGCGACCCAAGGCTTCCACAATGGTCTCTGCGAATTTGATAGGCAAAGCAGTTTCGAGGACGATCATGGGCACCCGCGGGTTCAGGTGCTCTTTGGCCACCTTCACCCCGTCGGCGGTGTGGGTGTCGATCATGACGCCGTAGGTTGCAAACACCCGTTGGATAGTCTTCAGGCGGTCGGCGTGGGTGCTGCGGCCACTGTCAAAACCATAGATGGTGGTGGCTCGGGCAAAGCGTGGGTCACCTGACAAATCGAAGAAGCCTTGGCGGCTCAAACCATCGCCAAAAATGACTTTGGTCGCGGTGGCATCACGCTCCAGCAAATCAAAAACAAAGCGCTCGAAGTTACTGGCTTTGGAGATGTCCATCGAGGGGCTGGACGTCTCATGCGTGTCTGCCGTGCTACGAACGCGGTAAATGCCTGTGCGGAAGAACTCATCCAGCACATCGTTTTCATTGGTGGCCACAATGAGGCGGTCAATTGGCAAACCCATCATGCGGGCCACATGGCCTGCGCAGACGTTGCCAAAGTTACCGCTCGGGACCGTGAAGCTGACCTTTTGGTCGTTGCTTTGGGTGGCTTGGAAGTAACCTGCAAAGTAGTACACCACTTGGGCCAGCAAACGCGCCCAGTTGATGGAGTTCACGGTGCCAATTTTGTATTTACGCTTGAAATCCAAGTCGTTGGAAACCGCCTTAACGATGTCCTGGCAGTCGTCAAATACCCCTTCAATGGCGATGTTGTGGATGTTCTCGTCG
>NZ_JBBAPF010000046.1:0-1791 GCF_040400975.1 Limnohabitans sp. | reverse complement strand
GGGACGTCGCGAACAAGCGTCGCCGACCTAGGGCCGCCCACGCGGCCGCGTCGATGCTCACGGATGCCGTGTCTGCCAGAGCCAAAGCGCTTTCGATCTCTCGGATGTTCTCGTCGAGCAGGCTGAACATTTGCGCTAGCTGGAACGGGCTCATGCGGCCATTCGGGCTGGTCATGAAAACACGTACGCGCTTTTTGCCCCGCATGGCGTATTCAGCCGCACTTCCCGTGTCTCCCGATGTGGCACCAAAAATGTTCAGCGCTTCGCCGCGCCGAGCCAATTCGTACTCAAACAAATTGCCCAGCAACTGCATGGCCATGTCTTTGAAGGCCAAAGTGGGGCCATTGGACAAGGCCTCCAAAAACATGTCGGGCTGGGCTTGACCCGCGGCCTGCAAGGGCTTAAGCGGTACGATTTCTTTGGTACCGAACACCTCAGGCGTGTAGGTTTTGCTGCACAAGGTCCACAAGTCCTCGCGTGGAATGTCATCAATGTACAGCGACAACACCTCAAAAGCCAAAGCTGCATAGCCTTGGCTTTGCCAGACTTCGCGCAAACGCGTCAGCGCCGAAGCATCGACCTGCGGGTAGCTTTCGGGCAAGTACAAACCGCCGTCAGGGGCCAGACCTTCGAGAAGGATTTCACAAAATTGCTTGCGGTCGGCATGACCACGTGTCGACAGGTAGCGCATCAGTTCAACTCTTCCTTGCGAATGCGCACAATGGGTGCCATCACGGTTGGAAGGGCCTGCATTTGGGCCAGTACATCGTTCAGCGTGCCTTCGCTCGTGTCGTGGGTCAAGATGATCACATCGGTCTGATTTTCATCGGCTTGGCTGACCTGATCGGCCTCGCGCTGTAAAACCGCATCGATGCTGATGTCTGCTTGGGCCAGCAAGCCAGTCAGCTTGGCCAGAACGCCAGCTTGATCGGCCACGCGCAAACGCAGGTAATAGCTGGTCACGACTTCGGACATGGGCAACACACTCAAATCGCTCATGGCCCCCGGCTGGAAAGCCAAGTGTGGCACGCGGTTGAGGGGGTCGGCAGTGTGCAAACGGGTGATGTCCACCAAGTCGGCAATCACCGCACTGGCGGTGGGCTCGGAGCCTGCGCCCTTGCCGTAATACAAGGTGGTGCCCACGGCATCGCCTTGCACCATCACCGCGTTCATAGCGCCTTCCACATTCGCGATCAAGCGCTGGGTTGGCACCAGGCTGGGGTGCACGCGCAACTCGATGCCTTGCGCGGTGCGCTTGGTGATGCCCAGCAGCTTGATGCGGTAGCCCAGTTGCTCGGCGTACTTGATGTCGGCCGCGCCCAGTTTCGTGATGCCCTCGACATAGGCCTTGTCAAACTGCACCGGAATGCCAAACGCGATTGCGCTCATCAGTGTCACTTTGTGCGCCGCATCCACGCCCTCAATGTCAAAGGTCGGATCGGCTTCAGCGTAACCCAAACGCTGAGCTTCTTTGAGCACATCGCCAAAGTCCAAACCCTTATCGCGCATCTCGGACAAGATGAAGTTGGTCGTGCCGTTGATGATGCCGGCCACCCACTGGATGCTGTTGGCCGTGAGGCCTTCGCGCAACGCCTTGATGATGGGGATGCCGCCGGCCACCGCGGCCTCGAAGGCGACGGTGACGCCCTTGTCGCGTGCGGCGGCGAAGATCTCGTTGCCGTGCACCGCGAGCAGCGCCTTGTTGGCGGTGACCACGTGCTTGCGCTGCGCGATCGCCTCGAGCACCAGCTGGCGGGCGATGCCGTAGCCGCCGATCAGCTCGACGACGAC
>NZ_JBBAPF010000045.1:8803-9955 GCF_040400975.1 Limnohabitans sp. | reverse complement strand
CATTATTTGATCGCCACGCCCGCCAAATGGAGCGGTGTGCTGGTGGTGCACGCCCATGGTGGCCCGGCGCTGGGCGAGCCCAAGGCCTCTCGGGCAGACGAAGACATCAAACGCTGGGCCATCACCTTGACCGAAGGCCACGCTTGGGCCGGTTCGGTGTTCCGGCAAGGCGGCTTTGCCGTCACCACGGCGGCCGAAGACACCGAGCGTGTTCGCCGCATTTTTGTGGACCATGTCGCCAAGCCTCAGCGCACTTTGCTGCACGGACAGTCGTGGGGTGCCATGGTGGCCACCCGTGCGGCCGAGCTTTACCCCAAATCTTGGGAAGGTATTTTGCTGACCAGCGGTGTGGTGGCCGGGCCCACCACCTACGATTTCCGCTTGGACTTGCGCGCCATTTACCAGCACCTGTGCCGAAACCATCCCCGGCCCGATGAGCCGCAGTACCCCTTGTCTTTGGGCTTGCCCGCCGACAGCAAATTGACGGCTGCCGAGTTGGCTACGCGGGCGAACGATTGTTTGGGGGTACGCAAACCGGCTGCACAACGCACGCCTGTGGAAGCTCAAAAAATCAAGACCATCGTGGATGTCCTGAAAATCCCCGAAAACTCGATCGTGGGCCACCTCAACTGGGGCACTTTCACCCTTCGCGATGTGGTTGAAAAAAGCGGTGGGGCCAGCCCCTTTGGCAATGACACGGTCAAATACGTTGGCTCTGCCAACGATGCGGCCCTGAATGCCGAAGTGCTTCGCTTCAAGGCCGACGCCAAGGCCAGCGCCAGGTTTGAAGCCGATGTGAACCACCAAGGCCGGTTCAAAGTACCGGTCTTGACCACCCACGGCATTGGCGACTCCACCGTCTTTGTGGAGGGCAGCGACACCCTTCGCCAACGCATGGAAGCGTCTGGCAACGGTGCGCGATTGGTACAAACCTATGTGAACTCTGCAGAGCACAGCTATCTGGGCGATCCGATTTACCCGCCGCTGTTTGAAGCGCTGTTGGCATGGGTCAACCAGGGCACCAAGCCCACACCTGCAGGCATTGCCACAAGGTGTGCGGCCTTGCGGCCCGCGCAAGCGGCCGAGTGCCGGTTTGACACCGCTTACACGCCTCGCCCTCTGGCCAGCCGCATCGCGCCGCGCTGAACGAGG
>NZ_JBBAPF010000045.1:0-8703 GCF_040400975.1 Limnohabitans sp. | reverse complement strand
CGCACCAGCAAGCGCATGATTTATTACTACTTCGGCAGCAAGGACGGGCTTTACCTGGCCGTGCTCGAAGAGGCTTACCGCCGCATGCGCGCCATCGAGTCAGACCTGCACCTAGGCGATCTGCCGCCGCTGGCAGCCTTACAAAAATTGGTTGAGTTCACTTATGACCACCACCGCGACAACGAGGACTTCATCCGCTTGGTGATGAACGAGAACATCCAGCGCGGTGACTACCTGCGGCAAAGCAACAACATCCAGCAGCTCAACTCCACGGCCATTCGCGCGGTGCGCGATGTGTACGAGCGCGGGGTGCAGGACGGCGTGTTTCGCCCAGGTCTGGAGCCGGTGGACATCCACTCGGCCATTTCGGCCTTCACGTTTTTCAACGTGTCCAACCGCCACACCTTTGGCGTGATTTTTCAGGACAAAGCCAGTCCCACCAAGGCCCAGACCCTCAAGCGCGAGCATGTGGTGGAGCTGATCCTGCGCTTTGTCAGCCATTCCATTCCGGCATAACAGCTAGCCCGGCATGGCGCAAAACATAGGGTAAGCACCAATCCCATAAAAACTAACCAGTTCGTACATTATCGAGAGTCCTGAATCGGAGACGTGTGTTGGTTCAAAAATTCATTGATGGTTTTTGCAAAGTCCTGAGCGTCGTCATCGCCCTGTGTTTGGCGGTGATGGTGGTGCTGGTGTTTGGCAATGTGGTCATGCGCTACGGGTTCAACTCGGGCATCACCTTGTCAGAAGAACTGTCGCGCTGGTTGTTCGTCTGGATGACCTTCATGGGCGCGGTGGTGGCCCTCAGAGAGCATGGCCACCTGGGCACCGACATGTTGTTGAGCCGCTTGGGCCCGCTGGGCAAAAAGTGTTGCTTGGGTTTGTCTTACCTCACCATGCTGCTCATCTGCTGGTTGCTGTTCAAAGGGGCCTACCAACAAACCGTGATCAATCTGGGCAGCACCAGCGCGGTGATGGAAGTGTCCATGGCTTGGGTGTACGCCCCTGGCGTGGTGTTTGCGGTCTTGGGCGGATTGATCTTGCTGACCGACTTGTTTCGCTTGCTCACCGGTCAAGTGCGCGATGAAGACTTGGTCATGGTGCAAGAGTCCGAGTCGGCACCCCACACCAGCCACGGCAAAGATTGAAGGCACAGGACACGTACATGACGATCGCTGTTTTTATTTTTTCTTTGCTGGGCGCCATGGCCATTGGCATTCCTATCGCGTTTGCGCTGATGGTTTGCGGCGTGGCGCTGATGTGGCACCTGAACATGTTCGATGCCCAAATCCTCGCGCAAAACCTGCTCGAAGGTGCCAACAGCTTCCCTTTGCTGGCCGTGCCGTTTTTCATGCTGGCCGGCGAGATCATGAACGCAGGCGGCTTGTCGCGCCGCATCGTGAACTTTGCGATGGCTTGTGTAGGCCACATCAAAGGCGGCCTGGGCTATGTGACCATCATGGCGGCCGTGATCATGGCGGCCCTGTCGGGCTCGGCCGTGGCTGATGCGGCGGCGCTGTCGGCCCTGCTTTTGCCGATGATGGTGGCCGCTGGCCATGACCGGGCTCGCTCGGCGGGTTTGATCGCCTCGGCGAGCATCATCGCCCCGGTCATTCCCCCCAGCATCGGCTTTGTGATCTTTGGCGTGGCGGGCAATGTGTCCATCTCCAAGTTGTTCATGGCCGGCATCGTGCCCGGCATCATGCTGGGGGCCGCGCTGTGGGTCACTTGGTGGTGGTTGGCGCGGCGTGAAATGGTGCAGGTGCCGCCACGCAAATCCATGGGCGAGGTCCTGGTGGCCATGCGCGAGGCCACTTGGGCGCTGGTGATGCCACTCATCGTGGTGTTTGGCCTGAAGTTCGGTGTGTTCACCCCCACCGAAGCGGCAGTGGTCGCAGCGGTCTATGCCTTGTTCATCTCCACCTGTGTTTACCGCGAGTTGGGCCTCAAAGACCTGTATCCCTTGTTTGTCAGCTCGGCCAAAACCAGCGCGGTGGTGATGTTCTTGGTGGCGGCTGCCATGGTCTCGGCCTGGCTCATCACCGTGGCCAACTTGCCAGCGCAGTTGATCGAAATCTTGCAGCCCCTGCTCGACAGCCCCCGTTTGCTCATGTTCACCATCATGGTGATCATCATTGTGGTCGGCACCGCGCTCGACATGACGCCCACCATCTTGCTGTTGACGCCAGTGCTCATGCCCGTGGTCAAGGCCGCAGGTATTGACCCGGTTTATTTCGGTGTGCTGTTCATCATCAATTGCGCCATTGGCCTGATCACACCGCCCGTGGGCACGGTGCTCAACGCGGTGGCGGGTGTTGGAAAAATCAGCATGGACGAAGTCACCCGAGGGGTGATGCCTTTCATGATCGCCCAGTTCACCATCATGTTTGCCATGGTGCTCTTCCCGGCCTTGGTCATGGTGCCAGCCCGCTGGTTTTATTGATTCCTCGGGGGTCGTCTGACCGGGTACGCCAGACGACAAGCCCCACAAACGACGAGCGTACGTCCGATTCACTTTAATTTTGGAGACATCTCATGAAACGTGTATTCATCAAGTCCTTGATCGCGACCGTGGCTTTGGCAGCGGTGGGTGTGGCATCGGCACAAGACAAAACCATCAAGTTCGCCAACCAGAATGCGGCGGGTCACCCCATCATTCAGGGCATGGAGAAGTTCAAGGAAATCGTCGAGAAAAACTCGGGCGGCAAGATCAAAGTCAACATCTTCCCCGGTGGCGCTCTGGGCAGCGACCAGGCCAACGTGTCGGCCTTGCAAGGCGGCACACTCGAAATGGCGTCCATGAACTCGGGCATCTTTGCCTCGCAAGTGCGTGAATTTTCGGTGTTTGACTTCCCCTTCATGTTCGCCAGCGGCCAAGAAGCCGATGTGGTGGTGGACGGTGCTTTTGGTAAAAAAATGCACGCCCGATTGGAAGAAAAAGGCTTGGTGGGTCTGGGCTTTTATGAACTGGGCTTTCGCCACCTGACCAACGGCCGTCGCGCCATCAACAAGGTGTCTGAAATCGAAGGCCTGAAACTGCGCGTGATCCCCAACCCGATCAATGTGGACTGGGTCAAGGCACTGGGTGCCAACCCCACACCACTGCCCTTCCCCGAGCTGTATGCAGCGCTGGAACAAAAAGCCGTGGACGGCCAGGAAAACCCAGTGGCCACCATCAACGGCGCCAAACTGTTTGAAGTGCAAAAGCACCTGACCTTGACCGGCCACCAGTACAACCCCCAGTCGGTCGTGATGAGCAAAAAGTTTTGGGACACTTTGTCGGCCGCTGAAAAGAAAATCGTGAGCGACGCAGCAGCAGAGTCCTCCAAGTTCCAGCGCACCCAAGCGCGCGCCCAAGAGGCCAGCTTGCTGGAGAACCTGAAGAAAAACGGCATGCTGGTGACCAGCTTGCCCGCCGCCGAAGTGGCCATCTTGCGCGACAAGATGAAGCCTGTGATTGCCAAGCACGGCGAGGCAATTGCCGCCACCGTGACCGAGCTGCAAGCCGAACTGGCCAAGCTGCGCAAGTGATGGCGCAGGCCATGGCCCAGCGCAAGCTGGCCATGGCTTTTTTCTCTGAACGGCATTCGCCCACCTGGTTTCACCCTGCACCATGATCAACGGTCACACCGAACTCATCGCCCACATCGGCTTCCCCACGCACACCTTCAAGTCGCCGATGATTTACAACCCGTACTTCAACGAGGCGGGCATCAACGCGGTGGTGGTGCCCATGGGATGCAGGCCAGAGCACTACGGCGCACTCTTGAAGTCGGTGTTCCTGCTGGAGAACATCCGGGGCGCGCTGATCACCATGCCGCACAAGGTGAGCACCGTGGGTTTGATGGATGAAGTCACCGCCACCGTGCGCGTGGCGGGGGCTTGCAACGCGGTCAAGCGCTTGGCCGATGGTCGCTTGGTGGGCGACATGTTTGATGGCGCAGGCTTTGTGCGTGGCGTGCAGCGCAAGGGCTTTGACCTGCGCGCCAAACGCGTACTGGTGGTGGGCACGGGCGGTGTGGGCTGTGCCATTGCAGCATCGCTCGCGGGTGCGGGCGTTGCGGCCATCAGTTTGTTTGACGTCAACAGCGCTTGCAGCCAAGCACTGGCCCAGCGACTGCAAGACAACTACCCCCATATCGAGGTCCGCTCCGGGTCGAACGATCCAGCGGAGCACGATCTGGTTGTCAACGCCACACCCTTGGGCATGAACGAAGGCGATCCGCTGCCCCTGGATGTCTCGCGGCTGTCGCCCGAGACTTTTGTGGGTGAGGTGGTGATGAAGGCCGAGACCACCGCTTTTTTGGCGGCTGCCCAAGCGCGTGGCTGCCGCACGCAGGTGGGCACCGACATGCTGTATGAGCAAATCCCCGCTTACTTGGAATTTTTTGGCCTGCCCACCACCACTGCCGAAGTGCTGCGCCGTGTGGCGCAGCTGAGTTATTGAGCTTTTTTGTAGGTCCTACAAATTGCAACTGGAGCGACGAGATGAGCTTGAACAAAGTGGACCGCGAGGCCGTCCCTGAAATGCCCAACCGCTTGGGCATCGCAGGCATCGAATTCATCGAATACGCCACCAGCCGCCCCCAGGCACTGGGACAGGTGCTGGAGAGCATGGGTTTTCGCCCGGTGGCCCGTCACCGCTCGCGTGAGGTAACCTTGTACCGTCAGGGCAGCATGAACCTGGTGGTCAATGCCAGCCCCGACGATGCGCGGGTCAGTGGCACGGTGGATGGCCAACCCGTGATCTCTGCGGTGGCGTTCCGCGTGCATGACGCGCTGAAGGCGCACACCCGCTGCCTTGACCTGGGCGCTTGGACCGTGGACAGCCACGCGCAGGCCATGGAACTGCACATCCCCGCCATCCACGGCCCGGGCGGCAGCCGTTTTTACTTTGTCGACCGCTGGCAAGAGTTCTCGATCTACGACATCGACTTCAAACCCATCCCCACCGTGGACCCGAACCCGCCTGCGCTGGCGGGCATGCGCTACTTTGGCGTGGTGCAGTACATCGGTGCTGCCCGCAGCGCCGACTGGCTGACCTATTACGAACACATGTTCGACTTCAGCAGCATTCCCGACGAAGAGCGATTTGGCATCTTGCCCAAGGGCAAGCTGATGAAAAGCCCCTGCGGCAGCTTCTTGTGGCAACTGGTGGAGCCCGAGCCCTGGATGGATGCCGACGACAGCCCAGAATCTCTGCAGCGCATTGGCTTGGGCGTGCCCGATGTGGGTCAGGCCGTGGCGGCGCTCAAGGCGCGCGGGGTGGAGTTTGTCGAATCCACCCAGTTGCACCCCGAAGACCGGGGTGCGCTCACCCGCTCCACACTGGGCTCGGTGGCCTTTGAACTGGTTCATCAGTGAGGCCGCACATGAACTTGCTCGACGGCTACGGCATGGACACCATCACCATGGCAGGCACGCTAGAGGCCAAGCTGGCCGCCATGAAGGCGGTCGGTTTTTCTCAGGTGATGCTGATGGCGCGCGATCTGGTCACCCACCCTGGTGGCGTGAAGGCTGCGGTGGAGGCTGTGCGCCAAAGCGGCATGCGGCCCACAGGTTTTCAGGTGTTGCGCGATTTTGAAGGCCTGTCAGGGCACCTGCACAGCTACAAACTCGACATCGCCAAATCGATGCTCGAGATGTGCGCCGCCACTGGCAGCAAGGTCTTGCTGGTGTGTTCGTCCACTTCGCGTCACGCCACACAAGACCTCAACGCCATCGCCGCCGATCTGAAAAAACTCGCCATGCTGGCCGTGCCACTGGGCATCCAGATCGCTTACGAAGCCCTGTCTTGGGGCCGCACGGTCAACGAGTTCACCACCAGCTGGGACGTGGTCTGCCGTGCCGACTGCCCCAATCTGGGCATTGGCATCGATGCCTTCCACATCTTCGCAGCCAAGACCTCTTTGGACGCCATCGAAGAACTGGACCCGTCCAAGATCTTTTTGGTCCAGCTGTCGGACTTCATGTGGCAAGAAACCCCCACCTTTGAAGAGCGCATGACCACGGCACGCACTTTCCGTGTGTTTCCGGGCGAGGGCGTGCACAGCGAACAGCTGGCCGACCTGGTGCTGCGCCTGGACCGCATTGGTTACCGGGGCGATTACAGCTTCGAGGTGTTCAACGACGACTACCAGCAACTGCCGCTGGACACGGTGGCCGAACGCGCTCGGCGCAGTGCCACTTGGTTGCATCAAGACGTGTTGCACAAAGCAGCGCCCTTGCCGAAGTGGGCGCTTGGCAGCGCCTGATTCTCAGAGTCAACATGATGCGACGTCCCTGAAGTTATACCTTCAGCCAATTGAGCGAGTGCGCTTTTCAGAGAACCGCTTCCAGCCCTTTTCTTTCCAGCAAACTCAGCAACTTGAGTGATGGTCCACTGGGCTTTTTGTCACCCAGTTCCCACTTCTGAATGGTTGAAAGGCTGGTGTTGAGAATGGCTGCAAAAACCGCCTGACTCACATGTTCTTTTTCACGTAATTGACGAATCTGACCCGGGGAGATCGGTTTGACCTCCAGATTGCACAGGGCATCAAATTCAGCCATGCGTCTTTTGCTGATCAATCCAGCACGGTTAAGACCCATCGCTGTTTCATGGACTTCCGACAAAATTCTGCTTTTGCGTTTGGTCGACATTATTCTTCTCCTTGCAATTGAAACAACTGACCCGCGCCGACAGCCACGGCAATGGCTTGTTGATCTAAGTCCAAAAGCGAAGCCGCCAATTCCTGTAACACTTTGAGTTCGCTGGCATCGATGTTGGATCGTTCATTCTTTTCAAAACCGAATAAGAAAATCCAACGCTGTTCAAACTTGGTTGCAACAATTGTCCGAGCCCCAGCGCTTTTACCGCGGCCACGCAGTGCCACTCGCTTCTTGACCAAGTGACCGCCCAGATTGGCGTCAATCAAACCTTGCACCATTTCTTCCGCTGCACCCAAAATGTCCAAATGGGTGACTCGGCTCTTTCGCATCCAGCGTGCAAAAGGCTTGGTAACAAAGACTTGCGCGATTTCAGACATGCTCAAATTATTGCACTAAGTGCAATAATTTCCAAGCAATCATTCAATAGGTAAGCCACCTGTGCCGTTCAAAAAATTCTGGCAAGTCACAGGTGGCTCGCACAAGCGGTGGCGGTAGCCCAAAGATTGGGGGCTACGCCACCAACAGATCACTGCTGCGGTATCCCCGCCTTTTGGATCACGTCGGTCCAGCGTTTGATGTCGGCATCGAGCAACTGGGCCAGTTGAGTGGGCGTGCTGGACTGGGCTTGCACGTTGAAGCCGGCCAGGCGCTGCACCATGTCGGGCGCAGCCAGCACCTTCACCAGTTCGGCGTTCAGGCGACTGACCACGGCAGGGGGGGTCTTGCCGGGGGCGGCCAAAGCGTTCCAGGACGACACATTGAAATCGCTCAGGCCTGGCAACTCGCGAACCACCGGGGTGTCGGGCAGGTCTTTGGGGCGCTTGGCGCCCATCACGCCCAGCAGGCGCACGGCTTTGGCGTTGATCTGGGGTTTCAGCGGGCCCAAGATTTCGACCGCCACATCGACCTGACCGCCGCGCAGGGCATTGATCACGGCGGGTGTGCCGTTGTAGGGGATGATCTGCGCAATCAGGTTGGCTTGCGTGCGAAACAACTCGCCTGCCAGGTGCTGGGTGCTGCCAATGTTGATGGTGCCCATGTTGAGCTTGCCCGGGTTGGCCCGGCCAAAGCTGACCAAGTCGGCCAAGGTCTTGTGCGGCGATGTTTCGGGCACCACGATGGCGATGTCAAACAGGCCGAGCAAAGACACTGGGGCAAAGTCGGTGCGGGGGTTGAAGGGCAAGGCCTTGAACAAGCCCGCACTCACGGCCGTGCCGTTGGACATGAGCAACAAGGTGTGGCCATCGGGCTCGGCACGGGCCACCTGTTCGGCCGCCACGATGCCGCCCGCGCCGGGGCGGTTGTCGATCACCACCGGTTGACCCAGATTGACCGAAAGCTGTTGGGCTACAGCCCGAACCGTCAAATCGGCCACACCACCCGCGCCAAAGGGCACCACAATGCGCAGCGGTTTGCTGGGGAAGCTGCTTTGGGCCCAAGCGGTATTCAATGCCCCTGCGGACAAAAGGGCAGCTTGCAGGAGGTGGCGGCGATTTAACATCTTGTCACTTTCGTCAGATTTAAAAAACCTCATGATAAATGGCCCAACAGTTGCACGCCATGCGCTGAAACCCTCGGCTATGGCTTTGCGCCCGTTCGTTCGGTGCTTGTGGGTGGTGGCTTGTTGTTGGGCCTTGGTGGCTTGTTCGGTGGTGCCCCAAAGCCAGCAGGCCGACAGTTCCCCAAGCTCTCCAAGCCCCGCACTTTTGCAACAACTGCCCTTGCATTTCAGCGCCAAAGACACCGCGCAATGGGACAAGATGGTTTTGCCGGGCAAGCTGCGCACCGCTTACAAACTCGAGCGCCAACCCCAAGGTTACGCCCTGCAGGCGCAGGCCGAGTCATCCGCCAGCATGCTGCGCCAGCGTTTGCGCATTGCGCCAGAGCAATTGGGCCGACTGACGTTTGACTGGCGGGTGGAACGGCTCATTGCCGGGGCCGACATGGAGCAACGCGAAACCGAAGACTCGCCCGTGCGCCTGATTTTGGTGTTTGAGGGCGACAGCCAGCGCTTCAGCCCCCAAAACGCCATGCTGAGTGAACTCACCCACA
>NZ_JBBAPF010000044.1:0-11011 GCF_040400975.1 Limnohabitans sp. | reverse complement strand
GCCTTCGAACAGTTGCACCTTGTTCAAGCTCAAAGCCAAGACTTGGTAACGCTCATTCAAAGCAAGAGTGGCTCCAGGTCGTCCAAGAAATCGTCCGTCCCCTCCCCATCAGCCCACCGGCAAATAGCGGATATTTTTTCCCGTTAATTTGCAATTTTCATCATTTTTAATTTGATTTTTTAGGATTATTGAGCAAATCATGATCAAACCTCAAACAGAATCATTGTTGCAAGAAATAGCCACAGAAATGGCATTTCTGACTCCTGGGCAAGCGCAGGACTTGAAACCATTGACAGACCTGCTCTCCCTTTTGGCGCAAGACGGTGCAGCCCAAGCCCTGCCCCAAGCGCGCAGCGACTTGGACTGGTCGCTGAACCTGTGCCGGCAAGCGCTCTCACAGCACATCGGTTTGAGTCCTTCCGAAATCAACGACTTACAAAGCAAGTTTGAGCGACTGAGCAACGCCCTGTACATGGGCTCAACAGAGACATCACCGACACCAGAGACCGTGGTCATGCTGTCCACACCGCTGTCTGAGGAGGCCAGTTTCACACTGGGAGCGAATGACGACTTGGATTTCCTCAACGAGTTTTGCAACGAGGGGCGTGATCTCCTTCAACAGATCGAGCAAGGTGTTTTAGCGCTTGAAGAAAATCCCCAGCGCAAAGACACCTTGAACCAAGTCTTCAGGGCGTTTCACACCTTCAAAGGCGGCGCAGGTTTTATGGGCATAGAGCCCATCCAGCGCCTGGCGCACGAGTTGGAGTCCTTGCTGGACGCTGCGCGACAAGACAAATTGCGCATCAACCGCGAAGTCATCGACATCATTTTGGCCGGTGGTGACGCGCTACAGCATTACGTCAATGCCATTGATCGGCAGATCAAAGGAGAAGGCCGAGGTCAAGCCATTGTGGTGCCCACGGCCGCCTTGATGGTCCGAGCACAAGCTTGCCTCAATGGCGATCCGCAAGCACCACAAACGCCGCAAAACCCACAGTTGCCGCCCGTCGGCACCGCCCATGCACCCGACCCCCTCCCCTCACCCAGCGCCCCGCCCCCACCCCAGCATGCGGCCAAGGACACAGAACAGGCCGCCCCCCTGCCCAGCAAAAGCAAACGGCGTCCCGATTCCCTGGCCGCTTTTGTCAAGCTCGACACCGGCAAACTCGATGCGCTGGTGGAACTGATGGGTGAACTGGTGATCGCGCAATCCATGGTGGTGCAGCACCCTTCGGTGCAAGCATCCAAAGACAGGGAACTCGAACGCGATTTGCGCCAGCTCACACGCATCACCACCGAATTGCAGCACAACGCCATGTCGCTGCGCATGGTGCCGCTGCGCTCTGTCATGCAAAAAATGGAGCGACTGGTGCGCGACCTGTCCACCGCTCAAAACAAAAGCATCCAACTGCACCTGAGCGGCGAAGACACCGAGTTGGACCGCAAAATCGTCGAAGACCTGGCCGACCCCCTGCTCCACATGATGCGCAATGCCGTCGACCACGGCATCGAAACGCCAACCCAACGCATGGCACTTGGCAAAACGGCCCAAGGCAACATCCACCTGCAAGCATCACACCAAGGCGGCGGTATCTTGATCTGCATCCGAGACGATGGCAAAGGTCTGGACGCCGCCAAAATCCTTCACACAGCACATCAACGCGGCCTCATCCCGTCGGACAGCAAGCCCAGCGAAAAAGACATCTACAACCTGATTTTTTTACCTGGATTTTCTACCGCCGACAACGTGACCAAAATTTCGGGGCGCGGCGTAGGCATGGACGTCGTGCGTGGCAGCATCAACAAGCTACGGGGACGGGTGGACATCGATTCGGTGCCAGGCCAAGGCACCACGTTCAACATCTTTTTGCCGCTCACCCTGGCCATCATCGACGCCATGTTGGTGGGGGTCGGCACCGAACGTTTCCTTGTGCCCACGGTGACCATTCGCGAATCGCTGCGGCCACAACCGGACATGGTCTTCACCGTGCAAGGCAGCGAAGAAGTCATCCGCGTGCGCGGCAAGCTGATCCCCTTGATCCGCCTGTCCGACAAATTGGGGGTGCCATGCCAGGCCCACAACCCCTGCGACGGCATTGTCGTCGTGGTCGATTTGGGCAACCGGCAAAGTGCGCTCTTGGTGGACCGTCTGATCGGCAAACACGAAGTCGTCATCAAGTCACTGGGCAACACCTTCAAGGACCACCAAGGCATGTCCGGTGCTGCCATCCTCGGCGATGGCCGTGTGGCGCTGATCATCGATCCGGTCGCCATGGGCCAACTGCCCTCCATGGCCGCCGCAGCGGTTTGACCAGCATCGCAACCCCAAAAGACAAGCGCAAACCATGATCCAACTGACCTCCCCCCATTTGCCCGATCCGGGCAAATACCTCACCTTTGCCTTGCACAACGAGTATTACAGCGTACCCGTGCTCAAAGTGCGAGAAATCATGCGCCTGTGCCCCATCACGCCTGTGCCCCGCATGCCCGCCTTCATTCAAGGCGTGATCAATTTGCGCGGAAAAATAGTGCCCGTGATCGATCTGAGAGAACGGCTTGGCTTACCCAAAGCAGTCAACACAGAACGGGCCTGCGTGGTCGTCGTGCAATTTGACACTTCAGAAGGCCAAGCACAGCTGATGGGCATGGTGGTGGACAGCGTCGAAGAAGTCTCGCACTTTCACCCACTGGACTTGGAGTTGCCACCCGATTTTGGCAGCGACATCGACAACCGATTCATCACCGGCATGGCCAAAAGCAAAGACACCGTGAAAACCCTGTTGGACTTGAATCGTTTGCTCAACTTTGTGGGCCCGTTGGTTCTGCCAACCCTTGCCCCTGCCCCAACCGTTTAAACCACTCATCACTGCACATCACCGGGAGCCACCACATGTTGAACCTCAAAAAATTACTCACAGGCTTTGTCTTCCTGTTTTTGGCCAGTTTGGTGGGCATTCCAGCGGTCAGCTTCTTTTTGACCGCACCCATCAAGATCGGCGGGGACCTTTACCAAAACATTACCCATAACAACGAAATCTTGGCCTCGATCATGCCGCCGGACGTTTATTTGATCGAAGCCGAATACATGGTGGTGCAAACCATGGTGCAAGTCTACAAAACCCCGGACTCGACCACCCTCACCGAAAACAAAGACGTCAAACGACTGATCGCAGAGACACCACGGATTGAGCAAGAGTACAAGCTCGCCTATGACCGCTACATCAACAGCCCACTGACCACACCTGAAGTGCTCAAAGACCTGGAGACAACAGACAAGCACGTACAGCGCTACTTGAACTTGATCAAAACCCAATTTTTGCCTGCTCTGACCGGGGGTGATACGGCCAAGATCGTGGCCACATTCGATTTGATGACCGAATCCTTTGTCGCCCATCGCGAAGCCAATGAGGCCATGTTGGCCAAAATCCGCGCAAACATTGAACAAAACAAGGAAAAAGCCGAATCCGTCAAGAACCAAGTCAACTGGAGCGTGACCCTGTTTTCTTCGGGCGTGCTGGTGCTGGTTCTGATCATTTTGTTCATGGCATACAAAGTCTCCCTCAAACCCTTGATGCAGATGGCCCTAGACATCTATAAGGGCACGGAACAAAGCCGCATGGCCTCCAGCCAACTCACCGAGGCCAGCCAAAAACTGGCCCAAGGTGCCAGTGAGCAGGCCGCCGCCATCGAAGAAACCAG
Source organism: Limnohabitans sp. (assembly GCF_040400975.1). Classification (GTDB taxonomy): domain Bacteria; phylum Pseudomonadota; class Gammaproteobacteria; order Burkholderiales; family Burkholderiaceae_C; genus Limnohabitans_A. The sequence continues at coordinate 7,312 of NZ_JBBAPF010000044.1, read as the reverse complement.
CGCCTCTTTGGAAGAGGTGTCCAGCATGATTCACTCCACCGCCAAAAACGCCGAGCAAGCCAAACAACTGGCCACGCAAACCCGTGAAAGCGCGCAAGAAGGGGTGCGCAGCATGGCGGCCATGACCACCGCCATGGCCGACATCGAACGCTCCAGCAGCGATGTCGCCAAAATCGTCAAAAGCATCGACGAAATCGCCTTCCAAACCAACATCCTGGCCCTCAACGCCGCCGTGGAAGCGGCTCGCGCAGGCGAGGCAGGTGCGGGCTTTGCCGTCGTCGCCGACGAGGTGCGCTCCCTGGCCCAGCGCAGTGCCATGGCCGCCCACGAATCGGCCGAAAAAATCGAAGCCTCCATCCGCAACAGCCGCATGGGCGCTGTATCGCTCGAACGGGTCCACGAATCCTTGGGACAAATCGAAGTCAAGATCGGCCAAACCGATGCGCTGGTCGCCGAAATCAGCTTAGCCGCCCGCGAACAAGCCCAAGGCATTGAACACGTCAGCGTCGCCATCGATCAAATGAGCAAAGTCGCGCAATATACCGCAGACAGCGCCAGTCAGATCGCCCATGCTGCAGAGCAAACACACAGCCAAGCCATGAGCGCGGAAGACCTGGTCGATCAAGGCATCCAAGTGATAGGTTTCAGTATCCATCGACAAGACCGCGCACCCTCAACGCGCCCCACCCCCAAAGTCACGCCCCAAAAACAACGCAGCGAGCGCGTCAGCGCAAGTGCGGCAAAAACCCACCGCGCCCACGCTCAAAATCACCTGGCCTACGGCGACAAACCACAACTGCATGCACCGGAGCCAACGTCTGAGCAGCACTTCAAAGACTTCTGAACCCGCTCTGCATGACCGCTACAACTCAATGGGGCTTGGATCGACTCCCACCGATGTCCGACCAGACCTACCAAAACCTGTGCCGCCTGATCCACCAACAGAGCCGAATCAACCTGACCCCCAACAAGCTCATCTTGTTGTCCAGTCGGCTGGGCAAACGGGTGCGCGAATTGGGTCTGAGCTCTTGGGACGATTACCTGCACTGGCTCCAGCAACACCGTGAATCAGAGCTGGACACCCTGATCGACCTGATCGCCACCAACCACACCCATTTTTTTAGGGAAATCGTGCACTTTGAGAAGGTCTCTTCGCAATTGCTGAACGAACTCTTGCGCCACAGCCCTACGGCGGGTCAAGTTCTGCGCTGCTGGTCGGCTGCCAGCTCCAGTGGCGAAGAAGCCTTCAGCCTGGCCATCGTATTGAGTGAATATGCTGCGCAAAAACCGGGCGGACTGCGCTGGCAAATTGACGCAACCGACATCTCCAACCGCGCCATCCAAAAAGCCAGACAAGCGGTGTACCCGATGGACAGACTGGGCCTGCCCGAGCCCTCGTTGATGCACAAATACTTTCAAAAAGGCAGCGGCCCCTTCTCGCAAAGCTGCAAAGTCAAAGATGAGCTGCGAAGAAAAGTGAACTTTCACAGAATGAACCTTTTTGACAAAAACTATGCAATCCCCCAGCCGCAGCATCTGGTGTTTTGTCGCAATGTGTTGATCTATTTCGATCTCCAATCGCAAGCCGAGCTGATTCACCGCATGCACGATGTACTCGAACCCGGGGGCTACCTGATCGTGGGCCACTCCGACAGTTTGCTGCGCACACCCCACCCCTTCCAAGCACTTGGCAACAGCATTTACCAGCGAAAGCGATAAACCATGTGGACGGGCAAAACACCACGCATCAAGGTCCTGGTGATCGACGACTCGGCCTTGGTCCGAAAAACCATCACAGAAACACTGGCCCTGGACCCCGAGATCGAAGTGGTCGGCGTGGCCAACGACCCCTTGATCGCCATGGACAAAGTCGCACGGCTGCAGCCCGATGTGATCACACTGGACATGGAAATGCCCCGCATGGACGGCCTGACCTACTTGCGCCAAATGCAGGCAGAACGATCGCCTGTGGCGGTGGTGGTCATCAGCTCGCTCACCCAACAAGGCTCCAACGTCGCGCTCGCGGCCATGGACGCCGGAGCCAGTGAAATTCTGGCCAAACCCGACGGCAACACCTCGATTGGCGCATTGGCCGCCAAACTGTCATTCCATGTCAAAGCAGCTTATGCCGCCAAACAACGCATTCGCCACCACGCCAAAGCCCCAGTCGCACAAGCGGTCAGACCAGCCCAAGTCTGCCACCCCGCCAGCCATGCCAAACGCGCAGACCGCCGATTGATCGTGATCGGAGCCTCCACCGGCGGCGTCGAAGCGCTCAGAAGCCTTCTGCCCGCACTGCCCCAAGGTTTGCCGCCCATCTTGGTCGTGCAGCACATCCCGGCATTTTTCTCCAAGGCCGTGGCCGAGCGCCTGAACACACTGACCCCTTATGAAGTGCGCGAAGCCGTCAACGACGAAGCCATCTTGCCCGGCGAATGCCTCATTGCACCCGGCAACCACCACCTCATGGTGGTGGCCGACGCGCACGGCTACCGCACCCGCCTCACCCAAAGCCCGCCAGTGCACCACTGCCGCCCAGCTGTCGATCTTTTGTTCAGATCGGCTGCACAAACCGCAGGCGCGCGCACCCTGGCGATCTTGCTCACCGGCATGGGCAGCGATGGTGCCCTGGGCATGCATGCCATACACCAAGCGGGGGGGATCAACTTGGCCGAACATGAAGACAGTTGCGTCGTCTACGGCATGCCCCGTGCCGCCGTCAATCTGGGCGTGGTCGACAAGTTGGTCAAGCTCGATCAAATGCCCAAGGCCTTGCTGGAAGCCTTGGCCGAACTCCCCAAATGAGCCGCATCAACCCATGAACGACACGACAAACGCCTTCGACAAGCTTACACAGACAGCACAAACACACACCGCCAAAACGCAAAACATGCTCCAAAGCGCCCGGCTTTTGGTGGTCGACGACAGCAAATTGATGCGCATGGGCATCTCCCGATCGCTGCGTCAATTGGGCGTCGAGCACATCGAACTGGCATCCAATGGCCGCGAAGCCCTGCAACTGCTCAGTCAAGAAGCATTTGACCTGATGCTGCTCGACGTCGAGATGCCCGAAATGACCGGCTTGGAAGTGCTGGCAGACATGCAAAACAAGCCCGAACTGCGCGGCTTTCCGGTGATTGTGATCTCAGGCGGACAAGACATCGAAGACGTCGTCCGCTGCATCGAAATGGGCGCAGAAGACTACCTGCCCAAACCCTTCAGTCCCGTGCTGCTCAAAGCCCGACTGACCACCTCCATTGAAAAAAAACGCTTGCGCGATCTGGAAACCATGCAGCGCCAACAGCTGCAAATACAGCACAAACAACTGGCGCATGAACAAAACAAAACGGAAAACCTGCTGCTCAACATCTTGCCCCAATCGGTCTCACAGCGGCTAAAAGGCGGTGAAAAGCGCATCGCCGACGCGCACCAGGATGTGTCGGTGCTGTTTGCCGACCTGGTCGGTTTCACCGAACTGTCCAAAGGCATGTCGGCTGCAAAACTGGTTGACATGCTCGATGAAATATTTTCTTCTTTTGACGACATTGTGGGCAATGCGGGTGTGGAAAAAATCAAAACCATCGGTGACTGCTACATGCTGGTGGGGGGTGTTCCCGAGCCCCGAGAGGACCATGCCCAGGCTGTTGTGAATGTGGCATTTGCCATGCTGTCAGCCCTCCAAAGCATCAACCATCAGCACGGCACGCAGCTGCAAATTCGGGTGGGCATCAACAGCGGCCCGGTCGTGGCGGGCGTTATCGGCATGCACAAGTTCACCTACGACCTGTGGGGCAACACCGTCAACATTGCCAGTCGCATGGAATCAACCGGTGCCGTCGGCAAGATTCACATCTCGCCGTCAACGGCTGAAAGACTCGACAACAAATTTGTTCTGCAAGAGCGCGGCGCCATCACCATCAAAGGCATTGGCCATCTGGAAACCTTCTTTGTTCAGGGCCAACGCGTCCCCTAAGCCCAGCCGCCCGTGAACCAACTGCCCCTGACCCCCAACAACTGGCCTGAAGGCCTGCACCAAGCTTGTCGTCTGCTGCGAATGAATTGGCAGGCCCAATGGGATGGCCTGCCCCGCATTTTGACGCTCTGCCAACAATCGTTGAAGCTTGTGCAGGCAACCGATCACGACACCATCGTGCTGAACCAATTTGCCCAATGCGTCGCCCACGACATCGAGCAGCAATTTGCAGACAACACGCGCCCCACAGAGCCGGCCTATCACAACCGCCTGCACACGGCCGATGTATTGATCGTCTTGACCACCCTGCTGCACATCCTGCATGCCACCCATGCAGCACACGACGACAAAACCTGGTCCAGCGCCTTGTTGGCCGCCGCCGTAGCGCATGACTACAAACACCCGGGCGGCGTGAACCAATTTGCATTTCAAATAGAGCGTGCCTCATGGCAAGGGGTGCAGCACATTGCACAAACACTGCCTTCAATCTGGAAACAACGCATTGAGCGTTGGATCCTTGGCACCGACGTTCAAAGCGTTCACTTGAACCACCAACGCATTGCAGACCACGCCTTTGAATGGGTGGACCCTTGGGCTCAAGTGTTGCTCAATGAAGCGGATATCTTTATCAGCGCAACGTCTGAATTTGGCCCGGGCTTGAGCGATGCACTGGCGCGTGAATGGCAATGCGCGGGTTTTGTGGGCCACAGCCGGGTGTCTACAAAAGCCGGTCGCGCCGATTTTTTGCGCGCCGCGCGTTTTTCCAGCCCAGCAGCCAAAGCCTTGGGTATTCAAGCGCAAGTCCAACAACAACTGACCCCATAAATCAACAGGATTGACCTCATGACCGCTTCCCAATACGACTTTGTGATCGACTTGAAAAAAATCGAAGCCATCGGAACCTTGCACCCAGACTCGATTGAGGCACGAGAGGCCTACCACCAACATGGCCTGAGCAGTGAAGAGAGGCTCTACTACCAACTGATCCAAGAGTTGGCACTGGACACGGCCGCTTACAAACCAGGGACAGTGCTGTTCGAGATGGGGCAAGCCGTGACGCAGGGCTACATCATTCGGCAAGGCGATATCGAACTGCGAACCGACGGACGGATTTACAGAGTCGGGCCAGGCGCAGTGCTGGGACTGGCATCGGGTTTGGCCAACCTGCCGCACAACATGAGCGCAAAAGCCTTGACCGTTGTGACCGCCAACCTCATACCGCAAAAAGTATTCAACACGCTCAACACGTGCCATATCGGCCTCAGAGGCATCAACCGAAGCACCATCATGCGCACACTCAACCTCAGCAGCGTTCCTGAAAGCCTGAAATGAGCACCTTCAGTGAAATTTCATTTGCCACAGGCGAACACCTTTTTGAAGCCGGCCAACCCGCCGACAAACTCTACATCATCAAATCAGGCTGCGTAGAACTGATCGACAGCCGAAGTGGTGAGGTGTTTGTCACCCTGAATGCGGGGCAACCCTTTGGTGAGCAGGCGCTGCTCACAGCGGGCGTGCGCAGCGCAACGGCCCGGGCCAAAGAACCCACGGTCTGCATGGAACTGACAGCCACGGGCTTGCAACAAATCCTGCAAAAAGAAAGCGCACACAGTCGAATTGTCTTCAGGGCATTGCTGCTGCAACTGTTGATGACCAATCGTTTACGCCACAAATGACCATAGGATCGCTCCTTTACAGCGCGCCGCGGCAGACGCCAGCGACATCCCCTGCAGGCCCCTTTTGGCACCGGCCTTGACCAGTGCCCCCATGAGGCGCCGGCCAGAGGCCGGCGGAATGCACTCCCGAAGAAAAACCCGGGGCACGGAAACTGCAAAACCCGCTCCTTTCCGATGAAAAATTCGCCGCTACGCGGCGCTGCAGGCGCGGCCCCAAGGCCGCACCCCATTCAAAAGGCCCAAAAATTCAAATGTCAAAACTCAAAATCCGAAGTCGCTCCACGGGCCGCCAAAACCACCTCACAACACCGCCGCGACGCGGCTGCTGTAGGCGTCCATGTGGTCGTTCAAGTCGCCGCCGAAGAGGTTGGCGGAGGCGTGGCCCGAAGGCGTGGGCGCGGCCGTCCAGAAGTAGCCGGAGCCGGACCAGCCGCCCGGAATGTTATCTTCCGCAGGTCCGACACCGGTCGACGAAGTGGCCGTCATGGGTTGCACCGCACCCACCGTATTTGCGCCTGCGCCGAAGTTGGCGGCGTAAAGCGCCATCATCTCCGCCAGGCTCGCCAGCCGGCTGGTGTTTGAATTCTGGGTGGTGTGGTTACCCGCGGTGCTGAGCGCAGTGTTGTAATTCATGGTGGACGCCGATGGTTTGGCAATCTGGAATTCCCAGACCTGCGCCTGAATGTCGGTGACAAAACCCAGCGCGGTATTGCTGGTCGAGGCCTCTGTTCCCGAGAGCCCCGGGGTATTGTAGTAATCCCAATCCCCCCCAGAATCACCGTCGCGGTTGGCTGTGTTCAGATTGAAAATGGTCGCCGAGTCGCCATTGTCCAGTAGCGTCCAAAAGCCAATGCCATTGCCATCCGGGTCGCCATAGAAGTACACAAACACATTGCCGGTGGGCTTGTCTTGCACCGAGTAGTTTTGGCTGACCTGCCCAGTGTCTGTGGCCTGCGCCGTGCCGCTGGCCACCAGAAACAGGCGACTGGCTTCACCCGCTTCCAGGGCGCCATTGCCGCTGGTGTCCACCGAGAGCTTGTGCACGCCGCTGCCATGGGTGTTGTGGGTGGCTTGCTTGAGGGCTGTGCTGTTGGGGGCAAAGGTGATGGTGTAGTCGCCGGTGGTATTGTTGTAAGTCCAAGTCACGCCGTTGCTGCCATTGGTGAGCTGGGTGCCGATTTCTTCTGTGCCATTGATGCGGTCGTTGTCCAGATAAAAGCGGATGGTGCTTTGCGCCCCTGCGGCGGCCTTGCCGGTGATGGTGAAGCCGGCATCGAATTCAGCGTCACTGACGATATCGGTGCCCGTGACCCGGTCGATGTATTGGTTCAAGGGCGCGGAGCCGTTGGCGGTGCCTTGGGCATTTGTTGGGCTGGCATAGCTGACAAGCTCCGCGCTCCATGATTGCAGCGCATCGGTGGTGGTTTTAGTAACGCCGGCGGTGTTGCCGGCCCCATCGCTTTGCCACAGGCCAAACATTTGGGTGGACGTCAGTGCGCCCAGTTGCGTGCGGGTCAGTGCAGCCTGTTGTGTGTTGTCCAGGCTGGCCAGTGCTGTGGGCGTCAGGCCGCCCACGGCTGCAGGGTCCAGCGCAGCAATATCTGCCGCGTCAAAGCTGTCGAGCTGGGTGGAGGTGATCCCAGCCGCCTGGCTGGAGTCGATG
>NZ_JBBAPF010000043.1:0-11376 GCF_040400975.1 Limnohabitans sp. | reverse complement strand
CAGTGGCTCAATATTCGATGCAAACACTGGCTCAGTTTGTCTGGCTAATCAACAAACTGGAGTTCGCCTGTGTTTCGCTCGTCGCTCACACACATCGCTTCGCTTTCATTTGGTTGTGTTTGAACTGATGAGTGAAAGCCGAACACAACGCAGTTGTGTGAGGTGTATTAGGTTGATTTAGATTAGTTTGGACGCACGACGGCTATAGCAAGGGAAAAGTTCCGATGCTATTTGCCGCCGTGTCGTGTAGTTTGATTTGAGTTGAGTCAGTCCACACGCCTGTAACAGAGTTTTTTGGAAGACTGATGTGTTGGAACTTCCAGTTGCGTCACGCAACTACTCTGCGGCATCACCTATTGTTCACACGCTGTTACAGCAACGGTGTAGGGCAGGGTCATTAGCCGTCATATTCCCCCCTGCGTTTGTTCCCTTTGTTAGCAAGTGGATTATCTTGCGTTGAGTGTGTGTGTTTGGTGGCTGCTGTTACGCAGTCTGCTGTGTACGTCTGTTCTGTTTGTACAGACCACGCTTTACACGTGTAGCGAGATTCAACACACGGTAGCAGTCACCGTCTGTAATCTTGCCACGCTTGTTGTTGTCTGCGTAGCAGCGTCTGAAGTGTTCCAGCAGCCGTTTGGTTGCGTTGTCCAGTTCCGTGCTGTGTTGCTCCAGCAGCAGTGTTGCCGCTTGCTGTGCCTGTAGCGTTTTGGATTTGGTTTTGGCGAAGGTTTGGACGTTGATGCCCTTGCTGCGTAACCAAGCATCCGTTTGCTGCGTGTCTTTGAAGTTCTTGTAGTTGTTCATACAGTTATTTAGCAGCGAGATAAGAACAGGCTACAAAAACTGACTGTTTATTAGGTGGTTTTGTGGCGTTTTGGACAAATCAATTTGTGCTGGCAAATTCCGGTTGTCCAACCAAGCAACTCGAAACTACAGTTTGTTTGTCGTTACAACAACTGGAGAAAACGTGATGGGAATTCTGAGCACTTTGAAACTGTCAGCAGCACAAAAGCCTGGCACTGTTACACCTGTACAGCAACGCCGCAACAAACTTGCCAAGCGTTTGTGGGAACAGATTGAACTGGCGAAAGCACAGCAAGCAGGAACACAGTTCGCACCCGTCAAGTTCCGCAGTTACACAGACAAAGAATCAGGTGTACGCAAGCAATTGGAAACAAGCAAGCGTGTGAAACAGTGGTGGTTTACAGCAGACAACGGCAAGTTGGCACTCAGCGTACGTTACGGCACACGTGTGTTGGAACTGGCGAAGGGTAAGTACGCTGTAGAAGTTGCGTCAACTGCTGAACTTGTCACAGTACTTGAGACAGTAAAAACTGCGGCACTTGAAGGTGAACTTGACGCAGCGATTGAGTCTGCTGCCAACAAGTTGCGTTCAGGTTTTGCGAAATGAAACGCTGGCAGTTGTGGGTGCGTGTGTCACCAACGCAAACAGCACACACCATCGTGTTCGCCAGCAACGCTTACGAAGCAAAGTTGTTGGGCGAAGCACAGTACGGGCACGGCAACGTGTTGAACTACACAGAGATGTGTGACTGACATTTGTTCAGCATACGCATCCATAAATAATTGATGCGTATTGCTGAACTTGTTAAACCTATCAAACCTAAACCGCCGATGACGCTGCCGCAGGCACGCATACACGGACTGAAACAAAATGTTGAACGTGACAAGCAACAACTACAGGCAGAGCGTGACAGACAGCGACAGCAGCGTGACGCAGAACGCTTACGCAAACAGCAACAGCGTAAAACTTCAACGCTCTAACTTTTTGTGCTACGTGTTGCTGCGTTTGGAACGCTGCGTAAATGCCGCAAAACCAGTCGAAAACACGGGTGTTTGTGGCGAAAACATAGTGTTTTACAAACCGAGTGGCAGACGGACGAGAGGTATAGCAAAAATACTTTCGCACACGGTTGACACTTTTTTGTTGCGTCGCTGCGTTGCGTTTGTCGCACACCACTTTGCGTTCACGTTTTTGAACTTTGAAAAAGCACGGTTTACAGTTTGGAGAGGTGCGTTGAAAATCCGCGTGTCGGCAGTTCGATTCTGCCCCAGGCCACCAGATTCACCCCACAGTTTCGCAAGAGGCTGTGGGGTTTTTCTTTGCCTATCAATCTCTGGTGTTGCGATGTGAGCGCTTTCTCACGATGAATGCGAGCGCAAAAACAAATACCCCAATCCCCATGAAGTCACCCACTGCCATGGCGATGCTCGCGCTCGTGATCATGTCAAAACTGCGGTTTTGCACGAGCCATTGATACAGGTTGGATCCAAGGCTGGAAGCCAAGGAGGTCGCCAATGCAATGATGAGGACATGCCAGTACTTGAGCTTCATCAGACTTGCATCCAAGCGAAGCCATTGAGCCAAACCCAGGTAGGTGACATAAGGCACGCCCGCCCAAATGGCTGTGTTGCCGAGGTGAATCAGCATCGTGTCCGTTTGCCAGACATCCTGTGCGGTGATCAGGCCAACGACCGCAATGCCCCAAAACCCCCAAATGCCCGCGACCATGAAAGCCACCAGTTTGATGCCTGCGGGTGCAAAAAACAGATCAATACCTTGCGCAAAATTGACCAGGGACGACAGCTTTGTTTGCAGCAAGAAGACAAGGTAATAGGCCAAGCCGCAGACGGATGAAAGGGCGACGCCTTCCACCCAAGGGTGCTTGCTGAATCTGTTGCCGTGAAACTGTATCATGCGTCGCGTAAAAGCTCACCTTCAAGCTGCACCGCCCCGCTGCGCTCCAACTCGGCCAGCATCATGTCAAGCCACGTGTCCAAAGTCTGGCCTTGGCCAAAGCGTTGGTGCAGGGCCTTCAGATAAGGCACGTGGGCGGCCCAGTCGCTGAACTCGGCTTTGGAGATCTGGCCCCATTCCAGCAGTTTGAATTTGAGCAACACTTTGGCGCCATAGCGGGCGTGGCGCTCGGGGTTTTGGGCATAGCTGTTGAGTTTGCTGCGCGCCAGGGCCAAGGCCGGGGCCAGTTCGGTGAACACCGAGCCGTGGCCGGGAATGATGGTGGCGGGGTTCAGGCCTTCGATCAGGTCCAGCGTTTGCGCCACCTCGTCAAAGGCGCCCACGCCTTCGAGCTCCGGAAAAACCACGCCAAATCCGTTTTGCCACAGGGCGTCCGCCGACATCAGCAGGCGGTGTTCGGGCGCAAACAGAATGACCGAATGCGGGTCGTGCCCGGGGGCGGCGTGCACTTGCCAGTCCATGTCGCCCCAGCGGTGGGTGCTACCGGGCTGCAGCAAACCGTTGAAGCGAAATGCAGGGCAGTTTTGTCCGGTGGGTTTGTAGCTCAGTGCGTCTTCAGACCAGTGTTGCACCGCCTGAGCCAGCCCGGGGGGGATCCAGGTGAGCAAATCGGGGTAGTGAGCTTGCAGGGCTTGGTTGCCGCCGCAGTGGTCGCTGTGCAGGTGGGTGTTGACCAGCAAGTTGAGCGGGCGGCCCTGCAGGGCATGTTGCACCAGCGCCAGTGTTTGCGCTTGGTGTTTCACATAACCACTGTCGACCAAGGTGGCGCTGTCAGCGCCTTGCAGCAGCACATTGTTGGCCGACAACCAGCCCCGCTCGAACACGGTCACGCCTGCGGGCAACAGGCCGACGTGGTGCGTGTTCACTTGCTGCTGCGCAGATCCCGGCGCAGGATTTTGCCCACATTGGATTTGGGCAGTTCATCTCTGAATTCGATGTATTTCGGGCGCTTGTAGCCGGTCAGGTTCTCGTGGCAGAAACGGGCCACGGCCTCTTCGGTCAGCATCGGGTCATTGCGCACCACAAACACCTTGATGGTTTCGCCTTGCATGGTGTCGGGGATGCCGACCGCCGCGCATTCAACCACACCAGGACAGGTGGAAATGAGGTTCTCCAGTTCGCTGGGGAAGACGTTGAAGCCACTGACGATGATCATGTCCTTCTTGCGGTCCACGATGCGGGTGTACCCTTCCTCGTCCATGAGGCCGATGTCGCCCGTGCGCATGAAGCCGTCGGCCGTGAAGGTCTTGGCGTTTTCAGCAGGCTGGTTGTAGTAGCCGGTCATGACGTTGGGGCCGCGGATGCAAATCTCGCCCGAACTGCCCACGGGCAGGCTTTGTCCATCGTCGTCTTTGATGGCGATGTCGATGCCTGGCAGGGGCAAGCCAATGTTGCCGCTGAAGGTTTTTTGCGTGACCGGGTTGTTGGTGCCGATGGCGCAGGTCTCGCTCATGCCCCAGCCTTCGATCATGGCGCTGCCCGTGGCGTTTTGCCAGTTGCGGGCCGTGCCCTCCGAGGCGGCCATGCCGCCCGCTTGGGTGAGTTTGAGCGAGGAGAAATCGATCGACTTGAACATCGGGTGCTGCATCAAAGCGTTGAACAGCGTGTTCACCCCCGGCAGCACATGGAAAGGGCGCTGCTTGAGCACTTCGATGAATTTGGCGAAGTCACGCGGGTTGGGCACCAAGGTCAGGTAAGAGCCTTGGCGGATGGCCAGCAGACACAGCGTGAGCGCGAAAATGTGGTACAGCGGCAAAGCCGCGATGTTGTTCACCTTGCGCAGGTCCGGCACATCGGCCAGGGCCGGCGAAAACCAGCCTTCGGCTTGCAGCATGGCCGCCACGATGTTGCGGTGGGTGAGCACGGCGCCTTTGGACAAACCAGTGGTGCCGCCTGTGTATTGCAAGAAGGCGATGTCGTCCATGGTTTGCGCGGTGGGGCGCAGGTTCAGGCTGCGGCCTTGGGCAATCGCTTTCTTGAACGGGGTGACGGTGCGGCCACCGGCCAAGGGCAGCTCAAAGGGCGGCACCATTTTGGCCAGGTGACGCACAGCAAAGGTCAACCAGCGGCCGTTGATGGGTCCCAGCAAATCGCCAATGGAGGCCAGCACGACGTGTTGCACGGCGGTGCGCTCGATCACTTCCTGCAAGGTGGCGGCAAAGTTTTCGAGAATGACGATGGCGCTGGCCCCGGAGTCTTTGAGCTGGTGCTCCAGCTCACGCGGGGTGTACAGCGGATTGACGTTCACGCAGGTGTAACCCGCCCGCAAAATTGCCGCCATGGTCACGGCAAACTGGGGCAGGTTGGGCAGCATGATGGCGACCCGGCTGCCGGGCTCCAGCCCTTTGTTTTGCAACCAAGCCCCGAGGGCGGTGGACAATTCGTCGAGCTGCTTGTAGCTCATCCAGCGGTTCATGCACACCGAGAAAGGGTTGTCGCCGTGCTCGCGAAAGGCCCTTTCCATCAGATCCGTCAAACTTTTGTATTGTTCTGTGTCGATGTCGTGTGGCACACCGGGGGGGTAACTCTTCAGCCAAAAACGGTCCATGTTCTTCTCTCCTGATAGAGAGCCATTGTCACCAGCTTGCAGAGTGTTCGGTATCGGGCATTTCCCGATGGCCGGTGGTGGTGGTCTCACAGGCGACAAAACCCGAAAAGGGCGTGGGGCGCGCAATGGGTGCAAAATGAGTAGAAACCCTTGGCCCCTCACATGAACACCTCACCCAACGTCCGTTCTTTTGGTTTGAGTCGATGGCTCCGTGCCTGGTGGCAGCAATGGTTCGGGCCTGCTCAATCGGCGGATTTGGCGTCAGCGGCGGCCCCTCGCCATGCAACGCCTTGGGTGCCTATCCGCTCTTTGTCGTCCCGGCACAGGTCGCGCATTGAGCGGCATTTGGTGGCCTTGCCAGAGCAAGATCGGTACCTGCGGTTTGGTTATGCCGCGACCGATGAGCAAATTGGCCGATACGTGGCGGGTTTGAACTTTGACCGGGACGAAATTTTTGGGGTGTTCAATCGGCGCCTGCAGCTGGTGGCCATGGCCCATTTGGCGTATTCGGTGGATCCGCAATGGACCACTTGCGCCGAGTTTGGGGTGTCGGTGTCGCCGCACCAGCGCGGTAAAGGCTTGGGTGCCAAGTTGTTTGGCCACGCGGTGATGCACGCCCGCAACCAAGGCGTGAGTCTGCTTTTCATCCACGCCCTGAGCGAGAACGTGGCCATGCTCAAGATTGCACGCCAGGCGGGCGCGTCGGTGCAGCGCGATGGCAGCGAAACCGAGGCTTATTTGTCTTTGCCGCAGGCCACCTTGGACAGCCAAATCAGTGGCTTGGTCCTAGAGCAGATGGCCGAAGTCGATTACCAGCTCAAAATGCAAGCGAGCCAGTTTCGAGCTTGGTTGCGCACGGTGCAAGAGATTCGCCAAGGGGTGCGCGATGCGCGGGATGCGGCGCGCGGGCCTTGATGCCCGGGTGTCATCTGATTCCGCTATCCTTGCAGCTTCGCCACAACCGCATGTCCTGCAAGCCTAGACCGTGTCTGACCCTCACCCCGCGCGCACAGCCGAGCGCGAAGACAAACGGAGTTTTCTGCAAAAACTGGCAGAGTTCATCCACCCCGGCCCTGACTCTGCGGCCGAGCTGATCGAGACTTTGGCCGAGGCCGAGGACAACCAAATCATCAATGCCGAGAGCCGTTTGATGATCGAGGGGGTGATCCGCATGGCCGACATGACCGCCGGCGATGTCATGGTGCCGGCGCCCCGGATGGATCTGCTCAACATCGAAGACCCATTGGATGTGTTGATGTACCAGGTGATCGATACGGCGCATTCGCGCTTTCCGGTGTACGAAGGCGAGCGAGAAAACGTGATCGGCATTTTGCTGGCCAAAGACTTGCTCAAGTTGCAACGCGCTCCGGAGTTGAACATCCGCGCCTTGCTGCGGCCTGCGGTGTTTGTGCCCGAGAGCAAGGGCCTGAATGATTTGCTGCGGCAGTTCCGTGACAACCGCAACCATTTGGCGATCGTCATCGACGAGTACGGCCGAACAGCGGGCCTGATCACCATCGAGGATGTGTTGGAACAAATCGTGGGCGAGATCGAGGATGAGTTCGATATTGCCGACGATGCGGGGGATATTTTCAGCCTGCCCGACCGCAGCTTCAGGGTCAGCGGCGACACCGCGTTGGAGCGCGTGAGCGAGGCCTTTGGAGTGGACTTGAAGCAAGCACGGCAGGGCGAAGACGACCATGACTTTGACACCTTGGGCGGTCTGATCGCGCACGAGATGGGCCATGTGCCACACCGCGGCGAGGCCTATGAGTTGGCGGGGCTGCGTTTTGTGGTTTTGCACACGCGTGCCGGTGCGGTGCGGTGGTTCAAGGTGTCGCCCATCACGCCTGTTTTGCCTGCGTCGCCCGGAACATCTGCATGAACCCAGCGCCCCAGCGCGCCAGGGCTTGGCCCCTTTTGTGGCCGGCATGGGCTGGTGCGGCTCAGGCGGCTTCAATGGCTTGGCCAGGCAGTGGGCAAGCCTTGGGCTGGTTGCAACTGCTGAGCCTGACCCTGTTGGCGGCGGGTTTGGCCCCAATGGCCCGCCAGTCCATCGGAGGCCCTTTTGCAGGGCCCAGTCCCGTCAAGCGTGCGGCTTGGTTTGGCGGGGTGTTTGCCACGGCATGGCTGGCAGGCAGTTTTTGGTGGTTGTACGTGTCCATGCACCATGTGGGCGGTTTGCCTGCGCCGTTGGCGGTGTTGGCGGTGCTGGCGCTGGCGTGTTCCTTGGCGCTTTACTATGCTCTTGCGGCGGCGGTTTGGGTGGGTCTGGCGCGGGGCTGGGTGGTTCAGCAGCCGGGTATGGCCAGCGTTTTGTTTGCTGCCTTGTGGACTCTGGCCGAGTTGATGCGCGGACGCTGGTTCACCGGCTTTCCTTGGGGGGCTGGCGGTTACGCCCATGTGGACGGCGTGCTGGTAGCCTGGGCGCCATGGATCGGCGTTTACGGCGTAGGCGCTTTGGCGGCTTGGCTGGCCATGCGCTTGGCTTTGGCCGGTTGGCGTTTGCGGGCGCTCAAGCCTTGGCTGGGCTTGCTGCTGGCGTCTTGGGGCTTGCAGGTCTGGGGGCCTGCTTTCACCACTTCGGCAGGTCAGGGGCAGGTGCAGTTGCTGCAGGCCAATATTTCGCAAACCGACAAGTTTCAAGCGGGAAGCGGTGTGCGCGATGCCTTGCAGTGGTACGACGAACAGTTGCGCGCCAGCCGCCAGCCTTTGGTGGTGGCCCCCGAGACGGCCATTCCCCTGTTGCCACACTATTTGCCGGAAGGCTATTGGTCAGGCTTGCAGCAGCACTTTGCCCAGCCGGGTCGGCCGATGGCTTTGGTGGGCGTGCCTTTGGGCAGTTTGGCTGAGGGCTACGCCAATTCGGTGGTGGCCATGGGCCCTGAGGGTTCAAGGCCTTATCGTTACGACAAATCTCACTTGGTGCCCTTTGGTGAGTTCATGCCGCCGGGCTTTGTGTGGTTCATCCGCATGATGAACATTCCATTGGGTGACTTCCAAGCGGGCGGCTGGCGACAGCCCTCGCTGGAATGGCAAGGCCAGCGCTTGGCGCCCAATATCTGTTACGAAGATTTGTTTGGCGAAGAGTTGGCCCTGCGTTTCACAGACCCGGCCACCGCCCCCACGGCCTTGGTGAATGTGAGCAATATCGCTTGGTTTGGCGACACCTTGGCGGTCGACCAGCACCTGAGCATTTCGCGGCTGCGGGCCATCGAGTTGGGCCGTCCCATGCTGCGGGCCACCAACACCGGGGCCACGGCCATCATCGACCACACGGGCCGCGTCACCGAGCAGCTGCCACGTTTTACCCGGGGCAGTTTGACGGGCACTTTTGAGGGCCGCAACGGCCTGACGCCGTATGCGCGGTGGTCAGGTGCTTGGGGTTTGGGGCCGCTTTGGGCGGTGTGCTTGGCCGTGGTGGCCTGGGCGGCCTGGAGGCGGCGAAAGCCCTGAGCCTTTGGCTCTATCTCAATTCTGAGGGGTCTCAAATAGCCTCAAATGGCCTGGGGGTCCACGTCCACCAGCCAGCGGATCACGCCTTTGTGTTCGGGCAGGCTGCGCAGCTGGTGCAGCACGCTGTGCAGGTGCCACAAGGTTTTTTGCAGCGCCATGCGCTTGGGGCTTTCCAGCAGCATTTGCGCGCGTTCCACATCGGCCACGCGCTGCATGCTCATGGGCACGGCGGGGTACACACTCACCTGCATCACCAAGTCGGCGGTTTCGGGGTCCGCGCTCAGTTGCGCTTGCAGTGTTTCGCGGGCCGCGTTCAACAAGGCTTGGGCTGCTTCTTGGGTGCGGGCGTCGGCGCGCAGCAGGGCCTGGTGGCTGATGGGCGGCAGGTCAGCGGCGGTGCGCTCGGCCAACTCGCTGGTGGCAAAGGCCGGGTAGTCGTGTTTTTTGAGTGCCTCAAACAGCGCGTGTGTGGGGTGAAAGGTCTGCACCCACATCTCACTCGTGGCGCTTTGGGCGGCGTCGCGCCCGGCGCGGCCAGCGGCTTGCATGAGCAGGGCAAACAAGCGTTCGGGCGCGCGGAAGTCGCTTGAAAACAGGGCCGTGTCGGGGTTGACGGCGGCCACCAAGGTGATGCGCCTGAAGTCGTGCCCCTTGGCGATCATTTGGGTGCCGACCAAGACATCGACCTCGCCGGAGTGCACTTGCGCCAGTTGGCTTTCGAGTGCCCCCTTCAGCCGCGTGCTGTCGGCGTCGATGCGGGCGATGCGCACCGGTGTGCCATCTGGGCGCAAAACGTGTGCGAGCAATTCGCCCAAGTGTTCTTCAAGTTGTTCTGTACCCCTGCCAATGGGGGCGATGTCGGCATTGCCGCACTCAGGGCAGGCGCGTGGCACGCGTTCGGTCAGGCCGCAGTGGTGGCAGCGCAGGGTGCGGTCGATCTTGTGGAACACCCGGAACGCACTGCAGTGCTTGCAATCGCTTTTCCAGCCGCAGTCGGCGCAGTGCAGCACCGGGGCGTAGCCGCGGCGGTTGAGCAGCAGCATGCATTGCTCGCCGCGCTCTACCCGCTCTTGGATGGCGGCCACCAGCTGGGTGGACAGCACAGCGCGGCGCGGCTGTTTGTTCATGTCCACGCGCCGCACTTTGGGCAACAAGCCGGTCCCTATGCGCGAGGGCATCAGCAGACGCTGGTAACGGCCGCCTGAGTCGCCCTTCGTGGCTGGACGGCTGAGGTGCCAGCTCTCCAGTGAGGGCGTGGCCGAGGCCAGCAGCACGGGTGCATTTTGAAGCCTGCCACGGTACACGGCCAAGTCGCGTGCCGAATAACGGGCACCTTCTTGCTGCTTGTAGCTGGGGTCGTGCTCTTCGTCGACCACGATGAGTTTCAGCTGCGGCATGGAGGCAAAAATGGCCATGCGTGTACCCAGCACGATGCGGGCATGGCCCGCGTGCGCGGCCAACCAGGCTTTGAGGCGCTGGGCGGGCGTCATGCCGCTGTGCATCGAGACCACGGCCTCGGTGCCAAAACGGGCCTGCACCCGTTCTTCGAGTTGGGGCGTGAGGTTGATCTCGGGCACCATGAGCAATGCTTGGGCTTGCGGATCGGCAGCCAGCATGCGTGCCACCGCCTGCAAATACACCTCGGTTTTGCCGCTGCCGGTGCTGCCAAACAGCAAGAATGGGCCAGGGCCATTGGCCATCTGGTCGAGCACGTTGATCTGTTCGGGGGACAGGGCAGGGCCAGGGGTGGTTTGCACGGTTCTGTCGGTTTGCTTTTTCAAGCGCCGCGCCAGTTGCTCTGACGACAGGTCGCGCAGCTGGGGCGGCAAGGCCGATAAGGCCACTTCGCCCAAGGCGCGCTGGTAATACTGGGCTGAAAATTGCACCAGTTGTCGCCAGGAGGCGTCCAG
Organism: Limnohabitans sp.; assembly: GCF_040400975.1. Lineage (GTDB taxonomy): Bacteria > Pseudomonadota > Gammaproteobacteria > Burkholderiales > Burkholderiaceae_C > Limnohabitans_A. Next base: position 683 of record NZ_JBBAPF010000043.1, on the reverse strand, counting down.
AGGTGGCAGACCTTGCAGCACGCCCAACACATCGCGCACGCTGGTTGCGGGCATGTCAGCAGGAGCTTGGTCCCTCATCGCCCATACCACCCCCAGCACTTCGCGTTGGCCAAAAGGCACGCGCACCAGTTGACCGGCTTGCACCGAGACTGGGCTGTGGTAGGTCAACAAGCCACCTACTTGGCTGTGCGCAGGGGCCTGAACGGCGATGTCAATCCAAATCGACAATGGCAAATGCTCCGATGTTTTGCAAGAATTTACAAATTTTGATAGTTAGGTGAAGTCTCGAAATCGGGCCTAAGTGCTTGATTTCAAAGTGCTTTGACTTCTCTCCAAAAAATCTGTGGATAACTTTGTTGAAAACTTGTCCTCAAGGCTTGCAAGGCCTTGCAAATCAAGGGTTTAGACAGATTGCTCACCAGATGGGCATTTTCATAAAACCCAACAAAATCAAGGACTTAGCCAGTTTTCAAAAGAGACAAGAAGGCCATGCAGCGCAAAACTCAGACAAAGTGGTGCGCCCTTTTTTTGTGCATAAGTCAAGAGAGAAAGTGGGTATTTTTGCAATAAAACCGCATTTTTGGCGTGTTTGTGTGTTAGCTGAATTCTTCGGTTTTCAAGCCTTGTTGCGCAAATGGCGTGAATGGCTGTGCACCGCTTCGACCAGCGCCGTCACATGCTCG
>NZ_JBBAPF010000042.1:0-11417 GCF_040400975.1 Limnohabitans sp. | reverse complement strand
TGGCGCATGAGCCAGACGGGGGTGTGGTCGGTGGCCTGGCGCAGGCAGGCGCGCAAAAAAGTGTCGTTTTGCAGGGGGGCAAATGCGCCTGCGGACTGTGGGGACGAATGAGGCATGTTCATGGGATGAATTGTGGCAGGGTGTTGGGCGGTTTTCTATCACATAGGCGTAAGTTCAACGCGATGCGCAATAGAGGATGGCTGGAAAGGTGCTGAGTCAAGCCCAGAAAAATCGATTCAATCCAAAAAACCAGTAAACTAAAAAATGGAACACAGCGGCCACGGCGCAAAAAACGGCTGCGACATGAAAGCTCCACAGTGCCATGGGAAACAGACCTTCCCAAAGTATGAAACTCCAACTACAAATGCGCGCCACCCTCGGTGATCGAAAAATACTTTTTTCAGGCAAAGGACCATGCACAGCTTGGTCCAGAAAGACTGTCAAAGCCTGTCCTGAACGCCATTCTGGCCGCATGAATTTGATCCAGCCAGACACAAAGTAAGAGCCCAAGCTTTGCAAAGTCACGTACCAGAAGGCGATGCGCCAGGCCTCAGCGGGCTCGGTGAAGGTGCTCAATCCGTGCGCCAAGAGCAAGCCGGTCAATCCGACCAAGCTCATGAAATCACTGCCGCCGTTGAATGCGCCACGCCAACGCAGCAAGAGCAAAACTGCCAAGACGAAAAGTGTGAGTGAAACCCCCAGTTCGGCATGGCCTGCCATCAAGACCAGAGAGAACAGACAACGCATCCACAGCAAGCCCTTGTAAATGGGGACTTCAAACAAGCGGTCCAAGAGCCAGCGCATGGGGAGGTTGGGAATCTCTTGGCGTTGAATCCCCCAGTCGCCTACCCTGTCCATGCGGACGAGCTTCAGGTACTCCAAAGTCTGCAGCAAAAGGCTCCAGCCCAGCAAGACCTCAAAAGTCCGGATGGCGGTGGCCAAGTCCAAGTTCATGTTGTCCATGGCAACACCGGAGACTGGAGCAGCAAAGACGCTTGATGGTCAGGTAAAAACAGCAAGCGGACTTCAAACTGAAAGGACCGAAGCTCAGCTGAGCTTTCGGTTGCCAGGGGGGATGAGGCTGCCCAATTTGTCATCGCCGCTTGTCTGGCCAAACGGGTGACGAGCCGGTAGCTGGCATGACTGCGGATGTCTCCGTTTTCTGGCAAATCGTAGATGTCTGAGCTCAGGTGTTCAACCAGGTTTTGGTGCGACAGGGCCAAATTGACTTCGGGGTTGTGTAGCCACTGCAAAGGGTGTCGTGCTTTGCGCGGGTAGTGCATTCGCCAGTCCGACCATTGCCCATCTGGGCCCTGTGTCCTGACCCACAAACGCGGTGCGGGTCCCAGGCCATGAAAAAACTGCCAGTTTGGAAAAAACGCCCGAAATAAAAACCACCAAGGTCCTGACAAGGTTCGGGTTTTCTTTCGGAACACCATGGCCAAACCCAGTAAGGCAAAGTAGGCAGCGGCCATGATGACAAAGAGATCCATGGCGTGAATTATCGATCGGAACGCCGCCTCTTTTCGCCGGGTTCAGGTCCTGCCTCTACGCGGCTCGACTTGAAATGGGACATGTCATAAGCAAAGGCATCATCCTCGCTGGCGGCTCCGGCGTCCGCCTTTATCCCGTGAGCAGCAGGTGTGCGACATCGCAGCGGACACAATGAGCGCAGCTTGCGATGGGACGATCTTGGCTGGCGGCCAAAGACGCAGAGGGGCATTTCTTGGCGGGCGCTGAAAAGTTTGCCTGAGGCTGCGAGCGCACAAGACTTGCAGACAGGTGGCCTCTCAGCCGAGCGCTGCTTTCAGCGCTCAGTGGCCCAGCACTTTGATCTTGGCTGCTGCATCCCGTGCCCGTTGCAGTGCATCGACACCTTGCGCCAGCGCTACGGCCATGCGTCGATAAGGCCGCGTGGTGGGCTTGCCGAAAATGCGCACGTCGACGCCCGGTTCAGACAAAGCCGCGTCAACGCCCGTGAACGTCGGTTGGCTGCCTTCTTTGTCGGCCAACACCACAGCGCTGGCACCTTCCACACAATCGATGCGCGGAATCGGCAGACCCAAAATGGCGCGGGCATGCAGGTCAAACTCACTCAGGTTCTGACTGATCAATGTCACCATACCGGTGTCATGCGGGCGGGGACTCAGTTCGCTGAAGATCACTTCGTCTGGGGTTACAAAAAACTCCACCCCAAACAGGCCCGCACCGCCTAAATCGGTGGTGACTTTTTCGGCCATGTCTTGCGCGGCTTGGATTTGCTCGGGTGTCATGCCTTGGGGCTGCCAGCTGTATTGGTAGTCACCGCGCTCTTGCACATGGCCAATGGGTGGGCAAAACAGGGTTTGCCCATTGCGCTGGCGCACCGTGAGCAGGGTGATTTCAAACTCGAAGTGGATGAACTCTTCGACGATGACTTTCTGGCGGTCGCCGCGCATGCCCGCGCAGGCATAGTCCCAGCTGGCTTGCACGTCCGCGGCCGTCTTGGCCACGCTCTGGCCTTTGCCCGATGAACTCATGACCGGCTTGATGACGACCGGAAAGCCGATCTCGGTGGCTTTGGCCAGCAGTTCGGCGGCCGAATCGGCGTAGGCAAATTTGGCGGTGCGCACACCCAGGCCCACGGCCACATCTCGGATGCGGTCGCGGTTCATGGTCAGGTTGGCGGCGCGGGCGCTGGGGATGACTTCAAAGCCCTGCTTTTCCACGTCCAGCAGCACCTCGGTGCGGATGGCTTCGATCTCGGGCACGATCAGCTCGGGTTGGTATTTGGCGATGGCCGCGCGCAAAGCGGCTTCGTCGAGCATGCTGAACACACAAAACTCGTCGGCCACTTGCATGGCGGGGGCGCCCGCGTAGCTGTCGCAGGCGATCACGTGGCAGCCTAGGCGTTTGGCGCTGATGACGAATTCTTTGCCGAGTTCACCAGAACCCAGAAGCAGGATTTTTTTCATGCTCAGGCCTTCTGGAAGTCGGTGTGAATTTGCCGCATTTGCGCCGCGGTCAGACGGTTACCGTGCTGGCTGACCACCGCAGCGGCGGCACGGTTGGCCAATGCTGCCGCTTGCGCCGGGCTTTGGCCGTGGGTGATGCCGTACAAAAAGGCGCCGGCAAACATGTCACCGGCGCCGTTGGTGTCCACGGCTTGGGTCGGCACGGCGGGCACTTCGATGCGCTGTTGGCCTTGCACGACGATGCAGCCTTTGGGGCCACGCGTCAGGCAGACGGTTTTAGCCAAAGCCGACAGCTGGCCGATGATGGCGTCCAGATCGGAGGTGCCGCACCAGGTTTGCGCTTCTTCTTCGTTGGCAAACAAATAGTCCAGACCGTCGCCGATCATGGCTTCCAAGCCTGCGCGGCAGAAGTTGATCATGCTCACATCGCTGAGGGTCAGCGCGGTTTGCACTTTGTGCTCGATCGCAATTTGGCGGCCTTTCACTGCGGCCTCGAGACCCGTGGGCGAAGCGGCCAAGTAGCCTTCCATGTAATAAATTTTGGACTTGGCGATGTCTTGCGGATGCAAGGCCGTGGCGTCCAGCTGGGATGTCGCACCTAAAAATGTGCACATGCTGCGCTCAGCGTCGGGCGTGACCAGCACCATGCAACTGCCGGTTTGGCCTTCGGTGGGGCGCGTGTGGGTCAGGTTGGTCGCCACGCCGTTGGTTTGCAGGTCTTGTGTGTAGTAGGCACCCAGCTCGTCGTCGGCCACACGGCATGAGTAAAAAGCCTTGCCGCCCAATTGGGCCAGCGCCACCACCGTGTTGCCGGCCGAGCCACCACCGGTTCGGCGGGCGTGCAGGCCTTGCACATGGGTGAGCAGTTCTGCGCGTTGGGGCGTATCGATCAGGGTCATGTGCCGCTTGCTCACGCCCATGGCGCTCAGCAGTGCATCGGAAACTTCGTATTCGGTATCGACCAAGGCGTTGCCGATGGCGTAGAGGTGGTAGTGGGACATGAGGGTATTCAAAAATGAAAAACACCGAGTTTAGCGGTCACTCACATCAGGCCCTGCTCCGCCATGGACAAGGCCAGCCCTTGGCCCACAATGATGTGGTCGAGCACGCGCACATCCACCAGGGCCAAAGAGGCCTTCAGGGTCTGGGTCAGGTGCTCGTCGGCCCGGCTGGGCTGCACCGAGCCGCTGGGGTGGTTGTGTGAGAGCACCACGGCGGCAGCCTGGTGGTGCAGGGCGCGCAGCACCACTTCGCGCGGGTAAACGCTGGTTTGGCTGAGCGTGCCCCGAAAAAGCTCTTCCATGGCCAGCATGCGGTTTTGGTGGTCCAGAAACAGCACGGCAAACACCTCGTGGTTTTTGTGGGCCAGCTGCAGCTGCAAGTATTCTTTGACGGCGCCAGGCGTGTGAAAGGCCTCGCGCTCTTTGAGGCGCTGGCTCAGCGCCCGGCGGGCCATCTCGAACACGGCCAGCAGCTCAGCCTGTTTGGCCGGTCCCAGGCCTTTGACCATCTTGAGCGATTGCACCGATGCATTGAGCAGGCCCGCGATGCCGTCTGGTCTCAGCAACTCTTCAGACAGCTGGAAGACGTTTTTTCCCGCCATGCCGGTGCGCAGCAAGATGGCCAAAAGCTCCACGTCGCTGAGCGCTTGAGGGCCACGGGCGAGCAGCTTTTCGCGTGGCCGCGCGTCAGCTGGCAAGTCTTTGATGCTCATGCTTTGCCCCTCCCTGGAGCGGCCTTCGGTCCTGCATTTCCCCTTGGCTGGGGCAGCTTGGCCGGGCTTTTTACAATAGTGGCTTCTTTATGCCCGTTTGGCCGCATGAGCGGCATTCCAGAAAACCCTTATGTCCATTGTCGAACCCGCCTCTTTCTTGACGCTTCACTACCGCTTGGCAGGGCCACAGGGGGACATCATCAACACGTTCAATGAAAAGCCCGCCACCATGTCGCTGGGTTCAGGCACCTTGTCGCCAGCCTTGGAGCGGCGTTTGCTGGGCTTGGCCGAGGGCACTCGGGTGGTGATGGAGATCCCGGCGGGCGAGGCTTTCGGCGACCGCATTGCCGACATGCAGCAATGGGTGGCCCGCAAGCTGCTGAGCGAATTGGGCGATCCGACCGAAAAATACGCGACAGGCGATGTGGTTCAATTTCCCACGCCGGATGGTCTGGGTTCTTATGCCGGTACCGTGTTGCAAGTGAACGAGGAGGGCGCGGTGTTGTTTGACTTCAACCACCCGCTGGCTGGTCAGCCTGTGACCTTTGAAGTTGAACTGATTGGAGTGCTGTGATGACGTCTGAAGTTCTTTTGGCCGAGCCACGCGGTTTTTGCGCCGGGGTGGACCGTGCGATCGACATCGTCGAGCACGCCCTCAACAAGTTCGGCCGCCCAATTTATGTGCGCCACGAGATCGTGCACAACACCTATGTGGTGGATGATCTGAAAAAAAAGGGTGCGATCTTCATTGAGGAGCTGTCCGATGTGCCGCCGGGGGCCACCTTGATCTTCAGCGCCCATGGTGTGAGTCGGGCGATCCAGGATGAGGCAGAGCGACGTGGTTTCCGGATTTTTGACGCCACTTGCCCACTGGTGAGCAAGGTCCATGTGGAGCTGGCCAAGCTGCACAAGGAAGGCTACGAGTTCATCATGATTGGCCACAAAGGCCACCCCGAGGTGGAAGGCACCATGGGCCAACTGGACAGCGGCATCCACCTGGTTGAAGAGGTGGAAGATGTGGCCAAGGTGCAACCCACCCAGACCGATTTGCTGGCCGTGGTCACGCAAACCACGCTCAGCGTGGACGATGCCGCCGAGATTGTGGCTGCTGTCAGGGCGCGCTTTCCTCAGGTGCGCGAGCCCAAGCAGCAAGACATTTGCTATGCCACCCAGAACCGGCAAGATGCCGTCAAGCTGATGAGCCCGCTGGTGGATGTGGTGATCGTGGTGGGCAGTCCCACCAGCTCCAACAGCAACCGCCTGCGCGAGTTGGCCGACCGCTTGGGCACGCCTGCCTACATGGTGGACTCTGCCGCCGATCTGCAAGAGGCATGGTTTGACGGTGCGCAAAAAGTAGGTCTGACCGCAGGTGCTTCGGCCCCCGATGTGCTGGTGCAAGAGGTGATTTCTCGATTGCGCACCTTGGGCGCGGTGTCGGTGCGCACGCTCGAGGGCATTCAGGAAACCATCAAGTTCCCGCTGCCCAAGGGTTTGAAACTGGATGCCGCAGAGAACCCATAACCCGGCTCACTACAATCCTTACATGCTTGATATTGTTTTACTTCGCAAAGATCTGGACGCCGTTGTCGCGCGTTTGCAGACCCGTAAAAATCCCCAGCCCTTCCTGAATGTGGACGCATTTCGTGCTTTGGAGGGCGAGCGCAAAACGCTGCAAACCCGTACCGAAGAGCTGCAAAGCCAACGCAACAGCCTCTCCAAACAAATCGGCATGCTCAAGGGAAAGGGCCAGCATGCCGAGGCCGATGCCGTGATGGCGCAAGTGGGTGCGATCAAGGACGAGTTGGATGCTTCGGCGCAGCGGCTGGAGGTGATTCAGGCCGAACTCCAAAACCTGCTCTTGGCCGTTCCCAATTTGCCGCATGAGAGCGTGCCGGTGGGCGAGGGTGAAGAAGGCAACATCGAGGTGCGCCGCTGGGGCAGCGTGCGCAGTTTTGACTTCGAGCTCAAGGACCATGTGGACATTGGTGGCCCACTGGGCCTAGACTTTGAGACCGGCACGAAGCTGACCGGCTCGCGCTTCACCTTCATGCGCGGCCCGGTGGCTCGTTTGCACCGGGCACTGGCCCAATTCATGCTCGATGTGCAGACCAGCGAGCACGGCTACACCGAGTGCTACACGCCCTACATTGTGAACGCTGACACGCTGCGCGGCACAGGCCAGTTGCCCAAGTTCGAGGCCGATTTGTTTGCCGCCAACAAGGGCGGCCAAGAGGGCGAAGAAAGCCAGGCGCTGTACCTGATCCCCACCTCAGAAGTGACACTCACCAACGTCGTGCGTGACGAGGTGTTGGCCGAGAGCGATTTACCGATCAAGCTGACGGCGCACACCCCGTGCTTTCGCTCTGAAGCAGGCAGCGGCGGGCGCGATGTGCGTGGCCTGATTCGCCAGCACCAGTTTGATAAAGTGGAGATGGTGCAGATCGTGCACCCCGAACAGAGTTACGAAGCGCTCGAAGCCATGACGGGCCACGCTGAGGCCATTTTGCAAAAGCTGGGCTTGCCTTACCGGATGATGAGTTTGTGCACCGGCGACATGGGCTTTGGCGCGAGCAAGACCTATGACCTGGAGGTCTGGGTGCCCGCGCAAAACACTTACCGCGAGATCAGCTCGGTGTCCAATTGCGAGGCCTTCCAGGCCCGCCGTTTGCAGGCCCGTTTCAAAAATGCGCAAGGCAAAAACGAGTTGGTGCACACGCTGAATGGTTCCGGCTTGGCCGTGGGCCGAGCGCTGGTGGCCGTGCTGGAGAACTACCAAAATGCTGACGGCACCGTCACTGTGCCTGAGGTGCTGAGGCCCTACTTGGGCGGCTTAGAGAGGTTGTCGGCCTGATAGAATATAGGCTTCGACAAACGAAACCGAACCCGGAGAGGTGGCAGAGTGGTCGAATGTACCTGACTCGAAATCAGGCGTAGTGGCAACACTACCGAGGGTTCGAATCCCTCCCTCTCCGCCAGAACAAGTCCTGCCAACTCGCTCAGTCGGGTTGTCAGGCGCTCAGAGCCCCGCACCACGCGGGGCTTTTTGCTATGGGCTCCTGACTGACCCCATGGGCACCCACCCCAGAAATCCGTCTCAAACCTCGGTTTGTCTCAGAACCTCCTGACTTTTTGACCGCGATACGGCAGGAGGGGGAAGGCGAAAAGTCGGGGGTTCGGCGCCGTACCGATTAGCGGCCTCAATTTAATTGTCCCCTTGTTAACCCCATGGCTTCAAATCCGATATGAATTTGGCAGAGCGAATCCTTTGTATCCATGAGTACCTCTGTCCTTGGAAGCCTGAAGTGGAATCCGGATCAAGTCTTACGGGACAGGCCAACTCTTCTGGGTCGTCAAAATCCACTTGGTATCTGGCTGTATCCAAGTAAGGACTAATTCGAACTATTCTTGATACATGTGTGATGGCGCTAACGGGACGGCTCACGTATACGGCAATCCACTTAAGCGAATCAATTCGACGGAAGTTGATTCGAACTGGATACCAGCTTCTTTCCTCGACGAAGTGTTTAAGGAAACTGTCTTCGGTCGCTCCCACTATAAGCATGTCTGGTATCTCAATGCTTGGGGAAGATATGTTTTTTGAATGCATAACCTTCTCAGTCAGATGAGACTCCTCTGAATATATCCACTTTAGTTTCAAGGCATTTGCGCAGATTCAGGTCATGCGCGCCAACCTCAAACCAGCCAGATGGCTTCTGATAGAAATCCAATCCTCTGCCGATCTTGATGATCCAGCCGTTGTCGAGACGGATTTCGCGGTCGTGGATGTTGGGGTTGAGCTTGACCTCCAACTCGACGTCAAGCTCCAGCAGGCTCTGCTTGAGCTCTTCCAGCTTCTCTGCCATCTCAGCCAGCGGGGTCTTGTCGTCGTGCCCCGTGATCAAGGAGATCTTTTTCACGGTGCCAGCTTTCAGCACCGTCTCGCAGAACCGAACAAAGTTCTGGATCTGGTGCTGCAGCCGGATGTAAGGATCTTCGATGACCACGGCCTTCGCGCCCTGCAGGTACGGCCCCATGATGGATTCGTAGCTGTAGCCGGTGTCTCCGTAGAGGATGGTGAAGTGCTGCTCTTTGGGGCCTTCTGAGGGGGGTGGTGCTGCGACGGGGTTAACCGGTGCGGCAGCTTGGGGAGCGGTGCGCTCGGCTTGTGGCTCTTGCGCTGCCGGAGCAGGCTCCGAAGCAGGCGTCGCCGCAGTCGACTGGTCTTCTGTCTGTCGAAGCCTCCGGCGCGCCGGCTCTTGGGTGGCAATGGCGTCTTTGGACTCCGGGCAGAACACCACGACTTCTTCACCACCATGCCCGTGGACTTCCACTTGATGCTGATCCCGTCTTTGTTCACCGTGATCCGTTCGATCAGCGCTTTGGCGATGCATGCCTGCTCAGCCGGAAACAAGTTGTCCCAGACCTGGTCAATCGACTGCAGCGTCTGGATTGCATCGGCTTCGCTGATGTCTGGTCGAGACAAGGTGACTTCACGGACTGCCGCTGCAAGGATTTCCGGCGCTCTCAACACGCCCCGCAGTTGCTCGACCACAACCCCTTCGATTTCGCCGGCCGGCACACGTCGGACTTCGCAGGCCTCTTTGCCGAGCTTGATGGCGTCGGTGTTGATGTAGTAGCGGTACTGCTTTGGACCCTTGCTGGTCCAGCCAGGCGTGAAGGCCCGGCCCTCTGAGGAAAAAATCAACCCGCGCAACATGGACGGCGTCTTGGTTTCGCGCATCCCACAGCCGCCCTTGACGTGCTTGTCGCCGGCTTTGAGCAGATCCTGCACCACGTCCCAGACCTCTTGATCAATGATGGCGCTGTGTTCGCCCGGGTACTGCTGCCCCTTGTAGGCGGCCATACCGATATAGACAGGGTTCTTGAACACCTTGTAGACATAGCCCTTGGTGATCAACTTGCCTTGGCGTTCAATCCCCTTGCCGGTGGTCCAAGACTTGGATGTGACGCCCCTGGCGCGCATGTCTCTCACAAGCGTGGCCATCGAGGGCATCGCAGCGAACCTCGTGAACATCTCCCGCACGACCTTCGCCTCTTCCGGGTTGGGTATCAGCTTGCGGTCTGAAACGTCATAGCCCAGGGGTGGCATTCCACCCATCCAGATACCGCGCTGGCGTGAGGCAGCAATCTTGTCGCGCACTCGCTCGCCAGCCAGCTCTCGTTCGAACTGGGCAAAGGACAGCAGGATGTTCAACGTCAGCCGGCCCATGGAGGTGGTGGTGTTAAAGGCTTTACCCGAGCGCATTCAAATCGTGGTGTCCTGCCTAGAGGGCGAAGTTAAAGAGGCGTTAGAGACAAAAGGCGCATGGGATGCTTTGGTTGTGGAGCCACTTGATCCAAAAGGGCAAAGGCAGCTCCTCACGGAGTACCTGCAGCGTTTCAACAAGTCATTGCCTGCGGACTTGCTAAGCCAGGCGCTTGGGCATGCCCTACCCCCTGTTGTATTCGGCAGTGCTTCCAGCCGGTCGCACCCGATCACTGGACTTCGATGCAGAGGGCTGCATCCAGGTGGTGTATTGGAGCGGCGAGGTGTTGAAAGTAGACCCGGCAGGGCAGGTGTGTGACAGGCAGCAGCAGCTGTCTGACCCCGAGGTGGTGGCACCCACCGGCTTGCCGGCCCCCATCCATCTGCGCGTCAGCTCAGCCGATGGATCGGTCCACACTTTCGCTTGCAAAGATGGCTCGCTGTGGCGTTATTGGACAAGCACGGGTCAGTGTTCAAGGTTGCCTGGCGAGAAGCCGCCATCGTTTGCTCAAGCCATGTCGGGATTAGAAAAGACCTGCAACTGCGCGCTGGTGAGACGCGAAATGGCCGCGGCACGTCAGCTCGTACCTTGAACGTTGAATGCATGGCATCTGAACGCCAACTTATTCGCGGGCATCGGTCTTGGTGGGCCCGTTGGACGCCAGGCTTAAATCAGAATCTGATCATGCGCATGTCTGCCCATCAAGGCACTCCTCCTGGGCAGGTTCTGGCATGGGCCTCACCTGTTTTTTCCGCCCTCCCGTCACGCGACAGTGATCTGATCGCAGAATCAGCGTTTGGTATTTTTGCCTGCGCAGCCGAAGCCCAAATTGCCGTTGAATTGATTTCGCAGGATCAAGTTTTGCTCGCCGTTCAAAGGGCCACCGACAGGATTTTGTTGCTGCGCGGAACGGGACGCAGCCTCGAGGGATGGATGACGCCAGATCACATCCAGTTCGCCAAATGCTTGGCAAGCCGATTGCTCGCTTGGACGACAAGTCTTCAAGGAAAGTTAGAGATACAGCCGAGATTGCCCGGCACAGGCATCGTGGATCACTGCCATCCTGATCTCATCAGCGGCACTGAATTGATCGAAGTGAAAATGTCGCGCACCCTCTTCAGGCTCCCGGATATTCAGCAACTGCTCGTGTATTGCGCCCTGGCTTGGTTGGGGACAGACAGACAGATCGAGCGCGTCACTTTGGCAAACCCAATGCTGGGTGTGGCTTGGAGTTTTGAAATCCGGGCGCTCATTCGCGACATATCAGGTCATTCACCGGCCAGGTTTTTCGACCAGTTTGATGAGATGAGTCGAGGTGATTCTCGCCCATGACCTTGCACATGGGAGGCCTGGCTGTGTGATTGGAGTCGTTATTCTCTGCGGAGTTGCTTGAACATCTGTAAACTTGGACTTGAAGGTTTATAAGGCTGTTGTTTGGCTTTGAAAACTGAGCCACTTTGATGGGAATTTGCATCCAAATTT
>NZ_JBBAPF010000041.1:0-12022 GCF_040400975.1 Limnohabitans sp. | reverse complement strand
AACCCAAGGCAACTTTTATTGCCTCTTATCGCTACGCTGCGATCAGCGAAGCCTTGAATTATGGCACAGTTTTTAAGCCTGTGTCAAATTTTTGAAATTTTTTTGATCCCTGGGATCTTTTCAAAAACCTCTTCGGTGCCTGCTGTGCTTATCTAGCGAAAGCTCATTTGTGTGCAGCGAAGCCCTCCATTGTGACACAGTTTTTTGGTCACTGATCATCTTTTTGAATTTTTCGTCTAATTTTTGCAACCGCCCCCGGATAATGGCCCTATGGCATTACTCACACTCATGAACGCGTCTCTGGCTTTTGGTCACGTCGCACTCCTTGATCACGCCGACTTTTCTTTAGAAACATCAGAGCGAATCGGCTTGATTGGTCGCAACGGCACAGGCAAATCTTCCCTCCTCAAGATACTGGCGGGCATGGAGCGGGCGGATGACGGTAACTTGCATGTCCAACACGGCGTTTGCATCGCTTACGTGGCTCAGGAACCCATCCTGGTGGCTGAGCACACGATTTTTGAGTCTGTGCGCGAAGGCTTGGCCGAAGTGATGAAGTGGATCGACGATTACACGCACAGCCGAGGCGACCTGGACACCTTGCAAGGACTGATCGAATCACGAGATGGTTGGGGCTGGGAGCAAAGACTGGAAGAAACCCTGCAACGATTAAAACTCGACCCCAATGCGATTGTTCAGTCTCTGTCTGGTGGCATGCGCAAGCGTGTGGCATTGGCGCAGGCCTTGGTCACACGACCCGACGTTCTCTTGTTGGACGAACCCACCAACCACCTCGACTTGAATGCCATCACTTGGCTCGAAGACCTGCTGATTGACTTCAAGGGCAGCGTCATTGCCATCACCCATGACCGCGCATTTTTGGACCGCATTGCGACCCGCATCATTGAGCTGGACAGGGGCAAATTGCGCCCATATCCTGGCAACTATGCTGCCTACCAAATTCAAAAAGAAGAGCAACTGGCACAGGAGGCCGTGATTCAGGCTAAAGCCGATAAATTACTGGCTCAAGAAGAGATCTGGATTCGCAAAGGCGTGGAAGCGCGCCGCACGCGCAGCCAAAGCCGGATCACCCGCCTGCAAAACCTGCGCAGTGAACGCGCTGCCCGCCGTGAAAAGGTGGGCAATGTGAAGATGGAAGTCGCCTCGGGCGTGCCCAGTGGCAAGCTGGTGGCCGAATTGACCGACGTGAGCAAGAGCTTCACACAACCCGATGGCAGCGTGCGCACCATCATCGACAAGTTCACGGGCACCTTGCTGCGCGGCGACAAAATTGGCTTATTGGGTCCCAACGGCGCAGGCAAGACCACCTTGCTCAAGCTCATTCTGGGTGAACTCGAAGCAGACAGCGGCGAAGTGCGCCGCGGCACCAAAATGGAAGTGGCCTACTTTGACCAGATGCGCGACGCACTGGACTTGGATGCCACGCTGGAGGACTTCATCAGCCCTGGCAGCGAATGGATCGAGATCGGCAACAAGCGTCAGCATGTCAAAAGCTACTTGGGCGACTTCTTGTTTTCGCCAGCTCGCGGCACATCGCCCGTGCGTTCGCTGTCTGGCGGCGAGCGCAACCGCCTGCTGCTGGCACGCTTGTTTGCACGCCCGGCCAACGTGTTGGTGCTGGACGAGCCGACCAACGATTTGGACATCGAAACACTGGAACTGCTCGAAGAGCTGTTGCAAACCTACGAAGGCACGGTGTTCTTGGTCAGCCATGACCGCGCCTTCATGGACAACGTGGTCACCGGCATCATCGCCTGCGAAAGCGCCCCGGACCAGCCCGGCTTCTGGCGCGAATACGAGGGCTCGGTGCAGGACTGGCTGGTGCAATCGCAACGCACCCAAGCCATTCGGGCGCAGGCTGCTCAGCGCAGCGGATCGACGCCCGTGACTGGGGCTGCGCCCGCCACGACTGCCGCCGCTCCGGCGGCACCGGCCCGCAGCAAACTCAGCTACAAAGAGCAGCGCGAGCTTGCAGAGCTGCCCGCCAAAATCGAAGCCCTGGAAAAAGAGCAGGCCGATGGACGTGCCCAACTGGCCGATGGCAGCATTTACCAACGCGACCCTGGACTGGCACAACAACTTTTCAAGCGAGACACCGAGATCGATGACGTGTTGTTGGCGGCCATGGAGCGCTGGGAAGTGCTGTCGGCACGCTGAACTGCCCTTTCTGTGTCGAAGCGGTGACCTGAAAAGTGAGCGTTAGGCCCTACATTCAAAACCATGACCCCCTCAGAACTCAGCGCCTTGTTGGTGCTGGCCACCGTGAGCAGCTTCACCCCCGGGCCCAACACCACTCTTTCTACCGCCCTGGCTGCCAACCACGGCCTGCGCCGGGCCATGCGCTTTGTGTGTGCGGTGCCGGTGGGCTGGGGCATTTTGTTCGCACTGTGCGCCACGGGCTTGGGCGGTTTGGTGGTGGCTTTTCCGCCTTTGCGATGGGGCATCGTGACCTTGGGCACGGGCTATTTGCTGTGGCTGGCCTCGCGTTTGTGGCAAAGCGGCAGCTTGCAGCAAGCCGACAGCGCCAAGCTGCAAGTGGGCTTTGTCCAAGGCGTGGGCCTGCAGTTCCTCAACATCAAGGCCTGGATGCTGGCGCTCGCCATCGTGGCAGGTTGGGTGGCTGGGCGCGAAGACGCCACAGCCCGAACGCTGGTGCTGCTGCCCATCATGGTGGCCTATGGTTTTTTGAGCAACCTGACCTATGCGGTCGCAGGCTCCATGCTGCGCCACTGGCTGGCACACGGACGACGCCTGCTGATGTTCAACCGCTGCATGTCTGTGGCCCTGGTGGCCACGGTCTTTTGGATGTTGAACGGCTTGCGCTCTAACGCCGCCTGAGGTCTGGTCAAGCAACTGGCCACCGAAAGCGACACCACCCAAACAACCCGCCCAATTTAAGCGCCCCATGAGCGACATCCCGCAACGACGAGAAACCCAAGGCCTGTGGCTTGGCCTGTTGGGCGTGGTGATCTTTGCGCTCACCTTGCCCATGACGCGCCTGGCCACCGGCACGGCAGATGCGCCGCAGCTGTCGCCCTGGTTTGTCACCTGGGGGCGGGCCGCGCTGGCGGGGGTGCTGTCGGCGATTTACCTGTTGGCCGTGCGCGCGCCTTGGCCATCGGCCGAGCAACGCGGGCCTTTGTATTTGTCACTCGCGGGCAATGTGATCGGCTACCCGCTCCTGTTGGGTTGGGCCTTGCGGCACGTCACAGCCAGCCACGCGGCCGTCATCACCGCCTTGTTGCCCCTGGCCACAGCCGCAGCAGCCGCTTGGCTCATGCACCAGAGGGCACGCTTGGGCTTTTGGGTGTTTGCGGCCTTGGGCAGCAGCTTGGTCGCGGTCTACAGCGTGCTGCGGGCCGCACAAATGGGGCACGGTTTTGGCCTGACCTGGGCCGACAGCCTGTTGCTGGGCGCTGTGGTCGCCGCCTCGCTGGGCTATGTGGCCGGGGCCAAAGTCACGGCCAGCCTTGGCGCTGAAAAGGTCATCAGCTGGGTCTGCGTCATGGCCTTGCCCATCACGCTGCCCGGAGCATGGCTCACCTGGCCCACCCAGCCGATCGCCACCTCCGCGTGGCTGGCTCTGTTGTACGTCGGGGTGTTCTCCATGTGGGCCGGTTTTTTCGCCTGGTTTCGGGGTCTGTCCCTGGGCGGCCCCCTGCGCGTGAGCCAGCTGCAATTGCTGCAGCCCTTCATCAGCATTCTGGCCGCCATCCCTTTGCTGGGAGAATCGCTGGATGCGATGACGTTGGGCTTTGCCTTGCTGGTCGTGCTCACCGTCTTCATGGGGCGGCGCATGGCCAACACCCCTTCACCCGATAAACACAATCAATGGAGCAAAAAATGAATTGGACGCTGGCCCAACGCGCCGAAAAAATGAACCCCTCGGTGATCCGCGAGATCCTCAAGGTCACCGAAAAGCCCGGCATCATCAGCTTTGCGGGCGGTCTGCCCTCGCCGCTGACTTTCCCGATCGAGGCCATGCGCGAAGCCAGCGAGCGCGTGCTAAGGGATGACGGCAAAGCCGCCTTGCAATACGCCGCCAGCGAAGGCTACGCCCCTTTGCGCGAATGGGTCGCACAAGACCTGCTCAAGCAAGGCATGCACGTCAGCCCCGACCAGGTGCTGATCACCACCGGCAGCCAACAAGGCCTGGACCTGGTGGCCAAGATCCTGATCGACGCGGGTAGCCGCATCCTGGTCGAGACGCCCACCTATCTGGGCGCACTGCAAGCCTTCACCCCCATGGAGCCCATCGCCGTCGGCGTGAACAGTGACGAGCACGGTGTGGATGCCGCCGACCTGCGCGCCAAAGTCGGCACCGGAGCCGACAAAGCCCGCTTTGTGTATTTGCTGCCCAACTTCCAGAACCCCACGGGCCGCACCATGACCGAAGAGCGCCGCGCCGCCGTGGCCCAAGTCGCCACCGAAACCGGCTTGCCCATCATCGAAGACAACCCCTATGGCGACTTGTGGTTTGACGCTCCGCCAGCGCCATCCCTCAGTTCGCGCCATCCCGAGGGCAGCGTTTACTTGGGCTCGTTTTCCAAAATTTTGGCCCCCGGCCTGCGCCTCGGTTATGTGGTGGCCCCCAAAGCGCTCTACCCCAAGTTGCTTCAAGCCAAACAAGCGGCCGACTTGCACACACCCAGCTTCAACCAGCGCGTGGTAGCAGAAGTGCTAAAAGATGGCTTCATTGACCGCCATGTGCCCACCATCCGCGCGCTGTACAAACAGCAATGCGAGGCCATGCTGGCTGCGCTCGACCGCGAAATGGCGGGCCTGGGCCTATCTTGGAACCGCCCGGTGGGCGGCATGTTCTTGTGGGTGCAACTGCCCAAGGGCCTCAAAGCCATTCCTTTACTGGACAAAGCCGTTGAAAAAGGCGTGGCCTTTGTACCGGGCTCTGCCTTCTATGCCCAAGATGCCAGCGAAAGCACGCTGCGCCTGTCGTTTGTGACGGCCACGGTGGACCAGATCAACACCGGCATGAGCGCGTTAGCTGCCGCGATCCGCGAATCTATGCCCGGCAAATAAGCATGCTCAAGATTTGGGGGCGCATCAGCTCGATCAATGTGCGAAAAGTCGTGCTCTGCGCACAAATGCTGAACATCCCGTTTCAGCGCACAGAAGCCGGTTTGAGCTTTGGTGTGGTCAACACACCAGACTATTTGATGCTCAACCCCAATGCCATGGTGCCCACCATCCAGGATGGCGAATACACACTGTGGGAATCCAACGCGATCGTGCGCTACCTGTGCGCACGGGAAAACCAGCTTTACCCTTCTGACTTGCAGACCCGCTTCACGGCAGAGCAATGGATGGACTGGCAACAGACCAGCCTCAATCGCGCCAGCGGGCCTGCCTTCGTGCAATGGATTCGAACGCCCGAATCCCAACGCAATCATGACCTGATTGCCCAATCGGTCGCAGCCACTGAACCCTTGCTGGATTTGCTCGATCAACAGCTGCAAAAGCAAGCTTTCATTGCGGGCGCGCAGATGAGCATGGCCGATCTGCCCATCGCATGCGAAGTGCACCGATGGTGGGGTCTGCCGCAAAGCCGTCCCCGCTGGCCACATCTGGAACGCTGGTACGCACTCATGCGCCAGCATCCGGGAGCAGCGGGTGTATTGGATTTACCTTTGTCCTGAAAGACATTTCCACCATGAAAACCCGCGCCTACCAACAAGTCGACGTCTTCACCGACACCGCCTTTCTGGGCAACCCCCTGGCCGTGGTGCTCGATGGCACGGGCCTGAATGATGCGCAAATGCAAACCTTTGCCGCCTGGACGCAGCTGAGTGAAACCACCTTTGTGCTGCCGCCCACGACCGAAGGGGCAGCGGGCGGGGCCGATTACCGGGTGCGGATCTTCACGCCTGGGGCTGAGCTGCCCTTTGCAGGCCACCCCACGCTGGGCACGGCCCACGCTTGGTTGAATGCGGGCAACACGCCTCGACAAGAGGGGGTGCTCGTGCAAGAGTGTGGCGTGGGTCTGGTGAACCTCAAACAGCTGGACGAGCGCTGGGCCTTTGCGGCGCCGCCACTGAACCGCTCAGACATCTCGACCGAAGACCTTGCCCCGGTGTTGGCGGCATTGGGGCTGGATGCGTCAGAAGTCATCGCTGCGCAACACCTGAACAACGGCCCGCACTGGCTGGGCCTGCTGGTCCATGATGTCGAGACGGTGTTGGCCCTGACCCCTGACCATACGGTTTTGAAAAAGCTGGGCACCAAAGTCGGCGTAGCGGCCAAGCGGCAAGCCCCAGAAGGTGGGCTGATCCGCCGCGCCAACCGCGAGGCCCGCGCCTTCGCGGCATCCTCCCGGATGGCCAACGACCCGACGGATCTGGAAGTGCGCGCCTTTGCCGCCCCGGTGGGCGTGACCGAAGACCCGGTCACAGGCAGCCTGAACGCGTCGCTGGCGCAATGGCTGATGGCCGATGGCCACATGCCTGACCACTACAGCGCCCGCCAGGGCACGGTGCTGGGCCGTGCGGGCCAAGTGTTCCTCACCAAAGACGCACAAGGCCAAGTCTGGGTCGGCGGCGATGTGGTCGGCTGCATCCAGGGCGTCGTCGACCTCTGATCACTCCAGCGACAGGCGCAAGCACCCAGGCTGCGCACAATCTCAGCCCATGGGAACACTCTATTTGGTCCGCCACGGACAAGCCTCTTTCGGGGCCGATGACTACGATCAACTCAGCCCGCTGGGCCGCCAACAAGCCGTGCGCTTGGGCGAATACCTGCGCCCCAAGCTGCAAGACAAACCCATCGAAGCCGTGCTCATGGGCAGCTTGAAGCGCCACCGCCAAACTTGGGAAGGCATTGCCGAAGGCGCGGGCCTGCCGCACACGCCGGACGTGTGGCCGGGCCTCAATGAATACGACAGCCACGCCCTGATCGAGTCCATCCACCCCGAGCCGCTGGCCAAGCCCGACACGCCCGAGTTGTACCGCCACCACTTTCGGCTGCTGCGCGACGGCCTGCAGGCCTGGATGGCCGGTCGCACCCAGCCACGGGACATGCCCAGCTATGCCGACTTTGTGGGCGGCATCGAAGCCGCGCTTGACCATGTGCGGCAAAACCATTCGGGCGATGTGATGATCGTCTCCAGTGGCGGCCCCATCTCCACCGCCGTGGGCCGCGTGCTGGGCACCCCGCCTGAGACCACCATCGAGCTGAACCTGCGCATCCGCAACACGGCGCTGACCGAATTCGTGTTCACCCCCAAGCGGCACATGCTGCTGACCTACAACACCTTGCCGCACCTGGACAGCGACGCACACAAGGACTGGGTGACTTTTGCTTGATTGAGATCATGCTTTGCGCGTAATCCCTAGGGATGACCTCAAAAACTCAGGGGCAAAATCACAGGCATGAATTTTTCACCCACCAGGTCAGATCCTGGACATGCCCAAGGCATCGCACTCAGGGCCAAGACCCCGAACGAGGCCGCTGTCTTGGCGCTGGACTTGGCAGCATGGTTGGTTGGTTTTGATCTCCACACCTCGACGCAATCGGTCACGCTTGAACATCCAGAGGGAGGCTTGTTGGTGCAATGCAGCTTGCAGCCCAATGCCCTTGAGCAACTCATGCCCAACCACGACACACTGGGCCTGCACCAAAGGCTCAGACAGAACAAGGATGACCCCCCAGACTGGACGGTAGAGCGAGAGATTGCCGTGGCCCTGCTGGGCTCGCCCCACCTTTTCAGCTTTGCCAACTTGGCAGCCCTGCAGTCGCACATCAGGGTCAGGCGCAACATGGTGCTGGCCGCCCGCAAGACTGCGCTGGCTTTCAAAACCGAAGCGGCCGAACGCCCAGAAGCCGACTGGCACTACGAAGACGGTCCCGGCTTCATCCTGCAGCCCGGTCGCCCGCTGATTGCCGCCTTGGTGGCCGCCACCCAGCCCGAAGCCACTGGCAAGCTGTACGATTTTTCTTGCTACCGCGCCACCGAATACGTGATTCTTTTGGGCATCGCCCAAGAATTGGCGGCCCACCACCCCGCTTTGCTGGCCGATTTGCAGCAACTCAACGAACGGCACGCGGTTCGGTCAGGGCAATTTCACGATGTTTTTTTGATCGAATACGGCAGCATGGCCGCGCCTTTGCCCAGCCGGTTTTATGTGCCCGGCGATCGGCTGTGGTTCCGCAACCCCGACGAACGATCGTCCGACATCGAGGGTTATGAAGGCTCTTGGGTGATCTACATGGGGGGGGGTCTCTTCAGCAACTTTTGGCAGCGCGATCGACCGTTCACCTTGGAATCCAAAGCGATTGAAATTTTCCACTGGCGCCACGGCGCCATGGTGGACAGCCAAGGCCAATTGGTCATGGACGAGTCGGTGGTTGAAAAGCATGTGGCCCAAACCGAACGCGACCCCCAAGTTCGGCAGCAGGTGCTGGAGCGCATGGTGCGCATGCGCGACCCCCAAGGGGTTTATGCCGAAGGCGGGTGCATCGATGCCACACGCGAGCACCCGCGAAGCGTCAGCCCAGATGACTGCCAATTGGTCTTGCCGACTTTTTGAAACCCTGTACCGGATTGAACCCCGTCGGACAATCGGACTCGCCCCCCAAAGAAGCTCAACCCGTCTGCTCATTCAATGTGGTTGGCGGCAGTTGGTCGATTTCGGTGAGCAACTGCGCCAGAGCGCGGCCTGAAGCGTCCAGCAGCGCTTGGCCCTTGAGTGGGGTGGCCGCAGCCGCATTGCCGGCGGCCCCATGCGGGTTGTAGTCCTGCATTTGCCAGCCCAGCTTGGCGCTTTTGCCATTACCCAAAATCTCGAACCGCTCGGCGCGGTCTTGCGCGGTGGATCGGAAGTTTTGCGCCTGGTCCATGCGCACCGTGTCGGGACGCAGCGCCAGCATCATCGAGGTTTCGGTGTCACCCGCGTGCACACCAAAGCGGTGCTCCTCGGCGCTGAACATCGCGTTCACATCCGCGCCTTGAGCGTCGCGCAAAGGCAAATTGAACCAACTCACGCTGTACACCAACATGCCCCGCCGGGCGCGCAAGTCGCGGGCCACGATGTCCATCACGCTCACTTGCCCGCCGTGGGCGTTGAGCAGCACCAGCTTTTTCACGCCGCTGGCAGCAACCGACTCACCGATGTCGGTCCACAAACGGATCACGGTCTCGGCCTTGAGCGTCAGGGTGCCTGCAAATCGCGCATGCTCGGGGCTCAAGCCCACCGTTTGGGTGGGCAAAAACAAGGCAGGCAGATCAGCGGGCAAATGCGGCCAACAGGCCTGCACCACGCCGTTGACCAAATCGGTGTCCACCGACAATGGCAGATGAGGCCCATGCTGCTCGGTGGCGGCCACGGGCAAGACAGCGATGGCCCGATCCCGTGCCAAAGCCTGAAAATCGGTGGTGGTCCAGTCGGCCCAAAGACGTGAAGGATTTTGCATCTTTGGCATCTTAATGGAGCCGGGGCGTGTACAGTGCCTTTCCCATACGCCTTGCCGCAAGTGTGGGGACCCTTGAAGGATGGTTGTGAAAGTTTCCGTGATGTCTCGTGGCTGGACCCGCCTGCAGGTCTGGACTTTTTTGGGGGCCTTTGTCTGCATCGGCCTCCTGTTGGCATGGCCTCTGCCCAGCGAGGCTCAAAGTGGCGCATTGTTTTCCTCCAAGGCCGCCACCTCGGGCACACCGGGTACATCGAGCACCCCAGCGGCCCATAGCGTTTTGTTGTCGGCTGGCCGCCACGTGGTCAGCACCGAACAAGTGCGGGCCGAATTGCTGGTGGACGCCCCCCAAGGCATCCAAGCGGGTCAGACCTTTTGGTTGGGGCTGCAGATCGAGCACCAGCCCGATTGGCACACCTATTGGCAAAACCCCGGCGATTCGGGTTTGCCCACGCGCCTGCAATGGCAACTGCCTGCCGGTTTGCAAGCGGGTGACATCGCCTGGCCCTTGCCCAAAAAATTCCCGATTGGCACTCTGGCCAACTATGGCTACGAAGGCCTTTTGCTTTTGACCGTTCCGATCACGGTCTCGGCGAATTTCAAATTTCCGGCCAACGCGCCCTTGACCGTGCAGTTGCAGGCCGATTGGCTGGTCTGCCGCAAAGAATGCATCCCACAAGAAGGGCAATTGGCCTTGAGTTTGACCTCTGCCACAGCTCAAACGTCCCATGCGGCCTTGTTTGACAAAGCGCGCGACCAGAGCCCTCAAAAAATGGCGCAGCCGCAAGCCCACAACCCGGTGGGCAGCGGTGCACAAACCACTTTGTCGCCCGACGGTAAGCGCCTGAACCTGCAGGTGACAGGCCTGCCAGACAGCTGGCGCGGCCAAATGCTCAGCGCTTTCCCGATCACGCCCAACGTGGTGCACAACGCCGCCGTGCAAGGCAAAGACTGGACACAGAACTGGCAAGGCGCGGTCTGGAACGCCCAAATCCCGGTGTCTGAAGAGCGGGGCGACAGCCCCCGCAGCATGCGCTGGGTGCTCGCCTTAGGGCCAGAGTCATCCCCCAAAACACCGGCTTTTGAGCTTGAAACCCCAGTAGCAGGCTCTTGGCCCCCAATCACACAAGCCGCCCCCGCTGAAATTTCACCGGCCCTTGCCAAGGCGCTGGCCGAGAATGCCCGACTTGCAGAAAAACCAGCGGCATCCAGCACCACCGCTCTGGGTTTGACCCTGGCCATTTTGGGCGCACTGGCAGGCGGCTTGCTGCTCAACCTCATGCCCTGCGTGTTCCCCATCCTGGCCATCAAGGTGCTGGGCTTTGCGCAAGCCAACACCTCGCAGACCCAACACCGTGCAGCGGGCTTGGCCTACACCCTAGGTGTGGTGCTGTCGTTCATGCTGCTGGGGGGCCTGATGCTGGCCTTGCGGGCTGCGGGCGAACAACTGGGCTGGGGCTTTCAACTGCAATCGCCGCCGGTGGTGGCGGGCCTGGCGCTCTTGTTCACCCTGCTGGGCCTGAACCTGGCCGGTGTGTTTGAGTTCGGAAACATGTTGCCAAGCCGCTTGGCCACAGTGCAAAGCCGCCACCCGACGGTGAACGCCGGTTTGTCCGGCGTGCTGGCCGTGGCCGTGGCCTCGCCCTGCACCGCGCCCTTCATGGGGGCATCCTTGGGCTTGGCGATTGCGCTGCCCGCTTGGCAGGCCTTGCTGGTCTTTGCCGCCATGGGGCTGGGCATGGCTTTGCCCTATTTGGCGGCCAGCTGGTGGCCGGGCATTTCCCGCGCGCTGCCCCGCCCCGGGGCCTGGATGGTGACTTTCCGCCAAGCCATGGCTTTTCCGATGTTGGCCACCGTGGTTTGGTTGCTGTGGGTGCTGGGCCAACAAACCGGCATCGACGGCGCCAGCGGCTTGTTGGCCTTGTTGCTCACCGTGGCCTGCTTGGTCTGGGCGCTGGGATTGCAGGGCCGCACCCGTTGGGTCTTGAGCAGCTTGGCTCTGGCCACTTTGATGTGGTTGGGCAGCAGTTGGTTGCCGCAGGCTTTGCGCGAAGCACCGACAGTCCCGGTGGCCAGCGCCAGCACGTCCACCCAAACCGCCTACGCCCCCGCATGGCAAGCTTGGTCAGAAGCCGCTTTGCAAGACCATTTGGCCGCAGGCCGTCCGGTTTTTGTGGATTTCACCGCCGCTTGGTGCGTGACCTGCCAATACAACAAGAAAACCACGCTGGCCGATGCGCAGCTGCTGGCCGACTTTGCACAACGCCAAGTGGTGCTGATGCGTGCAGACTGGACGCGTCGCGACCCGGCCATCACACAGGCACTGACGGCACTGGGCCGCAGCGGCGTGCCGGTTTATGCCCTGTACAGCTCAGGCAGCACGCCCGTGCTGCTGTCCGAGCTGCTCAGCGTCAGCGAGGTGCAAACGGCCTTGCACCGTCTGCCACTCGCCCGTTAATGACCCCGCGCAGCCTGCCACAATCGGGGGCATGAGCTCTTTCGCCCCCCTCCAAAACGACAGCTTCCTGCGCGCCTGCCTGCGCCAGGCCACCGACCACACCCCCGTCTGGCTCATGCGCCA
>NZ_JBBAPF010000040.1:0-12133 GCF_040400975.1 Limnohabitans sp. | reverse complement strand
GTCAAAGTCTTCTCCCGTGAGTTCAAGGAATAGAAAATTTAATGTGTATTTATTTTTTGATTCCCATTTATTTCTGCTGTATTTTTGAATTTAGTACATTTTTTTAAAAATAAATTTCCTCCGGGAAATTTTGTGGAAATGACTTCCTCAAATTGATTTTTTCGAAGTCATCATCGAAAAAGGTTACGTGCTTTACATATAAGCAACTCCGTCAAGACACATCTCGGTTTTTGAAATTGCATTGCAAAGCCGAGAGTCCAGGCTCGGTGGTGTTGCCTGCGGATGAGCGGGTGTTCAACCCATCGCGCGAGACGCGGTTGATCTTGCTTCAGGCCAAAGAAATTGGCGAGCACGCCAGCCGCCTGTGTGCGCTGAAGTTGACCCTATTTCACGGACACCTTATTGTTCTTGCAGAAGGAGTCCGAGATGCTCAATCCCAAACCGCCTTACCCGGCGCAATTTCGAGAGCAAATGGTCGAGTTGGTTCGAGCTGGCCGCAAACCCGGCGAGTTGGCCAAAGAATTCGGCTGCCACGCCACCAGCATCCTGAGCTGGGTGCGTATGGCTGGCGTTGCCCATGGCACTACGCCAACCCAATCGGCCGCGCTCAGTGCCGATGAGCGCCACGAACTGATGGAGCTGCGCCGCAAACTGCGTCAAGTCCAGATGGAGCGTGACATATTGGCAAAGGCTACGGCTTGGTTTGCCAGCAACGGCGACAAGACGTTTACCCGGTCTATGCGCTGATTGCCGCAAATCAGGCCTAACTACCCGCGCGAGTCAGTCTTGGCATGGCTTGCACCATTGTTCGGCATGAACGGCGGGCACATGACACCGGGCTCGACAGTGGCCAATTTGACCGCTTTGTGGTCTGCGCGCGAGTGTGCAGGCGTTACCGAGGTGATTGCATCTGAGGGAGCGCATCTCTCCATTGCGAAAGCGGCTCATATCCTGGGCCTGAAATACCTGAGCGTGCCCATAGACGCAAACGGTTCAATGGACGCAGCGCAATTGCCGACCGACTTGAGCAAATCTGCCTTGGTTCTCACCGCCGGTGCGACCAGCACAGGTGCCATCGACCCATTTGACTTAGCCGGTAGGGCAGCTTGGACTCATGTAGACGCTGCGTGGGCCGGTCCTTTGCGGTTGAGTAAGTACGCGGACTTACTTGCCGGCATCGAGTTGGCAGATTCTGTCGCGGTGTCTGCGCACAAATGGCTTTTTCAACCCAAAGAGTCTGCGCTCGTCTTGTTCAAAGACACTGAAAAGGCCCACGCTGCGGTTAGTTTCGGTGGAGCGTACCTTGCTACCCCCAATGTTGGCGTGCTTGGTTCCCATGGTGCAACCGCCACCGCTCTTGTAGCCACGCTTCTTGCTTGGGGGCGTGAAGGCGTTGCTCAGCGAATTGAGCACTGCATGGATCTTGCCCGCCGCTTGAGAGATTTTGTGGCTGCTGACGAACGCCTTGCGCTTTATGCGGAGCCCCAAACCGGCATCGTGGTCTGGCGTCCAAAAGACGAAAACCTGTTTGACCAGGTGCTGCAACAGTTGCCCGTCGGTTCCACATCTACGACTTCAATGGCAGGTGTGAAGTGGTTTCGCAATGTAGCGGCCAATCCCAATGCAGACATTGACATGCTTATTGCAACCATCCAAAAAGTCTCGCCTGAGCGGGCTTGATTCGCGCTCAATGACGGGTTTCGCTGCACTTCAGACCTTCGCCCTTACAAGTCGCCTAGAGGCAGGCAGCGGACCATTCCATCCGATAACCAATTGCAGGAATCGATGATTCCGGACCTATACGCCAGCAAGTCTCAGCTGCGGAATCTGCAGCGACGAGTCAGGACATGGCGAACTGAACGTGCAAAAGAAATGGTTTTGGGTAGCCTGCGAAAGTTGGCAACCGTGTCCGAAAAGTCTGTAGAAAAAACGACATAACGGCCTTTCATAGCTTACTTCCTTGGTGACTTTTTACTTTTGAAATTAGAGGACTAAAAGCAAAACGTCAACCAGCTATCGGGGCACATTTATTTGTGAGGCAACACGCCGGCCAAGGTAATTGTCGTCAAACAGAATTTTCTGCATCTTGATCGGACAAGCCTTATGCAATGCAATAAGCATGACAAGGCTGCTGGATGGACTGCTGTGGTGACGCAAAGATTGTCTATCAACTGGCGCATGACCTTTGTGGCCATGAACAGTAGATAGCTTTTTGAGTCAATGCAACCATCCAGGATGCTGCAGCTATCACTTTTGGCCCAACGCGCCGCTGAAGGCGCGCGCAATGGGCTTGCCGATGTAGTGCAGCACGCTGCGGCGACCGGTCTGGATGTCGACGCTGACGGTCAGGCCGGGTTTGATGTCTTCGGGCCGGATGCGGCTGTTTGCTGGCAGTTGCAGGCTCAGACGGGCGCGGTAATAGGTCTGGCTGCTGCGGCCGTCGGGGCCGGGCTCTGACAGGGTGTCCGAGCTGAGGTAGTCCAGGCGGCCTTCTGCGGGGCCGTAGATGCTGTAGTCGAAGGCGTCGAGCCGCAGGGTGGCGCGCTGGCCCACTTCGAGCTGGCCGATGTCAGCGGGGTTGATCTTGGCTTCGACGAGGTATTGGCCCTGAGTGGGCGAGATTTGCATGAGCTCGTCACCGGGGCGCAGCACGCCGCCCAAGGTGTTGAGGCGCAGGTATTTGACGACGCCGTCGGTCGGGGCTTCCAGGATAGTGTGGTCATAGATGCTCTGGCGCTCTCGCAGTCTGCTGCGCTGAGTGGTGATTTCGTCTTCGATGCGGGCCAGTTCTCTGCGGGCATCGGAGCGGAATTTGTCTTGCGCGGCCTGGATGCGTTGCTGCACCTCGAGCACCTGGCGCTGGGCGCGCATGAGTTCGATCCGGCTGATGTTGCCGGTATTGAAGAGCCGTTCATTGAGCTGCTGCTCTTCTTCGGCCAGCCGCATCTGGCCGTGCAGGGCGGCGGTTTCTTGCTGCAGTGCAGCGATGTTTTGCTGATAGAGCGATTTCTGGGCCTGCACCAGGTCAGGGTGGCTGCGCCGGTAGGCGTTGGGCACAAAAAGCTGGGCACTGGCTTCGGCCTGGGCGCGCAGGCGGGTGATTTCGAGGCCGGCGATGCGGTTGCGTACTTCGTCCACGCCGGCGCTGGCGCGTTGGTTTTCGAGGCGGGCCAGCACTTGGCCTTTGCGCACGGTTTGGCCCTCGTTGACGTGCAGTTCTTGCAGTACGCCGCCGTCGGCGACCTGGATGATCTGGGTGCGCTCTTGCGGGATGATCTGGCCAGTGGCTCGGACGATCTGGTCAATGTCGAACCAGGCGGCCCAAAGCCCAAAAGCCAGCAGGGTGCCGAGCAGAAGCAGGCCTGCGCCTGGGCGCATGGAGTGTTTGGTGGTCATGGTGTGGCCTGCGCGGTTACGGATGGGGATGCAGGTGGGGTTGCAGGTGGGGTTGCAGGTGGGGTTGCCGGTGCCGGGGCGGCTGGAGGGGGGGCAGCACGCAGATGCTGCAGGACCTGCTCGCTGGGGCCGTCGAGCAAGACTTGCTGGTTGTTGAGCACCATGATGCGTTGGACCAGCCCGAGCAACTGCGGTTTGTGGGTGACCAGGATGAGGGTGCTATCAGGCCGCTTTTGCAGTTCTTCGCTCAGGGTTTGCAGCACGCGGTACTCCAGTGGCGGGTCCATCGAGGCGGTGGGCTCGTCCAGCAGCCAAATGCTGGGCTGGCGCAACAGGGCGCGGGTGAAGTGAACCAGTTGGCGTTGGCCGCCAGACAGGCCCTGGCCGCCTTCGTAGATCTCGCGTTCAAGCCCTTTGGGGTGCGGCGCGATGGCGGCGTCAAACAGCCCTGTGCGGCGGGCCGCGATGAGCAGGGCTTCGTCGCCCGGGTCGGCCAGGCCTAGGATAAGGTTTTCGCGCAGGGTGCCCGCAAACAGGCGGCCGTCTTGCGCGACAAAGCCGATGTGCTCGGACAGGCAGTCTTTGGCAATGAGTTCGAGTTCCATGCCGTCGAGCAGGATGCGGCCACCCTGGGGCTTGTACATGCCCGAGAGCAGTCTCAACAGACTGGTCTTGCCGCTGCCGATGCCGCCAATGACGGCGATGCGTTCACCGGCGCGGATGTCGAGTTTGGGCAGGCGCAGTGCTTGCGTGCCGTTGTACTGCATGTCGATGTTGCTGAGGCTGTACTGGCCATGCAGGGGGGCCACCAGGGGCTGGGTGCCTTCGGGGTGATCGGAGGGCAGCTTCCAAAAGCGGTCAAGGTCATCGACGGCGACCTTGGTTTGGGCCCATTGCATAAGCAGATTGGGGACCATGGCGATGGGGTTGAGGATGCGCCCGCTCAGAATGGAGCAGGCGATGAGAGCCCCCATGGTGAAGTCGTCGATGCCGACGGTCAATGCACCCAAGGCAACCAATGTGATGTAGGCCAATTGTTGCAAGGCGCCGACCATGAACTGGGCGTTTTCGGTCAGGACGCGGGTGCGGTGCTCGTACTGGCGGGCTTCGTCGGTGATGTCGAGCCAGCGAGAGAGCATGCGCCAGCCGCCCTGCCCCGACTTGATGGTTTCGGCGCCTTCGACGCTTTCGACCAGGATGCCGGATTTTTGGTGCATTGCAGGTGTGGCCAGACGGGTCAGGTGTTCGATGCGGCGCTTGGAGATGGTGCTTGCGATCAGCCCGGCCACCAAAAATGCACCCGGAATCAAGGCCAGATTGCCAGCCATCAAGAACAGCACGAGCAAGGTGAGCAGGGCCAGCGGGATGTCGACGATGGCCTGGGTGACCAGACTGACCAGAAAGCTGCGCAGGCTTTCGTAGCCGCGCAGTCGCGAGGCGGTACCGCCGACGCTGGGCGGCAATTGGTCGAGGCGGATGTGCAAAAAGCGACCAAATACGGTGCGAGCCAGGCTTTGGTCGATGAGGTCGGTCAACTGATGGATCTGGCGCGAACGCAGCCATTTGCCCAGCACTTCGAGCAGGATGGCGGCGAAGACGCCGAGGGTGAGCGTCAGCAAGGTGCCGCTGGCTTGGGTGGGGACCACGCGGTCATAAACCTGCATGGAGTAGAACGAGGTGGCCAGGGCCAGCACCGTCACCGTCAAGGTGGCAGCGGCAATGTCGACGATGGCGCGGGGGTGTCGCCAAATTTCGCTCCAGACCAATTGGAAGCTGGGGCTGGCCGATGGCGAAAAACTGGCCACCATGCGCAGGCGCACGGTCTGGCTGCCGGTGGCGAAGTCGCGCACGGCTTCTTCACTCAATTGCCGCAGCGTGGGGCTCCAGCGCTGCACGGTCCAGGTACCGTCGCTGCGACTGGCCACAATGAGGCCGGGGGGCTGATCTGGCTCCAGCAACAGTGCGGGCAGGCGCGAGGGGTCGGGCTGGCCACTGCTTTGCGGACGGGGCCAGCGCTGCGAATGGGCAATCGACGTGAGGGCCTGCAGCAGTTGGGACGGCGTAACTTGCGCCGGCAGCTGGGCTTCGCGCAGCAGGGACTGCACTTGCAGCACATCAATGGGTTCGCGGCGCAACTGCGACAGGCGCAACATGCAGGCGATCAGGCCTTGGGTGTGGTCGACGAGGGACATAGAAATGGGTGTCTGGGTTGCTGGGGACATGGGCCTGTCAGCGCGCAGGCCGGGCCAGGAAGTCTTCCAGACCTTGGGTGTTCAGGCGCAGGCGTTGTGCAGCCAGCCAGGCTTGTGCGCTGGCGTCCGTCAACTGAACTCGTATTTGGGCTTTTTCACGAGCGCTGTTCATGAGTTCTTGCCAACTGCGTCGGCCGTTGTCGAACTGCGTTTCTGATGACAGAAGATATGCCTGCGCGGCCTCCAGTGATAGAAGAAATTGCTGTGCTCTTTGCGATTGACTCAAGTGATTGATCTGATCTGTGGTCAGCAAATCGCTCAATTCCCTGCTTCGGACTTCGAGCTCTTGCCTTTGTGCTTCAACACGGCTTTGTGCAGAACCAACGGCAGACAGGTTTGACAGACCACCGCCAAAGCTTGTGCTGAATCCTATGAAAGCTTTTCGAACGTCTCCACTGATATTGCCGTGTGATACTTCAGCCCTTGCATAGACCTCGGGCGACAGACGTGCTCGTGCAAAATCAACCTCGGCTTGTGCCAGCAGTACTTGTGCGCGGCTTTTCTGAAGAACCGGATGATTTTGCGCAACCGCTCCAACGTGGGTATGCATGGAGTCCACCTCGGAACCTCTAAGATCAGGCAGCCGGGGGATGTCCGTTGTCGACCATGTTCGACCCCACATTTGCAGCAACTTGTTCATGGCCTGCTGTTGCTGCGCACGTGCCAATTCGAGTTCAGCTTGTACGGAGGACAAACGTGAGAACGAAAGCTGTGTTTCGCTTCGTGCGATTTGCCCCTCTTGGGCACGCGCCTGCACACGCCTGACGTACCGCTGGTGCAATTCTTCAGATTCGGCATAGGCTTCAACCCTGCTTCGGGCTGCCGAGGATTCGGCCCAGAGTTCTAGCCAGCGTATGGCGAGGTTGTGCCTTTGTTCACGCCAAGCGGCGTCTGCCAGTTCCTGTTGTGCTTTGGCACGATCGGTTTGCGCCGTCAGTCGCCCCCCTGTCCACAGGGGTTGTTGGAGCCGCGCAAAACGGATTTTTGAATCAGCGAATTGACTGGTTTGATTGCCGCTCTCAACGCCGATGGATGGCGTGGGGAAAAATTGCCACCGTGCTCCCTCCACCTCTTGTGACGCCGCCAGCCGTTGTTGACCAGCCGCGATAACAGCTGGGTGCCGATCCAGCATGTTGGCAAGCATGCCGCGGTACAAATCACTGGCTAGGGATGGAGCTGGCAAGCAGACCAAGAAAAATGCCAAAGTCGAGAAACAAGACGGCTTCAATTTGTCAATCCTTATCCACGCAATAAACTGTTTTTTCAATCGTCAGGCGCAAGGTTTGTGCATGCTTGTGAAGGGAATCAACCAGTACCTGAGTTGGCACCAAGCGTCGGTAGCGCTTGTCGATGTCATCGGAAAGTCTTTCGATCAGCCCATCCTGTTCAAATTCACGCAATTTCATTCGGATGGCTCTGTCTGAGAATTCAGGATGGAAAAAAACCTGTTTCAGAGGTTGTCCGGCACGGATTTCTTTATTTTTCAAAACCTCAATAGCCAAACAAAAGTAGACGTGCCTTCCGACCAAGCTTCGTGCACTTGGTAGCTCGTTCCACTCCCACTGGTTAATTTCAGCAAGAGCAATCAGTAAATTTTTCTCTGTTCCGATCATCACAAGCAGGGTACTAACTTTAAATTACAATGAGGATATCATGAAAATACGGAAGAATATTCCGCCAAAACGTTAACTCGTTATTTCAATTTAATCATTGAATTTATTTTTTTGCATATTCAAGGTTTGGTGGGTTCAAGAACGAACTGCAACACGGTTTAACGAGGCGTGGAACACCTCATGGGGTGTCTTGAATCCAAGCCGCTTTCTGGGCCGGTGATTCAATCTGTTTTCGATCTTGGTCAACTCCTCATCGTGTAGTTTTCTGCGTGGGCAATGTCGATTCGTTTCACGGCCAAGAACGCGACATCATTGCCATCACCTTGACGCGCAGCAAGCCCCAAGGCGATATCGGCTTTTTGTCTGACATCCGCCGCATGAACATGGGCATCACCCGCGCACGGCGCAAGCTGCTGCTGGTGGGCGACTCGTCCACGCTTTGCAGGCATCCGTTTTTTGGGGAGTTGTGGGCTTATGTGAAGCGCGTGGGGGGCAGCCGCATGGCGCATGAGGTGGCCATTGAGGCCTGATCTTGCTGCGATTCATCTAAGCTGCTCTTGCTCAAGGCCAGCGTGACTTTCACGCCATCTTCCTTGAATGCCAACTCGGCAGGCGACGGCAGAAAATCCGCGACCACCTCAACATCGCCCATGGGCTCATCCGTTTAAACGATCTTCTTTTTCACGTCATCCAGTCCTCAATCTTTAAATCCGGCACCCGCTTGAAGTGCCGCGTGTTGTGCGTTACCAAGGGCAGGCCCAGCGCCAATGCATGCGCGGCGATTTGCGTGTCCATGTTGCCAATGGGCTGCCCGGTTTGCTGCAGGTGGGCGGCAATTTCTCCATAGCGGTCTGCGGCTTCCAGCCGTGCATGGCAAAACGGGCAACTCATTGAGCAGCAAATCAATGGTCCGGCGGCGTTTGTCTTCGGCTTGCAGCAGCGCCTGCCCAAACCGTGTTTCGGCGCGGGTGATGGCAGAGATGGCGATCTCCTGCTTTTTGAGCGCCGCCAACATGCGCGTTTGCAGCGCGGCAGAGCTGTTGCGTGCAAAGTAGCCCAAGATGTTGGTGTCCACCAACAACTTGATCACCCAGCAATTGATTCAGTCCAAGACAAAAACCCACAGCTGAATTGATCTTGACACCGTGCACGATACGATTTTCATTCCATTCAAATCATATATTGATATGATTAAGCCATGAAATCATATCAACGTTGGATTTGGCAGCTGCCAGAGTGGCCAGCATTGGCGTTCGACGCGCAGCGAATTCAGGCGTCATTGGCGGCCGCAAGAACATCCCAAGGAATTCTTCTTGGCAAAGCGGAGGCGATTGGCCTGGAAGGGCTGCAGCCCCACATCCGTGACTCGCTGACGCAAGAGGCATTGACCACCTCTGCGATTGAAGGCGAAAAGCTGGACCCTGAAAGTGTTCGCTCCTCCGTGGCCCGGCGCTTGGGCCTCGACACCTCTGGGGCCCCCGTGCGCGAAGGCAGGCGCAACATCGAGGGACTGATCGATGTGTTGCAAGACGCCACCCTCAACACCGGTGCACCCTTGACGCTGGAGAGGCTGTGCAGTTGGCACGGGGCGCTTTTCCCCACGGGTTTTTCGGGCATGCAGCGCATCGATGTGGGCGCTCTGCGTTCTGTGCCCATGGAGATCGTCAGTGGGGCCGTGGGCCACAGCAAGGTGCATTACGCCGCGCCACCCGCTGAAGGCTTGGCCGAGCAGATGGACGCTTTTTTGAATTGGTTCAACCAAACCCAGCCCAAAGTCGGGCCGCAGCCCATGGACGGCCTGGTGCGTGCCGCTGTCTCGCATCTGTGGTTCGAGACGCTGCACCCATTTGACGATGGCAACGGTCGTCTAGGCCGGGCCATCTTGCAACTGGCACTGGGCCAAGACATGGGCCAGCCTGGGCGAATCGTGACACTGTCGCGGCAAATCGAGTCGTGCAAAGACCAGTATTACCGCGAGCTGGAGCGGGCACAACGCTCCAAAAGCATGGACGTGACGGCATGGGTCGAATGGATGCTGGCGCAAATTGATCTGGCCAACGAATTCGCCAACCGCACCATCGATTCCGCCATTCAACGCATTCGGTTTCAGGCCCAAATGTCATCGGTCTCTCTCAATGAGCGTCAGCAAAAAACCATGAAGAAGCTGCTGGACGCTGGCCCCAAGGGTTACGAAGGCGGCATGACCACGCGCAAGCACGAGCGGATTGCGCAAACCTCCACACCCACAGCAGCCCGAGACCTCATCGATCTGGAAAGGCTTGGGCTGCTCACCCGGTACGGTGATGGTCGATCAACACGGTATTACCCCGCGATAGAAGGCTGGGCCGAGGACGATGCCAAATTGGGAAAATCCAGCGGGACTTGAGGCACAAGACACAAGGCGCGGTGTATGCCACATTGAAACGCCTGGAGGAATCGGCGTGAAAAGCCTGAAAGACCTGAAAGCCGAACTGCTGGCCAACCCGGCCGTTCGCCAAGCCTATGACGCACACCCTTCGGCCAGCGCAGGGTCACGACAAAAATGGCAAAACACCATTTCAAGTTGCCAGTCCCAATTTGGGACTAAAATGCCGCTATGCGAGTCATTGCCGTATCCACACTCAAGATATTCTGGGAAAAACCCGGGCGCGGGGACGCAGAAGAAGCCTTGAAAACTTGGTACGGTGAAGCCTGTCGCGCCGAATGGAAATCCCCGGGCGATGTCAAAGCTCAATACGGAAACGCCAGCATTGTTGGCAACAACCGGATCGTCTTCAACATTGCCGGGAACAAGTACCGGCTCATCGTCGCTTTTGCGTACCGGATGCAAATCGCCTATGTCAAGTTTGTGGGCACACATGCCGAATACGACAAGGTCGATGCGGCTTCAGTGGATCAGTCGTGAGCGTCAAGGAGAACATCATGGAAATCACCCCCATCCGCACAGAAAAAGATTACCGCGCAGCACTGCGCGTGGTGTCAATGCTGGTGGACCAAGACCCATCGCCTGACACGCCCGATGGCGAACGCCTGGATGTGCTCTCAACCTTGATTGAGGCCTATGAGCGCAAGCACTATCCGATTGATCTGCCGGACCCCGTGGAAGCCATCAAATTCCGCATGGACCAAGCGGGGCTGTCGATCAAAGACCTTGAGCCGATGATCGGGCAGCCCAATCGCGTGTATGAAGTGCTCAGCCACAAACGCCCCCTCACGCTGCGCATGATCCGAAACTTGAACAAAGGCTTGGGCATCTCTGCGCAAGTGCTCATCACAGAGAACACGCACACTTACCGCTCGCCATCGACGTGAAAAACCTGAAAGACGTAAAAGACCAACTGCTGGCCAACCCCGCCGTTCGCCAAGCCTATGACGCACAAGCGCCCGAGTTTGAGCTGGCCTGTGAACTGATTGCAGCACGCACGAAAG
Source organism: Limnohabitans sp. (assembly GCF_040400975.1). GTDB lineage: Bacteria > Pseudomonadota > Gammaproteobacteria > Burkholderiales > Burkholderiaceae_C > Limnohabitans_A. The sequence goes on along the minus strand of NZ_JBBAPF010000040.1, from coordinate 1,443 downwards.
CGGGCTTGACGCAAGGCGATGTGGCCGCACGCATGGGCAAGGTCGATTCGTTTGAGGGCCGCGTGCGCGACATCATGGCCATTACCTCGACACGGTTTGACCCTGAGAAGCAAGCTTGTGCCGAGTTGGAAAAATCCATCCAAGATGTGCGCTAAGCCACGGTGACTTGTTGCATTGGCCGATATGGTGAAACTTCTTTAAAAGGAAAATTCATCATGAACATGGACCAACAATTGCAACACGCTGTCCTTCGAGAGTTGGCGGATGATCCCGCCGTTGAGGCGAAAAATATCAGCGTTGAAGTCAAACAGGGTGCCGTCACGCTCAAGGGTCTTGTGGGAAGCTTTTATGAAAAATGGCAAGCAGAACGTGCCGCACAACGGGTGCAGGGCGTGCAAAGCCTCGTCATCGACTTGCAGGTCAACATCGCCAGCGACCGTCAACGCAGCGATGCGGATATTGCGCTGGCCGCAGAAAAAGTCTTGAGCTGGAATGCCGCCATTCCGCCGGACAGCGTCAAAGTCAAAGTGGAAAACGGAGGGGTCACCCTCTCGGGTGCGCTCGGCTGGAACTTCCAGCGCGAGACAGCGCAAAAGATCGTGGCGCAATTGATCGGTGTGGTTGAGGTGAACAATCAAATCGAGATCAAGCCACATGTCTCCAGCGTGCGTGTCAAAGACGACATCGATGAGGCCATCAAGCGCCAAGCCATTCAGGACGCAGCCAAAATTTCGGTGCGCGTTGAAGGATCAAAAGTCATCCTCGAAGGCAGTGTGAGCAATTGGGCCGAGCGTGATGTGATCAAACACACCGTGTGGTCAACACGGGGTGTTCAATCGGTGGTCGATCACCTGAAGTACGACACCTCCAGAATGAAAAACTTCTGAAGGTTTTCAAAACCGATCCCGCTGCCAGCCACGTTCAACCCCGAGCGTGGCTTATTCGGTGCCTGACAGCGGCAGGCCGGAGGTCTTTTCTTTGTGGTCATGGAGCCGGCCCAATGCGCTGCTGAGCAGATGGGCCAGCTTTTGGGCGGCACCCTGGACCGCTTGCGCCATGACTGGCGCTTGCTCGGTCACGGCCACGGGTTGTCGGCTTTCCAAGCGGGCTTCCATCATGCAGCGCTGCTCATGCTGCCCGGATTTGCCCGCGTTTTCATCGCTCAGATGCACTTCAATTCGGGTGATGTGTTCGGCGAACCGCGACAAAGCGTGGTCGATGGCGTCTTGCACCATGGTGGTCAAGGCCTGCGAGCTTTGGATGTTGGCGTCGGTGTTGATTTGAATTTTCATGGGTTTGTCCGGTAGGTGAGGGGGCTTGGCGGCTTTCAGTGGCGATAACTCGCCGCAACACCCGTGGTTGTGGGCATGCGTTCGGCCGCCAGAACATGCACTTGGCCGCCTAACTTCTCAACCAACGTGCCCAGGTCGTCCAACACGTCGT
>NZ_JBBAPF010000039.1:0-12608 GCF_040400975.1 Limnohabitans sp. | reverse complement strand
AAATTTGGATGCAAATTCCCATCAAAGTGGCTCAGTTTTCAAAGCCAAACAACACACTGACCGACTCTAGCAATCCTGAATTTTTCATCTTTTCGTAATTCATTTTCAACGTCACTTCTACCGTCAACTTTGACTAATAAATTTTCAGCAAGAGCCGTGCCGTCGGATCAGGCTTAGGAAAAACAGCTTGTGATGCATCGGCATGTTTATTGCATCGAAAGATGCATGGTTGAAGCTTTAAGAATTGTTGTAATAATTTCTGATCCAGCTTTAGTGTCAGACGGGGATGAGCAGGCACAGGCAACTGAAGAAAGATCGCGTCTTCTGCGTATTGGCCTGCTCGAAGCGGGCTACAACCTAGTGGCCACCTTACCCGCAGATGTATTTTTGACTGAGCGGTTGGCCCAGTTACAAGCCGACATGGTGATCGTTGACGCTGAAAGCGACGCCCGCGATGCGCTGGAACATGTAGTCATGGCCACACGCGACGAGAGACGTCCCATCGTGATGTTCACCAATGACAGTGACACACGGCCTATTAACGAAGCTGTGGCTGCAGGCGTGACAGCCTATATCGTTGCTGGTCTGGCACCGGAGCGCATACACCCGATCCTGACGGTAGCGCTAGCCCGGTTCAAGCACGAGCAGGCCTTACTGGCAGAACTTGACAGCGCCCGGTCGGAACTGAGCGATAGGAAGCTCATTGACCGCGCAAAGGGCTTGTTGATGCAACGTCAAGGTCTGAACGAACAAGAAGCCTATGCCCGTATGCGTAAAACGGCGATGAACAAAGGTGTGAAGCTGGCCGAAATCGCACAACAAATGATCGAAATGGCTGAGTTGCTTGGATGATGTTCACACCAGATTGGTGCACACCAATGCTCCCCAACGGTGCCCAAACCAAATAATCATTCGAATTCAGGGCACGTAACCCAATAAAACCCTGGCACGCGGCTTGCAATGATTGAAACAAGACCGATGAAGGTCAAACGTGAACTCACCCAATGGCGGGTGAACTCACACCGGACAAAGGCGTCCCCATGCGTTCGCGCCCTGCACACCAGGCGCCAACGACATGAGGACGCCTTTTTTGTTTTCAAAACCTCACCAAGAGTTTCGCCATGATCGACATTCTGAAAACCAGTTTTAACCGCCGCACCGTCTTACAGGCCGCAGCCGTAGGCGCAGCAGGCGTTTCGCCCGCACTGCGGTCGGTGGTCCACGCCGCTGGCTCAGATGCGCCAGAGAAGAAAGAGGTCAAGATCGGCTTCATACCACTGACCGATTGCGCCAGCGTCGTCATGGCATCAGTCTTAGGGCTGGATGTCAAACATGGTGTGAAGTTCGTGCTGAGCAAGGAAGCGAGCTGGGCCGGTGTGCGCGACAAGATGGTCAATGGTGAGCTCGACTTTGCTCATGTGCTCTACGGTCTTGTGTATGGCGTGCATTTAGGTTTGTCGGGTCCGAAAAAGGACATGGCAGTTCTGATGACCCTGAACCACAACGGTCAGGCAATCACACTGTCCAAGAAAGTGGCTGACAAGGGCGCGGCTGATGGCGCGGGCCTGGCCAAACTGATGGCCAGTGACAAACGTGAATACACCTTCGCACAGACCTTTCCCACCGGTACGCACGCCATGTGGCTTTACTACTGGCTGGCGACTTATGGCATCAACCCTATGAAAGACGCCAAAGTCATTACCGTTCCGCCTCCGCAAATGGTGGCCAACATGCGCGTGGGCAATATGGACGGCTTTTGCGTGGGCGAGCCATGGAACCATCGCGCCATCATGGACGGAATTGGGGTCACAGCTGCAACGACTCAAGAAATTTGGAAGGATCACCCAGAAAAAGTGCTGGGTACCACCGCCGAATTCGTCAAGAAATTCCCCAACACAGCGCGTGCAGTTACGGCAGCCATCATCGAAGCAGGCCAGTGGATAGATGCCAGCCTGCAAAACAAGCTCAAGATGGCAGAAACCGTGGCTGACAAGTCGTATGTGAACACGGGCGTGGACGCAATCAACCAGCGCATTTTGGGTCGGTACCAAAACGGCATGGGCAAGACCTGGGACGATCGGGATCACATGAAGTTCTACAACGAAGGTACGGTGAACTTCCCCTACCTGTCTGACGGCATGTGGTTCATGACCCAGCACAAACGTTGGGGCTTGCTTAAAGATCACCCCGATTACTTGGGTGTGGCCAAACAAATTAACCAAATCGCTCTGTATAAAGAAGCGGCGACAGCCGCCAAGGCGTCTGTTCCCAAAAGTGACATGCGCAGTCACAAATTGATCGATGGCGTGGTCTGGGACGGTAAAGATCCCAAGAAGTACGCAGACGGCTTCAAAATCAAGGCGTGAAGGAAAACTGTATGGTCAGCGCCGTTTTCCATTCACCCACTGGCAGCCAGACTGCCCCCGTAAAGCGAGTCCCTCCGACTACCGCAGAACTTGCAGCAGCCACAGCCAAGGCTGCCACGCAAATGCAACGTTCACGCAAATGGAACAACTTTTGGATGGCGGTAATGCCACCGTTCATGGGCCTGGGCCTTTTGATTGGCATTTGGGCATTGGTGTCCATCACAACCAAGGGCAGCATTCCCAGCCCTTATGAAACGGGTGTGCAAGCCATCGACATCTTCAGCGACCCCTTTTACCGAAAAGGTCCTAACGACCAGGGAGTGGGATGGAACGTTCTGATGTCGCTCGAACGGGTGGCTGTGGGATTTGGCTTGGCTGCAATTGTTGGTATCCCAGCGGGCTTTGTCATCGGACGCTTTACCTTTCTCTCGCGCATGTTCAACCCGCTCATCAGCTTACTGCGCCCGGTGTCCCCACTGGCCTGGTTACCCATTGGCTTGCTGGTGTTCAAAGGTGCTAACCCGGCGGCCATCTGGACTATTTTCATCTGCTCTATCTGGCCAATGATCATCAACACCGCCGTGGGCGTTCAGCGAGTGCCGCAGGATTACTTGAATGTAGCGCGGGTACTGAATCTGTCTGAATGGAAGATTGCCACCAAGATCCTCTTTCCTGCTGTTTTGCCCTACATGCTGACCGGCGTCCGCTTAGCTGTGGGCACAGCCTGGCTGGTGATCGTGGCTGCCGAAATGCTCACGGGCGGCGTAGGTATTGGCTTTTGGGTCTGGGACGAATGGAACAACCTGAACGTAAAAAACATCATCATCGCCATCTTTGTCATCGGTTTGGTGGGTTTGATCTTGGAATTGGCGTTGATCCGTATCGCCACAGCCTTCACATTTGAGGATGTCAAATCATGAACCATGACAGCAAATACATCCAGATTCAAGGCGTTGAGCAGACCTTCAAAACCAACAAAGGATTATTTCCGGCGTTGCGGGATATCGACCTGGATATCGCCAAGGGCGAGTTCGTAGCCCTGATTGGCCATTCCGGTTGCGGCAAATCCACCTTGCTCAACTTGATCGCTGGTCTGACTACCCCCACTGCCGGAGTCCTGCTTTGCGCCAACCGCGAAATTGCAGGCCCAGGCCCAGAGCGCGCAGTGGTGTTTCAAAACCATTCACTGTTGCCGTGGCTCACTTGCTTTGACAACGTTCACCTGGGCATCGAGCGTGTATTTGGGAAGACCGAGACCAAGGCCAAACTCAAGGCGCGCACCGATGCAGCTTTGGACATGGTGGGCCTGACCCCGGCTGCACAAAAACGCCCAGGCGAAATCTCAGGCGGTATGAAGCAGCGAGTGGGCATTGCCCGCGCGCTGGCCTTGGAGCCCAAAGTGCTGCTGATGGACGAGCCCTTTGGAGCGCTAGATGCCCTGACTCGCGCCAAGCTTCAAGACGAACTTCTGGAGATTGTGGCCCGCACCCAAAGCACGGTGGTCATGGTTACACACGATGTGGACGAAGCCGTACTGCTGTCCGACAAGATCGTGATGATGACCAATGGACCCGCTGCCACGATTGGAGAGGTATTGCGCGTGGACTTGCCCCGTCCGCGCCAGCGTGTTGAATTGGCCGAAAGCACCGAATACCAGCGCTACCGTAAGGCAGTGATCGATTTCCTGTACACACGCCAGGCGCATGTGGAAAAGACCGCTTAAGGACAACACCATGGACATGCGCGTTAACAACAAAGAAAAAATGAAATTGGTCATGGTCGGCAACGGCATGGCCGGAGTCCGGGCTATCGAGGAACTGCTCAAGCTGGCTCCTGATCTGTACGACATCACCGTGTTCGGTGCCGAACCGCACCCCAACTACAACCGCATCTTGCTGTCGCCCGTACTAGCAGGTGAGCAAACACTGGATGAAATCGTACTCAATGATTGGGCTTGGTACACCGACAACGGCATCAAGCTGCACGCGGGCTGGAAAGTGACCGAAATAGACCGGGTCCAGCGAACCGTGAGCGCAGAAAACGAGCAAGGCGAAAAGCTCACCGTTGCCTACGATCGCTTGGTGATGGCTACTGGCTCCAACCCTTTTATCTTGCCCTTACCAGGCAAAGATCTACAAGGCGTTTTGGCTTACCGAGATATCGCTGATACACAGGCGATGATTGACGCAGCCACGCAATATAGGCATGCCGTAGTGATTGGCGGCGGCCTGCTGGGCCTGGAAGCGGCCAATGGCCTGATGAAGCGTGGTATGCAGGTGACCGTGGTGCATGCGAGCGAATGGCTGATGGAACGCCAACTCGACAAGGTGGCCGCGCAAATGCTGCAAGCCTCACTTGAAGCGCGCGGTATGCAGTTCCGCATGAGCGCACAAACGGCTGCTCTGGTCGGTAACGACAGCGGCCGCGTAAGCCAAGTTGAATTCAAAGACGGCACGCAACTTAACGCCGATTTAGTGGTCATGGCCGTAGGCATTCGCCCTAACACGGCACTGGCCGAAAAGATGGGGTTGCATGTGAACCGCGGCATCGTGGTGAGCGATACCCTGCAAACCGTGACAGACCCACGGATCTGGGCCGTCGGCGAATGCGCGGCGCACCGTGGCGTTGCATACGGCCTAGTAGCCCCTCTGTTTGAACAAGGCAAAGTGTTGGCGAATCACCTGGCCGAGTTCGGCATTGGCCGCTATACAGGCTCTTTGACCTCCACCAAGCTCAAAGTCACAGGCATCGATTTGTTCAGCGCGGGCGACTTCATGGGGGGCGACGGGTTTGAAGAGATCGTGATGAGTGACCCTGCAGGCGGCGTATACAAAAAATTGGTGCTCAAGGGTGACCAACTGGTGGGGGCATGTCTTTACGGGGACACTGTCGACGGTAGCTGGTATTTCAAGCTACTGCGTGATGGACGCAGCGTGGCCGATATCCGTGACAAGCTGATGTTTGGTGAGTCCAATATCGGTGATGTCGGTCATCAGGGCCAAAGCAAAGCCGCTGCCATGGCCGACACTGACGAAGTCTGCGGCTGCAATGGCGTAACCAAAGGCGCGATCTGCAAAGCCATCAAGGACAAGGGCCTTTTTACACTGGACGAAGTTCGTAAACAAACCAAGGCCAGTGCAAGTTGCGGCTCGTGTACCGGACTTGTTGAGCAAATTTTGATGTTCACTGCTGGCGGTGACTATTCGGCAACGCCCAAGCTCAAGCCCATGTGCGGCTGCACTGAGCATGGTCATCAGGCAGTGCGTGACACCATCCGTGAACAAAAATTGCTCACCGTGGGCAGCGTTTTCAAACACATGAACTGGCGAACTCCAAACGGCTGCGCCAGTTGCCGTCCAGCAGTCAACTATTACTTGATCAGTACTTGGCCGAAAGAGGCGCAAGATGATCCACAAAGCCGTTTCATCAATGAACGCAGCCATGCCAACATTCAGAAAGACGGCACCTACAGTGTGATCCCGCGCATGTGGGCGGGTGAGACCACCGCTGCCGAACTGAGGCGAATAGCCGATGTTGTAGACAAATACCAAATCCCTACCGTCAAGGTTACAGGTGGTCAGCGCATCGACTTACTGGGCGTCAAAAAAGAAGATCTGGTAGATGTATGGAAAGACATCGGAATGCCTTGCGGTCACGCTTACGCCAAAGCCCTGCGAACGGTGAAGACATGTGTAGGCAGTGAGTGGTGCCGTATGGGTACACAAGACAGCACCCAGATGGGCAAGGACCTCGAAAAAGCCATGTGGCGCATGTACGCGCCGCACAAGGTCAAGTTCGCCGTATCGGGTTGCCCACGCAACTGTGCCGAAGCAGGCATCAAAGACGTTGGCATCATCGGTGTCGACAGCGGATGGGAAATGTACGTAGGCGGAAATGGCGGCATCAAAACTGAGGTAGCGCACTTTTTTACCAAGCTCAAGACTGCCGAAGAAGTGCTGGAGTACACCGGTGCCTTCATGCAGTTGTACCGCGAAGAAGGCTGGTACCTGGAGCGCACGGTGCATTACATCAACCGCGTGGGCCTTGACTACGTGAAGAAAAAAATTCTTGAAGATGAAGCCTTACGTAAAGCCTTATGGGCCAAATTGCAAGCTGCTCTTGAAGGAGAGCCAGACCCCTGGTTTGACTTACAAGAGGCCAAGGTGGACACCCGCCAATTCGAACCACTCACGACAGCCTGACACTAGACAAGGAAACCCATGACTGCATGGAAAGAAATTTGCCGGGTGGAAGACATCCCGGTGCTGGGCTCGCGCCGCGTAGCGCGTGACCAAGGCATCGACGTGGCCGTGTTCCGCAATGATGCCGACGATGTGTTCGCCCTGCTCGATCGCTGTCCGCACAAAGGCGGCCCCTTGTCGCAAGGCATTGTGTTTGGAACCAGCGTGGCCTGCCCGCTGCACAACTGGACGATTGGCCTGTGTGACGGACAAGCGCAAGCGCCCGACGAAGGCTGCACGCCTCGCTTTGAAGTGAAGGTTGATAACGGCGTTGTATTCCTAAACACCGACGAATTACTCGCCCACGCAATTGACCTGACACGGCCGGTTGCAGGCCCTGTTTTACGCAAAACAACCTCAGCCTGATTTCTCGATCATGATCCCTATCACCCGAGAAACCAAATCAACCTGCCCTTATTGCGGCGTGGGCTGTGGTGTAGTGATCGAATCTCGTGGCGCGCAGATAACTGGTGTACGGGGTGACACAGAGCACCCGGCAAACTTCGGACGTTTGTGCACCAAAGGTCAGTCGCTGCATTTGACAGCGGCATCGCAGGTCACAACGCAAACCCGACTTCTCACTCCCCAATGGCGGTCGTCGCGTGGCCAAGATCCGCAAGCGCTGGGCTGGGACGCGGCCATGGACATGGCCAGCCAGCGCCTCGCCGCCATCGTACAAAGCCATGGACCCGACGCTCTGGGCTTTTACATCTCAGGTCAGCTCCTTACCGAAGACTATTATGTTTTCAACAAGCTGGCCAAGGGCCTCTTAGGCACCAACAACATCGACAGCAACTCGCGCCTGTGTATGAGCAGCGCAGTTGCGGGTTACAAGATGACTTTAGGTGCCGACGCTCCACCCGCTTGCTACGAGGACATTGCTCATGCGCAGTGCCTTTTCATCGCGGGCAGCAATGCGGCCTGGGCACACCCGATTTTGTTTCGCCGTATCGAAGACGCCAAACGCGCCAACCCTGCGCTCAAGATGGTCGTGATTGACCCACGCCGCACCGATACAGCCGACATGGCTGACTTGCATCTGGCCATTCAACCCGGCACCGATGTGATGCTCTTTCATGGTCTGCTGCACATCATGCTGGCCCAAGGCTGGACGCAAACCGCCTACATTGCTGCCCACACAAGTGGCTTTGAAGCTTTGCAAGCTCTGGTGGCCGACCATACGCCTGAGCACGTGGCACAGATTTGTGGTGTTCTTGAGGCTGATCTTTACACCGCAGCTCGCTGGTTTGCCGGTGTACAAGAGGGCGGTACTGAGCGCAGCCCGACCCTCAGCCTTTATTGCCAGGGCCTGAACCAGTCGAGCAACGGCACGGCCAAAAATGCCGCTTTGATCAACTTGCACCTGGCTACCCAACAAATCGGTCGCCCTGGTGCAGGACCGTTGTCGTTGACGGGTCAGCCCAATGCCATGGGCGGGCGGGAAGTCGGCGGCATGGCTAACTTGATGTCGGCGCATCGCGATTTGGCGAACCCACAGCACCGCGCTGAAGTTGCTTCTCTTTGGGGAGTGGCCGATTTACCCGCTAAAGCAGGCCTGACGGCCGTAGAAATGTTCGAGGCTGCAGCCGACGGCCAAATCAAGGCATTGTGGATCGCGTGCACTAATCCCGCCCAGTCCATGCCTGACCAAAAAACAGTTCGCCGCGCCCTGCAACGCGCCGAGTTTGTGGTGGTGCAAGAAGCTTTTGCCACAGCAGCCACCTGTGATTACGCTGATCTGCTCTTGCCGGCGACCACTTGGGGCGAAAAAGAAGGCACTGTTACCAATAGCGAGCGCCGCATCACACGCGTACGCGCCGCCGTAGCAGCACCGGGCGAGGCACGCGCCGACTGGGTTATTGCAGCAGACTTGGGTAAGCGACTGGCCAAGGTGTTGGGCCGCCCCCAAGACGCCCATCTGTTGGACTACCCCACACCCGAGGCGGTTTGGAATGAACACCGCGAAAGTACCCGTGGCCGCGACTTAGACATCACGGGTTTGAGCTACAACTGGCTTGAATCCCAAGGTCCCGCTCAATGGCCGCTGCCCGAGGGGGCCAAATCAGGGCTAGAACGCCTTTACGCCGATGGTCATTTCCCGACATCCGATGGCCGCGCTCGCTTTGCAGCCGTAGCTTGGCAGCCAGTATTTGAAGAACGTGTGTCGCAGTTTCCGTTTTCTTTGACCACTGGCCGCTTGCGCGACCAGTGGCACGGTATGACCCGCACGGGCACTGCTGGCCGTCTGTATGCCCACAGTCCGGAGCCATGCGTGCAGGTGAATCCGCAAGACGCCAAGCGCATGGGCTGGTCAGATGACGAACTGGTTCAGGTGCGTAGTAAGCGCGGCGCACTGGTGTTACCGGTGCAGGTCAGCGCACAGGTTGCACCCATGCAGTCCTTCATCGCCATGCATTGGGGCTCCGAGGTGCTGAGTGGACGCGATGCAAATGGCGAGGCTGGTTTTGGCGTGAACGTACTGACTACCTCTAGTTACTGCCCAACGTCCAAACAACCCGAACTCAAACATGCTGCAGTACAGATCATCCGTGCTGACCTGTCGGCTGACGCCACATGGCAGTTGATGGGCATGGCTTGGCTACCATCCGACCAGGTGTGGACGGTACGCCAAAACTTGCAAAAGTTGATGCCACATTTTGACTTCGCTTACTTGGTGCCATTCACTGATGCATCGGCTGCACTGGCCGATCAGGCCCCACGCACGGGTTTGCTGTTACGTGCAGCCAGCCGAGCACCTGCCGACAACCTCTTGCTGCAAACAGTAGCTGAAGCCCTGAACCTGAACGACACAAATACCCTTCATTACAAAGATGCAGTCCGAGTTCAGCGTCGATCGGTACGTTTGACGACAGCTGATGCAAACGGTTTGCGCAGCCTGCAAGGCTTTTTAATTGCTGGTGACAGCCGCTCGGCTCGCTGGCTCAGGACCTTGCTCCAAGAGTCCACACCTCTCAACTGGTCAGCTCGCCAGTGGTTGGTTGCCTCAGATTCGCCTATGGGCGGGTCCGCACCAGTTAGCCGTCAGGTTTGCAGTTGCCTGAATGTGCGTGAGGACGCGATTTCCGTTTGCTTACAAAGCCTGAGTGGTAGCGAAGACGAGCGAGTGGCAGGACTGCAAAGCCAATTGCACTGCGGCACACAATGCGGATCCTGCGTGCCCGAATTGCGTCAGATTACAAGACGAGTGGTGGCTCTGGTTTGAACTTGAGCTGACAAACCTATTGACTAATCAGCTAACTGTATTTCTTAACAATTGCGATCATGGGAATCAGTCAATACATCAAGGACATAGGACGCGGTAAGGACGGCGCACGATCGATCGGGCGCTCACAAGCCGCAGACCTCATGGGACAGATCATTGACCAGCAGGTCAGCGACCTTGAACTTGGAGCGTTTTGCATCGCCATGCGCATCAAGGGTGAAACCCCCGAGGAAATGGCTGGATTTCTGGATGCCGTTCACGGTCGTCTGAACAAAGTAGACACTCGTCAAACTCGTAGCGTGGTGCTGCCGAGCTACAACGGTGCACGCAAGCTGCCGGTGCTCACACCTCTCTTAGCATTACTTTTGGCTCGCGAGGGTGTGGCCGTGGTCGTGCACGGCGAGGCCACCGAGGACAAGCGCGTGAGCAGCCAAGCTGTATTCGCGCACCTCGGTGTGAATGCGGTAGAGCATGTGGGTCAGGCAAAGGCCGCACAAGTGCAGTTCATTCCCACACGCGTCCTGCTCCCAGGACTGGACCGTTTGCTGGCTGTGCGCCGCGCAGTAGGCCTGCGTAACTCAGGTCACAGCTTAGTGAAACTGATGAATCCTTGCGATGGTCATGCACTTGTGGTCAGCAGCTACACCCACCCCGAATATTTATTGTCTATGTCAGCAACCTTTGCCTTGACCGGCCAGCACGCCCTGCTACTACGCGGCACCGAAGGGGAGCCCGTGGCCGATGCCCGACGCACACCGGCCATGGACGTTTTTAAAGACGGTCAGATACGGCGAGTTCAAGAACATAAAGAAGGCTCGCTGGTACAAGTGCCCGAGTTACCCACGACCGACGCTGCCGCTACCGCTCGCTACATCGAGCATGTGCTGCAAGGCCTACTGCCCGTGCCCGAGGCAATTGCTCTTCAAGTCCAACACATTCTGCTAGAGGTGAACCCATGAAGACTCCCATCAAAGGTCGCTGCACTCTGGTCGGTGCAGGCCCAGGCGACCCCGAACTGCTGACCCTCAAAGCGGTCAAGGCAATTGCCAGTGCCACTTTGCTGCTGGTAGACGATCTGGTGAACGACGCTGTACTTGAGCATGCGTCGCCAAACGCTCGTATCGTGCATGTAGGTAAACGTGGCGGCTGCAAGAGTACCCCGCAGGCATTCATTGACAAACTAATGATCACCGCGGTACTTGAAGGAGAACATGTCGTGCGCCTGAAGGGAGGAGACCCCTTCATCTTTGGCCGGGGTGGGGAAGAGGTCGAGAACTTGCGCCAAGTAGGTATTGATGCAGACGTTGTTAATGGCATCACTTCGGGTCAAGCTGCTATGACAGGCTTGGGCGTGTCCTTGACACACCGCGACCATGCTCAAGGTGTGCTTTTTATGACTGGTCACGCTCAACCTGGCGCCCAGGGGCCGGATTGGCCCAGCGTAGCGCAGTTATGCCACCAGCAGCGCATCACTTTGTTGATTTATATGGGCACCAGCCGCTCTGCTCAAATTCAAGCAAGTTTACTTCAAGGCTTGCCTGCGCAAACGTCGGTAGCGGTGGTACAAAACGCCAGTCGCCATGACCAACGCCATGCTGTGACCACCTTGGATGCTTTGCACGACACTTTGCATGCCGAAGGACTCAGCAGCCCTTGCATCATCGCTGTAGGCGATGTTTTGACTGCTTTGCGTGCATTAAAAGAGAATTCGCCCATCCCAATGAGATGCGCTGCATGAACGACTCACGCCCCCCCGCTTTGCTTTTGTTCGCCCACGGCTCGCGCGACCCCGCTTGGCGGGAACCGCTTGACAAGGTATGCCAGCGCATTTCGGACCAACATCCCGGCTACTGTAAGCTGGCGTTTTTGGAATTCATGGAGCCAGAATTGTCCGATGCGCTAAACGCATTGGCCCAAGCGGGCGAACAGTCTATTGTTGTTGTGCCCATGTTCTGGGCTAGCGGAAAACACATCAAAACCGATTTGACCGAGGCCGTCGATCGTTTCTCCCTAGCGCATCCAAAGATAACGGTCATAGTGGCAACGGCGCTGGGAGAAGCGACAGCAGTTCAGGTCGCCCTTGCCGACTACGCCTTATCTTGCGCGGCAATGACCTCCAAACTTTGACACAAATAAAATTTTAGTGGCCGGTTTTGGCCTTCAGTAGACAGCTTAGGCATGTGATCCGACGTCTGCTATCGCTGCACGCGGGTCGACCAGGATGGCTAAGGCGGCTGTAGGCTGATTGCTGAAGTTCACCAGTGACAGCTTTGCGGACTTTTAGTCCTGGGCGGCGAGTCCAAGGGCAATATCGTCGCGCGTCTTGCTAGGCCGGAGGCAGGCCCCCCGACTTGAACGACCAGTAGCCACGGAACTTACTTGCTGCGCCTTACCGCAACTGGAGAATTAACCCTTCGCGCTACCTAGGGCTTATGGCGCGCTCCAAGATGTCCAGCCTTCCTTGACGCGATTTCGCAATGTCTTCCAGTCCTCATTCGGCTGTGCCGCTGGCCGACATCGAAGTGCTGCGCAAACGCGGCTACAGCGCCGAGATCATCATTCAGAAGACGGGCCTATCGCCCAAGTACGTCAAAGACATCGTGTTCCTGCTCGACCAGGGGGAGGAGCGCCTGATCGAGGGCGTGCAACGCGGCACTATCCCGCTGACCACGGCACTGGAAATCGCCCGCGCCAACGAAAACGCCACCGAAGGCGACGGTCAAGCCAACCTGGGCGACCTGCTGCAAGAGGCCTACGAAAACGGCCAGCTCAAGGGCC
>NZ_JBBAPF010000038.1:0-13488 GCF_040400975.1 Limnohabitans sp. | reverse complement strand
GGCATGCACAAAACCGTCGAACTTGGGCCAGGTGGCCGACAGGTCGGTGAAAAGCTTGTCGATTTGTTCATCACTGCCCACGTCGCAATCAAAAATCAGCTTGGAGTCAAAATCCGCCGCGAATTCGGTGATTCGGTCTTTGAAGCGCTCACCCACATAGCTGAACGCCAATTCCGCACCTTGTGCATGGCAGGCCTTGGCAATGCCGTAGGCGATCGAGCGGTTGGACAGCACGCCAGTAATCAGCAGCTTTTTTCCCGATAGAAATCCTGTTTTTGTGGTCATGCCTTCAACTCCTGAAAAATGTGGGCAGAATTGTCGCATGCGAAGACCCTTGGCCTTTTTCTGGACACACTGCTTGCTGGCCCTTGGGTTGTCTACCTCCGGGAGCGTCTGGGCTGCCCATGCCTACGCGCAGTTTGGTGATGTGCGTTACCCCGCCGGTTTTTCGCATTTCTCGCACGTCAACCCCGCCGCACCCAAAGGGGGCGCAATTGTTTTGGTGCCGCCCACCCGGCAATCGAGTTTTGACAAGTACAACCCCTTCACCTTGAAGGGGAGTGCCCCGCCGTCCATGCTGGGCATGATGTTTGACACTTTGCTGGTGGGCAATATGGACGAGCCCACCACCTCTTATGGTTTGTTGGCCTTGGAGACTCAAGTCGCGGCTGACCGTTTGTCGGTGACGTTTCAGATTCACCCAGCGGCCCGTTTCCACAATGGTGACCCTGTTTTGGCTGCCGATGTGCGCCATTCATTCGAGCGATTGACCAGCAAGCAGGCAGCGCCCCAGTACCGCACTTTTTTTGGGGAAGTCAAAAAAGCCACGGTGCTGGCCGAACGAACCATTCGCTTTGATTTTGTCAGGCCCAACAGTGAGTTGCCCTTGATCGTGGGCAGCTTGCCGGTGTTCAGTCATAAGTGGGGGCTGGAGGGTAGCGTGCTCAAACCGCTGGACCAAATGGTGATGGACATCCCGATTGCGTCAGGTCCCTACCGCATCGGGCGAGTGCAGTTCGGCAAGGACATCACTTATGAGCGTGACCCAAACTACTGGGCACGTGACTTGAATGTCCGCAAGGGGCAATTCAACTTTGACCGCATCACCTACAAAATCTACAAGGACAGCACCGCCCAGCTTGAAGCCTTCAAGGCCGGCGAGTTCGATTACATGCAGTCTTTCATTGCGCGTGAGTGGGCCAGAGCCTTCAAAGGTCGCGCGTTCGATCGGGGTGATTTGATCAAGGCCGAATTGGTGCATGGCAACGCGGGTGACTTTCAGGGCTTTTTGTTCAACACGCGCCGCGACAAGTTCCAAGATGTCCGGGTGCGCCAAGCCATTGCGCTGGCCATGGACTTTGAATGGCTGAACCGGCAACTGTTTTACAACGCCTACAGCCGGGTCCGTGGCTATTTTGTGGCCAGTGATTTCGAGGCCAAGGGGCGTCCTGGCCCCGACGAATTGGCTTTGCTCACACCCTTGCGTTCCAAGCTGCCTGCTGCTGTGTTTGAACAGGATGTGCCGCAACCACCAGAAACTGCGCTGGATCCGGCCTCGGGCCGCACCCTGCGTGACCATTTACGCCAGGCGCGTGATTTGCTGAAAGAAGCCGGGTGGGTCTACCGCGATGGCGCTTTGCGCAACGACAAAGGCCAAGCTTTCAGCATCGAGTTTTTGGACAGTTCGGGCTCGATGGGGCGCGTGGTCACGCCCTTTGCCAAAAATCTGGAAAAACTGGGCATCAAAGTTCAGTACAAGGTGATCGATTTTGCGCTGCTTCAAAAACGCATGGACGTGTTCGACTTTGACATCGTCAGCAACCGCACTGTGGGCAGCGAAGCGCCCGGAACCGAGTTGCTCGAGCGCTACGGCAGCCGATCGGCCGACGTGGAGGGATCGGGCAACGTGATCGGCCTGAAAGACCCGGCTGTGGATGCGTTGCTGGACAAGGTGGTGAGCGCCACGTCACGGCCTGATCTGGTGACCAGCCTGCGAGCGCTGGACCGGGTGCTGCGCCACGGGCATTACGTGGTGCCACATTGGTATGGCGCAGTGCACCGGGTGTCCTGGCGGGCCAATGCTTTTGCGCGCCCGGCCGAACTGCCTCGGTTTTACCAGCCTGAAAAACTGGTCACCACCGTGTGGTGGTCGCCCGATGCAACGCCCTCAACTGCGGCTCAAGCTGGCAAAAAGGCACCCTGAACCATGCTGGCCTATATTTTTAAACGCTTGTTGCTGATGGTCCCGACTTTGTTCGGGGTGTTGCTGATGACTTTTGTGGTCATCCAGTTTGTGCCGGGTGGGCCTGTTGAGCAAATGGTGTCTCAACTGCAAGGCCGGGACACGGGTGGGGAGGGCGCTGCTGCTGCGGGCAGCGGCTACCGAGGCAGACAAGGTGTGGATGCCGCTCGCATCGCCGAAATCAAAACGCTGTACGGCTTTGACAAACCACCCACAGAGCGCTTTTGGATGATGCTCAAACAGTTTGCGCAGTTTGATCTGGGCAAGAGTTTTTTCTACCCCAAAGATGTCTGGAGCCTGATCAAGGAGAAGCTGCCAGTGTCCATCAGCTTGGGCTTGTGGACGTTTTTCTTGAGTTATCTGGTTTCCGTGCCTTTGGGCATCGCCAAGGCCGTTAGGGCGGGCACGCGCTTTGACACGCTCACCAGTTTGCTGGTGCTGGTGGGTTATGCGATTCCCGGCTTTGTGCTGGGTGTGGCCTTGCTCGTCATTTTTGGAGGTCAGTTGCAGTGGTTTCCGCTGCGCGGCCTGACCTCGTCCAACTGGGAGCAGCTGAGCTGGGGCGCCAAGGTGGTTGATTATTTGTGGCACATTGCCTTGCCCGTGACGGCCAGTGTCTTGGGCTCATTTGCCGTGATCACCATGCTGACCAAAAACGCATTTTTGGAAGAAATCCGAAAACAGTATGTTCTGACGGCCCGCGCCAAGGGCCTGAGCGAGAACCGGGTGCTGTACCGCCATGTCATGCGCAATGCCTTGATCCCACTGGTCACGGGGTTTCCGGCGGCTTTCATCGGTGCTTTTTTCACCGGGTCTTTGCTGATCGAAACCTTGTTCTCCCTCGATGGGCTGGGCTTGTTGAGTTATGAGGCGGTGATCCGTCGGGACTACCCGGTGGTGCTCGGCACTTTGTATTTGTTCACCCTGATTGGCCTGGTGACCAAGCTGATCAGTGACCTGTGTTACCTCTGGGTGGACCCGCGTGTGAAGTTCGACAAATGAGCACCACAGCCCCATCCTCTTCGCCAGCGCAAGCCTCACCTTCGGCGCGTGCTTGGCAGCGCTTTCGTCGCAACCGCCTGGGCTTTGGCAGCCTGATCATTTTTGTGACGTTGTTTGTGCTCAGCCTGGGTGCCGAGTTCTTGTCCAACGACAAGCCTTTGGTGGTGCGCTTTGAAGGTCAGTGGTATTTCCCTGTGGTCCAGAAATTGCCAGAAAAAGTCTTTGGCGGAGACTTTGAGACGCCTGCGGATTACCTAGACCCTTTCATTCAGCAGCAACTGAAAAAGGACGGCAACTGGGCATTGCAGGCCCCCAATCCTTACCACCACAGCACCCTCGACTATTTCGCCCCTTTGCCCAACCCTGCGCCGCCTACGGGCCATAACTGGTTGGGCACGGACGACAGGGGACGCGATGTGTTGGCGCGCTTGTTGTATGGCTTCAGGGTGTCGGTGTTGTTTGCTTTGGCCCTGACTTTTTTCGGTGTGGTGTTGGGTGTGTTGACCGGCGCAGTGCAGGGCTTTTTTGTGGGCAAGACCGACTTGGTGTTTCAGCGCTTCATTGAAATCTGGAGCGCCATGCCGGAGCTGTATTTGCTGATCATCTTCTCGGCCGTGTTCGAGCCCAGTGTGGGCCTTTTGCTTTTATTGCTCAGTCTTTTTGGCTGGATGGGTTTGTCCGACTATGTGCGGGCCGAGTTCTTGCGCAACCGCCAACTCGATTACGTCAAATCGGCACGGGCGCTGGGTCTGGGCCACTGGCAAATCATGTGGCGGCATGTGCTGCCCAACAGCATGACCCCGGTGGTGACTTTTTTACCGTTTCGCATGAGCGGCGCCATTTTGGCCCTGACCTCGTTGGACTTTCTGGGCCTGGGCGTGCCACCCGGTACACCCTCCTTGGGCGAACTCTTGGCTCAGGGCAAAAACAACATCGACGCCTGGTGGATCTCTCTGTCCACCTTTGTGGTGCTGGTGGTGACCTTGCTGCTGTTGACCTTCATGGGCGATGCTTTGCGCGACGCGCTCGACCCCCGAAAGGTGGATGCATGAGCGCGCCCCAAGCTTTGCTGCAATTCAAAGATCTGCGCATCGCCTTTGGCGACCAGACCGTGGTGCACGGCGTGAACCTGAGCATTCAGGCGGGAGAGCGCGTCGCCTTGGTGGGTGAGTCTGGGTCTGGCAAGTCGGTCACGGCGCTGTCGGTGCTGCGGTTGCTCGAGTCAGCGCAATTGTCGGGTCAAGTCCTTTGGCAAGGCCATGACCTCTTGCAGCAAACACCCAAGGAAATGCAAAGCATCCGTGGTGACGAGATCGCCATGATTTTTCAGGAGCCGATGACGGCGCTGAATCCCTTGTTGACGGTGGGTCAGCAAATCTCGGAAGTGCTGCAACTCAAAAAGCTTTTGCCCCGGCGCGACGCCGATGCGCGGGCCGTGAATTTGTTGTCCGAAACCGGGATCGATGACCCTGAGCGGCGTTTTGGGGCCTTTCCGCATCAGTTGTCAGGCGGTCAACGCCAACGCGCCATGATGGCCATGGCCTTGGCCTCCGAGCCCAAGCTGCTGTTGGCAGACGAACCCACCACCGCGCTGGACGCCAGCTTGCGCCTTCAGATGCTGCAGCTGCTGGCCGATCTCCAGCAAAAAACCGGGATGGCTGTGTTGTTGATCACGCACGATTTGGCTCTGGTGCGCCACTTCGCTCACCGGGTGGCGGTGATGGAAAAGGGCCACATCGTCGAGCAAGGCGATTTGCAAGCGGTGTTTGATCAGCCCCAGCACCCTTATACGCAGCGATTGTTGTCCAGTCGGCCCAGCCGTTCTGGCTTGGTGCCCATGCCCAATGCGCAAAATCTGCCGATTTTGCAAGCCAGTCAATTGCAGGTGCGTTACCCCATGGCAGTGCCCGGCTTCAAAGCCTGGTTTCAAAAGCACCACTTCACCGCCTTGCAGGGTGCAGATTTTTCAATACAAGCAGGCAGCACTTTGGGTGTGATGGGCGAGTCCGGCTCGGGCAAATCGAGCCTGGCACAAGCTGTTTTGGGCTTGATTCCTTTTTCAGGTGAACTATCTTTCAGTGGGCAAACATGGCGTGGCCGTCCAGCTTTGGACAAAGCTTTGCGTCGTCGGGTCCAAGTGGTTTTTCAAGACCCCTATGGCAGCTTGTCGCCACGCATGACCGTGGGTGAAATCGTCTCGGAAGGCCTGCGTTTGCATCATCCGCACTGGACCCCAGCGCAAACCGAACAGCGTGTGCGTGAAGCCTTGGCCGAGGTCGGCTTGGTCGGTGAGTCTTTTGCCGATCTGCTCAACCGCTACCCCCATGCTTTTTCGGGTGGCCAGCGTCAACGCATCGCATTGGCACGTGCATTGGTCGTGGAGCCCGAGCTTTTGGTGCTGGACGAACCGACCAGTGCATTGGATGTGACCGTTCAAAAGCAAATCTTAGAATTGCTACAAACTGTGCAAAAAAAGCGAGGAACCACGTATTTAATGATCACCCATGACGTCGATGTCTTGCGTGCCATGGCGCATCAGGTGGTGGTTCTCAAGTCAGGCCGCGTGGTCGAGCAGGGTGCCGCTGACCAAGTTCTGGGGAGTCCCCAACACGAATACACCCGTACTTTGGTGCAAGCCTTTCCCGATTGATTTGACCTGAACAAATCGAGGTCCAGTGGGCATGATTACCTTGAAAATCACACACTTACAACGATTTATCGGCTAGAATTACGGCTTCACGACCAAACGGGCGGGTTTTCACCGCCCGTTTTTTTTGGGTCTCACTTTTTAACACCGACATTCTGAAGCTCTGTGGCATTGCAGCAAATTGTTCAAGAAACCGTGACTGGACTGGGTTATGACCTGGTCGAGATTGACCGCACAGCGGGCGGTTTATTGCGCATCACGATCGATTGGCCGTGGACCCCTGGCTCTGAGCTTTTCATCAACGTCGAAGACTGCGAAAAAGTCAACCGTCAATTGCAGTTTGCGCTCGAAGTGGACGGTGTGAGCTACAACCGTCTGGAAGTTTCCTCGCCGGGCATTGATCGTCCGCTGCGCAATGAACAAGACTTTGAGCGATTTGCGGGGGAATTGATCGACATCACCCTCAAGGTGCCCATGGGTGACAAAGCGGGTGGCATGGTCAACCCCACGCGTAAAAAATTTCGCGGCACGCTGGAGCGTGACGCCGCTGGTCTGGCATGGCAAATCGTCTGGAGCGATGCGCCTCCCGTCAAGCCCGGCCAAAAAGTCAGTAAAAAAAGAATTCCGCCGCCCCTCAATGCCTTGGGATTCGTACTCGATGAATTGCGCGAGGCGCGCCTTGCGCCAGTGGTGGACTTCAAGGGTAGAAAGTCCAAACCGGACAGCTGAGGGTTGCCTTTTTTTGATCAAGTATTTGGGGCCCACTGATCGGGCCCGCTAGAACAGGAGAGTTAAGTCATGAATCGCGAAATGTTGATGTTGGTCGAAGCCATCTCACGTGAAAAAAACGTGGAGCGCGATGTTGTCTTTGGTGCGGTAGAGGCCGCTTTGGCGCAAGCCACCAAAAAATTGTTCGCTGGTGAGGTGGACATTCGGGTGGCTGTGGACCGTGACAGCGGCAATTACGAAAGCTTTCGCCGCTGGCACGTGGTGCCCGATGAAGCCGGTCTGCAATTGCCCGAACAAGAAATTTTGTTGTTCGAAGCGCAAGAGCAAATCCCCGACATCGAGGTCGATGAGTACATCGAAGAATCCATCGAGTCGGTGCCGATTGGCCGCATTGGCGCCATGGCCGCCAAACAAGTGATTTTGCAAAAGATCCGTGACGCCGAGCGCGAGATGCTGCTCAACGACTTCATGTCGCGCGGTGAAAAGATTTTTGTGGGCACCGTCAAACGCATGGACAAGGGTGACATCATCTGCGAGTCTGGCCGCATTGAAGGCCGCTTGAGACGCAGCGAGATGATCCCCAAGGAAAACCTGCGCAGCGGTGACCGAGTTCGGGCCATGATCATGGAAGTGGACTTGACCTTGCGTGGTGCGCCCATTTTGTTGTCACGTTCGGCCCCTGAATTCATGATTGAGCTTTTCCGTCAGGAAGTGCCCGAGATCGAGCAAGGCCTGCTGGAGATCAAAACTTGCGCCCGTGACCCAGGTTCGCGCGCCAAGATCGCGGTCTTGTCGCACGACAAACGTGTTGACCCCATTGGCACTTGCGTCGGCGTACGTGGCACCCGCGTCAACGCCGTCACCAACGAGTTGGCTGGCGAACGCGTGGACATCGTGTTGTGGAGCGAGGACCCCGCTCAGTTTGTGATTGGTGCTCTGGCGCCCGCCAACGTGCAATCGATCGTGGTGGACGAAGAAAAACACGCCATGGACGTGGTCGTGGATGAAGAAAACTTGGCGATTGCCATTGGCCGTGGTGGCCAGAACGTGCGCTTGGCCTCTGACCTCACGGGTTGGAAGATCAACATCATGGACGCGGCGGAGTCCGCTCAAAAGCAAGCCGAAGAAACCACCGGCATCCGCCAGTTGTTCATGGAAAAACTCGATGTCGACCAAGAAATCGCCGACATTTTGATTGGTGAAGGTTTTACCAGCTTGGAGGAAGTGGCCTATGTGCCGATCCAAGAAATGCTGGAGATTGAAAGCTTCGATGAAGACACCGTCAACGAACTGCGCTCGCGCGCCAAAGACGCCTTGCTGACCCTTGAAATTGCGCGTGAAGAAAGCGTCGAAGACGTGTCTCAAGATCTGCGCGACCTGCCGGGCTTGACGCCTGAGCTGATTTCTAAGCTGGTGGCAGCGGGCATTCAAACCCGTGATGACCTGGCTGACTTGGCGACCGATGAATTGACCGACATCACCGCTCAGACAGCCGAAGAGGCAACCGCCCTGATCATGAAAGCCCGCGAACATTGGTTCGCTGGCGAGGCCTGAAGCCTGATGGAGTCTTGAACAAAATTATGTCCAGTACCACTGTTGCCGAGTTCGCCAATGAACTCAAAAAATCAGCCGACGTTTTGCTCGATCAATTGCGATCTGCTGGCGTTGCAAAAGCCTCTGACAGCGACGTTCTGACAGACGCTGACAAGCAAAAGCTGCTCAGTTACTTGCAGACCAGCCATGGCACCGTCACGGCCGACCGCAAAAAGATCACTTTGGTCAAGAAATCCACCAGCGAGATCAAGCAAGCAGATGCTTCGGGCAAAGCCCGCACGATTCAAGTGGAAGTGCGCAAAAAACGCACGGTGCTCAAACGCGACGATGAACCGAGCGCGGTGGTTGATGAGCCGGTGGTGGACCATGCCGACTTGGCCCGTCGTGAGGAAGAAGCCCGGCATCAAGCCGAACTGATCAGCCGTCAAGAACAAGAATTGGCTGAAATGCGACGCCAGCGTGAGGCCCAAGAGGCCCAGCAGCGTTCTGAAATGGCCGCCCAGGAGGCTCAGGCGCAGGCAGACGCCAAGGCTTTGGCTGAAGCGGCTTTGGCAGCCGGTGAAGCGGGCGACAAACCGGCATTGAGCCGCGCTGACCGCGAGCAATTGGCCCGGGCAGAAGCGGCCAGCATCAACGCTGCCTCGCAAACCAAACCCACGTCTGTGGTCGCCGCAGAGGACAAAGCGGTCAGTAAGGCCGCCGAGGTTGCAGACGCTGCCGCCGCCAAATTGAAGGCCGATCAAGCAGCCCGAGAGGCGGCTATTCTCAAAGCTGCTGCCGATTCCAAAGCCAAAGCCGATGAGGAAACTGCGCGCGCTCAAGAATTGGACTCTCGCCGTCGCAAAGCTTTGGCCGAAGCCGAAGCGATTCGCAGCATGATGAATGCGCCCAAAAAGGTTTTGGTCGCGAAAAAAGACGAACCCAAAGTCGAACCCAAGGCGGCCGTCAAAGGCACTTTGCACAAACCAGCAGGAACGCCTGCTCCTGGTGCACGTGCAGCCGCTGCGCAAGCCGCCGCACCGGCTTCGCCGGGTGCCAACAAAGAAGTCAAATCCGCCAAGCTGTCTTCCAGCTGGGCAGGTGATCCTGCCAAAAAGAAAGCCATTCCCACCCGTGGTGACACCAGTGGTGGCGTAGGTCGTAACAATTGGCGCACCGGCCCCCGCGGTCGACGTGGCAACGACCGCGACCGTGATGAGGCCCAAAACCAGCAGGCGACGACCGAAGTTCGCGTGCTTGAAGTTCACGTACCTGAGACCATCACCGTGTCCGAGTTGGCCCACAAAATGGCCATCAAGGCCTCCGAGGTCATCAAGCATCTGATGAAGCTTGGCCAAATGGCCACCATGAACCAGCCTTTGGACCAAGACACCGCCATGATCGTGGTGGAAGAAATGGGTCACAAAGCGGTGGTGGCTGCGCTGGATGATCCCGAGGCCTTCACCGACGACGAAGTGTTGGACCAACAAGCCGAATCTTTGCCGCGTGCCCCAGTGGTCACCGTCATGGGCCACGTGGACCATGGCAAAACCTCGCTGCTGGACTACATCCGACGCGCCAAAGTGGCTTCGGGCGAAGCCGGTGGCATCACGCAACACATTGGTGCTTACCACGTCGAGACGCCTCGCGGCATGATCTCTTTCCTAGACACACCCGGTCACGAGGCCTTCACGGCCATGCGTGCCCGTGGCGCTCAAGCCACCGACATCGTCATCCTGGTGGTGGCTGGTGACGACGGTGTGATGCCGCAAACCAAGGAAGCCATCAAACATGCGAAAGCGGCAGGAGTCCCCATCGTGGTCGCCATCAACAAGATGGACAAGCCCGATTCGAACATCGAGCGCGTGCGTGCGGAGTTGATTTCTGAAGAAGTCGTACCCGAAGAATTCGGCGGCGAGTCGCCTTTTGTCTCCGTGTCGGCCAAAACCGGCATGGGCATCGACGATCTGTTGGAGCAAGTGCTCCTGCAAGCTGAAGTGCTCGAACTCAAAGCGACAGTGCAAGCCGCCGCCAAGGGTTTGGTCATCGAAGCGCGCCTGGACAAGGGACGGGGTCCTGTGGCCACCATCTTGGTTCAGTCCGGTACTTTGAACACGGGTGACGTGGTGCTGGCAGGTCAGACTTTTGGCCGCGTGCGTGCCATGCTGGACGAAAATGGCGCTGCCATCAAGTCGGCGGGTCCATCGATCCCTGTTGAAATTCAGGGCTTGACCGAAGTGCCACAAGCCGGTGACGAATTCATGGTCATGGGTGATGAGCGCCGTGCCCGCGAAATCGCGACTTACCGCGCAGGCAAATTTCGAAACACCAAGCTGGCCAAACAGCAAGCGGCCAAGCTCGAGAACATGTTCACCGACATGTCTGCGGGTGAAGTCAAGATGCTGCCGATCATCATCAAGGCCGACGTGCAGGGTTCTCAAGAGGCCTTGGCTGCTTCCTTGCTCAAGCTGTCCAACGAAGAAGTCAAAGTCCAGCTGGTTTACTCCGGCGTGGGTGGCATCAGCGAGTCGGACATCAACCTGGCGATCGCCTCCAAAGCCATCGTGATCGGTTTCAACGTGCGTGCCGATGCCGGCGCGCGCAAGTTGGCGGAAGGCAATGGCGTTGACCTGCATTACTACAACATCATTTACGACGCTGTGGATGAGGTCAAGGCCGCGATGTCGGGCATGTTGGCCCCAGAGCAGCGGGAAGAAATCATGGGCATGGCCGAAATCCGGACCGTGTTCGTAGCCTCCAAGATCGGTACCGTTGCAGGTTGTATGGTCACTTCGGGTCAAGTCACCCGCAATGCCAAATTCCGTCTGCTGCGAGACAACGTGGTCATCTACACCGGAGAACTCGACTCGCTCAAGCGCCTCAAGGACGACGTGCGCGAAGTCAAAGAAGGCTTCGAGTGCGGTATCAAACTCAAGAACTACAACGACATCAAAGAAGGTGATCAACTCGAATTCTTCGACGTCAAGGAAATTGCGAGAACGCTGTAAATGGTGCGTCGAAAGCAGTCCTCTGTGCCCAACCGCGGTTTCCGCGTGGCCGACCAGATCCAGCGCGATCTGGCCGAGTTGATTGCGCGCGAATTGAAAGATCCGCGTGTGGGCATGGTCACGATCAATGCCATCGAGGTCACGCCCGACTACGCACACGCCAAGGTCTATTTCAGTGTTTTGACAGGCAACCCGGAAGAGGCGACCGAAGGATTGAATGCGGCCGCAGGTTTTTTGCGCAATGGTTTGTTCAAGCGTTTGCACATCCACACCGTGCCGACATTGCACTTTTTGTTTGACCGCACCACTGAGCGTGCTTCTGACATGAATGCATTGATCGCCAAGGCCGTCTCGTCTCGCGCCCAGGAGGACTGAGCATGAACGCGCCACGCACAAGGGTGCAGCGGCGCCCTGTGCATGGGGTGCTGCTGCTCGACAAACCGCTGGGTCTTTCCAGCAACCAGGCTTTGCAAAAAGCCAAATGGTTGTTGCGGGCTGAAAAAGCGGGGCATACCGGCACCTTGGATCCCTTGGCCACGGGCGTACTGCCTTTGTGTTTTGGAGCCGCTACCAAATTCAGCCAACAGCATCTGGATGCCGACAAAACTTACGAAACCACCATCAGATTGGGCCTGACTACCAGCACCGCTGATGCTGAAGGTGAAGTGACTCAAACCCGGGAAGTGTCATGCACACCGGGTATGGTTGTCGAAGTTTTGGACCGGTTCATGGGCCCCATCAGCCAAGTGCCGCCGATGCACAGCGCTTTGAAGAAGGACGGCAAGGCCTTGTACGAATATGCCCGAGAGGGCGAAACCGTTGAACGCAAAGCGCGCAACGTGGTGATTCATGATTTGGACTTGTTGGAGATGCAACTGCAAGGCGATGCGCCTTTTTTGCGTTTGCGTGTGCGTTGCAGCAAAGGCACTTACATCCGCACTCTGGGCGAAGACATCGCCGAATCATTGGGTTGTGGTGGCCATTTGAGCGCTTTGCGACGTGTGGTCACGGGGCCTTTTGCAGAGACAGATTGTGTGTCATTGGTGCAGCTGGAGGCTATGGACGAGATCCAGCGCTTGGCTGCATTGCAAGCGGTGGATGTCTTGTTGCCGGGTTACACCGAGGTGCAGCTCGACAAAGACAGCACAGATCGTTTTTTGAATGGGGTGCGCAGAGTCGGCCCGTGGGGTGATTGTGATCAAGTCGCCGTGTATGGAGAACATCCTCGTGCCTTGCTGGGAACAGCCAGTGTGCAAGGTGGCGAATTGATTCCGGGGCGATTGTTGAGCCCGATGGAAATTCAACAGATTTTAGAAAGTTCACCTGCATTTGAGCCGTTGCTGGCCGAGCAGGTTTAAAGGAAGAGAAAGCATGACCAAGCAAATCCGCAACATCGCCATCATCGCCCACGTTGACCATGGCAAAACCACCATGGTGGACCAACTGCTAAGACAGTCGGGCACTTTTGCTGAACACGAGAAAATCGTGGACACCGTGATGGACAACAACGCCATCGAACGTGAACGCGGTATCACCATCTTGGCCAAGAACTGCGCTGTGAGCTGGGAAGGCACGCACATCAACATCGTGGACACCCCCGGCCATGCGGACTTCGGTGGTGAGGTCGAACGCGCTTTGTCCATGGTCGATGGTGTGGTGCTGTTGATCGATGCGCAAGAAGGTCCTATGCCTCAGACACGTTTTGTGACCAAGAAAGCTTTGGCTTTGGGCCTCAAGCCCATCGTCGTGGTGAACAAGGTCGACAAACCTGGTGCCAATCCGGACAAAGTGGTCAACGCCGCTTTTGACCTGTTCGATAAACTCGGTGCGAACGACGAACAGCTGGATTTCCCTGTCGTGTACGCATCCGGTATCAATGGCTGGACATCGATGGAAGAGGGCGCACCCGGAGAGCAATGGGGTCCCGACATGTCGGCTCTGTTCAACACTGTGCTCAAGCACGTCAAGCCCAATTCGGGTGACCCTGCAGCCCCCCTGCAATTGCAAATTTCTGCCCTAGATTTTTCCACCTTCGTCGGCCGCATTGGCGTAGGCCGCATCAGCCAAGGTACCATCAAGCCCAACATGGACGTGGTGATCATGGAAGGCCCAGACGGATCGACCATCAAAGGCCGAGTGAACCAGGTGTTGACCTTCCAGGGTCTGGACCGCGTTCAAGTGACCGAAGCCGGCCCGGGCGAGATTGTCTTGATCAACGGCATTGCCGACCTGAACATTGGTGTCACGGTGACCGACCCGCTCAAGCCCACACCGCTGCCCATGCTCAAGGTGGACGAGCCCACGCTGACCATGAACTTCTGCGTGAA
>NZ_JBBAPF010000037.1:0-18996 GCF_040400975.1 Limnohabitans sp. | reverse complement strand
GATGCCGGTGATCACCGGTTTGCCGTTGACCAGGCCTTCGTTCAAAAAGCGCACGGCCGTGGCAAATTCGGCATGGAAGCGGAAGGTGCCGCGCAGGTCCACTTCTTTGGCCACCAGTTGCGTCATGGGCAGGCTGATGTCGCCGCCCATGCCCACGGTGATCAGCACGCCACGCGGCA
This sequence comes from Limnohabitans sp., assembly GCF_040400975.1. Classification (GTDB taxonomy): domain Bacteria; phylum Pseudomonadota; class Gammaproteobacteria; order Burkholderiales; family Burkholderiaceae_C; genus Limnohabitans_A. Next base: position 18,817 of record NZ_JBBAPF010000037.1, on the reverse strand, counting down.
CGATGGTGTCCAGGCCCACGCGCAAAGCGGCCTCGCTGCCTGAGGCCTCAAACACCGCATCAAACTGCCCTTTGTCCACCTTGTAGGTGTCCAGCGCTTGGGGTTGGGTCTTGAGGTTGATGGTCTCGTCGGCGCCCATTTCTTTGGCGCACTTCAAAGGCAAGTCGGCGATGTCGGCGGCCACGATGCGGGCGGCACCTGCACGGCGCAAAGCACCAATCAAGAGAGAGCCAATCGGGCCACAACCGGTCACCAGCACCTGCTTGCCCAGCACGCTGCCTGCACGCTGGATGGCGTGCAAGCCGACCGACAAAGGCTCAGCCAGTGCGGCTTCGGACAGGCTCAAGTGGTCGGCAATCGGGTGGGCCTGGTAGCCCTCGATGACGAGTTGCTCACTGAAGCCCCCCTGGATGTGCGGAAAGGGCATGGCGCTGCCGTAAAAGCGCATGTGGAGGCAATGGTTGTGCTGGCCTGCTTGGCAAAAACGGCAGTGGCCGCAGGGTCGCGAAGGGGAGATGGCGATGCGCTGGCCTTGGGGCACGCCGCGCACGCCCGCACCCACAGCATCGACCACACCCGAGATTTCATGGCCCAGCGCAATGGGCTGCTTGATGCGCACGGTACCAAAACCGCCGTGCTGGTAGTAATGCAGGTCCGAGCCGCAAATACCGCCATAGGCCACATTCACACGCAGCTGGTGCTCGCCCAAGGCAGGCAATTGGGTGTGTTCGATGCGCAGGTCTTGGGCCGAGTGGCAAACAACGGTTTTCATGGCGAAGTCTCGGTTGTGGAGGGGGCCGGGTGTTGACGGTGTGTTTGCGCCGCAGCCCATGCCAAGCACACCAAGTCGTTAATCGCCTCGGTGATCGGCAGCTCGATGACATCGCCTTCCTCGGGTTGCGGCCGCTCGAGGGTGTGAAATTGACTTTCGAGCAAGTCCAATGGCATGTAGTGGTCCTGGCGCTGACGCATGCGTTGGCAAATCAGCTCAAAGTCGCCGTTGAGGAAGATGAAAAACACCTCACCCGCTTGCGCCCGAATGCGGTCACGGTAGGCGCGTTTGAGCGCCGAGCAGGCGACCACGCGGCCGTGCGGGTGCGGTTCGCTCAAATGGGCTCCGATGCGGTCCAGCCAAGGCCAGCGGTCGCTGTCTTGCAAAGGGATGCCGGCGCGCATTTTTTCAACACTCTCGGCCAGGTGCAGGTCGTCTCCATCGACCATCGCCAGGCCCATGCGTTCACCCAAAGCCTTTGCCAAGGTGGTCTTGCCGCAACCGGCGACGCCCATCACGATCAGGCGAAAAGGCGGGATGTTCATGCCGTCTTGTCGATCACGATTTCAGGAGGGCCATGCACTCGGGCACGGGTGTGCGCAAGGGCTGACCCGAAATGCCCGCCTGCATGTTGGCAAAAGCCAGATCGGCCATGGCCTGACGTGTTTCGGTGGTGGCACTGGCCATGTGCGGGGTGAGCACCACATTGTTCAGGCGCCACAGGGCTTCGGGCACCTGGGGTTCATCGGCAAACACGTCCAGTCCAGCACCTGCGATGGTGCCTTGTTGCAAGGCCTCGATCAGGGCAGTCTCATCGACCACGCTGCCGCGCGCCACGTTGATCAAAAATCCCCGAGGCCCCAGTGCTTGCAGGACTTGGGCGTTGATCAAATGCCGGGTCCCGGCCCCGCCTGGCGTGATCGCCACCAAAAAATCCACATGGGCAGCCAACTCAAGGGCGCTTGGGAAGAAGGTGAAACCCGAGTCAGGCTTTTCGCTGCGGGCGGTGTAGGCGATCGACATGCCAAAGGCTTGGGCGCGCTGCGCAATGGCTTTGCCGATGCGGCCCAACCCCACGATGCCCATGCGCGCACCCGAGACTTTGCGCGCCAGTGCGATAGGCCCAGATGGCCAGCGGCCTGCGCGCACAAATTGGTCGGCCTGCGGTATGGCCCGCCCCACCGACAGCACCAAGCCCATGGCCAGATCGGCCACATCGTCGGTCAGCACGTCGGGCGTGTGGGTCACGGGAATGCCGAACTCGATGGCCGCATCCACGTCGACACCGTCGTAACCCACGCCAAACACCGACACCACTTTGGCTTGGGGCAACTGTGTCAGCAAGCTGCGGGGCACCAGCGCTTCGCCGGTGCCCGCCACGCCCACAATGCGGGGCGCCAAAGCGGCAAAGGCGGCAGGGTCCTCGGTGTGGGTGCGGTCATGCACCGTGTACAAGGTTTGCAGGGCCTGCAGATAAAAAGGGTGCAGTTTGGCGACTGCCAGTACATCGGGTTTGGTGGTCATGGATGGGCCTGATGGGTGAATGACTTTGGCAGTGCAGACGCATGCCTTGGCTGTGATCATCACACCATTGTGGCCCCATTTTTCCTCTGATTAACCCTTGCAGGGTGTTGGCTCGGCGACAATCCTTTCTTCTTATGGATGGAATAAAGACCCACTATGACCGAGCTGAAAAAAGTCATTCTCTTCACCGACACCGATGGACGTGCCCGTTTTCGTGAGGAATGGGTGAGCCTGACCGAAGGCACACCGCAGAGCCAGTTGTCGGCCCTGATGGCGGCCAGTGCCTGCCAGTTGCGCCAAAGTCCGGTGGGTTTTCGCAGCAGCTTCCATTGCACCGGCAAGCCGCAGTGGCTGTTTGTGTTGGGCGGTCAGATGGAGATTTTTCTGCAAGACGGCAGCTCGCGCACCTTTGGCCCAGGTGAATTTTTCTACTCGGCCGACACCCTGCCCGAAGGGGCCACGTTTGACCCCACTGTGCACGGCCACTGGAGCCGCCAAGTCGGCCCCGATCCGCTGGTGACCTTGTTCGTGCGCGACTGATTCAACCTGTCCATCAGGCAAAAAAAGAGCCCGCTTCTGGCGGGCTCTGTTCATGGAGAAGGGGGTTGATCAGCGACCGAAGCCACGTCCGCCGCCGCCGTTTCCACCCCGGTTGCCACCGCCATAACCGCCGCCACCTCCACCGCCACGGCGGCCGCTGCTGGCCAAGCTGTCGATGCTGGTGCGTGTCGGGTCAGGCTGACCGCTGCTGCGCACGGGCTTGCGGTTGGGCAAGTCCAGTCGCGCAAACTGCGTGGTTTTCAGGGGGTCGATGTGGCGTGGCAACTCGTCACCGTCGTTGCGGTGGCGGTCTTGCCCACCCTGACCCCCTTGCGGACCGCGACCTGGTCCACGGCCGTCATGACGCGGACCCCGTGGTGGACGGCCTTGGCCATCGCCGCGGTTGTCAAAGCGTGGATCGCCGCGTTGCTCTTGGCCGCGTCCGCCATCACGGCCACCCTCACGGCGCCCATCGCCTTGGCCTTCAAAACGAGGCGCGCCTGGCGGGCCATTGCGGCGTGAGGGTGCTGGACCGTTGCGCGGTGCACGCGCTGGGCCTTGGCCTTCAGCGCGAGCTTGGCGCTGGCCTTGGCCACCACCACCGCCCACGGCCACTTTGTTGTCGCGGATGCGTTGCATCATGTCTTGGCGAGCGGCCTTGGCAGCTGCGGCCATCACATCACGGCTTGGTGGCTTGCCTGCACCGCCCCACAGGGTCTGGCGACCCATGGCGATGGGCTCGGCCACTTCGCCTGGCTCGGGGCCAAAGCCTTCGAGCATCTGCACGGGAATTTCTTGCTTGGTGAAGCGCTCAATGTCCATCATGAAGCCTTCTTCGTCCAGACACACCAAGCTCACAGCCTCGCCGCTGGCACCCGCGCGGCCGGTGCGGCCAATGCGGTGCACGTAGTCTTCCGACACGTTCGGAATTTCAAAGTTCACCACGTGTGGCAAGTCTTCGATGTCAATACCACGCGCCGCGATGTCGGTGGCCACCAAAGCGCGGATCTCGCCGCTTTTGAAACCGGCCAAAGCTTGGGTACGCGCTGTCTGGCTCTTGTTGCCGTGCAAGGCCATGGCCTTGACGCCGTTTTTGGTCAAGAAGTCGGCCACATTGTTAGCGCCAAATTTGGTGCGGGTGAACACCAGCACCTGGCTCCAGTCGTGCTTTTGGATGATGTGCAACAGCACGTCTTTTTTCTTGCTGCGGCCCACGGGGTGGATCACCTGCGTGATGCGTTGCACGGTGGTGTTGCTGGGCGTGACCTGGATGCTTTGCGGGTTCTTGAGCAGGTTGCCCGCCAACTCGCGGATCTCGTCGCTGAAGGTGGCCGAGAACAGCAAGCTCTGCTTGTCTTTGGGCACCAGGGCCAGCACTTTTTTCACGTCGTGGATGAAGCCCATGTCCAACATGCGGTCGGCTTCGTCGAGCACCAAAATTTCGATGGTCGACAAGTCCAGGAAGCCCTGGCCTTGCAAGTCCAGCAGACGGCCGGGTGTGGCCACCAGAATGTCCACGCCTTTTTTGACTTTGCTGATTTGCGGGTTCATGCCCACGCCACCAAAGATCACGGTGGAGTCGAGCTTCAAATATTTGCCGTAATCGCGCACCGATTCTTCGACCTGAGCGGCCAATTCACGGGTGGGCGTGAGCACCAGGGCGCGGATGGCTTTGCCACCAAAACGGTTTTGGCCGGGCTCCGTCAGGCTCAGCTTGTGCAGCATGGGCAGGGTGAAGGCGGCGGTTTTACCCGTGCCGGTTTGTGCCCCGGCCAGCAAGTCTTGGCCAGCCAGAACGGCGGGAATGGCTTGGGCTTGGATCGGGGTGGGGGTGTCGTAGCCGAGCTCGCGCACCGCTTGCATGATGGCCGGAGCCAGATTCAATTCTTCAAAGTTCATTTTCTGAGCGCCATGTCCGGCGCTGGGTGTCGACTCAATCAATGCTGTTGGCAGTGACCAGTGTGGGTCGACAGGTCTTAAGGTGGGCATGGAAACCGCAGGCGCTTGTTTTGAGCGTTGCCCGGGTCAGGCCCCAGCAGGAGTGCTGATGCTGAGGCAACTGGAGGCCTCAGCGAGATAGATTGTCGCACAAAGCCAAGCCAGCGCATGACTGCACCGCTTTGGCTGTTCGGCGCTGCCCTGGGTGTGTCATGGGTTCAAACCCCAATTCAAAGATTTGCCTAGCGCCCCTAGACTGGTGTCAGCCATTTCAACAACACCCAGGGAAACCCCATGTCCGCTCATACCCCGCTTTCACGCCGTCATGTTTTGACAGCGTCCACCGCCCTGGCCGCTGGTCTGGCCAGCATGGCCTGGATGGGGCCAGCCCAAGCGCAGACTGCCGCATGGCCTGCCAAGCCCATCAAAATCGTGGTGGCCTTTCCGCCCGGTGGCCTGACCGATGCCTATGCCCGCAACTACGGAGAGTTTCTCAGTAGCCGTTTGGGTGTGCCGGTGGTCATTGAAAACAGGCCCGGTGCGGGCGCCATCATTGGCATTGACGCGGTGGCCAAGTCCCCCGCCGACGGCTACACCTTCGTCATGAGCACATCGGGCACTTTTTGGCAAAACCGCGTTTTGTACGCCAAGCTGCCTTACAACCTGGACAAAGACTTGACCCCCGTGACCGTGTTCCCCTCGGGACCGCTGGTGGTGGGCATCAACGACAAGATCCCAGCCAAAAACATGGCCGAGTTTGTCGCCTGGGCTAAAAAGAACAACACCTCTATGGGCACCTATGCCCCGGGCTCTTATCCCCACATGTTGGCCGACCAGACCAACCGCCAGCAAGGCACCACGATCCAGTCGGTGCACTACCGGGGTGAAGCGCCGATGTGGCTGGACGTGGCCTCGGGCCAGTTGCAGATCGCGGTGGGCAGTTTTCAGGCCTTCAATGCCGTGTCCACCCGGGGCGTGCGCGCCATTGGCGTGACCGGTAGTTACCGATCGCCCAAGCTGCCCGATGTGCCCACGCTCACCGAACAAGGCAACACCGAAAAACTGGTCACGCTCGAGGGCGGTTTGCCTTTGGTGGCGCCAGCCGGCACGCCCGAAGCCGTGCTCAAGCGCATGGCCGATGAAGCGGTGGCCTGGTCCAACACCGACAAAGCCGCCAAGCTGCGCGAAACCTTCGCCATCCCCAACAAGCCCAAAAACCTGGCGGCCACCCGCAAAGACTGGGAAGCCGAAGTGCCCGTTTGGATCAAGCTGGCGGTGGATTTGGGGATCAAGCTGGACTGATGCAGTGGCATTGGCGCAGTATGGGTGCGCTGCATTTGTAGGAGCGCACCCCCACACGCGAAAAGTGGCCCACGGATGACATGAGCCCGAGCTCGCGTTCAGTTTGACCAAGCAGTTGGATTTGCATTAAAGTAATGAATCCTTACTTTTGGATAAGAGTATGCTTGCCAAAATCACTGCCAAAAACCAGCTTACCCTGCCTAAAATCCTCACGCAGGCGGTAGGGGCGACCGAATACTTTGACGTGGAGGCCCGGGGCGGTCAGCTCATCTTGACGCCTGTACGCATACAGCGTAGCGACGCGGTCCGTGCCAAATTGGCCGAGTTGGATCTGACAGTCGACGACATGGCGGCAGCGGTAGCATGGGCCAGAGCGCCCGCACCCAGATCCGCTTCACCAACTGCCATGGCTAACGAGCCTGCTTCAGCCTACAAGGTGACGCCTGTCAAGTCGAAGAAGGTCCGTGTCAAAAAAACCAAGCCTCCAGCATGAGTGCTGCTTTTCGCGTGGTGCTGGACACCAACGTCGTCTTGTCTGCGCTGGTGTTTCGCGGTGCAGCCGCCGGACAGCTACGGCAGTCTTGGCAGCGAGGGCTGATTCTGCCTCTGGTCAGCACAGCCACTGCGCAAGAGCTGGTCCGCGTGTTGGCTTATCCCAAGTTTCGCTTGTCGCCAGCTGAACAAAACGAGTTGCTGGCCGATTACTTGCCTTACACGGAAACAGTGCGGATCGCGCAGCCGCCTCCTAAAGTCCCCCATTGCCGCGATGCGCTGGATTTGCCATTCATGCATTTGGCGGTGGCGGGCAAAGCGCATGCACTGGTGTCTGGCGACCGAGATTTGCTGGCCATTGCCGCTGAGTTTGAGCGGTTCTGTTCGTGTCCCATTGTGGGTTTGGAAGTGTTTTGCACAATGCCCCCTCTCACTGTTCGTGGGTAGAAAATCCGCAGATCAAGCAGCCCGATGAGCCAAACAAATTCGAATCTCCAATCCGCAAACTGCTATGCCATCGGGGTGCACTGATGCGTGCGAATCCGCGGTTTAATCACGCCTTATGAAAAAGACCGATCAAATGAGTTTTTTCGACTCGCCTGTCGATACACCCGCTGACCCCGAAGCCATGGCCCAAACCTTGGCGCAGCACCCCGACTTCCGCGTGCTGCGCCGTTTGCAGCCGGTGGCCGACTATGGTGGGCAGCAGGGCAAGGCCACGCAGCGCGTCATCGTGCTGGACACCGAAACCACCGGGCTGGACAGCAAGAGCGAAAGCATCATCGAGCTGGCCATGTTGTCGGTGTTGGTGGACACCGTGACCGGTTTGCCGGTGGGTCCGGTCACCATTTATGAATCGTTTGAAGACCCGGGCAAGCCCATCCCGCCGCAAATCACCGAAATCACCGGCATTGACGACAGCATGGTGAAGGGTCAGCGCATTGACGACGCTGCCGTGACCGCACTGGTGCAAGAGGCCGATTTGGTGGTGGCGCACAACGCCGGGTTTGACCGGCCGTTTGTCGAAGCACGATTACCCGTTTTCGCCAGCAAGTCCTGGAATTGCTCTTTCATGGGCATCGACTGGAAGAAAGAGGGCAGTGGCTCGGCCAAGCTAGAGTTTTTGGCCTCAGAGCGGGGCTGGTTTTACGATGCCCACCGCGCGCAGGTGGATTGCCATGCGCTTTTGCAGGTACTGGCTTCGCCCTTGGCCGATGGCCAAACCGGCTTGTTGCGGCTTTTGTCCGGTATGGGCCAAACCCGTTATAAATTGAGGGCCATGGGCGCGCCGTTTGAGTCCAAAGACAAACTCAAGGCCAGAGGCTACCGCTGGGACGGCGAAGGTCGGGTGTGGTGGTGCAGTTTGGCTTCGGACGATCTGCTGGACGCCGAGTGCGATTGGCTGCGCGAAGAGGTGTATGGCCGCCGCACGGCTCGGGTGCAATTGGAGGCCTTGGACAGCCGGGTGCAGTATTCCTCGCGATCAGGTCAGGTGTCTGAGCGTACGGTCTGATTTTTTTCCTTCAAACCCCGGCAAGCGGGGATAATACTGGGTTGCACGCGCTGTAACCGCGCTTTTTTCTATTCAGGTTTACACATGGCTCAATACGTATTTTCGATGAACCGGGTTGGCAAGATCGTGCCGCCTAAGCGTCACATCCTCAAAGACATTTCGCTGTCTTTCTTCCCAGGTGCCAAGATCGGCGTGCTGGGCACCAACGGATCGGGCAAGTCCACTTTGCTCAAAATCATGGCCGGCATCGACAAAGAGATCGAAGGCGAAGCCATCCCCATGGCGGGCCTGAAGATCGGTTACCTCCCACAAGAACCGGTCATGGACCCTGAGCAGACCGTGCGCGAAGCCGTGGAAAGCGGTATGGGCGAAGTCAAGGCTGCGCAGGCCCGTCTGGAAGAGGTGTATGCCGCCTACGCCGAAGAAGACGCCGACTTTGATGCGCTGGCCGCCGAGCAGGCCAAGCTCGAAGCCATCATCTCCACCGCGGGTGACGCGTCTGAGCACCAGCTCGAAATCGCTGCTGACGCGCTGCGTCTGCCCCCATGGGATGCCATCATTGGCAAGCTCTCCGGTGGTGAAAAACGCCGTGTGGCCCTGTGCCGCTTGCTGCTCTCGCGACCCGACATGTTGTTGCTGGACGAGCCCACCAACCACTTGGACGCCGAGTCGGTGGACTGGCTTGAACTCTTTTTGCAGCGTTTTTCGGGCACCGTGGTGGCCATCACCCACGACCGTTACTTCCTGGACAACGCCGCAGAGTGGATTTTGGAACTCGACCGGGGCTCCGGCATTCCGTACAAAGGCAACTACTCCAGCTGGCTAGAGCAAAAAGACGCCCGTTTGGCCACCGAGCAGCGCACCGAAGACGCCCGCTCCAAAGCCATGAAGAAAGAACTGGAGTGGGCGCGTGCCAACCCCAAGGGCCGTCAGGCCAAGAGCAAGGCGCGTCTGGCCCGCTTCGAAGAGTTGAGTGACCACGACTACCAAAAACGCAACGAGACGCAGGAGATCTTCATTCCTGTGGCCGAGCGTTTGGGCAACGAGGTGTTCGAGTTCAAAAACGTCAGCAAGTCCTTTGGCGACCGTTTGCTGATCGACAACCTGAGCTTTCAGGTGCCTGCGGGCGCCATCGTCGGCATCATCGGCCCCAACGGTGCTGGTAAATCGACCCTGTTCAAGCTGATCGCGGGCAAAGAGCAGCCCGACAGCGGTGAGGTCAAGATTGGCCAGACCGTGCGCATGGCCTTTGTGGACCAGAACCGTGATGACCTGGACAACAACAAAACCGTGTGGGAAGACGTCTCGGGTGGCCTGGACATCATCAACGTGGGCAAGTTCCAGATGGCCAGCCGTGCGTATTGCGGTCGCTTCAACTTCAACGGTGGTGACCAGCAAAAAAAGGTCGGCATGCTCTCCGGGGGTGAGCGTGGGCGCTTGCATCTGGCCAAGACCCTGATTGAAGGCGGCAACGTGCTGCTGCTGGACGAGCCCTCGAACGACTTGGACGTTGAAACTTTGCGCGCATTGGAAGATGCGTTGCTCGAATTCGCAGGTTCGGTCATGGTCATCAGCCACGATCGCTGGTTCTTGGACCGCATTGCCACCCACATTCTGGCCGCCGAAGGTGACAGCCAGTGGGTGTTCTTTGATGGCAACTACCAAGAGTACGAAGCCGACAAAAAACGCCGTTTGGGGGAAGAGGGTGCCAAGCCTAAGCGTGTGCGCTTCAAGGCGCTCAAGTGATGCCTTTACTTGCTCATTGACCATGAAAAACGGGCCCCGAGGGGTCCGTTTTTTATTGACTGACAAGCCTTAAGCGATTGCGGATGGCTCGATTCCGCGACCAGCGATCAAAGCTGTGAAAAATCCGTTGAACCAATGCATGTTCACGGGTTTGGCCATGAAGATGGTGCCTTCGGGCAGGCCACCTTTGGCAGCAATTTCTTCTGCGCTGAGGGCGGAAATCACCAAGCAGGTCATGCTTTGAAATTGTGGCGAATGCTTGAGAGTTTTGATCAATTCAAAACCATCTACGCCGGGCATGTTCAGATCGGCGATGAGCACGTCAGGTTGGATGCTCGCCATGTCAATCAAGGCTTCGAGACCGGAGGACATGGCCGTGCAATCGACGGGCATCTCAGAACGGCCGCAAAAGTCTCGGATCATGTCTCGGGTGACGGGATCGTCTTCGACCAACAACACACGCAGGCGATGTTCTCTGCCGTCCAGAGGACTCATCAGCATGTTGTGCTTTTTTTGGTAATCGCGAATGGAGGGCATGGAGATGCGGCGGTGGCCACCTTGCGTCTTCCAAGCCTGTAGTTCGTTTTTTTCGACCAAGGTCTGAATGGTGCCCACGGACAAACCCAGCAGCTTGGCTGCATAGGTGGTGCCGCAGTAGTCTTCAGGTGTGTCGGGGGGGTGTGGTGTTTGCATGAGGCGTATTTTAATGACAAAAATGCCAAACATAAAAAAATATAACACTTTGTTACGCTCAAAAAATGTTTTTTACAAAACAGCAACTCTTAAATCATCTTTTTTGACTTGGTCCCCCTTGCGACAAAGAGAGGTCCATCCTGAGGTGGGGCGACGATTAACATGGCGAGTACTACAAGGAGACAATGAATGCCTGCCCATGCTGTTGTTTGGCCCGCCCGACTGCCCGCCCGCTTGTCAGCGCCTGCCACCTCTTTGTGGATGAATTTGGCCATCAGTGCCTTGCGCTATCCCGATAAGGTGGCGCTTGTCTTTATGGGTCGGGTCTGGACCTACCGAGAGCTGGCCGACAGCGCAGAGCAGTTGGCAGGCCAACTCAAGGCGCTGGGCGTGCAAACCGGTGACCGTGTGGTTTTGGACATGCAAAACTGCCCGCAGTTGGTGATCTGCCACTTTGCCATCTTGCGCATCGATGCGGTGGTGGTACCGGTCAACCCGATGAACCGGACCGAGGAACTCAAACACTACATCATCGACCCGGACACAAAACTGGCCGTGACCACGGCCGATCTGGCCCCTGACTTGGCGCAGGCCAGCGAGGCTTTGCCTCCCGAGCAGCGCCTGAAGCACCTGGTGGTGACGCAATTCACCGATGTGTTTGACCCCGATACCGTCGGCCCCGAAGACATGCCCGAGGCCTGGCGGCCGTGGTTGTTGCCGGTGCGTGCTTTACCCGAGCTGGCTTCGGGTCAGGTGCATGCCTGGGCCAAACTCATGGCAGCCCCCGGGGTGGACTTGCCGTCACCCCTCGCCAAGACGGATGACCTGGCCATCTTGCCCTACACCAGCGGCACCACCGGCTTGCCCAAAGGCTGCATGCACACGCACGGCACCATCATGCACAACGCCATGTCCAGCGGCTTGTGGGGCAATGGCACGCCAGAAAACGTGACCTTGTGTGTGGTGCCCATGTTCCACATCACCGGCATGGTCAGCGTCATGCACACCAGCATTTTGTTGGGGGCCAGCCTGGTGCTGATGCCGCGCTGGGACCGCGATGTGGCGGGGCATTTGATCTCGAAATGGGCCGTGACCCACTGGACCAACATCCCGACCATGGTGATCGACCTGCTGGGCAGCCCGAACATGGACCGTTATGACCTGAGCAGCCTGGCCTATATCGGCGGTGGCGGCGCCGCCATGCCCGAGGCTGTGGCGCAGCGTTTGCTGGACCAGTTTGGCCTGCGGTATGTGGAAGGTTATGGCCTGACCGAAACCGCAGCCCCCTCGCACACCAACCCGCCTGATGCGCCCAAGAAGCAGTGTTTGGGCATCCCGTTCATGAGCGTGGAGTCGCGGATTGTGGACCCCGAGACCCTGGCCGAGTTGCCGCCCGGCGAGTCCGGTGAGATCGTGATCAGCGGCCCGCAGGTGTTCAAGGGTTACTGGAAACGACCCGAGGCGACCGCCGCTGCGTTTTTTGAGCGTGATGGCCATCTGTTTTTCCGTTCGGGCGACATGGGCCGGGTGGATGAAGAGGGTTACTTCTTCATGACCGACCGCTTGAAACGCATGATCAACGCGAGTGGCTTCAAGGTCTGGCCCGCCGAGGTCGAAGCCCTGATGTTCCGCCACCCCGCGATTCAGGAGGCCTGCATCATTGCCACCCGAGACGCCTACCGGGGCGAGTCGGTCAAGGCGGTGGTGGTTTTACGGCAAGACCACAAAGGCAAAGTGTCCGAGCAGGACATCATCGACTGGTGCCGTGAGAACATGGCCGTTTACAAAATGCCCCGCGCCGTGAGTTTTGTCGACGCTCTGCCCAAGAGCGGCAGCGGCAAAGTCATGTGGCGGGCACTGCAAGAGGCCGAAATGGCCGCCTTGGGCGCACCTGCTAAGGCTTGAGCCCTCCTACCCATCCACACCCGAATGAGCCTGAGACTTTCCATCCTGGACCAATCCGCTGCTGCCTCCGGGCGCGGCCAAGACGCGACCATCCGGCAAACCTTGGCGTTGGCGCAAAAGGCCGAAGCTTGGGGCTATGACCGCTTTTGGGTGAGCGAGCACCACAGCCACCCCAGCATCGTGGGCAGTGCCCCTGAAGTCTTGATGGCAGCCATTGCCGCCCGCACCCAGCGCATCCGCATTGGCAGTGCTGGGGTGATGCTGCCCCATTACTCGGCGCTCAAGGTGGCCGAGCAGTTTCGGGTTCTGGACGCCCTGGCCCCCGGTCGCATCGACCTGGGTGTGGGCCGCGCCCCGGGCAGCGATGGGCGCACCGCGCAGTTGCTCAACCCCGACCGCAACGCGTCCGAGCGTTTCCCACAGCAGGTCATGGAAATGCAAGCTTGGGTGAGTGGCCACAACCTGCCACCCGGTCACCCGGGGCACAACGTGTTTGCCTTCCCGTTGTCAGAGTCTGCACCCACCGTGTGGATGCTGGGCAGCTCGGACTATGGCGCCCAGCTGGCCGCACATCTGGGCTTGCCTTATGCGTTTGCCTATTTCATCACCGATGGGCAGGGTGCAGACGAAGCCTTGCAGATTTACCGCGAAACTTTTCGGCCCAGCCCAGCGCTGCAAAAGCCCCATGCCGCGCTGTGCGTCTGGGCCTTGGCCGCAGACACCGATGAAGAAGCACTGCGGCTGTTTGAAAGCCGTGCCCGATGGAAGATGGACCGCAACCTGGGCCGCATCGGGGCGCTGTTGCCTCCACAAGAAGCGGCCCGTGACTACAGCCCAGCCGAGCAGTTTGCGCTGGAACGACTGCGTGAAGGGGCCTTGGTTGGCTCTGCCGCTAAGGTGGGCCGCAAATTGCGCCAACTGGCCGCGCGGCTGGAGGTGCAGGAGTTGGTGGTCATCACCTGGACGCATGACCCTGCAGCGCAAATGCGCTCTTACGAGTTGCTCGCCCATGAATTTGGATTGGCGGCAAACTCGGCCTTTTGATTTTTAAACACACAGGATTTTTGACATGTTCACCACTGCAATTGCGGGCAGCTTGCCCAAACCCGCCTGGCTGGCCGAGACCGAAAAACTCTGGCCGCAGTGGACTACCCAGGGCCCTGAGCTGCAGCAAGCCAAAGCCGATGCCACTCTGCTGTGGATCAAGGCCCAAGAAGACGCGGGCCTAGACGTGATCGGTGATGGCGAACAAGCCCGCCAACACTTTGTGCACGGGTTTGTGGAGCAGGTCGAGGGCATCGACTTTGTGAACAAGGTCACCATGGGCATCCGCAACAACCGCTACGACGCGCAGGTGCCTCAGGTCATCGCGCCTCTGCGCCTCAAGGGCCGTGTGCATGCATTCGAGGCCCAACTGGCCCGCGCTCATACGAAGAAAAAGTTGAAATTCACTTTGCCCGGCCCGATGACCATTGTGGACACCGTGGCCGACCGTTTTTATGGCGACAAGGTCAAGATGGCCATGGCCTTTGCCGAGTTGCTCAACCAGGAAGCGCTGGCGCTGCAAGCCGATGGCGTGGACATCATTCAATTCGATGAGCCGGCGTTCAATGTCTACATGGAGGAAGCCGCCGATTGGGGCGTTAAGGCGCTGGAGGTGGCTGCTCGCGGGCTGACCTGCACCACCGCCGTTCACATTTGCTATGGCTACGGCATCGAAGCCAACAACAACTGGAAAAAAACGCTGGGCGACGAATGGCGTCAATACGAAAAAGTGTTCCCAGCCTTGGCCAAAAGCAGCATCCAGCAAGTGAGCCTGGAGTGCATGCACTCGCATGTGCCCATGGAGATGATGAAGTTGCTGGAAGGCAAAGACGTGATGGTGGGCGTGATCGACGTGGCCAACCCGGCCATCGAAACCGCTGAAGAAATCGCCGACACCATTGGCCGCGCCCTGCAATTCGTGCCCAAGAACAGGTTGATTGCCTGCACCAACTGCGGCCTGGCCCCCATGAGCCGAGCTGTCGCCGAAGCCAAACTCAAGGCGCTGGCCGAAGGCGCGAAACTGGCCAGCCAGCGTTACGCCTGAAGCGCGATGCCTGAGGTGCAATGCCCTTGGGCAAGGCGCTGTGCAGGTCGGGTTATGCTTGCCGCTTTTCCCCGATATCCCGGAAGCTTTCATGCCCCAACAAACGCTGCAGCCGCCCCTGACCTCACCTGACCTGCTGAATGCCACGCTGGCAGATCAGGGCTTTGCAGTGCTGGGTTCGGCCAGTGTTTGCGCTTTGGCTGGAGTCCCAATCGATGCTTTGAAGGCTTTGCAGTCCAGCTGGGATGATTTGCCCCCCGACCAGTACCTCAAAGACGGTGGCCGCTACCGTCGGCGTCGCCATGCCAGTTTTGAAGTGACAGACCAACAGGTCAAGGCCACCCCCCACCGGGCCCATTGGCAGCCGGTGTCTTACAACGCCTTGCACGGCGGCATGCAGCGCTGGTTTGAACCCATGGCCGCGCCGGTGGTACAGACCGCTGCTTGGCAAAAAATCTTGTGTTGGTTGGGCGCGATCGCCTCCACCGCGCAGGGTGCACAAACCTGGTACACCGAAGCCCACCAGTTCCGCATTGACACTACCGATGGCATTGGCCGCCCCACACCCGAGGGCGCACACCGCGACGGCGTGAATTGGGTGGCGGTGTTCATGATCGGACGCCACGGCATCAAGGGCGGCGAGACCCGCGTGTTTGACATGGACAGCCCCCGAGGCCAGCGCTTTACCCTGAATGAGCCTTGGTCGGTGCTGTTGCTCGACGACAGCCGCGTGATCCATGAGACCACCCCCATCCAACCTGAGCTGCCAGGGGGCTGGCGCGACACGCTGGTGGTCACGTTGCGCTCGGATGGGTTTTTGGACGAACCTGCGCAAAAAAACTGAATGATGTGTTGACCCCCAAAAAGAGCCCGGTGTGAAAACACCGGGCTCTTTTTGGGGGTGATCCCGGCGCACGCACCGGGACCCAAGGGCATCACATGCGCTCAAAAATCGCGGCAATGCCCTGGCCGCCGCCGATGCACATGGTCACCAGCGCGTAGCGGCCTTGAACGCGTTGCAGCTCGTACAGGGCTTTCACGGTGATCACGGTGCCGGTGGCGCCAATCGGGTGACCCAGCGAAATGCCCGAGCCGTTGGGGTTGACCTTGGCCGGATCCAGGCCCAGCTCGCGGGTCACGGCGCAGGCCTGCGCAGCAAAGGCTTCGTTGGCCTCGATCACATCCAGATCGTTGACCGTGAGGCCTGCTTTTTTCAGCACAGCATGCGTGGCCGAGATCGGGCCCACACCCATGATTTTGGGGTCCAGACCGGTGTGGGCATAAGCCACCAAACGGGCCATGGGTTGGGCGCCACGGGCCTTGGCGGCGCTGGCCTCCATCAGCACCACAGCAGCTGCCGCGTCATTGATGCCTGAGGCATTGCCCGCAGTCACCGTGCCGTTTTCCTTCACGAACACGGGCTTGAGCTTGGCCATGTCTTCGAGCTTGCAACCGGGGCGGAAGTGCTCGTCGGTGGTGTAGGCCACGTCGCCTTTTTTGCTCTTGAGCATGACCGGCATGATCTGGTCTTTGAAGTAACCCGCTGCTGTGGCGCGCTCAGCACGGTTGTGGCTTTCCAGCGCCAAGGCGTCCTGCATCTCGCGGGTGATGCCGTATTTGGCGGCCACGTTCTCGGCGGTCACGCCCATGTGGATGGTGTGGAAGGGGTCATGCAGCGCGCCGATCATCATGTCGACCATTTTGGTGTCGCCCATGCGCATGCCCCAGCGTGAACTCAGGCTCGCATAGGGCGCGCGGCTCATGTTTTCGGCGCCCCCGCCAATGGCGATGTCGCAGTCGCCCAGCAAGATGGATTGGCTGGCGCTCACGATGGCCTGCAGGCCCGAGCCGCACAGGCGGTTGACGTTGAAGGCGGGCGTGCCTTCGGCGCAGCCGCCGTTGATCGCTGCCACGCGCGACAAATACATGTCTTTGGGCTCGGTGTTGACCACATGGCCAAACACGACATGGCCCACGTCTTGGCCATCCACACCGGCACGCGCCAGCGACTCGCGCACCACCTGTGCCGCCAGTTCGGTGGGGGCGATGTCTTTCAGGCTGCCGCCAAAGGTACCAATGGCGGTGCGCACACCGCTGACCACAACAACTTCACGACTCATGGCAATGTCTCCAGATTGAAAAGAAATGAAAAACCGATGCAGAACTATAAAGGGCAGTGTCGGGCGCGATGGCTACAGCGGCCTGACACCAGTCCAATCAAGGCTTTGGCGTCAACGCGGAGTCAGGCCCGCACATCGGCCACCGGTGTTTGGCCAAAGTCAGGTCTGGCCAAAAAGCGCAGCACCTGTTCGGCGGCCTGCTCAGGGCTGCTGAGCAGGCCGCTGGCTTTGAGTTGCGCAAACTTCGATTGGTCGGGAAAGGCTTCGCTGGTGGTGCCCCGCAACTGCACTTGCATGTCGGTGTCGATCACGCCGGGGGCGAGCGAGCAGACTTTGGCACCGTTGGGGTGCAGGGCTTCGTCCAGCGCCAAGCAGCGGGTGAAATGGTCCATGCCCGCTTTGGCCGCGCAGTAACCTGCCTGGGAGGCCATGGGGTAACGGCCCAGGCCCGATGAAATGTTGAGCACTTTGCGCGGCAGGGACCAAGCCTGCGTGGCCCCCAAAAACACCGCACTCAAGGCCATGGGCGCTTCCAGGCCCACGCGCAGGGCTCGGGCCAAGTCGGCAGCTTGTGATTGGCGCAGCGGCACAACGGGCGGGATGACCCCCGCGTTGTTGATCAGGGTGGCGCTGGCAAACTGGCCCGGGACTTGGCTTTGCAGCCAGTCTCGCAAACGCGCACTGACGCCTTCCGTGTCGGCCAAGTCGTGTGTCCATTGCATCAAGGCCAGGCCTGATTTTTGGGCGCGGGTGGCGAGTTGCGGGCTGGCATTGCGGGAGATGCACAGCAAAGTGTTGCCCGTTGCCAGCAGTTGCTGGGCCATGGCCAATCCCATGCCGCGCGAGGCCCCGGTCAGGATGTAAAGGTGATCTTTCATGCTGGCATGTTAGGGGCATCTGAGTGGCCCGGGGTTGCCGCAGTTGACAAGCACCGCTGCCCCGTCAGTGGCCTTGCGCCGCTCGAATGCGGTTGACCTGCAAAGGGGTGACTTCGCCAGCCCGGTGACCCCACTGTGTGCGCAGGTGGGTCAGCACAGCGGCGATGTCGTGGTCATGCAGTTCCAGCACAGCCGGTGGCATGCCAAAAGGCCTGGGGTGGCCTTGGGTGGCCGGGCCGTAGCCGCCGTACAGCACCAGTTGCACCAAGTTGGTCGGGTCTTGCAGCAGCACGGCACGGTTGCCCGCCAAAGCCGGATAAGCCACCTCGCCCGTGGCGGTTTTCAGGCCTTCACCTTGTTCACCGTGGCACTGCAGGCATTGGCGTTCGTAAACCTTGGCCCCTTGGGTGGCCACTTGGGCAGAAACTGGGGCACTGCTGCGGGCCATCTGGGCCCCATCGGGCGCAACTTGCGTGGCACGCTGCGCCTGCGTTTGGAGGTAAACCGCCATGGCCATCAGGTCGGTTTCTTTCAGGTGCTGCAGGCTGTGTTGCACCACCTCGCCCATGGGGCCATTGGTTTGCGCCGTGTTGGATGCACCGGTGCGCAGCAGGCGCACGATCTCGGGCAGGGGGGTGCTGGCCAGGCCACTTTCGGCATCCTGGGTCAGGTTGGGGGCGTACCAGTTGAGCACTGGCATCAGGCCGCCCGACAAGTCGTGCACAGGGCCAGTGGCGCCCAGTGCGTTGCGCGGGCTGTGGCAAGCGGCGCAATGGCCCAAGCCTTGCACCAAGTAGGCGCCCCGGTTCCATTCGGCGCTTTCCGCTTTGTTTTCTTTGAAAGGGCTGGGCTCAAAAAACAGGCTGCGCCACACCGCCAATGCGGGCTGGGTGCCCAAAGGCCATGTCAAGGTATGGGCAGGTTGGGCCTGAACCACCGGCGCGAGGGTGTTCAACCAAGCAAAAATCGCGTCGCTGTCCTCACGGGTGACCACACTGGTGTGGTTGTAAGGAAAAGCTGGGGTGAGCAAGCGTCCGTCTGCAGACCGGCCTCGGTGCATGGCCTGCCAAAAGTCCTGCGGGGTCCAGCGGCCCAAGCCGGTTTCGGGGTCTGGGGTGAGGTTGCTGCTGTACACCCCGCCAAAGGGCGTGTCGATGCGGCGACCGCCTGCCAAAGGTGCGCCGCCCCGGGTGGTGTGGCAGGCCATGCAGTTGCCCGCTAATGCCAGGTAGCGGCCTTGTTCAATTTGGGCTTCGGTGGCCTTGACCGCAGCACCAGAAGCGGGCTTGTACGGCGCTAGCAAAT
>NZ_JBBAPF010000036.1:0-19104 GCF_040400975.1 Limnohabitans sp. | reverse complement strand
CGGTGTTGGTCGGGTCGCAATAGCGCATGAAATACCAGGACGAATCCACGAAGGTGTCCATGGTGTCGGTTTCGCGGCGGGCAGGCTTGCCGCAGACGGGGCAAGTCACACCCGCGTGAAAGCCCTCGTGCTTGTGCAGCGGGTTGCCCGAGCCGTCGGGGATGCAGTCCTGCGGCAGGATGACCGGCAGGTCTTTTTCAGGCACCGGCACCGCGCCATGCTCGTCGCAGTGGATGATCGGAATCGGCGTGCCCCAGTAACGCTGCCGGCTCACGCCCCAGTCGCGCAGACGCCAGGTGGTCTTCTTCTCGCCCAGGCCTTTGGCGGCCAGCAATTCAGCCACCTTGTTGGCGGCTGCCTGGAAGCTCAGGCCATCGAGCTCGCCAGAGTTGACGCAAACACCGTTTTTGGTGGCATACCACTCCTGCCAGGCACTCGCATCAAATGCAACACCACCCGCACCCACCACGGAGGCCGTTGTGGGGCTGGCCGCCGGAGAGGAATCGGAGCCTGCGACTGACAAACCGGTGACCAGCACTGCAACGGCCGGAACCAAGCCCACAACTTGCTTGATCGGCAAGGCGTACTTGAGTGCAAACGCAAAGTCACGCTCATCGTGCGCAGGCACGCCCATGACAGCACCGTCGCCATAACTCATGAGCACGTAGTTGCCGACCCAGACCTCGACCTTTGCGCCGGTCAACGGGTGCGTGACGAACAGGCCCGTGGCCATGCCCTTTTTCTCTTGCGTGGCCAATTCGGCTTCGGTGGTGCCACCGGTTTTGCACTCTTCCAGAAACGCCGCCAAAGCGGGGTTGCTCGCCGCCGCATGCAGCGCCAGCGGGTGCTCAGCCGCCACTGCGCAAAACGTCACACCCATGATAGTGTCAGCGCGGGTGGTGAAGACGTACATCTTGCCGCCGCCAATCAGCTGACCGTCAGCACCTTGGAGGTCGTGCGGGAAAGCAAAACGCACGCCTTCGCTTTTGCCGATCCAGTTTTCCTGCATCAGGCGAACTTTGTCTGGCCAGCCGTTGAGCGTGGCCTTGTCGTTGCCAATCTGCACATGGTCGAGCAACTCCTGCGCGTAGTCGGTGATGTTCAGGTAATAGCCGGGGATCTCGCGCTTTTCCACGGGCGCGCCGGTGCGCCAGCCCTTGCCGTCGATCACCTGCTCGTTGGCCAGCACCGTCTGGTCGACCGGGTCCCAATTCACGACCTGGGTCTTGCGGTAGGCGATGCCTTTTTCGAGCATCTTCAAGAACAACCATTGGTTCCATTTGTAATAGGTCGGGTCGCAGGTGGCGACTTCGCGTGACCAGTCAATGGCCAGGCCCATGGCCTGCATCTGCTTTTTCATGTACGCGATGTTCTCGTACGTCCACTTGGCCGGGGGCACGCCGTTTTTGAGCGCGGCGTTCTCGGCAGGCAGACCAAAGGCGTCCCAACCCATGGGCATCAAGACGTTGAAGCCCTTCATGCGCAGACTGCGCGTGAGCATGTCGTTGATGGTGTAGTTGCGCACATGGCCCATGTGCAGCTTGCCGCTGGGGTACGGCAACATGGAGCAGGCGTAGAACTTCTTTTTGCTGGCGTCTTCGGTGACGCGGTAGGCATCGCGGGCCGTCCATCGCCATTGCGCTGCGGGTTCGACTTCGAGGTGGTTGTACTTGTCTTGCATAGGGCTAAATTGTAGGGGTTGGGGCAGAGCGATCAGAGGGCCTGAAACACGCCAAGCCAGCGTCCATCAGGGGAAAGCCAGCTGGGCCACAAAGCCAATGCGGGTCAGGCCCGCCTTTTGAGCCAAACCCATGGCTTCCACCACCCGGCCATAGGGCACCGACGCATCGGCCCGCAGCTCCAACTCGGTTTGGGGATCCCGACGGGCCACACCGGACAGGTGGGCTTTCAAGGCTTCCGCCGTGATGGCTTTGTCGTTCAGATACAAGGCACCCTGGGCATCCACAACCAACACCACGGACGACGCCACAGCGCCAGTATCGGTAGCTTCGCTTTGGGGCAAGTCCAGTCGAATGGCGCTGGTCATCAGGGGGGCCGTGACCATGAAAATCACCAATAAGACCAACATCACGTCCACCAAGGGCGTCACGTTGATGTCAGCCATGGGTGGATCCGGTTGGCGACTGGACAATCGACCAAAAGCCATGGCGGATCAGCTTTCTGGTCCGGCCAAAAGGGCGCGCACATCGTGCGCGAAGCCTTCAAGTTCGGCCTCGATGTGACCCATGCGCCGCCCCAAGAAGTTATAGCCCAACACGGCTGGGATCGCGACTGCCAAGCCCGCAGCCGTCATGACCAAGGCCTCGCCCACAGGCCCGGCAATCTCTTCAATACGGATCGCGCCGCCCTGCGTCAGCCCTGCCAGCGCATTGAAAATGCCCCAAACCGTCCCCAACAAGCCCACGAAAGGCGAAATCGCGCCAGCGGTGGCCAGCCATGTTTGCCCCCACTGCAATCGGCGCACCACCGCTTGCATGGCATCGCGCAGCACCCGGGTCAACTGGTGGTGGCGGTCGCCTGAAGACGCCAAAGTGCCCCCCAAAGGCAACAAGCTCGCCTCAAGCAAAGGCAGGACGCATGCGTCTTGGTCGAATTGGGCGACGCGCTGGCGCCCTTCTTCAAAGCCCGGCGCCTGCCAGAAAGCGGCCACACTTCGGGGCACGTCACGGCTCACACGCGTGAGCAAACGCCATTTCAAGGCCATCACCACCCAAGAGCCTACCGACAGAACCAACAGCAAGACCGCCAAAAAAAGGCTCACGACGTCGCTGTGCAGCCAGAAGTCGTTCAAGCTCATGGTGTGCTTCGGTAACAGCGCTTCAGCGCAGGTTCAACACGTCAAACATGTCGAACAGGCCGCGCTCTTGCCCTGACAAAAAGCGTGCAGCCCGCAGACTGCCTTGGGCGTAGGTGGACCGGCTGGAGGACTTGTGCGTGACCTCGATGCGCTCGCCAATCCCCGCAAAAAGCACGGTGTGGTCGCCCACAATGTCGCCGCCCCGGATGGTGGAAAAACCAATGGTGGACGGGTCGCGCTCGCCAGTGTGGCCAAAGCGCTCGTACACCGCACAGGCGTTCAAATCGCGCCCAATGGCCTCTGCAATCACTTCGCCCATCTTCAGAGCAGTACCCGAAGGTGCATCGACTTTGTGGCGGTGGTGGGCTTCGATGATCTCGATGTCGTAGCCGGTAGGCATGGCCTGCGCTGCCATTTGCAACAGTTTGAGGGTGACGTTAACGCCCACACTCATGTTCGGGGCCATCACAATGGCAATGTCACGGGAAATCAGGGCGATTTCGGCTTTTTGAGCATCCGTGAAACCCGTGGTCCCAATGACTGCTTTCACACCCAATTCGCGGCACACTTGCAAGTGTGCCAATGTACCTTCTGGGCGGGTGAAATCGATCAAACATGCCGAACCTTGCAAGCCTGCATGCAAGTCAGCTGTGACCAACGCACCTGTGGTCCGCCCCATGGCAGCACCGGCATCTTGGCCCAAAGCTGGGCTGGCAGCGATGTCAAGAGCCCCCGACAAGCGGCAGTCGTCGGTGGACAAGATGGCTTCAATCAGCATGTGACCCATGCGGCCGGAGGCGCCCGCAACGGTGATGGGCAGTTGTTTCAAAGTGGTCATGGGGGGTTTGAATGAAATGGGGGCTCAACCGCCGAACAAGACACAAGCGACCGACGCGCTCAGCGCGAAACAGGCTCCAAGGGTGGATAAGTTCGGGGGGCTGTGGGAGCAGGTGGGTTGACGGACCTGGCAGCCGGTGTGCTTGTGAACTTCTTGAGGTCTTCTTCACTGGCTTGCAAGACAGGCAATTTGCCCGGGGCTCGAGGCTTGATCAGGCGTCCGGCAAATTCAGACTCACTGGGCAAGTCGTCACCTTCAATGCGGTCCAACAGATCGCCCTTGAAATGAACCGTGAGGCTGAAATTTTGAGGCGCAACACCCTGCCGTTGGATGCTGAACGCGTAATCCCACCGGTCTGCATGGAACAAACTGGCGACCAAGGGCGTCCCCAACACCTCGCGCACCTGAACCCGGGCCATGCCAAGGCGCAAAACTTGTCTTTGCTCTTTGGAAATGAAGTTGCCTTGCACCACCTCTGGCACGTAGGGCCTGAAAGTGTCTCGATTGATGCCAGCCAAGCCACTGCAACCCACCAAGCCAAAAAGCACAAGGCCTGCAGCCAGCAAACGTCTGGAAGAGCGGAATGTCGGGGATGCGGTCATGGTTGGATGGGTGCCGATATGATCATGGCCATTGTAGCGGCAGCTTATCCAGCGAACTGCGGCCCAAAGACAGGACAAGCCCTTCCCATGCGCCAGATCGATGAACTGAAAAACAACGGCCTCAAAGCCACTTTGCCTAGGCTCAAAATTTTGGAGGTTTTCCAAAGTGGCTCCATGCGCCACATGACCGCAGAGGATGTTTTTCGCCAATTGCTGCTTGACAACGCAGACATCGGCTTGGCCACCGTTTACCGGGTTTTGACACAGTTTGAGCAAGCCGGGATTTTGAGCCGCAACCACTTTGAAAGCGGTAAATCCGTTTATGAGTTGAACGAAGGGCAACACCATGACCACATGGTTTGCCTCGATTGCGGCCGGGTCGAAGAGTTTTACGATGCCGAAATCGAATCACGTCAACACGCAGTGGCCAAGGCCAAAGGCTTTGAGATCGCCGACCATGCCTTGAGTTTGTACGCTCACTGCACACAAAATCCCTGCCCTCATCGCAACGTCCGCTGAACGTGGGGGCGCTCTACTCCATGGCGCGGCGTTGCCGCTCGATGAACTCTTGGTAAGTGTCGATGCCACGCATCTGCAAAATGGTATTGCGCACAGCCGCCTCGACCAAAACGGCGATGTTGCGGCCAGCCATCACTTGAATCACCACTTTTTGCACAGGAATTCCGAGCACATCTTGGCGCAAAGGCTCTGAAGGCAATCGTTCGTAATCGCGCTCCAAAGTTTCGCGCCGCACCAAATGCACAATCAGCTTCAGGCGCATCTTGCGGCGTACCGCTGTTTCACCAAAGATGGCCCGAATGTCGAGCAAGCCAATGCCTCGCACTTCCAACAAGTTTTGCAGCAAATCAGGACAACGCGCCTCAATGGTGGTCTGGTTGATGCGGTAAAGATCGACAGCATCGTCGGCCACCAAGCCGTTACCCCGGGAAATCAGCTCCAAGCCCAACTCGCTTTTGCCCAAACCCGACTCGCCGGTGATCAGAACACCCATGCCCAAGATGTCCATGAACACCCCATGCATCGTGGTGCGGTCGGCAAAGTGTTTGGACAAGTAGGCCCTCAGCACATCGATCACAAATGCCGATGACTGCTCGGTCGAAAACATGGGGATTTGGGCCCGTTCACACATGGCCAACAAGGCATCAGGAGCTGTCTGGCCATCTGCGAGCACCAAGACAGGGGGCTCAAGGGTCACAATCCGGGCTGTACGGCGGGCACAGTCTTCTTCTGTTCCTCTGGTCAGGTAAGCCACTTCGCGTGGTCCCAAGATCTGTACACGGTAAGGATGAATGTAATTGAGGTAGCCGACCAAATCGGCACCCGATCGGGCTGCGCGGACCGCCACTTCATCAAATCGGCGCTCAGAGGCACCAAGCCCCGCCAACCACTGCCATTTCAATTGGTTCCGATGGTCTTCGAACAAAACATCGGCGCTGATGACGGAAGGCTTCATCGCGGAGCTTCAGCTGAGCGCCATCAGGCCGTTTGGGCCGACTGCCACTGGGCAATCAATTGGTGCAAACTGGTTTGGGCTGTACTGCCTTTGATGCTCTCGCGCAGCACAGTGTCGCTCAACAGTTCAGCGATTTCAGACAGAATTTCGAGGTGTTTTTGCGTGGCCGCCTCGGGCACCAACAAAAAGATCAACAAGTTGACAGGCTGCTCATCTGGGGCGTCAAAACCAATCGGCTGAGCCAATTGAAAGACGGCGGCCATGGGTGCCTTGAGGCCCTTGATGCGGCCATGAGGAATAGCCACGCCGTGACCCAAACCTGTCGAACCCAATCGTTCCCGAGCAAACAGGCTGTCTGTGACCAAGGCACGGGACAAACCGTGCAGATTCTCAAAGAGAAGTCCGGCTTCTTCGAATGCACGTTTCTTGCTGGTGGCTTCCACCCCCACAAGAACTTGGGCAATAGGCAATATGGATGAGAGTCGGTTCATGGTCGAGGCCGGATTATGCACCCGAACGGCCCCCAACACAGACCGCCCTTGGAGCCGAAGCCGTTTTTATCGTTTTGTTGCCATTTAGACACGAGATGAGCCCAAGAAAAAGGCCGCTGTGTGCGGCCTTGAGTTAAAAGGTCAACTGTTCACATCATGCGCTTGGGCGCAGAGTGGTGGTGATCGGTGATACGGTCCTTGTGCTTGACCACTTGACGGTCGAGTTTGTCCACCAGGTCGTCCACCGCGGCATACAGGTCCTCATGCGCGCTCTCGGCAAACAGGTCATTGCCTTTGACATGGATGTTGCACTCGGCCCGTTGCCGTTTTTCTTTCTCTTTCTGCTTTTCGACGGTCAGCAGCACTTTCACATCCACCACTTGGTCAAAATGCCGGGTGATGCGATCGAGTTTCCCCGTGACGTACTGGCGCAAGGCTGGGGTCACTTCCAAATGGTGTCCGCTGATGATTAAATTCATAGACGTCGTCTCCATTGATTCAGGTAGAAAAAGCCCCGCCGAGGCTGGGCCCAGAAACCACTTTTCAGGTGGTTCGACCTCACTATGCGCCCCGCGTTACCGAAAAGCAATGCTTCCAAAACTAAACCTGAAAAATCTGTCCGCAATGCCCACAGGCACTCTTTTCAATGCTATCGTGCGGATTGAATCACACGCTTAAAGTTTGAATCAAGACCCCTAAAGCGCTAACCCAAAGCGCCCTCCAAGCGAAAACACCTCAAGCTGGCGCACCCTGCAAGCGCAAGCGTCCGGCCAACCAAGCGCTGAGGCCACTGGCCAATACCCCAAGCAAGCCTGCCACCCAGTACAGCGTGAGATGCCCCTGCGCATCACGCCCGATGATCAATCCCCCCACAAAAGCGGCCACGCCCATCGATGCAGACTGGACTGCCGAGTTAAGTGTCATGAAAGTACCCCGCAGACGCGGCTCAACAGACGATGAGATCATCGCCATGCCGGGGATCATCCGGCCGCTCATCATGGCGAACAAACAAGTTGAGATCAGTAACAAACCCCACAATGGCAAGCCTTGTGAGAGCGTGGTCGCCATCAAAGGGAAAGACACAGCCCATGCCAAGCGTTGGAACACCTTCACTTTGCCGACCCGATCGGTCAAGCGACCAAAGTAACGGGCCGTCAACAAAGTGGTCAAACCGCCGCACAAATAGACCCAGGGTACCTCATCGGTTTGCATACCGGCATTGGACTGAAGGTAAATCGTGATGTAAGGAATGACGGTGAAACTAGCAAACATCATCAAGCCAGACACCCCGAACGCTTTGAGGTGGTTAGGCTCCGCCAGGACCTGACCAATGCCACGCCAAACGTTCACACGCTCAGGGTGGTGCAAATGCGCGTCCAACCGGGGCAAGGTCTGCCAAGCGCCCCATGCCAGCAGGCCGACCAACAAGGCAATGCCAAAAAATGGCGCATGCCAATTGAAATGCGCCGCCAAAAACAAACCCAAAGGCACACCCGCCACCGTAGATACCGAGAAAGAAGTCATCACCACGCTCATGGCCCTGCCCCGGCGTTCAAACGGAATGACATCGGCGACGATGGTCTGGGCCAAAGCCGACAACACGCCGCCAAACAAACCTGCGGCAATGCGGGCTGCCATCAGCCAAAAGTAGTCGGGTGCCAGACCACAAGCCAAGGTAGCCAAGCCAAACAGGGTGTACATGGTCAGCAGCAACTGCTTGCGGCTGAAACGGTCGATGTAGGTGGCCGCCATGAGCCCTGACAGGCCCGCCGACAAGGTGTAAGCCGAAACCAACAAGCCGAATTGGGCGTTGCTGATGCCAAACAGGGCCGTGAACTGCGGCCCCAGCGGCATCATGATCATGAAATCCAAGATGTGGGTGAACTGGATGCCCGCCAAGGTCAACAGCAGCCAGCGCTCTCGCCGTAGGGTCAGGTGAGGGATCATGAAACAATGTCTTCGCGTTGGCCGACAATCTAACACCCCCAGCCTGCCCCCTAGAAAACCATGCACATTGACACCCTGAACGCAACCAAGCCCCCAACGCTTTCGGCAGCGCCCCTCTTGAATGGCCTGGTCTTGATGGGTGGAGGCGCTCGCACAGCCTATCAGGCGGGCGTCCTGCAGGCCATCGGTCGCCTGCTGGGTCAGTCACAAGCGGGCCCTGGTTTTCCGTTTCAAGTGCTCACAGGCACCTCTGCCGGGGCCCTGAATGCGACTTTTTTAGCCAGCCGCGCCTTGGAGGGGCTTGGCGCGCTGGACGATTTGGCCCACTTTTGGCAGGGCATACGCACCGATGCGGTTTACCACCTGCCTCCAACACCCTTGGCTCGTTTTAGCCGCTGGGCAACGGCCTTGGGGCTGGTTTTATCGGCTCGCCAACAAGCCGCGGCCATGGACAGCTTGGCCTTGGTGAACACTTTGCACAAAGCGATCGAACTGAGCCGCATCGACACGGCCCTACAAACAGGCGTTTTGCACGCCTTGGCCGTGACCGCTTCAAGTTACACCAGCGGTGTGCACTGGACGTTTTGCCAAACCCAGGATGGTTTGCCAATTCCCTGGAGCCGCCCCGGCCGACGTGCCGAACAGCAACCCATCACGATCGAGCACCTGATGGCCTCAAGTGCCATTCCCTTCATCTTTCCGGCCACGCCGCTGTGGGTCGATGGTGGCATGGAGTATTTTGGAGATGGATCGATGCGGCAAATATCCCCTTTGTCAGCGGCCGTGCAATTGGGAGCCGATCGCATCTTGGCCATCGGCGTGAGCCAACCTCAACGCGCCAGTTTGGGCATCCCCCTTCAGACCAACGGCCGGCCTTCTTTGGGCACGATTGCAGGGCATGCCATGGCCAGTGTTTTCCACGACACTTTGCAGGCTGACGTGGAGCAAATCACCCGCATCAACCAATCCTTGCGCAAGCTGCCTGAATCGGTGCGGGCCGAGTTACCCTTTCGCTCGGTGGAGGTCCTCACGCTGCAGCCCAGCGCCTCACTGGATGAATTGGCGCAAGCACACGTGCACACGCTGCCATTGCCCATCTTGCGGGTGCTGGAGGGCTTGGGTGCTTTGCAGGGCAGTGGGGCGGCCTTGGCCAGTTACTTGCTGTTTGAGCCAGGCTTCATCCGGGCTTTGATGGCATTAGGGCAAGCAGACGTGGTCGCCAAATCCGATGAGATCTTGGAATTCCTGACAGCCCGAGCAGCATCTCAGGTGCGATAATCCAACAATTCTTTCTGGAGACACATTGCTGTGGAAACGACCCCGAGTTGGTAGCTTTCGAACGCGCTGAGCAACTGCCCATCGTTCGAAAGCTGCCGAGAACCCTTCGCCGCCCCTTTGAACTTTTGGCAACTGGCCATTTTTTGGATTCGCCATGCTCAACATCTTTACCCTTGTCAACGGTCGTCTCTTTCAAGAAGAGATCGAGTCGCTGGAAGAACTCTCCCGCTTTCAGCCCATCTGGGTCGATCTGGAGTCGCCCACGCTGGAAGAAAAGCGCTGGATCAAGCAGTACTTCGGCCTGTCCATTCCAGAAGATGCGATGGACGAGGACATTGAAGAATCCGCTCGCTTCTACGAAGAAGACAACGGCGAACTGCATATCCGCTCTGACTTTTTGATCGCCGACGAAGACGAGCCGCGCACCGTACGCTGCGCCTTCATCCTGAACCAACACAACGTCGAATTGAAAAGCCAAGGCGTGCTGTTTTCGATCCACGACGAAGATGTCCCGGTGTTTCGCCTTCTGCGCATGCGCGCTCGCAGGGCTCCGGGCTTGATCGAAGACGCCAAGGATGTGCTGCTCAAGTTGTTTGACGCCGATGCCGAATATTCAGCCGATACCTTGGAGGGCATTTACGACCAGCTGGAAACCGCGGGCAAAAAAGTGCTTTCAGGTGACGTGACCGATGCCATGGCAGGCGAAGTGTTGGGCGCCATTGCCAGGCAAGAAGATCTGAACGGACGCATTCGCCGCAACGCCATGGACACCCGACGCGCCGTCAGCTTCATGAT
This sequence comes from Limnohabitans sp., assembly GCF_040400975.1. Taxonomy (GTDB): domain Bacteria; phylum Pseudomonadota; class Gammaproteobacteria; order Burkholderiales; family Burkholderiaceae_C; genus Limnohabitans_A. Next base: position 8,861 of record NZ_JBBAPF010000036.1, on the reverse strand, counting down.
GCGCTCCAAAATGCTCAATGCGGAGCAGTTTGAAGAAGCACGCCAGATTTTGCGTGACATCGACTCGCTGGACTCGCATACCGAGTTCTTGTTTGACAAGATCAACTTCTTGATGGATGCCACAGTGGGTTTCATCAACATCAACCAAAACAAGATCATCAAAATCTTCTCGGTGGCCAGCGTGGCTTTGCTGCCCCCCACCTTGATCGCCAGCTTGTACGGCATGAATTTCCAGTACATGCCCGAACTGTCTCAAAAGTGGGGCTATCCGTTTGCCCTGAGCTTGATGGTGGCCAGTGCGGTGGTGCCCATGTGGTACTTTCGCCGCCGCGGTTGGCTCAAGTGATGCCGGGCACACCTTTCGGCAGGTCTTTCAGCCATCGGGACAAAATCGCCAAGCTGTAACGGCTCGCCACACCACTGACAAACCTCTGAAAATCCGTGTGTGCGGCATCGTCGGCACGATCGGACACGGTGCGAACCGCTGCAAAAGCGGCTTTGTAATCCCAACAAACTTGGGCGACCGCCGCCCCCTCCATTTCGACCGCCATCGCCAATGGAAACGCCTGCGACAAAAGCCGGCTTTCGGCCGATGTCGAGACAAATCGGTCACCACTGACCAGCAGGCCTTGGTGGACACAAGGAGTCAACAGCTTGAATTGGTCCATGGTCTCTTGTCCCAGATGCAAAGGTGCCGCTGCCAACACCTGGGCACTGGCCCGTGCCAATTGATCGGACAAACTGGGGTCCGCCTCGAAACAGGCACGCCCATAAAAAGGCACCTCATACCTTGGACACAAAGGGGATGCATCCATATCGTGCTGTACAAAACCTCGGGCCACCACCACATCGCCAATGCGAACATCGGGCGCCAAACCACCGGCCACCCCGGTGAAAACCACGCTGCCCACCTGAAAGCGGTCGAGCAAAATGCTGGCAGTTGTGGCGGCGGCTACTTTACCGATACGGGACAACACGGCGACCACAGAATGGCTTTGCCAATCGCCCACCCAAAAGTCCCTCCCCGCTACCGTGACAAGCTGTCCGTCCGCCATGTGTGCCAACACAGCAGACAATTCCTCGTGCATGGCACCCATGATGCCGATGGTCGCCATCCTTCAGAACCGTCTCGGTGGGTCACCCGCCATCAAGCAGGGCTGCGCAGCTCGCGCCGCAAAATCTTACCCACCGGTGTTTTGGGCAACTCGGTTCGGAACTCGATCACCCTGGGCTGTTTGTAGGCGGTCATGTGTTCGCGGCAGTGGGCCATGATCTTGGCTTCTGTCAAAGCCGGGTCTTTTTTGACCACCACCAGCTTGACGGTTTCGCCCGTTTTTTCATCCGGTACGCCAATCGCTGCGCACTCCAAAACGCCGGGGCAGGTGGAAGCCACCTCCTCCACCTCGTTGGGATAAACGTTGAAGCCGCTGACCAAAATCATGTCCTTCTTGCGGTCAATGATCTTGAAGAAACCACGTACATCCACCGTCCCGACATCGCCCGACTTGAAGTAGCCATCGGCGGTCATGACCTTGGCCGTTTCATCGGGACGCTGCCAGTAACCGGCCATGACCTGCGGACCCTTGATGGCGATTTCACCTGGTTGGCCGGGCTCGGTCACTTCCTGCCCCTCGTCGTCAAGCAATTTCATCCAAGTGCTGGGCAAAGGCACACCAATGGTCCCCGTGAATTCGGTGCTGGTGGTCGGGTTGCAGCTGGCGGAGGGACTGGTTTCGGACAAGCCATAGCCCTCGCAAATCGGACACCCGGTCTTCTCGAGCCAAAGTTGGGCGACATTGGGCGTCACAGCCGTGCCACCCCCCAAAGACACTTTGAGGTTGGACCAATTCACTGTGCCGAAATCGGGGTGGTTAGCCAGGCCATTGAACAAGGTGTTAACGGCTGGAAAGCTGTGAAACGTGTGCTTGGACAACTCTTTGAGCACTGCGGGCAAATCGCGCGGATTGGGAATCAAAATGGTTTTTCCACCCATGCGCAGCCCCAACATCATGTTCACCGTGAAGGCGAAGATGTGGTACAGCGGCAAAGCACACACCGAAGTGGGTTGCTCACCTGCCGGAATGCGCTTCATGACGGGCTCGTTCCAGGCCTCAGACTGCAAAACGTTGGCAACCACATTGCGGTGCAGCAGCACCGCACCTTTGGACACGCCTGTAGTGCCGCCGGTGTACTGCAACACCGCGATGTCGTCGGCGGTCAGCTGTGGTTTTCGAAAAGCCAGTTGACGACCTTTGCCCAGAGCATCATTGAACTTGACCGCTTGGGGCAGATGGAAAACAGGCACCATCTTTTTGACATGCCGCACCACGTAATTGACCAAACTGCCTTTGAGCAAACCCAAACGGTCGCCCATCGCAGCCGTCACCACATGTTGCACCGGTGTTTGTGCGATGCATTTTTCAAGCGTCGCGGCAAAGTTTTCGATGATCACGATCGCTTTGGCGCCCGAGTCCTTGAGTTGGTGTTCCAACTCCCTCGCGGTGTACAAGGGGTTCACGTTGACCACCACAAAACCGGCACGCAAGATCGCTGCCACGGCCACAGGGTACTGCAGCACGTTGGGCATCATGATGGCTACGCGGTCGCCTTGAACCAATCCCAAAGACTGCAAGTACGCGGCCAACGCCAGGCTTTCCTCGTTGGTCTGGGCAAAACTGATGTCCTTGCCCATGAAGCTGTAAGCACAACGGTCAGCGTATTTGGCAAAACTGTCTTCAAGCAAGCCGACCAAGGAGCTGTAGGGGTCAGACGCTATCTCAGCGGGAATGCCTTCGGGGTAACTTTTCAACCAAACAGGGTTCAACATGTCAGAGTCTCCTGAAAATCAGTCTACCTGATATCTGACAGTGAACTGACTGAAAAACATCGGGGTTTATGCCCAAAAATGAAAGGGGGATGAACTGTGTTCACCCCCCTTTTTTCTTCGCGACGACAAAAAGCTTTTTAGGGCTTCAAGGTCATCAACACCTCATCGAGCATCTTCTTGGCATCGCCAAACAGCATGCGGTTGTTATCTTTGTAAAACAGTGGGTTGTCGACGCCGGCATAACCGCTGGCCATGGAGCGCTTCATGACGATGCTGGTGCGGGCCTTCCATACTTCGAGCACCGGCATGCCTGCGATCGGGCTGGACGGGTCGTCCTGCGCGGCCGGGTTCACGATGTCGTTGGCGCCAATCACGATGGCCACGTCGGTGTCGCCGAAGTCGTCGTTGAGTTCGTCCATCTCGAACACGATGTCGTAGGGCACTTTGGCCTCAGCCAACAAAACGTTCATGTGGCCTGGCATGCGGCCCGCCACAGGGTGGATACCAAAGCGCACGTTCACACCTTTGTCGCGCAGTGTCTTGGTGATTTCAAACACCGTGTGCTGGGCTTGCGCCACGGCCATGCCGTAGCCCGGCACGATGATCACATTCTTGGCGTCGCGCAACATTTCGGCGGTCTCAGCGGCCAAGATGGGGCTGACTTCACCTTGCGGCTCAACCGCTTCGCCCGTTGGCTTCGGCGCTGCTGCCGTGGTGCCAAAGCCACCGGCGATCACGCTGATGAAGCTGCGGTTCATGGCGTTGCACATGATGTACGACAAAATCGCGCCACTGGAACCCACCAAGGCTCCGATCACGATCAGCAAATCGTTGCTCAGCATGAAGCCGGTGGCCGCTGCGGCCCAGCCGGAATAACTGTTGAGCATGGACACCACCACCGGCATGTCTGCGCCGCCAATGGCCATGACCATGTGGATACCAAACAGCAAGGCGATGGCGGTCATGATGAACAAGGGCACCATGCCCTCTTCCACCGTCTGGGCGTTCATGAACTCAAGACCGAAGTAAATCACCGCGATCAAACCCACCAGGTTCAGCCAGTGGCGAGCAGGCAGCAGCAAGGGGCTGCCACCGATGCGGCCTGACAACTTGCCAAATGCCGCGACCGAACCCGAGAAGGTCACCGCACCGATGAAGATGCCGATGTAGATTTCACCAGCGTGGATAGCGTGCGCCGCGCCTTCCAAATTCTTAGAGGCTTCTGGGTCCACATAAGTGGCGTAACCCACCAGCGCCGCAGCCATGCCGACCATGCTGTGCATGAGCGCAACGAGTTCGGGCATTTGGGTCATCTGCACTTTGCGCGCAGCATAAAGACCAATCAGTGCACCCACCAGCACGGAGCCCACGATCATGGGAATGCCCTCGGCTGTGACCTGCGGGCCAAAGATGGTGGCCAGCACAGCCAGGCTCATGCCGATCATGCCGTAAAGGTTGCCGCGCCGAGCGGTTTCCTGGTTGGACAAACCGCCTAGGCTGAGGATGAAAAGAATGGTCGCGCCGATGTAGGCGACCGTGGCCAGACTTGAGTTCATAAGTGTCTCTTTTCTTAATCGGTTGGGAACAGAACTGAAGATCTGTCCCCAAAGTCTTAATCAGTTGGGGACAGAGCTGAAGATCTGTCCCCAAAGTCATTATTTTCGGAACATGGCCAGCATGCGCTGGGTGACGGCAAAGCCGCCAAACATGTTGATGGCCGTCAGCACCAGCGCCAAAGAGGCCAAGATGGCGATCAGCGTGTTGGGTCGCCCGGCTGCGGCCAGAGGCGATATCTGCACCAGCGCGCCGATGGCGATGATGGAGCTGATCGCGTTGGTCACGCTCATGAGCGGGGTGTGCAAAGCGGGCTTGACGTTCCAGACCACCATGTAGCCCACAAAGCAGGCCAATACAAACACCGTGAAGTGCGACAGGAAAGCGGCTGGCGCATACGCACCCACCAGCACCAGCAGCACAGCGGCGACCGCTGAAACGATCAGCAATTGGCCCACAGGCATGGGGCCCGATGGCTCGCCATGGCCATGGCCTTTTTTGGCGGCAGGCGCGGCTGCTGGCTTGGTGGCAGGCTTGGGCGGAGCGGCCAAAGGCGGCGCAGGCCAAGTGATTTCGCCGTTTTTGATGACCGTCAGACCCCGGATCGCGTCATCTTCCATGTTGACGTTGATCAAGCCATCCTTGGTCTTGCACAGCTCTTCGGTCAAGCGGAACAGGTTGGTGCCATAGAGCGTGGAAGACTGACGCGCCATGCGCGAAGCCAAGTCGGTGTAACCGACGATGGTCACGCCATGTTTGACCACGGCTTTGCCGGGTTCTGTCAGTTCGCAGTTACCGCCTTGCTCGGCGGCCATGTCCACGATCACGCTGCCGGGCTTCATGCTTTGCACCATCTCGGCGGTGATCAGCTTGGGCGCGGGCTTGCCGGGTATCAGCGCGGTGGTGATGATGATGTCGCACTCTTTGGCTTGTTTGGCGTACATCTCGCGCTGTGCGGCCTGGAAGCCTTCGCTCATGACCTTGGCGTAACCGCCGCCGCCCGAACCTTCTTCTTCATAGTCCACTTTGACGAATTCGCCGCCAAGCGACACGACTTGGTCGGCCACTTCGGCGCGGGTGTCGTTGGCGCGCACGATGGCGCCCAGGCTGGCGGCCGCGCCAATCGCGGCCAAACCGGCCACACCGGCACCGGCGATGAAGACCTTGGCGGGGGGCACTTTGCCCGCGGCCGTGATTTGGCCGTTGAAGAAACGGCCAAAGGCGTTGGCAGCTTCCACGACCGCGCGGTAACCACTGACTCCAGCCATAGAGGTCAGCGCGTCCATCTTCTGGGCGCGGCTGAGGGTACGGGGCAAAGCGTCAATCGACAGCGCGGTGACCTTTTTGGCCGCCAGCTGCTGCATCAAATCGGGGTTTTGGGCTGGCCACAAAAAGCCAATCAGAGTCTGGCCTTCGTGCATCAGCGCCACTTCGTCGGGGGTCGGCGCACGCACTTTGAAGACGATATCGCTGCCGCTCCACAGCGCCGCAGCGTTCGGGGCAATGGTGGCACCGGCTTCGACATAAGCCGCGTCCGACAGGTCGGCCAGATCGCCCGCACCCTGTTCCACCACGACCGCAAACCCGAGCTTGACCAACTTGGTCACCGCGTCGGGGACTGTGGCCACCCGTTTTTCGCCAAGAAAAACCTCTTTGGGCACGCCAATGCGCTGGGGCGTGGCGGCTGAATCGCCTGTTTGCATGACTGTCTCCTCACTCTGTCCAGAAAACCAAAGTAAAACAGCTTAACCGAAGTCAATGTCTCCCCCCTTTCACCAAGATCTTCCAAGTGGCATGGCCATGCGCCAGCGCCCATGGAAGATAAAACATCAGTACACACCCCTATGGGGGATCTCCGGGCTTGAACCAGGCCAGGTGACAACGGCATGTCAGCCTTGAGGGCACGGGGGACAGATAATCCGTGACATGGACACACGCTGGAAACCCAATGTCACCGTGGCCGCCATCATTGAAAAAGATGGCCGCTACCTGCTGGTTGAAGAACATACCCAAGAGGGTCTGAAGCTGAACAACCCGGCAGGTCACCTCGACCCCGGTGAATCCCCCGCAGAAGGCTGCGCGCGCGAAGCCTTGGAAGAAACCGCTCGACCCTTCACGCCCAAAGAGTTGGTGGGCATTTACTTGTCTCGCTTTCAAAGACCACAAACGGGAGAAGACATCACCTATGTGCGCATGGCCTTTTGCGGTGACATCGGCGATGTGCAGCCGGGTCTGAGCCTGGACGAAGGCATTGTGCGAACGGTCTGGATGAGCCCTCAAGAGGTACGCGACAGCGTCGATCGCCACAGAAGCCCCTTGGTGCTGCAGTGCATTGAAGACCATCTGGCTGGCCAGCGCTTTCCACTGGGCGTGATCCACACCGATTCAGCGGTGGCCAACTTGCCGCCCTTGGCACCATGAGCGCCGCTTGGTCCAGCGAGGCCCTTTGGCTGCTCACGGGCGGTGCGGCCTTTGCGGCGGGCGTGCTCAATGCCATCGCCGGGGGTGGCAGTTTTCTCACCTTTCCAGCCTTGGTGTTTGCAGGCGTGCCGCCCTTGGCTGCCAACGCCACCAGCGCCATGGCCGTGAGCCCCGGTTACTTGGGCAGCACATGGGGGTTCCGTGCAGAACTCAAGGCCCTGCCCAAAAGCCTGCTTCGAAAAGAGGTGACCATCGCCGCTTTGGGCGGTCTGATCGGTGCCGGCTTGTTGCTGTTGACGCCTGCCAAAGTCTTTTCAGGTCTGGTGCCATGGCTTTTGCTGGTGGCGACTGCGCTGTTTGCGGCAGGTCCTTGGCTCGCCAAGGGCAATTCTGGCCAAGGTCAACCCGCTTGGCGCTTGCCCGGGCTGCTGCTTGTGGCGGTTTATGGCGGTTACTTCAATGGGGGACTGGGCATTTTGTTGATGGCGCTGTACACACTGACCGGTGAATCCAGACTGAACACGGTCAACGCACTGAAGAACCTCAATTCTTTTGTGCTGTCTTTGCTGTCCGTGCTGGCTTTTGCGCTGGCGGGTGCCATTGTTTGGCCCCAAGCGATCTGGATGATGGCTTTGGCCACTGCAGGCGGCTGGGTGGGGGCACGCTTGGCCAAGCGCCTGCCGGTGCGCTGGGTACGTTGGATGGTCATCGCCACAGGCTTGGTGATGAGTGCAATTTTTTTCAGCCGAATGTGAGCACGTCGGCGCACGTCAGCCACTGACGCAAAGGCACCCTAAAGTCAATCAACTGGGGTTTTTTGGCCAGCAGCAACGGCGTCAAGGCGTGCTTTTTCGGCCAAGACCTTGGCCACATAACCGTTGTCTTCGGTCATGGCATAGCCTCCCAGGTAAAACAGCAAACCTTCTTCCAGCGAACCGCCGCGCAGCTTGATCGCATCGCTCAGCACCGCCACCCCCACACGCAAATTGGTCACCGGATCAAAGGCAGCCAATCGTCCGCCATAGGCCTCGTAACGTTGGGCATGAATACCCGTCATCACCTGCATCAAACCCTGAGCACCGGCCTGGCTTTGCACATAGGGATGAAAACTCGATTCCGTGGCCATGACCGCCAAAATCAGGTGCGCAGGCAGTTTGGACGTTTTGGCCAGCACATGGGCCTCGGCCACCAAGGCAGCCAATGGCTCAGGCGCCACCTTGTACTTGCGGGCCAACCAATTGGCCACCAAAGCCTGCTGGGGTGGCAAATCCTGCAAATGCACGGCGGTGGCCCGCTCGGCTGTGTTTTGGGGCCAAAAAACAGTCAGCACATCGCGCTCTCTCAGCCAAGTGGCCAAGCGCTGCTCCAGCGGTTGCAACCACTGCGGCTGCAACCAGATCCACAACAACAAGACAGCCACCAGCCCCCCCACCAAGGCCAAGCCACGGTGGGTAAACGCCACAAGGCGTGTCAGCGTGTTGCGACAACGCGCCCGACGGTCGGGGTCTTGCGACCAGGGATTGAACATGGCTTCCAAACTTTCAAGGCTGACCATTATCCGGCTGATCTGCCAGACCGATGCCTTCACCCCCATCGCCATGACCCATTCACGCAAAGGATAATGACACCATGTCCAAATACAAACGTGTGGTCGTCGGCCTGTCCGGCGGCGTCGATTCGGCCGTCACGGCCCATTTGCTCAAGCAGCAAGGCCATGAAGTCATTGGCATCTTCATGAAAAACTGGGAAGACGACGATGACAGCGAATATTGCTCGTCCAACATCGACTTTGTGGACGCCGCCGCCGTGGCCGATGTGCTGGGCATCGAGATCGAGCATGTCAACTTTGCGGCCGACTACAAGGACCGGGTGTTTGCCGAGTTTTTGCGCGAGTACCAGGCCGGTCGCACGCCCAACCCCGACATCTTGTGCAATGCCGAGATCAAGTTCAAGGCCTTCCTGGACCACGCCATGCGCCTGGGCGCACAGAAGATCGCCACCGGCCACTACGCCCGCGTGCGCCTGAACACCGCCACCGGAAAGCACGAGCTGCTCAAAG
>NZ_JBBAPF010000035.1:0-19625 GCF_040400975.1 Limnohabitans sp. | reverse complement strand
ACCGACTCGGCCGTGCGCCTGACGCACATCCCCACCGGCATCGTGGTGCAGTGCCAAGACGGCCGCAGCCAGCACAGCAACCGCGATGTGGCTTGGCAACGCTTGCGCTCGCGCCTGTATGACTTCGAGATGCGCAAGCGCATGGAAGAGCAGCAAAAGCTGGAAGACACCAAGACCGATGTGGGCTGGGGTCACCAGATCCGCAGCTATGTGCTCGACAACAGCCGCATCAAGGATTTACGCACCAACGTCGAAATTTCGGCCACCCAAAAGGTGCTCGATGGCGACCTCGATGCATTCATCGAAGCCTCACTGAAACAAGGTCTCTGACTCGGTCAGACCGCAACCAAAACGGAGTTCCTGATGCGTGAAGGACAACCCACCGCGATTCACCGGGAGGCTTATGTCGCCCCGGCGTTCTGGATCGACACGGTCGATTTGACATTCGACCTCGACCCCACCAAAACCCGCGTGCTCAACAAGATGCGCCTGCGCCGCAACCCCGATGTGGCGGCACAAGCACTGCGCCTGGATGGGGAAGACCTGAATTTGGCACGCGTGCTGGTCAACGGCGGTGGCACCTCGTTCAAGATGGACGGCAAGCAGCTGGTGTTGGAAAACCTGCCGTGCTTTGAAGAGGGTGGCACTGACGCCTTCGATCTGGAAATCTTCACCACCTGCAACCCCGAGAAGAACACCCAGCTGATGGGCTTGTACGTCAGCCAGGGGACCTTCTTCACCCAGTGCGAGGCTGAAGGCTTCCGCCGCATTACCTATTTTCTCGACCGTCCGGACGTGATGGCCAGCTACACCGTGACCCTGCGTGCCGACAAGACCAAATACCCCGTGCTGCTGAGCAATGGGAATTTGGTCGAACAAGGCCCGCTGGAGGATGGGCGGCACTTTGCCAAGTGGGTCGACCCACACAAAAAACCCTGCTACTTGTTTGCTCTCGTCGCCGGTCAACTGGTCGCGCGTGAGCAGCGCATCACCAGCCGCAGTGGCAAAGAGCACTTGCTTCAAGTATTTGTGCGCCCCGGCGATCTGGACAAGACCGAACACGCAATGAACTCCCTCATGGCCAGCGTGGCTTGGGACGAAGCGCGCTTTGGCCTGCCACTGGATCTGGAACGCTTCATGATCGTGGCCACCAGCGACTTCAACATGGGCGCCATGGAAAACAAGGGGCTGAACATCTTCAACACCAAATACGTGTTGGCGAACCCGGCCACGGCCACCGACATGGACTTCGGCAACATCGAAAGCGTTGTTGGCCACGAATACTTCCACAATTGGACCGGCAACCGCATCACCTGCCGCGACTGGTTTCAGCTCTCACTCAAAGAGGGCCTCACGGTTTTTCGCGACCAGGAGTTCAGCCAGGACATGGCTGGGGACACGAGTGCACGCGCCGTCAAACGCATCGAAGACGTGCGCGTGCTTCGCACGGTGCAGTTTGCCGAAGATGCCGGCCCCATGGCGCACCCGGTGCGTCCCGACAGCTATGTGGAAATCAACAATTTTTACACGGTCACCATCTACGAAAAAGGCGCTGAAGTTGTTCGCATGATGCAAACGCTGGTGGCCACGCCTGCTGACTTGCATGGCCGCGACGGCTTTGCCAGGGGCATGAAGCTCTACTTTGAGCGCCATGACGGCCAAGCCGTGACCTGCGACGACTTCGCCCAAGCCATTGCGGATGCCAACCCAGGCTCGGCCCTTGCCAACAACCTGAGCACTTTCAAACATTGGTACAGCCAGGCCGGTACGCCGCGCTTGCATGCGGTGGGTGAATACAACGCCAATGAGCGCTCCTATACCTTGACGCTCAGCCAAAGTTGCCCTGTGACCCCTGACCAGGAACGCAAAGCGCCATTCGTGATCCCGGTCACGCTGGGCCTGCTCAGCCGCGACGGCCAAGCCCTGCCGCTGCAACTGGCCGGAACAGTTGACAGTGCGCTGCAGCAAACCCTGGTGCTGACCGAAGCCAGCGCCCGTTATACATTTGCCAACGTTGACAGTGCCCCTGTGCTTTCATTGTTGCGGGCTTTCAGTGCCCCGGTGGTGCTTGAAGACGGTCTGAATGCAGATGATCTGTTGATCTTGCTGGCCCACGACAGTGACCCCTTCAACCAATGGGAGGCAGGCCAGCGCCTGATGCTGCAAAGCGCTCTGGAGGCCATCCATCAGAACAAAGACCTGACGGGCCAGTCCGTGCTGTCCGAGGCCTTGGTGGCAGCCCTGCGCAATGTGCTGCGTCACCCCACGCTGGATGCGGCTTTCAAAGACCTGGCCCTGACGCTGCCGTCTGAAAACTACATAGCCGACCAGCTGGACGTGGTGGACCCACAGCGCGTGCACGCGCTGCGCGAGACCATGCGCCTGCAATTGGCCACCGCCCTGCAAGCCGATTGGCAGTGGGCTTGGGATGCGCACAAAAACAACGGGGCCTATTCGGCCGATGCCAAATCTAGCGGCCGCCGCGCTCTCGCGGGTCTGGCCATGACCATGCTGTGCTTGGCCACCGTGCAAAACGGCGATGTTGTGATACCTGGTCGTGTGTACCAACAGTTCAAGGATGCGGGCAACATGACTGACCGCTTCAACGCCTTGTCGGCCCTGGTCGTCAGCGGCCATGCCTTGGCACCAGATGCACTGACCTTGTTCCACAAAATGTTCCAGCACGAAGCCCTGGTGATCGACAAGTGGTTTGCCCTGCAAGCCGGTGCACCTGATCGCGCAGGTGACGTGTTACCGCGTGTGCGCCAACTGATGCAACATGCCGACTTCAGCCTGCGCAATCCGAACCGCGCTCGCAGCCTGATCTTCAGCTATTGCAGCGCCAATCCAGCAGGTTTTCACCGCGCCGATGCGGCTGGCTATGTTTACTGGAGTGAGCAGGTTCTGGCGCTTGACGCCATCAACCCGCAAGTGGCAGCACGTCTGGCCCGCGCCATGGACCGCTGGAGCCGCCTGGCCGAGCCCTACCGCAGCGCGGCCAAAGTCGCCATTGAGCGCGTGGCCGCCAAAGCAGACCTCAGCAACGACGTGCGCGAAGTCATCAGCCGTGCGCTGAACGCCGCTTGAACCGAATCAAGGAAATCCCATGAGCAAAATTTCCCTTTCCCGCTACCTGGTCGAGCAACAACGCGACAAAGGCCACATCCCGGCCGATTTGCGCTTGCTGCTCGAAGTCGTCGCCCGCGCCTGCAAAAGCATCAGCCACGCGGTGAACAAAGGCGCTTTGGGCGGTGTGCTGGGCACGGCCGAAAGCGAGAACGTGCAAGGCGAGGTGCAAAAAAAGTTGGACATCATCGCCAACGAAGTGCTGCTTGAAGCCAATGAGTGGGGTGGACACCTCGCGGCCATGGCCTCCGAAGAAATGGACAGCATCTACCTGGTGCCCAACCGCTACCCACAAGGCGAATACCTGCTGTTGTTCGACCCCCTCGATGGCTCGTCCAACATCGATGTCAACGTCAGCATCGGCACCATCTTCAGCGTGCTCAAGAAACCTGAAGGCAGCCAGGGCGTCACCGAACAAGACTTTTTGCAACCCGGCAAGAACCAAGTGGCCGCAGGCTACTGTGTGTACGGCCCACAAACCACCTTGGTGCTCACGGTGGGCGATGGCGTGGCCATGTTCACCCTGGACCGAGAGCAAGGCTCATTTGTGCTCACGCAAGAAAACGTGCAGGTGCCTGCCGACACCAAAGAATTCGCCATCAACATGAGCAATATGCGCCACTGGGACGAACCGGTGCGCCGCTACATCGACGAATGTTTGCAGGGCAAGGAAGGTCCGCGTGGCAAGGACTTCAACATGCGCTGGATTGCCTCCATGGTGGCCGATGTGCACCGCATCCTGACGCGCGGCGGTGTCTTCATGTACCCCTGGGACAAGCGCGAGCCGCACAAAGCCGGCAAGCTGCGCCTGATGTACGAAGCCAACCCCATGAGCTGGCTGATCGAGCAAGCGGGTGGCGCTTCAACCAATGGCAAGCAACGCATTTTGGACCTGCAACCGAGTCAGCTGCACGAGCGCGTGAGCGTGATCCTGGGCTCCAAAAACGAAGTCGATCTCTTGACCAGCTACCACACTCAGACGTGACACCGCGCATCGGCGGCCTCTGCAAAAAGCCCTGAATCGAGAGATTCAGGGCTTTTTTATTTCAGACGGGCACACACGTCGCCAGGTGGTCAGTCGTCAGTGTCTGGCGGCAAACCATCCAATGCGGAGGCTGCATGCACCGCAGGCGCCGCAACCACTGCACGCAGAGTCTCGCGTAACATTTTTTTCTCTGGCAAGCTCAACGCTCGGGTCAAGCGCTGGCGCATGCGCAGCAAAAGCTGGCGATCTACCTCTTGCGGAATGCCGCGACTGACCTGGAGCGCATCGCGCAAGTCTTCACGCAGGTCTTCGGGTTCGTCGGCCCACCATGCCGTGATGACCTCTTGCATCGATTGGCGCAGCTCTTCCACGTCTTCAACAGCCGACCCCATACCCACAGGCAACTTACCCTGCAGCATGTCGGCCAAAACTTGTGAATTGACCACTACCCGGCGATCGGCTTGGGCCAACAAACGCGCCCAACCCGGATCGGTACGCACCATTTGCGGCATGTTGCGAGCCGATTCGTCCGCCAAAATGTGCACGCTGACGCCGTTGAGCTGGGCTTCGTCAATGATGGCCAAAAAACGCTCGTCGTCACTGGCCACCAGCACGTGATCACACGCATGGTGTTGGGCCAGCTGCTTGAGGTCATGCCCCAGAGATCGAAGCAAAGAGGCGCCACCATCGGCGTCGTGTGTTTGAACCAAACGCACAATTTGATCGTCGATGACCAAGCCATCCGAACGATCGCTGTACCAGTAGATGCGTCGCACATCGACATCCAAACCCGATTGAGACAGTGCCAAAGACAGCAAGTTCAACAAACCCTGCCGATTGACCGAATCACCCGAGGCCCCTGTAGCGCCCTGCTGGGCCAACCACATCAAAAAACGAGCATCAATCAGGGCCATGCAAGAGCCACTGCGGTGCTCGCCTAAGCGCCGCTCTGCTCGACCGTCTTGAGAAAAATAATCGCGTTTCATCAACATTCCATATCTGTAAAAAATAACGTTGCTAAGGTACGCAACGACTTGATTTTACGGCTTGGACTGGGGGCGATCGGGCACCCTTGATCTTCTCGGTTATAAATACCCACTGTGTCCAAAATCCCTCCCTTTGATCCGCGTCAAGTGCCCGTTTGGCAAATCGACCACGATTTGCCCGCGGTACCGTCCTCGCATCTATCGCCCCAAGCGTTGCGGTCGCGTTTTTTGAATCCACCGGTCTGGCAACCCGAGGTGGTGAGAGAAAACTTTTCATCCTCCCGTACACCCGCGCAAGCCGCAGTTTTGGTCCCCATCGTCATGCGTGGCCACAATGCCTGCTCACCCACGGTATTGTTGACACGTCGGGCGGCGCACATGAACACGCATTCCGGACAAATTGCTTTCCCAGGTGGCAAAGTGGATCCGGAAGATGCCAACCACCAGGCAACGGCTTTGCGAGAAGCTCAAGAGGAAATCGGACTCGATGCTCGGCATGTGCAAGTCATTGGGCAATTGCCGACCTACATCACAGGCACGGCTTTTTGGGTGACCCCAGTGGTGGGCCTGGTCTCGCCCGACATGGCGCTTCACCCTAACGCCGAGGAAGTGGACGATGTGTTTGAGGTTCCCCTTTCTTTCTTGATGAACCCCGCCAATCACCAACGACATGCCATGGATTGGCAAGGTCAAAAGCGGCATTGGTTTTCCATGCCTTATCTGGAAAGTCGCCCAAGTCAAACGGGTTTAGATGGTGAGCTCGAAGCGATTGAGCGCTTTATTTGGGGCGCAACGGCGGGCATGCTGCGCAACTTTTACCGCTTTTTAGCGGCCAACCCGACAACATGAGAAAAGCATGAGTTTTTTTGCCATCTTGCTGGCTCTTTTAGTGGAGCAAGCGCGCCCCCTCAAGTCCGATAACCTCGTGTTTTTAAGCATCGACCGTTGGATTCACTGGACAGTGCGCACGCTGGATGCAGGGGCTCGCTCACAGGCCTGGATCACTTGGGGTGTGACCGTGTTGGGGCCAGCCATTTTGGTCATGCTGGTGCATTGGTTGTTGACCTGGGGGCTGGGCTGGTGGGTGGCCGTTCTGTGGAACATTGCTTTGCTCTATGCCACACTGGGTTTTCGTAAATTCAGCCATCACTTCACAGGCATTCGGGAGGCTTTGGACAGCGGCGATGAGGACAAAGCACGCGAGTTGTTGGCCCAATGGCAGCAGGTAAAGGTAGGGCAAATCCCCCGCAGCGAAATCGTTCGCCATGTGATCGAGTACTCGGTGATCGCCGCCCACCGCCATGTGTTCGGCGTCTTCTTTTGGTACGCTACCTTGTCGATCATCGGACTCGGTCCAGTGGGCGCTGTGATTTACCGCCTCACGGAGTTGGCTCAGCGCCACTGGCGAGAGCCAGCAGCTGATGGTTCATGGGCCAGTGAGGTGCTGCGGTCTGTCAGCCTTCGCGCTTGGCAAGCCATGGACTGGCTGCCGTCGCGCATGACTGCCTTGGGTTTTGCCATTGTGGGCAGCTTTGAAGACGCCATGGACGGGTGGCGAAACCATGCGCAAAACTTTCCTCAAGACAACGATGGTGTGATCTTGGCGGCCACCGCTGGTGCCATCAATATCCGCCTCGGTGGCGCTGCCCTCGCGGCCACAGACGAGGAAGAGTCCAAGGCGCTTGGTGGCAGCAGCACGCCCGGAAGAATCCCCAGCCTGGCTCACTTTGCGCAAGTGGTTGGACTGGTCTGGCGCACCGTGATCATGTGGCTACTGTTGTTGGCTTTACTGACCATGGCCAACTTGGTGGGCTGACAAGACCCACTTCATCACCAGCGTTGCTGACCCAACTCTTCAAACAGTTGCGCATAAATGCGGTGACGGCGCACGCTGATGGTGCCGAGATTTTGTGCGTTTTCCACCTGTGCCAAAACAGCACAGCCGGGTTCGTGCAAATGCGTGCAGTTGTAAAACTTGCAGCCGCCCAGATGCTTTCGTAAATCGGGCATGCAGTCAGCCAGGCGCGTGGGTTCGATGTGATTCAAGCCAAACTCTTGAAAGCCTGGCGAATCGATCAAAGCACCGCGCATGGCAGCTGGTTCAGCACTGGCATCGAGCGCTGGCACCCAATACCAACGCGTGCTGGTCGTGGTGTGCTTGCCAGAGTTGAGCGCCAGCGAAACCTCGCCTGTTTCGACTTGCGCATCGGGCACCAAGCGGTTGATCAGCGTGCTCTTGCCACTGCCGGAAGGTCCGAGCACCAGGGTCGTCATCCCTTTCAATTGCGCACACAAGTCAGCCACGCCATCGTCGGCTACCGGGCTCCGTGGGCTCAGGCTGATGGGCATGACGCTGTAACCCATGGTGCGGTATGGATCCAGGCGCGCCCAGGCCTGGGCAAAAGGCTGCGCCAAATCACTCTTATTGAGGGCGATGATGGGTGTGATGCGTTCTGCTTCTGCTGCCACCAAAGCGCGTGAGAGTTGGCTTTCCGAATACTCAGGATCGGCCGCAATCAAGATCAGTACACGGTCCAGATTGGCCGCGAAGGATTTGGTGCGGATTTCATCTTGCCTGTAAAAAAGGTTGCGGCGCTCCTGCAGTTTCTCAATGCTGCCCTCATCGCCCGCGATTTTCCACAAGACCTGGTCGCCCACTACCACTTGATTTTTTTTGCCCCGGGGGTGACAAATCAGGCGTCGCCCTCCGGGCGTCTCCACCAGGCAGTGGCGACCATAAGAGGCCACCACCAGACCAGGCTCCAGATCGGCTGGCAAATTGACCGCATGGTCCAAGGCTGGACGGGATTTGGGTTTATTCATGCCCATTCATGCCGATAACAAAGCATCGGTTTGGGTCGCGGCCTCAAAGTCCAGTCGGCTCAGTCCGCGCACATCGTGCGTGTTCCAGCGCAACACACAACGCTTGTAAGTCAGCAGCAATTCGGGGTGGTGGTTGAGCTTTTCAGACAACCAGCCCACGCTGTTGACGAACAGCAAGGCATGCGTGTGCTCGGCAAATTCAAAGGTTTTTTCAATGGCGATGTTTTCGCCATCGCCCGACAAACGCCAACCCGGAATTTGGCCAAGCGCCATGATCACCTCGGTGGGTTTGAGCGCACGAACTTCTGACGTACTCATCCGTTTTTCATCCTGAGCAATCGCTCACTGGCCGGGGGGTGCGAGTAATAAAACTTCACATACCAAGGGTCGGGCGTCAGGGTCGACGCATTGTCTTGATACAACTTGAGCAAGGCCGAAGACAAGTCTTTACCCGGTGTTTGTGAAACAGCGTAAGCATCGGCTTCGAACTCCTGTTGGCGAGATCGCCAAGACGATACAGGCGCAAAAAACAAAGTCAGCACGGGCGTGACCAGCATGAACAAGACCAGCGCCAGCGCATCATTGCTGCCCGATAAATTGGGCATCACGCCCAGGCCCGTGTAAAACCACAGTTGCTGCGCCAGCCAGCCCAGCAGGGCCAACCCCGCCAGTGTCATGGCGAAGCTGGTCGCCATCATTTTGACGATGTGCTTGTGCTTGAAATGGCCCAGCTCATGGGCCAGAACTGCTTCCATTTCGGCCGGGCTCAGTTGCTTGAGCAAGGTGTCGAAAAACACCACGCGCTTGCTTGCGCCAAAGCCTGTGAAAAACGCATTGGAATGAGCCGATCGGCGGCTGCCATCCATCACAAAAAAACCTTTGGCTGTGAAGCCTGCGCGTTGCATCAAGCCCTGCACGCGGGCCTTGAGAGACTCGTCATCTAAAGGCGTGAATTTGTTAAACAGCGGCATGATCACGTTGGGCGCAATGGCCATCAAAAACAGTTGCCAAACCACCAAGACGCCCCAGGCCCACAGCCACCACCACGCACCACCCGCTTGCATGAGCCACAACACCACCCAAAGCAGCGGCAGGCCCAGCGCCAAACCCAGCACCAATCCCTTGGCCATGTCGGCGAGCCACAAAGCTGGCGTGATCTTGTTGAAACCGAAGCGCTGCTCCACACCAAAGGTTTGCATCAATGACAAAGGCAGGCCGATGAGAGCGCCGACCAGGGTGAAACCCAGCACCAGCGCGATTTGCTGCGCCATGCCCGGCCCCATCCAGCCCAACAGCACTTGGTTGAGTGCATCAAGTCCGCCCAGTAGCGTCCAGCCTAGCAAAACGGCGGCATCCAAGGCGATGTCAATCTGCGACAACCGCGCTTTGGCCAAGGTGTAATCGGCCGCTTTTTGGTGATCCGCCAAGTTCATGGTTTCGGCATAGGCTTGCGGCACCGCGCATCGGTGGCGCGCCACATGCCGCACCTGGCGGGCGTTCAGCCAGAACTTGAGCGTCACATGGGCCAGCAAGGCCACCACCAGAGTCAGGGTCAAAATCAAAGATGCATTCATGCCGCCATTGTAGAAGCCGCACTCTGGGTGCCGAAGCGTGTGCCACGATTCAAGCCCACAGCCAAGGGGCTCATGGCATCGGCGACAATCCTTGCATGTCTGATGCGAACACCCATACTCCCTCACCTGAAGCCTCTGTGCTGCCCAAATCCGACCAAAACCTGGTGTGGATCGATTGTGAAATGACGGGCCTAGACCCCGAAAAAGAACGCTTGCTGGAGATCGCCGTCATCGTAACCGGTCCGCATCTGACGCCCCGCATCGAAGGCCCGGTGCTGGTCATTCACCAAAGCGACGAACTGCTCAACCAGATGGATAACTGGAACAAGGGCACCCACGGCAAAAGCGGGCTGATCGACAAGGTCAAGGCTTCTACCACCAGCGAAGCCGATGCCGAAGAGCAAATCTTGAGCTTTCTTAAAAAGTACTTGCCGAAAAACAGCTCTCCGCTGTGCGGCAACACCATCAGCCAAGACCGCCGATTTTTGGTCAAGTACATGCCCAAACTGGAAGCCTTTTCCACTACCGCAACTTGGATGTGAGCACGCTCAAAGAACTGTCGCGCCGCTGGAAGCCCGAGGTCTATGCCAGTTTCAAAAAGCAACAAAAGCACACCGCACTGGCCGATGTTCACGAATCCATTGATGAATTGACCCATTACCGCGATCTCTTCATACGACTTTGATAAGTTTCAGGGAAAACCCTAGCGCTTTTCTTTATGCCGTGTCATAATTGCTGGCTTGCTGGGCTACAGGTTCAGCATTTCTCACATCTCCCTTCATGCCTTGACCCAAAGATAGGGTCACTCACAGCGGCCAGGCTCCATGCCAAGCGCCCCTCGCGAGCACCGTTTGATGGTTGATGTTTTTTCAACCTTGCGGTGCCAAGACCTGATGCAACATTCTTTTGGTTGTCGGTCGTTGTTCCGTGCGAGTTTTTTATACACATGACCGACACTTTGAACACAGTGCAGAGCGACTTGTCGCCTGTCGAAATTACATCCACCGCCACCGGGTCGACGGCACAGCCCGCTGCGACCAACTTGGCCACTGAAATCATGGTCGCAGCAGCGGCCGAAATCACCCCCGAGCCAGCAGCTGAAGTCGACACCGAAGAAGTCGAAGCCATCGCCGAGTTGCCCAACGGATTCATCGAACTGGGCCTGGCCCCTGAGCTGGTGCAGGCCGTGGCCGATCTGGGTTACACCCAGCCCACCGCTGTGCAATTGCGTGCCATTCCTCTGGCCCTGCCCACTGCGGGCGGCTCCAAAGACGGCAAGTCCAATGGCTACACCGACCTGATGGTCTCCAGCCAAACCGGCAGCGGCAAAACCGCCGCCTTCTTGTTGCCCGTGTTGCACACGCTGATCCAGCAATTGGCCGAGCAAGAAGCCGCTGAGCGTGCCGATTTTGAAAAAGCCTGCGCCGACGCTGCAGCCAAGGGTGAGCCCGCCCCCAAGCGTGCCAAGCGTAAAGACCCCACCAACCCACGCAATTTCAAGGCCCCAACCCCTGGCGCATTGATCGTTTGCCCCACACGTGAATTGGCCCAGCAGGTGGCGCAAGACGCGATTGAATTGGTCAAACACACACGTGGTCTGCGCGTGGCCAACGTCGTCGGCGGTATCCCTTACCAGCTGCAAATTGCCAAGCTGCAAAATGCCAACCTGGTGGTGGCCACACCCGGTCGTTTGCTCGACCTGCAGCGCTCCATGCAAATCAAGCTGGACAAGGTGCAATTTTTGGTGGTCGACGAAGCCGACCGCATGCTCGACCTGGGTTTTTCGGACGACCTGGCCGACATCAACGACCTGACCAGCCAGCGCCGTCAGACCATGATGTTCAGTGCAACGTTTGCGCCGCGCATTCAACAACTGGCCATGCGCGTGATGCACGACGGTGGCTCTTCGGTCCAGAAAATCCAGATTGACAACCCCCAGGAAAAGCACAACAACATCAAGCAGGTGCTGTTCTGGGCCGACAACGCCCAGCACAAGCGCCAGATGCTTGACCACTGGTTGCGTGACGCCACGATCGACCAAGCCATCGTGTTTTCAAGCACCCAAATCGAGTGCGACGGCTTAGCTGCTGACCTGCAGCAAGACGGCTTCTCGGCTGTGGCTTTGCATGGAGCCCTGAGCCAAGGCATGCGTAACCGCCGCCTCATGGCGCTGCGCAATGGCCAGGTCCAGATTTTGGTGGCCACCGACGTGGCCGCTCGCGGCATCGACGTCCCCACCATCACCCACGTCTTCAACTTCGGTTTGCCGATGAAGGCCGAGGACTACACCCACCGCATTGGCCGCACAGGGCGCGCTGGCCGTGATGGTTTGGCCGTGACCTTTGCCGAAATCCGTGACCGCCGCAAGATCGGCGATATCGAGTCCTACACACGCCAACCCTTCAAGGCCGAAGTGATTCCAGGCTTAGAGCCCAAGATGCGCATGCCCGAAGCCCGTAAACCCATGGGCCGTGGCGGTGATCGCTTTGCTGGCGAGCGCAATTACGCCAACGCTGGCGGTGGTTTCCGTGGTGGTCGTCCCGCCCCTGGTGGCCGCGACTTCGGGGGCAACCGTGACCGCGATGGCGGTGGCTTTGACAACCGCGCCCCGCGTGGCAATTTCCGCGACCAGCAGCCCCGCTTTGAGCAGCGCAGCGAACCCCGCGTCGATGCCCGCAAGGACGGCGGTCGTTTTGACGCTCCCCGGGGTGACCACCGCGGCGGTGGTGACCGCTTTGAACAGCGCGGCGCACCTGCGCACCCTTGGGACAAGGGCGACAGCCGCCCTGCCCCGCGCCAAGACGCTCGCCAGGATGGTCCACGTCAAGGTGGCCGCTGGGAAGACCGTGGTGGTGACAGCCGCAACACCGCCCGTCCTGCCGCACGCGGCGGAGCCGGTGCCGCTGACAAATTCGCCCGCGGCCCCAAGCAGTTTGGTGCCGGCAACTTCAAACCCCACGCCGCAGGCGAAGGCCCTGCAGGCAAGCGAGGCGGCACGCGCGTGCTGAAAATCACGCGCGCTTGATCTTTTTCTGGGGTTCCACCCAAGACTTCAAGCTTCCGTCCAAGGTCTTGCCCTCACCGGCAAGGCCTTTTTTCATGGTTTGACGGTTAGCATGCGCGTTTTGAAACGACCATAAAAAAACCGCCCTGGGCCTAAACCCGGGCGGTTTTTTCGCATGAAAGAAAAGACTTTACGCTT
This sequence comes from Limnohabitans sp., assembly GCF_040400975.1. Lineage (GTDB taxonomy): Bacteria > Pseudomonadota > Gammaproteobacteria > Burkholderiales > Burkholderiaceae_C > Limnohabitans_A. Next base: position 6,929 of record NZ_JBBAPF010000035.1, on the reverse strand, counting down.
TGGCAGCAGGGGCTGCTTTGCGCTGAGGCAACTTTTCCTTGATACGTGCCGACTTGCCGCTGCGGTCACGCAGGTAGTACAGCTTGGCGCGGCGAACATCACCACGGCGTTTGACTTCAATGCTCGCGATCACGGGGCTGTAGGTTTGGAACGTACGCTCCACACCTTCGCCACTGGAGATCTTGCGCACAGTGAAGCCGCTGTTCAGACCACGGTTACGCTTGGCGATCACAACACCTTCGTAGGCCTGGACACGCTTGCGCGCACCTTCCACCACGTTGACGCTGACGATCACGGTGTCGCCGGGGGCAAATTCAGGAATCACTTTACCCAGACGGGCAATTTCTTCCTGCTCAAGAGTTTGAATCAAATTCATTTTTGAACTCCGTCCGATCATGCCTCGCTGCACAAGGGGCGTTCTGTGCTGTAAAGGCCATGCTTGTGCATGACTGAGCCAGATCGCGGCGGGTAGAGGATCGAAAAGCCCTTGATTATAGCTTTTTTGTTGCTGCGGATTGAGCCGAACTGGTCAAGCTGGTTTTTGACCGCTGGAGCGAAGCCTCATCTTGACGGCTGAGCTTTCCAAGCTGTCGGGCCTGATCCAGCAATTCGGGGCGGTGCATGGCCGTCAAAATCAGGCTTTGCTCACGCCGCCAGCGTTCGATGTGCGCGTGGTGACCCGACATCAATTCGGGCGGCACCGCATGCCCTTGCCAGACTTCGGGTCGGGTGTAGTGCGGGCTGTCCAGCAGACCGTCGAGCGCCGGGTTGAAGCTGTCGAGCTGGTGGCTTCCCTCGTCGTTCAACACACCCGGCTGCAAGCGGGCCACCGCATCGAGCAAGGCCATGGCCGCGATTTCACCGCCCGAGAGCACAAAATCGCCCAGACTGATTTGCTGGTCAACATATTGGTCGATGAAACGCTGGTCCACGCCTTCATAGCGGCCACACAGCAGCACCGCCCCTGCGCTGGCCGACCATTGAGCCACCAAGCTGTGGTTCAGGGCCCGGCCAACAGGAGAAAACAACACCAAGGGTGCAGGTGTTTCTTCTTGCCGATCGGCGCGAATGGCCGTCAGGCACTTGAACAAGGGCTCGGCCAACATGACCATGCCAGGACCACCACCAAATGAACGGTCATCGACGCGGCGGTAATTGCCTTCGGCGTGGTCGCGTGGATTCCAAAAATGCACGTCGACCAAACCACTTTCGTAGGCACGGCGCGTGATACCGCTTGTCAACAGCGGCGCAAACAACTCGGGAAACAGGGTGATGATGTCAAAGCGCATGGGGATGGCCCTCCACGGCCGGGGAGGCTCAGTAGTCTGGCTGCCAGTCGACTGTGATGCGCTTGGCAGGCAAGTCAACGCCATCGACGAAGGCGGCCACAAACGGGATCATGCGCTCGACAGGTTTGCCGCCTTCGGCTGGGGCTAAGGCTTCAATGACCAGCACGGTTTGCGGGCCGGTGGACATGAGATCGCGCACCTGGCCCAGATCTACACCTTCGCGGTTGAATACTTGCAAGCCGATCAGGTCGACCCAGTAATACTCGCCATCAGCAGCGGCAGGAAAGCTCGAACGTGGCACGAAAATTCGGCCACCACGCAAAGATTCGGCCGCGTTGCGGTCGTCAATGCCTTGGGCACGCGCCACCACGGTGTCGGAATGGTCTTTGACTTCGAGGATGTTGAGCAACAAGGGCTCGCGCCAGGACTGTTGTGCAGAGGCTGCCACCTCTTGGCCACGCTGGGGTTTCATGGGCCGATCGGGCGGCAACAAAAACCAGCTTTTGGCAGAAAAAAGCGCCTCGGGCGAGGCGCTGTGGGGCAAGACCTTGTACCAGCCCTTGATGCCCCAAGCATCGGTGATGCGCCCGATTTCGATGGCGTCAGCCGGCAATGCGGCTGTTTCCAAAGGCGGACGCATGAGCCGTGCGGACCGATCAGGCGGCGGCTTTGCCAGCTTGACGGATCAGGCGTTCCACGGTGGGGGATGCCTGGGCGCCAACGCCCTTCCAGTAGGTCAGGCGGTCTTGAGCAATGCGCAGACCTTCTTCGCCGCCTTTGGCTGTGGGGTTGTAGAAACCGATGCGTTCGAGGAAGCGACCATCGCGACGCACGCGCTTGTCAGCAACGACGATGTTGAAGAAAGGACGTGCTTTAGAGCCGCCGCGGTTCAAACGAATAACAACCATGATTTATCCTTGGGTGGTTGGGTCTCTGCGGAACAATTGCCGTGAAACCCGTTTTCTTTCAGCGTTTGAGACACGCAAGTGGCCACCCGGCCATTGACACACTGAAAAGCCCACTATTATACAACGGGAGCCTTGCCTTGCCACTGATCCGACCCAGCCGCGACGAAGACGTTGCGGCCATCACAGCCATTTACCGCCACCATGTGCTCACCGGTACAGGCACCTTCGAGATCGATCCCCCCAACGAGGCCGACATGGCCAGTCGCCGTGCCGATGTGCTGTACAAGGGCATGCCTTACCTGGTCGTCGAAGACCAAGGCCGTGTGACCGGTTTTGCCTATTGCAACTGGTTCAAGCCCCGTCCCGCTTACCGATTTTCTGCGGAAGACTCGATTTACATGGCACCGGATGCGCACCGCAAAGGCATGGGACGAGCCCTTTTGGCCGAGCTGTGTGTCCAGGCCGAACGCGCAGGCGTGCGCAAATTTCTGGCGGTCATTGGCGATTCGGCCAACGCCGGCTCGATTGGCGTTCACAGTTCTGTGGGTTTCAGTCATGTCGGTGTCCTCAAATCATGCGGTTGGAAATTTGACCGCTGGCTGGATGTGGTGCTGATGGAAAAGCCTTTGGGTGCGGGTGACAGCACGGCTCCGCAATAATCGGAACATGAAAAACAAAACACTCGCGACTTGGCTGGCTTTTTGGGGCGGCCCTTTGGGATTGCACCGTTTTTACCTTCACGGCTACAAAGACATGCTGGCCTGGCTGCTACCGATCCCGACCGCGTTGGGGTTTTATGGTTTGGAACGGGTGAAGCAGTTTGGGCAAGACGACACGCTGAGCTGGATGCTGATCCCTTTGCTGGGCTTTACCCTGGCTGCTTGCGCCATGAATGCGATTTTTTATGGGCTCATGCCCATTGAGAAATGGAATGCCCGGTTCAATCCACAGACCGATGTTTTGAACCCAGCTGGACGGACACAATGGGCCACCATCATTGGCATCGTCACGGCCTTGCTGTTAGGCACCACGGTCATGATGTCCAGCCTGGTCTTCAGCTTTCAGCGCTATTTTGAATACCAAATCGAAGCGGCTCGACTGATCAGTCAGTAATTTCAGCAACCCCTGGCCTCAGCTTGGCACCCGCCAAGTCACCACATCAGGGTCTGCAGCGAAGTCGGCAACTGGACCCAAAAGATCAAGCCTTGTCCTCTGGCAAGACCTCAATCGGCTGATCGGCCACACGCGCCCGATCCTCTGCGCTGACTTGATCGGGCCAGATATCAGCCAAAGGCAACAAAACAAAAGCCCGCTCGCGCCAACGCGGATGGGGTACCTGCAGGCGTGGGCTGTCGATGTGGGACTGGCCATAGAAAATCAGGTCCAGGTCCAAGGTGCGTGGGGCATTGACATAAGGCCGTTGGCGGCCTGCCAAGGCTTCCAGCGCTTGCAAAGCATTCAGCAATTCAGGCGCACTCAATGAAGTGTCCAGTTGCGCCACCGCATTCACGAAGTCGGGACCTTGGGCCTCGTAGGGAGCACTGCGGTAGAGGCGCGATCGGCCTGTCAAGCGCGTGCCGGGCAAATGATTCAGCGCCTCGAAAGCTTGAAGCACGGCCTGTCGGGCATCGCCGAGGTTAGCGCCCAACGCCACCCAGGCCGTCACTGCATCGCGCACAGAGGTCTGCATGCTTTGCCTTGGGGTTATGGGGCGCTGCCCGACTCACCCCCTGCATCGGCTGGGCGGCGGCGGCGACGGCGTTTTTTGGGTACGACCTCATCGGCCGGCTCGGCAAGCGATGAAGGCGCATCGTCTCTGGGCGGCAGGGCCGAGGTAGAAGTGGCCACGCCTTCAGGCCGAGGCGCACGGCGCACACGCGGTCTGGCGGTTTGCAGGGCCTGCTGCTCGGCCTTGGCCGCTTGCACCAGGTCTTCGCGCTCCGAGTCGCTGGCCATGCTGAACTCTTGCCACCAGTCGGCCAAGCGGATGTCCACCTCTTCGATGTCCGCACGCAGACGCAAAAAGTCAAAGCCTGCACGAAAGCGTGGCTGCTCAACCAGGCCAAACGGCGTACTGCCCACCCGTTTTTCAAAGCGCGGCTGCATCATCCAGATCTCGCGCATATCGGCCGCCAGCTTGCCACGTCCGGACACATCGCCGATGCGTGCATCGAACACCTCGTCGATCGCATCCTGCAAAGCCGGGTGTGGGTGCTCCTTGCGTGCCAGGCGTTTGGCCCAGCCTTCTCGGACATCGGCCCACAACACGCAGGCCAACAAGAAGCTCGGGGCAACCGGCTTGCCCTCGCCCACGCGTCGGTCAGTATCGGCCAAGGCCACTTGCACGAAGGCACTGTCTGCACGCTCCACCACCACATCCAGCAAGGGGTAAATGCCAGTGGCCAAACCCAAATTTTTCAGCTGCGCAATCGAGGCCAGCGCATGCCCGGTCTGCAGCAGCTTGAGCATCTCGTCAAACAAGCGACTTTGCGGCACATCGGCCAGCAAAGTGGCCGACTGCTTCAGCGGCTTGACGGTTTTGGCTTCCAGCTTGAAACCCAGCGGACTGAGCTTTGCCGCAAAGCGCACGGCACGGATGATGCGCACCGGGTCTTCACGGTAGCGCGCCACCGGGTCGCCGATCATGCGCAGGACGCGCTTTTTGGAATCCTGAATACCGCCGTGGTAGTCCACCACGATCTGCGACTCGGGGTCGTAGTACATGGCATTCACCGTGAAGTCGCGGCGCGTGGCGTCTTCGTCTTGTGGTCCCCAGACGTTGTCGCGCAAGACGCGCCCCGATGAATCCACGGCGTGATGCATGCCTTCAAGCTGGCGTTTACTGGTGCGCTCATTGCCTTTGACTTGCTCTGCGGCTACGTTGTCCAGGTGCGCCCGAAAGGTGGAGACCTCGATCACCTCGTTGTCCCGCCCCCGGCCGTACACCACGTGCACGATGCGAAAGCGCCGCCCAATGATGAAAGCGCGGCGAAACAGACCCTTGACTTGCTCCGGCGTGGCATCGGTGGCCACATCAAAGTCTTTGGGGCGCAGGCCCAGCAGCAGGTCGCGCACGGCGCCGCCCACGATGTAGGCCTCAAACCCGGCTTGCTGCAAAGTGCGCGTCACGTTGATGGCGCGCTCATCCACCAAGCTCGAGTCGATGCCGTGCACCGAGGCGGGTACCTCGGTGCGGCGACCAAAGTGGGGTTTGCTGCTTTTGGGCGTTTTGCCCATCAGCTTGTCGATGAATTGTTTGATCATTCTTGAAAAAGGTCGAGGATGCGCCAGCCCCGCTCTGCGGCCAGTTGACGCAACCGAGCGTCAGGATTCGTTGCCACCGGATGGTGGGCTTTTTCCAAAAGTGGCAAGTCGTTCATGGAGTCCGAATAAAACGTTATCTCCACGTCGCCCCAGCCCAAACCTTTTTGGTCTAACCAATGCGCGACACGGGTCACTTTACCCTCCCGAAACGACGGGATGCCTCGGATCTCGCCCGTGATCCAGCCACTGGCATCGCGTTCGAGGTCGACAGCGATCAATTCGCTCACCCCGAAGGCCTGGGCAATCGGGCGGGTCACAAACTCGTTGGTGGCGGTCACGATCATGACCGTGTCCCCCGCGTGCTGGTGCGATCGTACCAGTGCCAGTGCCTCGGGCTTGATGCGCGGGCGGATCACTTCGTCCATATAACGGGCATGGGCATGGGCCGCTTGAACAACACCGCGTTCGCGTGCCGCACGGGTGGCAAAGCGCACGTACTCATGAATGTCGAGCGTTCCCGCTTGGTAGAGGGCATAAAACTCATCATTGCGTTGGTTGAACACCACCGGGTCGGTCCAGCCCAGTTCGGTGGTGAACACGCCCCAAGTGTGGTCAGAGTCCAGCGGAAGCAAGGTGTGGTCGAGGTCAAACAGAGCGAGTTTCATTCATTCTCCAGCATCGCGCGAACCAGAGGAATGGTCAGGGCGCGTTGCGTTTGCAAAGCATATTGGTCCAAGTGGTCCAGCAACTGCATGAGGCTGGCCAGATCCCTCGAAAAGCGCTTGAGCATGTAAGACATCACTTCGTCACTCAAGAATAAGCCCCGGGCATCGGCCTCTTGGCGCAGCACAGCGCGGCGTTCGGACTCGTCCAACACCTGCAGGGCATCCACACGGCCCCACCCCAAGCGAGTCCGCAGGTCATCCCGCAGTTTCAAATCAGCGGGCGGCAAAGCCCCTGCCGCCAGCACCCAGCGCGGCAGACCTGTTCTGGGGGTCAGTGCGTTGACAAACCAATTGAAAGCCGTGTGCTGTTGCTCTAAGTTGTACAAGTGCACATCGTCCATCAGCACCACCGCCCAATCGTCGTTGAACTCCGGTGGACTCATGGTGTGTGCATCCAGCCAGCCCACCTGCGCCCCCTGCTCATGCAACGCATGGTGCACCGCTTGCAGCAAATGGGTTTTTCCAGAACCGCTTTCACCCCAAAGGTAGGTAGGCACTGGCGCGCGGCTGACGGAGGAGGTCCACAAACGCAAATGGTTCAAGATGTCGGCATTCGGGCCCGAAAAGAAATTGTTCAGCGTTGGCGTCGAAGCCAGGCCGATGTCCAAAGCCAACTGCTTCATGCCTGATCGGGCCCCTGCTCAGTAAGGCGGAATTGCCCGTTCACTGTACCCGCAGGTTGCGCAAGAATAGCGTCATGACTCGGTCCACCGCCGCGACCCACGGTACCGCCGCGGCCGTGG
>NZ_JBBAPF010000034.1:0-20320 GCF_040400975.1 Limnohabitans sp. | reverse complement strand
TGTCCACGCCCCGGTAGCCGAGGTCGGCGTACACCACCTCTGGCTTGACGCCCAGCCGTATTTGTGGATTGTTATCTGCACTGTTTGAGCGCAATATTGAATACTTCAAAAAGTACAAGGTCGATAAAGATGGAATCGTTACCAAGGATGAAGGCAATCTAATTGCTTACTCAGAACTCACATGTGATCATCTAGATACCTAAACACGATCTCAAACGAAAAAAAGCCACTGACTTCAAAAATCAGTGGCTTTTCCATTTTGGTGGGCCCACCAGGACTTGAACCTGGGACCAAAGGATTCCGGTTTGTGCAGCTTTCACTACTCCCTGGACTTTGCCTTCACCATAGCTTGCGCCGTAGGTGGGTGCCGTCAAGTCTCTACACCTTCAAGGTGATTGCTCACCAAGCTTGGCTCGGCGTTGGCATATGCATTGCTGCACTTAGCTTTCTCCGACTTTGACACCATCCCTTACACAGTTTCCACGCGTAAGGCACATTTGAAAAATATGAGTCCTCTGCTCTAACCAACTGAGCTATAGGCCCGAAAAACTGATTGTACTTTGCCCCTTTTTAGCCCCAAAAATGCTGCTTAAATTTTCAGCAAAGTGTGGAAGCGGTGTGGAAGCAAAATTTGACAACTGTGGCGCTGTAACCCGTTGATTTAATTGAAGAATTTACATAAACAACAGTATTAAAATCGTTTATGAGTCCTCTGCTCTAACCAACTGAGCTAACGCCCCCACCGAAGCCGTGATTGTAGTGGGCCGTGGGGCTTATTTGGACTGGCTCAGCGCATTGCTGACCAGGCGCGAGGTGATGTTGACGATCTGGATCATGCGGTCATAGGGCATGCGGGTCGGGCCAATGACGCCCAGGGTGCCCACAATCTGACCGTCGACTTCGTAGGGGGAGCTGACCACCGACAACTCTTGCATGGGCACGATCTGGCTTTCACCGCCGATGTAAATGCGCACGCCTTCGGCCTGGCTGGACACGTCGAGCAAGCGCATGAGCTGGGTTTTTTGTTCAAACAATTCAAACGCGCGGCGCAGGTGGCTCATGTCACTGGAAAAGTCACTCACCGACAGCAAGTTGCGCTCACCGGCAATGACCACTTCGTTTTGGTCCTCGGCCAGGGCTTCGGTGCTGACTTGCACAGCCGCTTGCATGAGCGTGGCGATTTCGCTTTGCAGGCTGACCAGCTCTTGCTGCACCCGGCTGCGCACCTGCTCAATGGCCATGCCTGCGTAGTGGGAGTTGAGAAAGTTAGAGGTTTCGATCAACTGGCTTTGCGAGTAATCGGTCTCGGTGAACAGGATGCGGTTTTGCACATCGCCTTCGGGCGAGACGATGATGACCAGCAAACGCCTCTCGGAAAGCCGCAAAAACTCGATGTGCCGAAACACCGAGGGTCTGCGCGGGGTCATCACCACGCCCACAAAATGTGACAGGCTGGACAACAGGTTGGCCGCGCTGGCGATCACCTTTTGCGGCTGATCGGGAATCAGGGCGGGGGTTTCCAGTCCATCGCGCTGCACCGTCAGCATGGTGTCCACAAACAAACGGTAGCCCCGGCTGGTGGGGATGCGCCCTGCCGAGGTGTGGGGGCTGGCGATCAGGCCCAGTTCTTCCAGGTCGGACATCACATTGCGGATGGTGGCGGGCGACAAATCGAGGCCGGAGGCTTTGGAGAGCGTGCGCGAGCCCACAGGTTGGCCGTCCGCGATATAGCGTTCCACCAGCGCTTTGAGCAATAACTTGGCACGATCATCTAGCATGCGGTCATTTTAATGATGTAATTTGCGAATGAGATCCAAGTTCCGTCACGTTGCACTTTTTGGCAAATACCACACCACCGCGCATGGCGGCGCGCTGGAAAGCTCTCGCCGTGCGCTGGACGACGTGACCCAGTTCCTGACGCGGCAAGGCTGCGACGTGGTGCTGGACCAAGAAACGGCCTCGCACACCGGCATGAGCCAGTACCCTGTGCTGGAGATGACCGAGATCGGCAAACAGTGTGATCTGGGTTTGGTCGTTGGGGGCGATGGCACCATGCTGGGCATTGGTCGCCAAATGGCCCGCTTCGGCCTGCCCCTGATGGGCATCAACCAAGGGCGGCTGGGTTTCATCACCGACATTCCCCTGCAAAGCTATCAGGACGTATTGCTGCCCATGCTGCAGGGCCACCACCAAACCGAAGACCGCAGCCTGCTGCAAGCACACGTCATGCGCGACCAACGCTGCGTGTTCAGTGCTTTGGCCATGAACGATGTGGTGGTCAACCGCGGCGGCACTTCGGGGATGGTGGAGTTGCGGGTCGAGGTCGATGGCCGATTTGTGTCCAACCAACGCGCCGACGGCCTCATCATCGCCACGCCCACAGGTTCCACCGCATATTCTTTGTCTGTGGGTGGGCCTTTGATGCACCCGGCCATTGGCGGCTGGGTCATGGCGCCGATTGCACCGCACACGTTGTCCAACCGCCCCATTGTCTTGCCCGAGTCGTCCGAGATCAGCATCGAGATCGTGGCTGGGCGCTACGTCAGCGCCAACTTTGACATGCAGTCGCTGGCCGACCTGATTTTGGGTGACCGGATCGTGGTCAAGCGCTCTGAGCACACGGTGCGGTTTTTGCATCCAGCGGGTTGGAACTACTTTGACACCCTGCGCAAAAAAATGCACTGGAATGAAGGCGCTTGAGCCATGGCACTGACGCACATCACTTTGCGCGACTTTGTGATCGTGCGAACCCTGGAACTGGATTTGGCCCAAGGCTTCAGTGTCCTGACGGGAGAAACGGGGGCCGGTAAATCGATTTTGATTGACGCGCTGCAACTGGCTTTGGGCTCTCGGGCCGAATCGGGCGTGGTGCGTGAAGGTGCCAGCCGCTGCGAGGTCTGTGCCGAGTTTGACACCACCCTCGCCATCCAATCTTGGCTGGAAGTGGCTGGCTTTGATGCAAACGCAGCTTTGCTGCTGCGCCGCACGGTCGACACTGCGGGCAAAAGCCGCGCCTGGATCAACGGCAGCCCCGCCACCGCCACGCAGCTGCGCGAGCTGGGTGAGCAACTTTTGGACATCCACGGCCAACACGCTTGGCAAAGTCTGACCCGGCCCGACGCGGTGCGCGGCTTGCTGGATGCCTACGCGGGGATTGATCACCGCCCCTTGAAAGCCGCTTGGCAAACATGGCGACAAGCGCAGCAAGCCTTGACCGATGCGCTGCAAGCGCAAAGCACATTGACCAGCGAGCGCGAGCGGCTGGCTTGGCAAATTAGCGAGCTGGAAAAGCTCTCTCCGCAAATAGATGAATGGCAGGAGCTGAGCACTCAGCACAGCCGCTTGGCCAATGCACAGGCCCTGATCGACGGGGCCAACCAAGGCACGCTGCTGCTCGAAGGAGACGATGATGGCGGCGCGCTGCGCCAGCTGTCCCGCGCCATCCAGACCCTGCAGTCGCTGGGGCAGTTTGAGCCCGAGTTCAACGCTCTGGCCGAGGTCCTGACTTCGGCCCAAGCCCAAGCCGAAGACGTGGCTTACAGCCTGCACGCCTATTTGCGCAAAACCGATCTGGACCCGGCCCAACTGGCATTGCTCGACGAGCGCATGGGCCTTTGGCTGTCGCTGGCCCGCCGCTACAAAAAAAACCCGGACGAACTGCCGCTGAGCTTGCAAACTTGGCGACAAGAACTGGCTCAACTCGATGCCGCAGCCGACTTGGACAGCCTTCAAAAAGCCGAACAAGTCGCCCACAAAGCCTGCCTGCAAGCCGCTAAAGCCGTGTCACAGCAACGCCAAAAAGCAGCCAAGCCCCTGGCCCAAGCCGTCAGCAGCGCCATGCAACAACTGGGCATGCAAGGCGGCCGCTTTGAGGTGCAGCTGCAAACTTTGGACGCGCCCGCGCAACACGGCCTCGAAGAAGTCAGTTTTTTGGTCGCCGGGCATGAAGGCAGCACGCCCCGGCCCGTGGGCAAGGTGGCTTCTGGTGGCGAGCTCTCTCGCATCGCACTGGCCATTGCAGTGACCACCAGCGAACTGGGCGAAGCGGGCACCTTGATCTTTGACGAGGTCGATTCGGGTGTGGGCGGCGCTGTGGCCGAAACCGTGGGTCGCCTGATGAGGCAATTGGGCCAACACCGCCAAGTGCTGGCGGTCACCCACTTGCCCCAAGTGGCCGCTTGCGCCGATCACCACCTGCTGGTCAGCAAAGCCGCAGCCAATGGCCAGGTCAGCAGCGAAGTTCGCGGCGTGAGCGGCGAAGAACGCGTGAGCGAAATTGCCCGCATGCTGGGCGGCGAAAAGTTGTCTGCCACCACCTTGGCCCATGCACGCGAAATGCTGCAAACCCCTTCCCAACCCACCGCCCGCAAAGCGGTACAAAGCTGAGCATGGACATCATCCTCATCACCGGCATGTCCGGCTCTGGCAAATCGGTGGCTCTTCACGCCCTAGAAGACGCAGGCTACTACTGCGTGGACAACCTGCCGCCAGAACTTTTGATCCCCTTCGTCAAGCTCGAAGAACAGCAAAATGAGCCACGCTTGGCGATTGCCATCGATGTGCGCAGCGCCAATTCATTGCACCTGATGCCCGAGCAAATGGCCCTGCTGCGGGACATGGGTATGACGGTGAAGTCGGTCTTTTTGGATGCCAATGCCGACACCTTGCAACGCCGCTATTCAGAATCAAGGCGCAAGCACCCTTTGTCTGGGGGCAACAAGCCGCAAAGCGACAAAGCGCTCTTGGAGACCATCCAGTTCGAGCGCGAATTGTTGGCCGATTTGCGCGAACGCGCCCACGTCATCGATACCAGTTTGCTGTGCTCAGCGCAATTGCAAACTTACATCAAAACCTTGGTCAGCGCCCCGCGGGCCCAATTGACACTGGTGTTCGAATCTTTTGGCTTCAAGCGCGGCATCCCCACCGATGCCGACTACGTGTTTGACGTGCGCATGTTGCCCAACCCGCACTACGAAAGCGCCTTGAAACCCCTCACAGGACGCGATGAACCGGTACAAGCCTACTTGCGACAGTCCGAAGAGTTTGTGCAGATGCAGCTGCAGATTGAGGGGTTTTTGAAACACTGGATTCCGGCCATCGAACGCGACCACCGCAGTTACGTCACAGTGGCCATCGGCTGCACCGGCGGTCAGCACCGATCGGTGTTCATGGTCGAGCAGCTGGCGCAAAGCTTTGGCACACGCTGGCTCACCCTCAAGCGGCACCGGGAGCTGGACGCGCTCTGAACGCCGCTCAGCCTGCAGGTCGGATCTTCCGCTGCGACATCAGCGGGTGCGCCACGGACAAATGCCTGAGCTGAAGCCACGCAATTCATGCGAATCAGGTCATCAACAAGCTTCGAATCGGGGCTGGCAAGCCCATCGCGGGCCATGCATCGGCATCCACCCACTGTCCCTCACACGCTGGGGCGCTTTTCCCGGCCCCGAGCATGCGCACCGGGTGCAGGTGCAAATCACGGTGCGTCAGCACATGCTTCCAGGGTGAGATGAATTGCAGCTCTTTTTGATGCGGCCAAACTTCGAGCAGTTGCGCCTCTGAATCAAACACAGGCAGGCTGAACAAGCCCGCCCAAATACCCGTGTCCGGCCGTTTTTGCAGCCACACTTGGCCCTGTGCATTGACCGCCCAGAGCAGCCACAGCGTGGCGCTGCTGCGTTTGAGCTTGCGAGTTTTAACGGGATAGGCCAGCGGCTCGCCCTGCGCTTGAGCCTGGCACACCGTGCTGACTGGGCAGGCCTCGCACTGCGCTTTGCGCGGCAAACACACGGTGGCCCCCAGGTCCATCAGGGCCTGGGTGTAGCGCGGCATGTCGGCCGCTTGCGCGGGCAAGAGGTCTTGCGCCAGCGCCCACAGGGCTTTTTCGTTTTTGGCGAAAGCCAGGTCTTCGCCATAGCCCAGCACGCGGGTCAGTACGCGCTTGACGTTGCCGTCCAAAATCGCGGCACGCTCGCCAAAGCAAAAGGCCGCAATGGCCGCTGCGGTCGATCGGCCAATGCCGGGCAGGGTCTGCAGGTCTTCGGCGCGACGCGGAAAGGCCCCGCCAAAGCGCCCCATCACCACTTGGGCGCACTTGTGCAGGTTGCGGGCGCGGCTGTAATAGCCTAGGCCGCTCCACAAGGCCAGCACATCGTCTTGCGGCGCGGCCGCCAATGCCGCCACGTCCGGAAAGCGCCCCAAAAACCGTGGAAAGTAGTCCAGCACCGTGCTGACCTGCGTTTGCTGCAACATGATCTCGGACAGCCAGACCCGGTAAGGGTCCTGGGTGTTTTGCCAGGGCAGACTTTGGCGGCCGTGCAGACGCTGCCAATCGACCATGCGGCGGGCAAACCCATCGGGCAAAGTCATCACGGTTTCTGGCATGTCGGGCAATAAAAAGTGGTGCGCTGGCCTTGCAGCATGGATCGGATAGGCGTCGTGCACACCCTGCAGGGCTCGCCTGCACGGCCATAAACCGCCGCTTCAAGTTGAAAGTAACCGGTTCGACCTTCAGCGTTGACAAAATCTTTGAGTGAGCTGCCGCCCTGCTCCACCGCACGGGCCAGGACCTGGACGATGGCCGCATGCAACCGGGCCACCCGGGGTTTGGACAGGCGCCAGGCTTTGGTCGTAGGGCGTATGCCCGCCATGAACAAGGCTTCAGACGCATAAATATTGCCCACGCCCACCACCTCATCCCCCGCCAGCAAAACCTGCTTGATGGCCGACTGGCGTTTTTTGAGGGCTTGGGCAAAAGCTGCCATATCGAACTGCGCACTCAAGGGCTCCACACCCAGCCGACCCAAGAGCTTTTGCGCCTGTGGCGAATCTTCACCCGGTGCCCAGACCACGGCACCAAATCGGCGCGGGTCATGCAGGCGCAGCACGCCCCTGTCAGTCACCAAGTCCATGTGGTCGTGCGGACCTGCCTCGGGCTGTGTGGGGGCAAAGTTCAGGCTGCCCGACATGCCCAAATGCACCAGCAAAAGGCCTTGGTCCAAGTCCAGCAAAAGGTATTTGCCGCGCCTCCGCACGCCCCAGATTTGCCGCCCCACCAAGGTAGCAGTAGGCGCGCCCAAGGGCCAACGCAAAGGCTTGCCCATGTGCAGCGCCAGAATATGGGCCGAGGCGATGCGATCGGCAAAACTGCGGCGGGTGACTTCAACTTCGGGGAGTTCAGGCATGGGCTCTCGCACAAAAAGGGGCATCGGCCGCCAAGGGTGGGCCAAAGAATGCGTGGATTATGATGAAGCCATGAAATCCTGGTTCCGAGCCGCGTTGATGTTCCTGTGCGTTCAAAGCGCATGGGCGCAAGCCGTCACGCCATCTGCCGCACCCAAAGACCGGCCTGCAGCGCAAAAGTCCGCTTTAGACGCGATGCTGTTTTACCAACTGCTGTTGGGCGAAATGAACGTCCGCAGCGGCTCTCCAGGCAGTGGTTTTTCCATCATTTTGGATGCGGCTCGCAAAACCCGAGACCCCTTGGTTTTTCAAAGGGCGGTGGACGTTGCGCTGCAATCGCGCTCGGGTGATGCTGCTCTCCAAGCTGCACAGGCTTGGAAAAGCGCGATTCCCGAATCTACCGAGGCCAATCGTTACCTGCTACAGATTTTGCTGGCTTTGAACCGCCTAGATGAGGCCGGTCAAGCCTTGTCCGTGTCGATCCGAGAATTGCCTGCCAATGAGAGAGCGGCCGCCATCGCATCAATTCCCAGAGTTTTTGCACGCGTGCAAGACAAAAAGCTGGCAGCGGACACGGTCGAAAAAGCACTTCAAACCGCCTTAAAAGAGGCCCCGACCTCCGCCTCAGCATGGACAACGGTCGGCAGGATGAGGCGCGAGGCTGGCCAATTGGCTCTGGCGGTTGAGGCCACCCGCCAGGCCTTGCTGGCCGATGCCACCGCCTCTGGACCCTTGATGCTGGCCCTGAGCCTGGTCAGCGCTGCACCGACTGAGCTTTGGCCTTTGATTCACCAAGCCATGCGTGGACCCGTATCGCCAGAGTTGCGCTTGGGCTATGCCCGCTTGCTCATTGGTCAGCTTTCCTACACCCAAGCTTTGGAGCAGCTTCAAAAAATCAACACCGATGAGCCCACGTTTGCCGACGCTTGGTGGGTGCATGGTCTGCTTTTGATGGAAACAGGGCAGTGGCAATTGGCTGAGCAAAAACTGCTCAAGCACGTCAGCTTGGCTCCGGTTTCGCAAGACAAAGGCGCTTCTGCAGGACTGACCGAATCTTTGATGGCCTTGGCTCAAATTGCCCAACGCAAAGGTCAATGGACCCAAGCTCAACAATGGTTGGCCCAAGTGCCTGCCGATGCCGACCCCATCAAACTGGCCAGCCGACAAGCCGATTTGCTGTCGCAGCAGGGCAGGCTGGATGAGGCCCGCCTGACATTGGAACGGATCAAGACAAATACCCCTGAGCAGGCCATCAGAAAAGTCTTGGTGCAATCGCAATGGCTGCGCGACAACAAACAAGCTGCCAATGCCTACGCCTTGGTCAAGCAAAGCTTGGCCCAGCAACCTCAAAACACGGAGCTGATGTCCGAGCTGGCCATGGTCAGTGAAAAACTCAAACGCTATGACGAGATGGAGGCATTGCTTCGCGAACTCATCAAGCGAAAACCCGATGACCCCCATGCCTTCAATGCCTTGGGTTACTCCCTGGCCGATCGCAACATCCGACTGCCGGAAGCCCGCGAGTTGATTGTCCGCGCCCTCCAACTGGCACCGAACGATGCTTACATCCAAGACAGTTTGGGTTGGGTTGCCTTCAGGCAGGGCAATCTGGCTGAAGCCCTGCAGCTTTTGCAAACCGCCTACAAAGCCAAGCCAGATGCAGAGATAGCCGCGCATTTGGGCGAGGTACTGTGGGTCATGGGGCAGCGCGATGCAGCGGCAGTCATTTGGCGCGAAGGTCTGATTCTCAAGCCGGACAACGAAACTCTGACCGAGACGCTCAAACGTTTTCAGTTCAAACCATGAGTGAGCGCCCCCACAACATCGCTGGCGAGTCTGTTGCAACATGAGCTTGCGTGTTTTATGGCGTTGGAGCCTTGTGCCGTGGCTTGTGCTGTTGACGGCTTGTGCCACCCCACAACCCCAAATCACAGCCCCAGGCGCTGACTTTTCCGGGCGATTGGCCGTTCAGGTGCTCAAAGACCCGCCGGAGTCCCTCAGTGCCAGCTTTGAGTTGCAAGGTTCGGCCCAGTCTGGGCAGATGCTTTTGCTCAGCCCCATTGGCACCACCTTGGCACGCCTGCAATGGCAACCCGAGTTTGCACGCCTTGAGCAAGGCCAACAGCAAATCGACAGCACCAGCCTGCAGCAGCTGGCCACACGGCTGACCGGCACCGAGCTGCCCATCCGAGCCTTGTTTGAATGGTTGGCAGGCCGCCCCGCAGATGCAGCCGGCTGGCAAGTTGACCTGTCACAACACGCCCAAGGTCGCATCACCGCAGAGCGGCGTCTGCCCGCGCCCACCACGGTTTTGCGCATTGCATTGGACCGCTGATCGGTTCCAGAAAAAAAGAGAGCTTCCGTTTATGAAAACGCTGCACGATGTGCCGGCTCCGGCCAAATTGAATTTGTTTTTGCACATCACAGGGCGTCGGTCCGATGGTTACCACCTGCTCCAATCGGTTTTCATGCTCATTGACTGGTGTGACACCCTGCATTTTGAAAAGCGTGCGGACGGCGTCATCAGCCGGGAGGACTTGAGCGTGACATTGCCCGCTCAAGACTTGATCACCCGGGCGGCCAGCTTGTTGCAAAGACACAGTGGCTGCAGCTTTGGGGCGCACATCGCGGTAGACAAGCAAATTCCAGCCCAGGCCGGTATGGGCGGCGGCTCATCCGATGCAGCCACATGTTTGCTGGCACTTAACCGCCTTTGGAATCTGAATCTGGACCTTGCGACATTGGAAAAATTGGGCCTGGAACTGGGTGCCGATGTGCCTTTTTTCTTGCGCGGACACAATGCTTGGGTCGAGGGTGTGGGTGAAAGAATCACCCCCATTGATCTACCTTCTGCCCAGTTTTGGGTCGTGAAACCGCCACAAGGCATCAACACATCTGAAATTTTTGCGCACGCAGACCTGAAACGCGACACAAACGCTGCTACAATTTCTGTCTTTGCTGCAGAGCCATATGACTTTGGTCACAATGATTTGCAGCCTGTTGCTCAGGCTCTTTGCACAGGCGTTACGCAAGCACTCCAAGTGCTCAATACCGCCGGTCTGAAAGCTAAAATGACGGGCTCTGGCAGTGCAGTATTTGCCCCTTGTGACGCAAATACCCTTGAAATATCGGTTCCCGATGGATTTCTGGCACGGCGCTGCAGCAACATGGAATCTCATCCCCTATCGGGTTGGGCATCCAGCGAAAGTTGATCGGTCGGCTGCCTTTGGCAGTCAACCCGTGTAGGGGAGTCGCCAAGTTGGTTAAGGCACCGGATTTTGATTCCGGCATTCGAAGGTTCGAGTCCTTCTTCCCCTGCCAAATACGTTCAAACGTACAGGCCCTTTTATCTGATCGCTGGAATGCACATGCAGCCTGCTTCACTCCCCCCCGAATTCATGCTGTTCACCGGCAATGCCAACCCGGTTTTGGCTGCCGAAATCGCCAAACATTTGGGCACGCAGCTCGGAGCGGTCGATGTGGGCCGTTTCTCTGACGGTGAAGTCACCGTCGAACTCAAGCAAAACGTCCGTGCCCGTGAGGTGTTTGTGGTGCAATCCACCTGCGCCCCCACCAATGAAAATCTGATGGAACTGCTGATCATGGTCGACGCACTCAAACGTGCCTCGGCTGGTCGCATCAGCGCCGTCATTCCCTATTTCGGTTACGCCCGCCAGGACCGCCGCCCCCGCTCGACCCGCGTGCCCATTTCGGCCAAAGTGGTGGCCAACATGCTGCAGGCTGTGGGAGTGGACCGCGTGCTGACCATGGACTTGCACGCCGACCAAATCCAAGGCTTCTTTGACATCCCGGTCGACAACATTTATGCATCGCCGGTTTTGTTGGGCGACCTGCGCCAGCAAAACTACGAAGACCTGATCGTCGTGTCGCCCGACGTCGGCGGCGTGGTGCGCGCGCGCGCCTTGGCCAAGCAACTCGGCTGCGACCTGGCCATCATCGACAAGCGCCGCCCCAAAGCCAACGTGTCTGAAGTGATGCACGTGATTGGCGAGATCGATGGGCGCAACTGCGTGATCATGGACGACATGATCGACACCGCCGGCACTTTGGTCAAAGCCGCAGAAGTGCTGAAAGAGCGCGGCGCGAGAAAAGTTTATGCCTATTGCACACACCCGATCTTTTCGGGTCCGGCCATCGACCGCATTGCCAAGGGCGAAGCCCTCGACGAGGTCGTCGTCACCAACACCATCCCGCTGACGGCTGAAGCTGCAGCGTGTTCCAAGATTCGCCAACTCTCCGTGGCTCCGCTGATCGCAGAAACGATCCATCGGATTGCGCACGGTGAGTCGGTGATGAGCCTGTTCTCTGATCAAACCTGATCGGGAAAAGGCCAATAGCTGCCAGCCGTCCTTGTGGACTGGCTGGCTTTTTTGAGTCAGGGTCGCACTGGTCGCGGTGGATCCTAGAAGGAGAAATGTATGAAATTTGTCGCTTTTGAGCGCGCTAAGCAGGGTACGGGTGCGAGCCGCCGTCTCCGCAATTCCGGTCGCACACCTGGCATCGTTTACGGTTCCACATCGGCCCCCCAACTGATCGAGCTGGACCACAATGCTTTGTGGCACGCCCTGAAAAAGGAAACCTTCCACGCTTCGATCCTGGACATGGAATTGAACGGGCAGTCCAGCAAAGTCTTGCTGCGTGACTACCAAATGCACCCCTACAAGCAGCTGGTGCAACACATCGACTTCCAGCGCGTCGATGCCAACACCACCTTGCACATGAAAGTGCCATTGCACTTCAGCGGCCAAGACGAGTCTGAAGCCGTCAAGACCGACAAGTGCACGATCACCCACGTGGCCACTGAAATTGAAGTGGCTTGCTTGCCTGCCAACCTGCCCGAATTCATCGCGGTAGACCTGAAGGGCCTGACCAAGGGCAATTCTTTGCACCTGAACGACATCACTTTGCCTGCTGGCTGCAAAGCCATCACGCACGGCAAGAAAAACCCGGTCCTCGTGTCCGTGGTGGCTCCTGTCGAAGAAGTGGTGGCAGCCCCTGTGGCCGCTCCAGTGGACGCCAAAGGCAAGGGCAAAGGCAAGAAGTAATCTTCTGGCTTGGGCCGTCAGGCCCTGCTCTTTCAAGGCCCGCGCAAGCGGGCCTTTTGCTTTGGGAAGATCCTGCGCAAGCTCGCTGGGTCGCCTGCAACAAGGATAATCACGCCCCATGATCAAACTGCTAGTCGGCCTGGGCAACCCGGGCAACGAATACGAAGACACCCGCCACAACGCCGGGTTCTGGTGGATCGACGCGGTGGCCCGCGAACTCAAGGTGTCGCTGGTGCCCGAGCGCAGCTACCACGGCCTGATGGCCCGCACCCACTTGAACGGTCAGACCGTTTGGTTGCTCGAGCCCCAGACCTACATGAACCTGTCCGGCAAATCGGTCAGCGCTTTGGCGAAATTTTTCAAAATTCAGCCGCAAGAGATTTTGGTGGCGCATGACGAACTCGACATCCCCCCCGGCGAAGCCAAGCTCAAACTCGGCGGCAGCCATGCTGGGCACAACGGCCTGCGCGACATCCATGCCCAATTGGGCACGGCCGACTACTGGCGCTTGCGCATTGGCGTGGGCCACCCGGGTGACAAGGCCGAAGTGGTCAGCTGGGTTTTGAAGAAGCCGATGCTTGAGCACCGCAAAGCCATCGACGACAGCATCCACCGTGCGCTGCTGGCCTTACCGCTGTTACTGGCAGGAGACATGGAAAAAGCCATGGTCAAAATCCACACCAGCAAGCCCCCTAGACCCAAACCGCCCAAGCCCCCCAAAGCGGAGCCAAGCTCCACGAAAGAACCTGACCCTCAGGGCTGAGTGTGCTCACTGCCCTTGCAGTCGGCGGTATTTGGCCCAAAGAGACTCTTGGCTCTCGACGTGCTGCGGGTTGACGGGAATGCAGGCCACGGGGCAGACCTGCACGCACTGAGGTTCGTCAAAATGACCAACGCACTCGGTGCATTTGGACGGGTTGATTTCGTAAATTTCTTCGCCCAAATAAATCGCCTCGTTGGGACATTCGGGTTCACACACATCGCAGTTGATGCATTCGTCGGTGATCATCAATGCCATGGCTGGGGCTCCGCAAAATTCTGCAAGGGGGTCATGGGGCGAATTATCGGCCACAGGCTTCAGCCTGAACAATTGCAGGGCTGTTGTCCACCATGGCAGGGGATCACAAGACCCCACAACCCACTCTTGAACCGCAGCCTGCGCCTAAAATGAATGCCATGATCAATGCCGACCTGCACTGCCACTCCGTCATGTCCGACGGCACCCTCACACCCGAGGCCTTGGCCGAACGCGCCAAAACCAATGGCGTAGAGCTCTGGGCATTGACCGACCACGACGAAGTCGCTGGTCAAGAACGGGCCATGGCCGCAGCCAAAGCATTGGGGCTGCCCTACTTGACCGGCACCGAGATCTCGGTGACCTTTGCCCACCAAACGGTGCACATCGTGGGTCTGGGTTTTGACGCCCACAACAGCGCCTTGGTGACAGGCTTGCGCCGCACCCGCGGTGGCCGCAGCGAACGGGCACAGGAAATGTCAGACGGCTTGGCCAAAGTCGGCATCCTGAACGCCTACGAGGGCGCCTTGCAATATGTGGGCAATCCCGAACTGATTTCCCGCACGCACTTTGCTCGGCACTTGGTAGAGACCGGGGTGTGCAGCGACACGTCCGAAGTGTTCCGAAAATTCCTCACCGAAGGCAAACCAGGTTATGTCCCACACCGCTGGGCACGCTTGCAAGAAGCCGTGCAGTGGATCAGTGACGCTGGTGGTATTGCGGTGATTGCCCATCCCGCCCGCTACGGCTTCACGCCCAACGAAGAATACGCTTTGTTCAGCGAATTCAAAGCCCACGGCGGTCGGGGTGTCGAGGTCATCACCGGCAGCCACTCCTCGCCAGAGGCGGTGCGCTATGCCGAAACCGCTTTGGAGTTCGACTTGGCAGCCTCGCGCGGCAGCGACTTTCACAGCCCAGACGAAAGCCGGATCGACTTGGGCACCTTGCCCTTTTTGCCTGGTCAATTGACACCGGTTTGGGAATTGCTGACCGACCGCATTCAGTGAGGTTCGACCTCACAGGCTTGAGCATCCGTCCTCAATGACCTGAGTTCAGCTCGCCATGGCCCAATTTTTCACGGTTCACCCGGACAACCCGCAAAACAGGCTGCTCAAGCAGGCTGTGCAACTGCTACAGCAAGGTCGCGTGTTGGCGGTGCCCACCGACTCCAGTTACGCGCTGGTGTGCCACCTGGACGACAAAAGTGCAGCAGACCAACTGCGCCGCATTCGGGCCATCGATGACAAACACCACTTGACACTGCTGTGCCGCGACCTGAGTGAGCTGGCCAACTACGCCCGGGTGGACAACCAGCAATTTCGCACCATCAAGCAGGCCACACCCGGACCATTCGCCTTCATTTTGGAAGCCACTAAGGAAGTGCCGCGTCGCCTGAGTCACCCGCAGCGCAAAACGATTGGCCTGCGCGTTCCAGAGCACAAGGTGCTGCAAGAGTTGCTGAGCTTGCACGGTGCACCTCTGCTGGCCACCACCTTGATCATGCCCGGGGAAGACATGCCGCTGAATGATCCTGAAGAGATACGTGCACGGCTCGAGCACCAAGTGGGCGCGGTCATCGATGCGGGGGCATGCTTACTCGAGCCCACCACCGTGATCGACATGAGTGGCAGCGAGCCCGAGGTGTTGCGCCGTGGTCGTGGCGACCCGGCGCAGCTGGGGCTGTAAAAAACCCCCAGGCCTTACTTCAAATCCCCTGCCAAGCTGGCCAAGGTGTCTGGGGAGATGTCGATGTGCGAGGGGTAGTGCGTGTGATCGCAACCCATCTTGACGGCAGCGCCAGCCTTCACAGCCGCGCACATGGCCGGCTTGAGTTCAAAACGAACGAAATGCACGGCCGAAGTTTTTTCATCGGTCTCGCGGTCCAGGTCTTCGTCAGCAATCGCGTACACGCGGCCATGGCCTTCCACCTCGACAAACATGCGGTCTTCCACCCCGATCAGCTTGGCCAACTCGCGCTTGCGTTCGTTGATGTCGGTGTATTCGATCATCATGGTGGCCTTCCAGTTGCTGCCGTCCGGCACCAGCGGGGCATAGGCTTCGATCTCTTGCAGGATGCCCTCTTCTTCGAAGACTTTTTCGATGCGCAGCATCTCCTGAATTTGGTAGCGGATGGTGGTTTCGCTCTCAAACTGCATGTTGATGTGCTCGCCCAGCTGCACGCTACGCAGCTTGCGGTGGGCGATCACCTCGGGTTTGTGGACCTTGCGCCACTTGGTGTAGGCCTCCAAAGACATCAGGGTCTCGGGCGTGATTTTTCCGGTCAATTGCATGGCGGTTTTCCTTATTTCAGACCGTAGGCTTTGCGGACCAAGGTCAAGGGGTGGTTCAGTTCGGGGGCGCCCAGGCCGTTGACCTCAAAGCCTTGGGCAATGTGGTGCCCGCCCAGCGGGCAGTCGGAGCTGATGAAGTCGGGCTTGGAGCCGTCTTTCATGGTGGCCATGGCCTTGAAGACCGGTTTGCCGATCTTCATGGCCATTTCATGCGAGCCTTTTTTGACGCCATAAGTTCCTGCGTGGCCCGAGCAACGCTCGATGGTGTTGATCTCGGTGTCCGGGATCATTTTGAGCATTTCTTCGGTTTTCTTGCCGATGTTTTGCACACGGCCATGGCAAGGAATTTGGTAGCTCACATTGCCCAATTTTTGTGGAAATTCGGTCTTGAGCAAACCATCGCGTTTGCGGGCCATGAAGTATTCAAACGGGTCCCACATGGCGTCTTTGACCAACTGGGTGTCGGTGCAATCGGGAAACATCAGTGGGATTTCCTGCTTGAACATCAGGGCGCAACTGGGCACCGCCGCCATGATGGCAAAGCCGTCTTTGGCGTACTTGGCCAGCACCGGGATGTTGGCTTCTTTGGACTCCTTGACCGAATCCAGGTCGCCCAACTCGAGCTTGGGCATACCGCAGCACTTTTCTTTTTCGACCAGCACATACGGGATGGCGTTGTGGTCCAGAATTTTGAGCAAGTCGTGACCGATGCCGGGTTCGTTGTAGTTGATGTAGCAAGTGGAATAGATGGCCACTTTGCCGGGGGTCTTCTCCCCGTCCACCACTTTCACCGATTGGGCATCCGGGGCACTGGAGCGGAATTTTTTCGTGGCCAAGGCAGGCAGCCAAGCGTTTTTGTCCACGCCCGCCACACTTTCCATGATGCTGCGTGCCGCTTCGGTCTTGTTGATGGCGTTGACCGCCTGCACCACGATCGGAATGCCTGCAAACGAGCCGTGCGTGTCGGTCGAAGCGAGGAACTTTTCAGCCGCGCCCACTTCGCCTTTTTTGAACTTGATGGCCTTGGCCCGCAGCATGGTGTGCGGGAAGTCCAGATTCCATTCGTGTGGCGGTGTGTAGGGGCACTTGGTCATGTAGCACAGGTCGCACATGAAACACTGATCGACCACTTTCCAGTAATCCTTCTTGTCCACGCCATCGACTTCCATGGTGCTGGATTCGTCCACCAGGTCAAACAGGGTGGGGAAAGAGTTGCACAGGCTCACGCAGCGGCGGCAACCATGGCAGATGTCAAAAATGCGCTCCAACTCATCAAAGCACTTTTCTTCGTTGTAGAAGTCAGGGCTCTCCCAGCCCAGCGCGTGCCGGGTGGGGGCTTCAAGGTTGCCTTCTTTGGCCATGTTGTGCTCCTTTGAGATTTTTTTGGGGTTTTTCTAAAGACTCTGCAGCCAGAACCCTGAGAAAAACCCGCTGCACTTTTCAGCGCAGCGGGTTGACGTCAAAGGGGGAATCAATCCACCAGTTCGTTCAAAGCTTTCTGGTAACGGTTGGCGTGTGAACGCTCAGCCTTGGCCAGAGTCTCGAACCAGTCAGCGACTTCGTCAAAACCTTCTTCGCGAGCGGTCTTGGCCATGCCAGGGTACATGTCGGTGTACTCGTGCGTTTCGCCAGCCACAGCCGAAGCCAGGTTTTGGCGGGTGGAGCCAATCGGCAGACCGGTGGCTGGATCGCCGGATTGCTCCAGGAACTCCAGGTGACCGTGGGCGTGACCTGTTTCACCTTCGGCGGTGGAACGGAACAGGGCTGCCACGTCGTTCTGACCTTCTACGTCAGCTTTGTTCGCGAAGTACAAATAGCGACGGTTGGCCTGGGATTCGCCTGCGAAGGCGTCTTTCAGGCATTGTTCCGTGCGCGAGCCTTTGAGTGCTGCCATGGATATCTCCTAGTGGATTTTGAGTAGATTGCCCTGGCAGGATCGCCAGAGACGACGTAGGTTAACCCTCTACCGTCCAGTCTGCCCAATAGATTGATGCAATGGCATTGATTGGTCGATGCTATTGGGCTTGCTTTTTAATAAATATCAACTAACTCACCATGCCCTGTCTTTGTGAGAGGGCGCCCACTGACAGCAAACCCCAAAACGGGTCTGAAGGACACAGGAGAAGGCCTGAATGGCTGGGTAAAATCAGCTCTTTGGGCCACACAAGGGCCCACGCGGCATCTGATGATGCTGCCGTTTTCTTTTTGAAAAGTCCGCCATGAGCAACGCCCACGCCACCCCCATCGAACAACCCGGCTTGAACAGCCTGTCCAAATCGTTCGAACCCGCAGCCCTGGAAGCCCATTGGGGCCCCGAGTGGGAAAAACGCGGCTACGGTGTGGCCGGTTTCCGTGGCACCCAAGCGCCTGTGGCAGACGCGCCAGCCTTCGCCATCCAGCTGCCCCCACCCAACGTGACCGGCACCCTGCACATGGGCCACGCCTTCAACCAGACCATCATGGACTCGTTGACCCGCTACCACCGCATGTCAGGCTTCAACACTGCCTGGATTCCTGGCACCGACCACGCGGGCATTGCCACGCAGATCGTGGTCGAGCGCCAGCTGCAAGCCAAAGGCATCAGCCGCTACGACATGGGCCCCACGCCCGCCGAAGCACGCAAGAACTTTGTGAGCAAGGTCTGGGAGTGGAAAGAAGAATCCGGCAGCACCATCACCAGCCAGATGCGCCGCATGGGCGACAGTGTGGACTGGAGCCGCGAATACTTCACGATGGATCCCAAACTGTCCCAAACCGTGACCGAAACCTTTGTGCAGTTGTACGAACAAGGCCTGATCTACCGCGGCAAACGCCTGGTCAACTGGGACCCGGTGTTGCAAAGCGCCGTGTCCGACCTGGAAGTGGAAAGCGCCGAAGAAGACGGCTCGATGTGGCACATCCGCTATGACCTGGCCGATGGCAGCAGCAGCGTCACGGTGGCCACCACCCGCCCCGAAACCCTGCTGGGCGACGTGGCCGTGATGGTGCACCCCGAAGACGAGCGCTACAGCGCTTTGATCGGCAAACAAGTCAACCTACCCCTGTGCGGCCGCACCATCCCCGTGATTGCCGACGACTACGTGGACATGGCCTTTGGCACCGGCGTGGTCAAGGTCACGCCAGCGCACGACACCAACGACTACCAAGTCGGCCAGCGCCACAAGCTGGAGATGATCTGCGTGCTGAACCTCGACGCCACGATCAACACCAACGCCCCTGAAAAATACCGAGGCCTCGACCGCTTTGTGGCCCGCAAGGCCGTGGTGGCCGATCTGGAAGCCGCAGGCGCTTTGGTCGAGGTCAAGAAACACAAGCTCATGGTGCCCCGCTGCGCCCGCACGGGCCAGGTGATTGAGCCCATGCTGACCGACCAATGGTTTGTGGCGATGAACCTAGTGGGCCAAGGCGATGCCACGGGCAAGAGCATTGCGCAAAAAGCCATCGATGCGGTGCAAAGCGGCCAGGTGAGCTTCGTGCCAGAAAACTGGGTGAACACCTACAACCAGTGGATGAACAACATTCAGGACTGGTGCATCTCGCGCCAACTGTGGTGGGGCCACCAGATTCCCGCTTGGTACGACGAAGACGGCAAAGTGTACGTGGCCCGCAACGCGGCCGAAGCTCAGGCCCAAGCCCCTGGTAAAGCGCTCAAGCGCGATGAAGACGTGCTCGACACCTGGTACTCCAGCGCCTTGGTGCCATTCAGCACCATGGGATGGCCCAACAACGAGACGAGCACCAAGAACTCAGCTGGCGAGCGTGCCGGGTTCGGGCGCAGCGACATGGCGAGCGAAGCGAGTAGGAGCAAGGCCGAGTCCGGCACGCTCACCAGCGGAACGAACGCCAACGTCAACACCAACAGCGAGAAAAGCCAAAGCGACTACGACCTCTACCTCCCCAGCAGCGTCCTGGTCACAGGCTACGACATCATCTTCTTCTGGGTCGCCCGGATGATCATGATGACCACCCACTTCACCGGACGCGTTCCGTTCAAACACGTCTACATCCACGGCCTGGTGCTCGACGCCCAAGGCAAGAAGATGAGCAAGTCCGAAGGCAATGTGCTCGACCCGGTCGATTTGATCGACGGCATCACCCTAGAACCATTGCTTGAGAAACGCACCCAAGGCCTGCGCAAACCCGAGACCGCGCCCAAGGTTCGCAAGCAAACCGAAAAAGAATTCCCCGAAGGCATCCCAGCCTATGGCGCGGACGCCCTTCGCTTCACCTTCGCCGCGCTCGCGTCTTTAGGACGCAGCATCAACTTTGACTCCAAGCGCTGCGAGGGTTACCGCAACTTCTGCAACAAGCTTTGGAACGCCACCCGTTTTGTGCTGATGAATTGCGAAGGCCAGGACTGCGGCTTGAAAAAGCACACCAAAGCCGAATGCCAACCCGGGGGTCCTGCCCACGGCTACCTGGACTTCAGTCAGGCCGACCGCTGGATCAGCTCGCAGCTTCAGCGCGTCGAAGCCGACGTGGCCAAAGGCTTTGCTGAATACCGCCTCGACAACGTGGCCAACACGATCTATGACTTTGTGTGGAACGAGTTTTGCGACTGGTACCTCGAGATCGCCAAGGTGCAAATCAACACCGGTAACGAGGCGCAACAACGCGCGACACGCCGTACCCTGATTCGCACACTCGAAACCATCATGCGCCTGGCGCACCCCATCATCCCCTTCATCACCGAAGAGCTGTGGCAGAAAGTGGCGGTGGTCGCCGGTCTTCCGGGCGAGTCGGTCAGCATCGCGGCCTACCCCGTGAGC
>NZ_JBBAPF010000033.1:0-20560 GCF_040400975.1 Limnohabitans sp. | reverse complement strand
CTCGAACCCGCGACCCCCGGCGTGACAGGCCGGTATTCTAACCAACTGAACTACCACTCCTGGTAGCTGTAACTTTTGTCATGCTGCTGTTGCAACTGACCAAGTGCTACAAAACTTGGCGACCCTACGGGGATTCGAACCCCGGTACTCACCGTGAAAGGGTGATGTCCTAGGCCTCTAGACGATAGGGTCATAACCTGGACTGATTCTGGCGAATCATTTCGACACTTTGGTGGAGGTAAGCGGGATCGAACCGCTGACCTCTTGCATGCCATGCAAGCGCTCTCCCAGCTGAGCTATACCCCCTTTGGTACATCGCGGTGCATTGCTGCTTGACGTTGCGCCTCGTTGGTGTCGAGACTCGAATTATAGACAGAAATTCAGTTGTTTTGGAGTAGATCAAGAATTTTTTCTCTACGGCTTAACGCAAGCACCGCATCGAGCGAAGGTGTCTGGGCCGTGCCCATCACCAACACACGAACAGGCATGGCGATTTGCGGCATTTTGAGGCTCGTCTCGCCCAAGGTCTCTTTGATAGCCGCAGAAATCGATGCCTTGTCCCAAGCGCATGCGGCCAGTTTGTTTGCCAACACCGCCAATGCAGGCTTGATCGCGTCGGTCACATGCTGGGCTTTTTCGTCCGGGTTAGGCACCACGTCCAGATAGAAGGCCGATATCCATTGCGCCAAAACCACCAGCGTGTCGCAGCGGTCTTTGAACAGGCCGCAAATGCTGGCCAGTCGCTCATCGCCCACCACGCCCAGTTTGCTGAGGAAGGGCTGCACGCGCTCGGCCAATTCGGCGTCATCCGTGGCTTTGAGGTGCTGGGCGTTGACCCATTTGAGTTTGGCTTCGTCAAACTGCGCGGCGCTGCGGCCCAAATGGTCGAGATTGAACCACTCCAAAAACTGCGCACGGCTGAAAATTTCATCGTCGCCGTGGCTCCAGCCCAGACGCGCAAGGTAGTTGACCATGGCGTCAGGCAAATAGCCTTCGTCGCGGTAGGCGGTCACGGCCTTGGCGCCGTTGCGCTTGCTCATCTTCTCGCCCTGCTCGTTCAGCACAGTAGGCAAGTGGGCGTAAACAGGCGGCTCTTTGCCCAGGGCTTTGAAAATGTTGATCTGACGCGGCGTGTTGTTGACGTGGTCGTCGCCACGGATCACATGCGTAATCTGCATGTCGATGTCGTCCACCACCACGCAGAAGTTGTAGGTGGGCGTGCCGTCGGGGCGGGCGATGACCAAGTCGTCCAGCTCGTCGTTGCTGATTTCAATGCGCCCTTTGACCCTGTCGTCCCAAGCCACCACACCGCCGATCGGGTTCTTAAAGCGCAGCACGGGTTTCACGCCCTCAGGGAGGACAGGCAAGGTTTTACCGGTCTCGGGACGCCAGGTGCCGTCGTAACGGGGCTTTTCCTTGTTGGCCATTTGGCGCTCGCGCAAAGCGTCGAGTTCAGCCACGCTCATGTAGCAAGGGTAGACGAAACCAGCGGTGATCAGATCGGCCAGGACTGCTTTGTAGCGGTCCATGCGCTGCATTTGATAGAAAGGGCCTTCGTCATGATCCAGGCCCAGCCAGGCCATGCCTTCGATGATCACATCCACAGAGGCCTGCGTAGAGCGGTCCAGGTCGGTGTCTTCGATGCGCAAGATGAAGTCGCCGCCCGTGGCGCGGGCAAAAGCCCAAGGGTACAGGGCTGAGCGGATGTTGCCCAGGTGAATGAAGCCCGTGGGCGATGGGGCAAAGCGGGTGCGCGTGTGAGCAGACGTGCTTGAAAGGGTGTTGGTCATATCAAAGGGTATCGAGACCACGGGACAGGTCTTTTTGAATGTCTTGCGGGTATTCCAGCCCAACCGCAACGCGAATCAGACCTTGGCCGATGCCGGCATCTTGGCGTTGTGCTTCAGTCAGACGACCGTGCGATGTGCTGGCGGGGTGAGCCACCATGGTTTTGGTGTCGCCCAAATTGGTGGCCAAGGAAAGCATTTGCATTTGGTCCATGACATGGAAAGCCCGTTGGCGCGATTGCTCCGGGCCATCGGCTTTCACATCAAACGACAGGACCGCGCCGCCCAGGCCCGACATTTGGCGCATGGCCAGATCGTGCTGAGGGTGGCTGGCCAATCCAGGGTAGTGCACGCGGGCCACCGCGGGATGCTTTTCCAGCCATTCGGCCAAAATTTGCGCCCGGGCCGTTTGAGCACGCATGCGCAGGTCCAGGGTTTCAAGGCCCTTGAGCACCACCCATGCGTTGAAGGGGGCCAGCGTCATGCCACCGCTTTTGAGCACGGGCAAAAACTTCTCTGTGATCATTTGCTGCGGAGCGCACAAGGCACCTGCCATCACGCGGCCTTGGCCATCGAGGTACTTGGTGCCCGAATGCATGACGATGTCTGCCCCCATGACCACGGGGCGCTGCAAGGCGGGAGTGGCAAAACAGTTGTCTACCGCAAACAAAGCGCCAGCGTTGTGGGCGATGTCAGCCAAAGCCTGGATGTCGCAGACCTCGGTCAGGGGGTTGGTCGGCGTTTCGGCAAAAAGCAAACGCGTGTTGGGACGAACTGCGGCTTGCCATTCTTTCAGGTCGGTCTGTGAGACAAAGCTCGATTCGACGCCGAACTTGGCGAGATCCGAACCAATGAGCTTGATGGTGGAGCCAAACATAGAGCGAGAGCACACCACATGGTCGCCCGCCTTGAGCAAGCCCATGCACATCATCAAGATAGCGGACATGCCCGACGCCGTGCCCATGGCCGCCTCGGTACCCTCCATAGCGGCCAAGCGCATTTCCATGCTGCTCACGGTGGGGTTGCCGTAGCGACCGTAGGTGTAGCCCTCTTCGTCACCCGCAAAACGTCGGGCAGCAGCTTCAGCTGTGGGCTGCACATAACCGCTGGTCAGGTAAAGGGCTTCAGAGTTTTCGCCGTATTGGCTTCGCTCAACTGCTGCACGCACAGCCAATGTTTCAATGTGCAGGTCGTCTAATCGGTGGTTGTGGTTCATGGCGGGCCTTATTCGCTGGCGTTGGGCAAGGCCAAACGCGAGTTGTCGTCATCGCCCTCCTCGGCTTGGGGACGGGTTTGGTTTAAGCGGCTGATGTCGTCGGCCGAGATATCGCCCGTCACGTAGACACCGTCAAAGCAAGAGGCATCGAAATCGGACAAAACACCTGCCGCATTCACTCGGGCTTGAGCCACAGCTGTTTTCATGGCGTCTACGTCCTGGTAGATCAGGGCGTCGCAGCCAATGATCTGGCGGATCTCTTCAATGCTGCGGCCATGCGCCACCAGCTCTTGGCTCGTTGGCATGTCGATGCCGTAGACATTGGGGTAGCGCACGGGGGGCGCAGCACTGGCCAGGTAAACCTTCCGAGCACCCGCGTCGCGGGCCATCTGCACAATTTCTCGGCTGGTGGTCCCGCGCACGATGGAGTCGTCCACCAACAGCACCTTGCGGCCCTTGAATTCGCTCACGATGGTGTTGAGCTTTTGGCGCACCGATTTTTTGCGAACCGACTGGCCCGGCATGATGAAAGTACGGCCCACGTAACGGTTTTTAACAAAACCCTCGCGGTACGGAATACCCAGCAGGTGGGCCAACTGCGTGGCACTGGGGCGGCTTGATTCTGGAATGGGAATGATCACATCGATGTCGCTGGGCGGCACCGTCGAGATGACACGCTTGGCCAAGGTTTCGCCCAAATTCAAACGGGCCTGGTAGATCGAAATACCGTCCAAGGTGGAGTCCGGACGAGCCAGGTAAACGTATTCAAAAATGCAGGGGCTCAGCTGCGATTTTTCAGAGCAAGCCTGCGTGTGCACCTGTCCGCTCAGATCCACAAAAATGGCTTCGCCTGGCGCCACATCGCGCTCAAATTGGTGCGCCGTGCCATCCAGGGCCACGGACTCGCTGGCCAACATGATGGCACCGTCTTCTCCACGGCCAATACACAAGGGGCGGATGCCGTGCGGGTCACGAAAAGCCACCAAACCATGACCCGCGATCAAGGCGATCACGGCATAAGAGCCTTTGACACGGCGGTTCACGCCGCGCACGGCCTCGAACACGTCCACGGGCTTGAGGGGCAAGCCTCGGGTGGTTTTTTCCAGTTCGTGAGCCAACACGTTGAGCAAGACCTCGGAATCGCTCTCCGTGTTGATGTGGCGGTGGTCCTTGGAAAACAACTCCGCCTTCAGGGCATGGGCATTCGTCAGGTTGCCGTTGTGCACCAGCACCAGTCCAAAGGGTGCGTTCACATAAAAAGGCTGGGCCTCTTCTTCGCTGAAAGCATTGCCGGCGGTGGGGTAGCGCACTTGGCCCAGCCCGCAATTGCCAAGCAGGCTGCGCATGTTGCGGGTGCGGAACACATCGCGCACCATGCCTTTGGCTTTGTGCATGAAAAACTTGCGGTCCAGCTGCGTGACGATGCCCGCCGCATCTTGCCCGCGGTGCTGCAACAACAGCAAACCATCGTAAATCAGCTGATTGACCGGTGCTTGACTGACCACGCCGACGATTCCACACATAAATCTTTATCCGTTCAAAAATCGAACTGCCCTGAGAAGTTCAGGGTAAAAATGCCCCGAATTTTTCGGGCAACATGGGTTTGAGACCTTTGATTGCGGTGTCGAGCCAAACAGGTCCTTGGGCCTCTTTCCACCAAGGCTCTGAGGCCATGCCCAAGAGCTGCAGCAGCACGGTGACCGCCAACAAAACCACCACCCCGCGAGCCAAGCCAAATATGGCGCCCAAAGAACGGTCTACAGGCCTGAGGCCCACGGTTTCCACCAGCTTCTTGATCAACCAAGACAACATGCCCATGGCAAATAAGGTGGCCACAAACACCACCACAAAGGCGACCGCGTACTGAACCGATTCGGGCGCGCCCTGTACAAAGGGCAAAAAACCAATGGCGTCTTCAGCAAACCATTGCGCGGCCATGAAAGCGGCCAACCAGCCCGCAAGGGACAAGACCTCATAAACCAAACCACGCCAAAAACCCAAGGCCATGGAGCCCGCCAACACCCCCAACAACAACCAATCGGTCAGGGCGATGGCCATGTCAGAGCTTCAAAACAGCCGCTGGCAAATCGAGCTT
Organism: Limnohabitans sp.; assembly: GCF_040400975.1. GTDB lineage: Bacteria > Pseudomonadota > Gammaproteobacteria > Burkholderiales > Burkholderiaceae_C > Limnohabitans_A. Next base: position 15,462 of record NZ_JBBAPF010000033.1, on the reverse strand, counting down.
GCGAATGCGCGCTGCGGCTTTGTCGGCCTCTTCTTTGGTTTCAAAAGGACCCACACGGATGCGTGTGGTGCTTTTGCCATCTTTTTCGACGACCTGGGTGTAGGTTTTCAAGCCAGCTTGCTCGAGTTTGCTTCGCACATCGCGAATTTTGGTTGCATCCGTGAAGGCGCCCACTTGGATCGCCACCCGTGATGCAGCGGGTTTAACGGGCTTGCCTTCGAGCAAGGCTTGGGCTTTTTGGCCATCGTCTTTGGGTTTGGGTGGCGTTGGCGCTTTGGCCTCGGGTTTGGTTTCAGGCTTGGTTTCTGCCTTGGTGGTCACCGGCTTTTCAGCCGGCTTGTCGGCAGGTAGATCTGCCCGCTTTTCAACGGGCTGATCAACCGGCTTGTCCGCCAAGGCTGCAGCAGGTTTGGGCACCACTTCTTCGCGGGCATCCAAGCTGGACTGCGCAGGCACGGTGTTGCCCTCGGTGTTGGGCAACAAAGGTTTGGCGGGCGCTTGAGCCGCAGGTACCGGCACGTTGCTGGCCAGCGCAGGCGTTTTTTGTCGGTCCGGGACCACGATGGGTGTGTCCACCGAGACAGGCCTCGGTTGGGTGTCAAACAACAAGGGAAACCCCACCACGGCCAGCAAAACCAGCACCACGGCACCGGTCAGTCGGTGGCGAGCACGGCGACGAACGATTTCGATGCTTTCGTTGGGTCCGGCTGCGACGCCCTCTGCTGAAGGGGTTTGACCCGGAAATCGGAACTTGAAAAAGGCCATGGCAATTGCTCAGGGGCTGAGGTGTTTGGCTTGAAGGCGCGGGAGACCGTCTGCCAAAACTCCGCCCACGGTGTAGAAGGAGCCAAAGACTACGATTCTATCAGCCGGGTCGGCTGCATCCATGGCGGCCTGCAGGGCCAACAAAGGGGTGGCATGGACAGTGCTGGCGGTGTCGGTACGGGTATTTTGGTTTTGCCAAAGTGCCTGTAAATCGGCCGCTTGGGCGGCCCTGGGCAAGGGCAAATCGGTGAAATACCACCGGCCCACCATCGGGTTGATGCGCTGAAACATCGGCAAGAGGTCTTTGTCCGCCATGGCGCCCAAAACGGCATGGGTGGTGGGGTAAAAACCCATGGCATCCAGATTGACCGCCAAAGCGGCCACCGAATGGGGGTTGTGGGCCACATCCAACACCAAAACTGGCTGACCCGGCACGATCTGAAAACGACCAGGCAGCTCGACCATGGCCATGCCATTTCGCACGGCTTGAGCTGTCACAGGAATGCGTTGACGCAAAGCCTCCAAGGCGGCCAACACGCCAGAGGCGTTGATCAATTGGTTGGCCCCTCGCAAAGCCGGATAGGCCATCCCGCTGTAGCGGCGATCGCGGCCGGCCCAAGCCCATTGCTGCTTGTCGCCCGAGTAATTGAAGTCCCGGCCAAACAGCCACAGTTCTGCGCCCAATGCCGATGCATGATCGATCACGCTTTGCGGAGGGACCGGATCGCTCACCACCACGGGCCGCCCCGCCCGCATCACGCCCGCTTTTTCTCGGCCGATGGTGTTTCGGTCAAAACCCAAAAGGGCGGTGTGGTCAATGTCAATGCTGGTGATGATGCTGCAGTCGGCATCCACGATGTTCACAGCATCCAAGCGCCCTCCTAGGCCCACCTCCAAAATGGCCACATCCAAGTTGGCGCCTGCCATCATGTGCAAGATGGCCAAGGTACTGAACTCGAAATACGTCAAACTGACCTCAGCGCGCACCGCTTCCACGGCTGCAAAAGCATCGGCAAAAGCTTCCGCGGAGGCCGACTCGCCATGCAAGCGGCAGCGCTCTTCAAATTGCACCAAATGGGGTGATGTGTAAACGCCCGTGCGGTAACCCGCTTGCAGCAAAACCGCCTCCAGCATGGCGCAGGTTGAACCTTTGCCATTGGTGCCCGCAACGGTGATGACGGGGCAATCAAAACGCAGGTCCATGCGGTCGGCCACGGCTTTCACCCGCTCCAGTCCCATGTCAATGGCCACCGGGTGTAGTTGCTCGCACCAGTCGAGCCATTGTTGTAGAGTCTTCATAGGCCGCGATTGTCGCCCAGACAGACCTCCACAAGCTTTGACAAAACCCATGCACCCCATTGTTTACGGCATTCCCAACTGCGACACCGTCAAAAAAGCCCGCACTTGGCTGACCGACCAAGGCCTGCAGGCCACTTTTCATGACTTCAAAAAGCAAGGCGTGCCTGCTGCAGAGCTGGACACTTGGCTGGCACAGCTGGGTTGGGAAACCCTGCTCAATCGCCAAGGCACCACATGGCGCAAGCTCGACCACTCTTTGCAAGCAGGTGTATCCGACAGCGCCAGCGCCAAGGCAGTGATGCTGGCGCACGCAAGTTGCATCAAAAGACCGGTGATTGTCTGGCCCTCGGGTCACATCACCGTAGGCTTCAAGCCGGAGCAGTGGCCGGCGTGATCCTCAAAACTGTTACCCATCTTTACACATAGAACGCAGCATGGTTTGCGTGGCTGGCCTAAACTGAAGGTGTCAATTTCTTTGAAAGAAATCACCATGAAAACAGTTTATTTGAGCTGCGCCTTGTTGGGCGGGATGGCCTTGTCGCCTCAGGGCGCTTTGGCTCAAGAAGTCGGTCAAGTCCTGTCCAAAAGTCCTGTTTACCAACAGGTCGTGGTGCCCCGCCAAACTTGCACCCAAGTGCCTGTCATGCAGCAAGCGCCAAGTTCGGGCGCAGGGGCGCTGATGGGCGCGATCGCTGGCGGTGCAATGGGCAACGCGATTGGCGACGGTTCGGGTCGCGCTTTGGCCACCGTCATTGGCATCATGGGTGGGGCCATGGTGGGCGACCGGATCGAAGGCCCGAGCGGCGCGTTTGCCCAAAACCAAACCCAATGCAGCACCCAAAACGTCTATGAAAACCGCTTGGTCGGCTTCAGCGTGGTCTATGAATATGCAGGCAAGCAATACACGGTGCAATTACCCCAAGACCCTGGCGCCACCATTCCCTTGCAAATCACACCCGCTGGGCAGGGTCTGCGCTCAGACGCGACCACGCCCAGCACACCCTGGGTCCAAAGCGCCGTGACCACGATGGCCCCTCAAGTGGTCTATCTGCCAGCGCCGGTTTACGTGAGCCGCCCCCCCGTTTACAGCCACATTGATTTGAGTTGGCATTCCCCCAGGCCCGTCATTCATTACAACAGCCATCTCTTGCGGCCCGATTACCCCAGAAGTCACCGCCACAGCGCCCACTTTGACCGCGGCCACTGGCGCTGAACAGTCTGTGAGTGGGGCGCAGAACCCGGCTCTGCAGGGCTGGGTGTCCTAAAATAGCGTTTTGTTGACCGACGCGGCCTACCGGCCGCGTTTTTCTGCGGCCAGCCCGCACCGCTAACCCTGACCTGTTTTGCCCATGACCACCCAAACCATCGACGGCGTCTCCGTCAACACCCAAGCCAATGTTTACTTTGACGGCAAATGCGTCAGCCACGGCCTGACCCTGCCCGATGGCACCAAGCTGTCAGTGGGCGTGATCTTGCCTTCCACTTTGACTTTCAACACTGGCGCCCCAGAAATCATGGAGTGCGTAGGCGGCTCTTGCGAATACAAGCTCGATGGCAGCAGCCAATGGGTCAAGTCCAGCGCGGGCGAAGAATTCAGCGTGCCAGGCAACTCCAAGTTCGAGATCCGCGTGACCGAGGCCTACCACTACATCTGCCACTTCGGTTGATCCCCCCGAGCCAAACGACATGAGCACCATCCTGCAAAACCTGCCCAAAGGGCAAAAAGTCGGTATCGCCTTCTCGGGCGGCCTGGACACCTCTGCTGCGCTGCTGTGGATGAAGCAAAAGGGCGCCCTGCCCTACGCCTACACCGCCAACCTGGGCCAGCCTGACGAAGCCGACTACAACGAGATTCCCCGCAAGGCGATGGAATACGGCGCCGAAAAAGCACGCCTGGTCGACTGCCGCACGCAGCTGGCCTACGAAGGCATTGCCGCCATCCAGAGCGGCGCTTTCCACATCTCCACCGGTGGTATCACCTACTTCAACACCACCCCGCTGGGCCGCGCCGTCACGGGCACCATGCTGGTGGCCGCGATGAAGGAAGACAACGTCAACATCTGGGGCGACGGCAGCACCTTCAAGGGCAACGACATCGAGCGCTTTTACCGCTACGGTCTGCTGACCAACCCGAGCCTCAAGATCTACAAACCCTGGCTGGACCAGCTGTTCATCGACGAGCTGGGTGGCCGCGCTGAAATGAGCGCCTTCATGACCGCCAACGGCTTTGGCTACAAGATGAGCGCCGAAAAGGCCTACTCCACCGACAGCAACATGCTGGGCGCGACCCACGAAGCCAAGGACCTGGAGCACCTGAACTCCGGCATCCGCATCGTCAACCCCATCATGGGCGTGGCGTTCTGGAAGCCCGAAGTCGATGTGAGAGCCGAAGAAGTCAGCGTGCGCTTTGAAGAAGGCACGCCCGTGGCCCTGAACGGCGTGGAATACGCCGACCCGGTGGAGCTGTTCCTCAAGGCCAACGAAATCGGCGGTCGCCACGGCCTGGGCATGAGCGACCAGATCGAGAACCGCATCATCGAAGCCAAGAGCCGCGGCATCTACGAAGCCCCCGGCATGGCGCTGCTGCACATCGCCTACGAGCGCCTGGTCACCGGCATTCACAACGAAGACACCATCGAGCAGTACCGCATCAACGGCCTGCGTTTGGGCCGCCTGTTGTACCAAGGCCGCTGGTTTGACCCCCAGTGCATCATGCTGCGCGAAACCGCCCAGCGCTGGGTGGCCCGCGCCGTCACCGGCACCGTGACGCTGGAACTGCGCCGTGGCAACGATTACAGCATCCTGAACACCGACAGCCCCAACCTGACTTATGCCCCAGAGCGTTTGTCGATGGAAAAAGTGGAAGATGCGCCGTTCAGTCCGCTCGACCGCATTGGCCAGCTGACCATGCGCAACCTCGACATCACCGACACCCGCGCCAAGCTGGGCATTTATGCACACGCCGGCTTGTTGTCGGTGGGCGAAGGCCCGCACATCTACAAGTTGGATGGCAACCCCAAGAAGTGATGCTTGTGATGCTTCAATGAAAAACGGCCTTCGGGCCGTTTTTCATTTTCACCCTGGCGAGCAATAATATTTATACGAACTTAATTTATTGAAATCAAAATATAATCGTTATTATATGACCAATAAATCTTTCAAACCAATAAGATTTATATCCTCGAGGATCTTCAACAGCGCAACTTAATGAGTCTGCAGACCAGGCATCTTTAGTTTCTATTAGCTCTTTACGTATGATCGATGGAAATACATATTTTTTTATTAGAGACTCATGTACATCATTCGTTAAAGTCCGGCAAGAGTTCTCTCTTTTATACCCAGGAAGACCTTCATAAACAATGTCCTCAATCATTCCAGCCATAGAGCAATTACCCGAATGCACAGTACTTTTGCAGGAAAGTTTAAAACTGCTGATTGTGTAATTGGAATCATTCAAAACACTTACTTCAACAGATCTACCATCTGCAATTAGACTGACAACAATGTCATCCTCTAAAGCAACAGGCAATAATCTAAAATTGTATCCTGCAGAAAATCCATACCAAGAAAGTGGCATGGTCAAAATCAAAATTAGACCGAAAATAAAAAGTTTATTTTTCATTTTTAATATCACAATCATCAGATGATATAAAATATCTCAAAATAAGATACTTTGATTTTTTATCAAGGAAAACATGCTCAATTTTTATCAATTTATTTTTCAATAAAACACCAAATCCTGATAAGCATGCTTTAATTTTATTAGCACTCTTTATTTTCCAAGCATCGGAATTATCAAGATATTCTTTGTTAAGCATTGCACCAATGTCAACTTCGTGCGTTAGTAAAATTATTTTCATCTCCTTATGATATTGAATTTTTATCAAGTCAGTATAATTATCAATTTTACGACTTTTCCCCTCAGCCTCAAAGGCCTCGACCATTTTACCCATCGCCAAATCGATCTGATTATCATATTTATTTGCATAGACAGAAGCATTTATTAAAAACATCCAAGTCAAACAATAAATAAAATTTTTCATTAGTTAAATCCAGCAAAATAGAGCTACATAAGCTCAAAAGGAGATAAAACTCCAGCCAAATGACCTTCCGGATAGCCATTTTTAACAACTAACCAGAGCCCAGGAGGCTGGGAATCTTTCAGAATGTTATCTATCGGAGTCGTTGCATCTATAGGTAAAATTTCAGCAAGCAAAACAACATGCTTATTCGCTTCCTCTATTGTTTCCTGCATTCTTTTGCGAGCAGGCCATGCAGGGCGAAGATATTTTGCCAGGGCGATATCTGAAAGCAGCCACCACTTTTTTTGATGCCATACCGGTAGATAGGAAAATGAATTCAGCAGCATCAACTGTCGAGCGAATCCAATCGATTGCCAAGGCTGAATCATTATCGGAGTCGACACCATAAAATCAGCAACTGTAGCTCGCATATGCATTAAAGCATCCTCTAGGACTGAGCAAAGCGAAACTGCATCAATTGCGACATTCCTGGCGTAAGCACCGGTATGCGCAATGTCATTACGAGCATCTCGCAGAGCGATAAAGAAAGCATCGAAGCGTTTGTCGACCCCACCGACCTCACCTTGGGGGCCAAGTAAGCCTGCATCATTGACGAGATCCCTAAGTTTGCTGTAGCAAGAACCCAATCCATTCGCTCGCGGATTCAAGCGCTTGCCCAAGGCCTCAATGGCAAAACACACCTGTTGAAATCCTTCTGCATCGGCAAGCGCACCATAACGGGCCTCGCGAAGAAGATCGCGATAGTGGATGCGTTCGGAATTACTCAGAGGGTGCATTTATCAAACAGAGAATTTGATTACCATTGTAGTCAAATCACAACAGGCTCTGGCTCCAGCCGTATTCCAAACCGCTCATACACACTGGTCTGAATCGCCTTGGCCAAGGTCATCACCTCGCCCCCGGTGCAGGGGTTCTCGCGGCCGCCGCGGTTGACCAGCACCAGCGCCTGCTTTTCGTAGACTCCGGCGTGGCCCACGCTTTTGCCTTTCCAGCCGCAGGCGTCGATCAGCCAGCCCGCGGCCAGTTTGATGGAGCCATCGGGCATGGGGTAATGCACCACCTTGGGTTCACGAGCGATGATGTCGGCGCACTGCTCAGGCGTCACGGTGGGGTTTTTGAAAAAGCTGCCCGCGTTGCCAATCACCTGCGGGTCGGGCAATTTGGCGCGGCGAATGGCCACAACCCAGTCAAAAATCTGCCGGGCATCGGGGCTGTGGATGCCGGACTCGGCCATCTTGCGCTCGAGGTCCAGGTAGCCCAGTTCGGGCTTCCAGCGCTTGGGCAGCGCAAAGCGCACCCGCAAAATCACGGCCCGGCCTGCCAGGCCCAAGCCATCCGCGCCGCCCGATGCGTGCTTGAACACCGAGTCGCGGTAGCTGAAGCCGCACTGCGCGGCGTTCAGGGTGAACAACTCGCCCGTGAACAGGTCCATGGCGTCGAGCGAATCGAAGCGGTCTTGCAGCTCCACCCCATAGGCACCAATGTTTTGCACGGGCGATGCGCCCACCGTGCCGGGGATCAGGGCCATGTTTTCAAGACCCGGGTAGCCGTGGTCCAAGGTCCAGGCCACCAGCGCATGCCAGTCCACGCCCGCGCCCGCCTCGATCAGCCAGTGTTTGTCGGTCTCACCCACTAGGCCAATGCCGGGCACTTCCATCTTGAGCACCAGCGCCTTGACGTCGCCCGTCAAAACGATGTTGCTGCCGCCGCCCAGCACCTGCCTGGGCATGCTGGCCAGTTGCGGGTCGGCCAGCACAGCCAACAGGTCGGCTTCGGAGCGCACCCGCACCAAAGCCTGGGCCTTGGCGGCGATGCCGAAAGTGTTGTAGGGCTGCAGGGGAACATTTTTCTCAAGGAACATGGGAGAATTGTCGCATTCTCAACCCTCGGATTTTTAAAGCCATGCCCTCGTTTGATACCGTTTGCGAACCCAATATGGTCGAAGTGCGCAACGCCGTTGACACATCCGCCAAAGAAATTGGCACCCGCTTTGACTTCAAAGGCACGTCGGCCAACATCGAACTCAAGGACAAAGAGATCACGATGTTTGGCGATGCCGAGTTTCAACTCACGCAAGTCGAAGATATCCTGCGCAACAAGCTGACCAAGCGCAACGTGGACGTGCGCTTTCTGGACATCGGCAAGGTCGAAAAAATCGGCGGCGACAAGGTCAAGCAGGTGGTCAAAGTGAAGAACGGCATCGAGACCGACGATGCCAAAAAGATCACCCGCCTGATCAAGGACAGCAAGATCAAGGTCCAAGCGTCCATTCAGGGCGATGCCGTGCGCGTCACGGGCACCAAGCGCGACGATTTACAGGCCGCCATGGCGATGCTGCGCAAAGACATGCCCGACTTGCCCTTGTCTTTCGACAACTTCAGGGATTGAGCGCTTGAGGGTTCAACTCTCCCGCAGTCTCTGACGCCAAGTGACTCAAGCTTTGACGGCCGCCGTCACCACCACCTCGATCAAATAGGCCGGATTGGCCAGCGCCGCCTGCACGGTGGCGCGGGGTGGCGCTGTACCCGCCACCACCCAAGCATCCCACACCTCGTTCATGGCGGCAATGTCGGCGATGTCTTTGAGGTAAATCTGGGTGCGCATGATGCGGGTTTTGTCGCTGCCCGCCTCCTCCAATCGGTACTCGATCTGGCGCAGTACATCGGCGGTCTGGCTGCGGATGTCGGTGGCCTCGCACTCGGGCACCATGCCTGCCAGATAAACCACACCATTGAAAACGGCCGCCTCGCTGTAACGCGCGGCCACATGCAAACGCTGAATGTCTTGGCTCATGTTTTCTTCTTTCCCAGTTGGGACTCGGTTCCTGCCATCAAGCGGTGGATGTTTTCTCGGTGCCGCCAGACCAACAAAATAGCCATGGCGGCCAGGCTCACAACTTCTGGCGCAGACGCTTGCCAAGCCACCCCATCGCCGAAGAGGTAAAAAGCAGGTGCAAACACGGCAGCCACCATCGAGGCCAGGGACACGTAGCGCGAGAAGAACAACACAATGGCAAAGCTGAACACCACCGCCAGTGCCAAGCTGCCGTTGACGCCCACCACCACACCCACCGCCGTGGCCACGCCTTTGCCACCGACGAAGCCAAAAAACACCGGGTACAGGTGACCTAAGAACGCGGCCAGGCCCGCCAGGGCCGCAACGTCTGGGCCCAAACCGTGTTCAGGCCCCAAGGTCAGCACCAGCGCCACCGGCAACCAACCCTTGAATGCGTCCAACAGCAAAGTCAGGATGGCCGCTTTTTTGCTGCCCGAGCGCAGCACATTGGTGGCGCCCGGGTTTTTGCTGCCATAGCTGCGCGGGTCGTTCAGGCCCATCAAGCGGCTCACGATCACCGCAAAACTGAGCGAACCCAAAAAATAACTGCCCAGCACCACGGTCACCGGAATCAACGCATCCATCCACATCTCCCTGTTTCTTCTACGGGCGTCATTCTGCCAGCGCGCAGTTCACGGGCTGGGCACCCAGCAGTTGCACACAGACCTGCGGGTCGATGCCCACCAGATAACCACGCCGGCCGCCGTTGATGCAGATGCGCGGCAAGCTCAGAATGCTTTCTTCGATGAACACGGGCATGGCCCGGCGAGTGGCAAAGGGCGAGGTGCCGCCCACCAAATAACCACTGTGCCGGTTGGCCACCTCGGGGGCGCAGGGCTCCACCGATTTCAAACCGATCTGCCGCGCCAGGTTTTTAGTGGACACCTTGCAGTTGCCGTGCATCAACACCACCAGCGGTTTGGCGTCCTGGTCTTGCATGATCAGCGTTTTAACTACGCTGAAAGGGTCCATGCCCAGCACCTGCGCACTGTGTTGGGCACCGCCATGCTCCAGGTAGTCGTAAGGGTGCTCGGTGAAACTCACCCCATGCTGGCGCAACAGCGCCGTGGCCGGGGTTTCGCTGACTTTGTCTTTTTTGGCCATGGCCCCAGATCACAAAGCCGGGTCGCGCATATCCCAACGGATGGCGTCAATGGCCTTGAGCACATCGGGACTCAACTCGGTGTTCCAAGCCGCCAAGTCTTCGTTCAGTTGCGCCACCGAGGTCACGCCGATGATGGTGCTGGCCACGCTCCAGCGGTGGTAGCAAAACGCCAGCGCCATCTGCGTGGGCGTCATGCCGTTGTCGCGGGCCAACTGGTTGTAGCGGCCTGCGGCGGCAAGGGCTTCGGGGCGGCCCCAGCGCTGTTTGCGCATCGAGTCGTAGCGGGCGATGCGGCCACCATCGGGCACCAAAGGACCTGTCAAATCTTCCTGATCGTATTTACCAGTGAGCAAACCAAAACCCAAGGGCGAATACGCCAACATGGACACGTTCAAACGGTAGCAAGTCTCGTCCAAACCGTTGTCATAAGTGCGGCTAACCAGGCAATACGGGTTTTGCACCGTGGCCACGCGCGGCAAGCCATGTTGCTCGGCCAGGCGCACAAACTCGTGCACGCCATAAGGGGTTTCGTTGGACAAGCCGATGTAGCGCACCTTGCCCGCCTTGACCAGCTTGGACAGGGCTTCGAGCTGCTCGTGGATCGAGGTCACCGACTTGTCTTTGGCGGGGTCAAAGTAGGTCATGCCAAACACCGGCACATGGCGCTCGGGCCAGTGGATCTGATAAAGGTCGATCACATCGGTTTGCAGACGGCGCAAACTGGCATCGCAAGAATTCAGGATGTCTTGCCCCGTCATGCCAGAGCCCTCACGAATCCACGGCATGCCACGCGAAGGTCCGGCCACCTTGGTGGCCAACACGAGCTTTTGCCGAACACCGGAATTTTTGGCGAACCAGTTACCGATGTAGGTTTCAGTGAAACCGCAAGTGGCAGCGGTAGCGGGCACGGCATACATCTCGGCGGTGTCGATGAAGTTGATGCCGGCCTCCAGCGAGCGGTCCAAGATGGTGTGTGAGTCCGCTTCATTGACTTGCTCACCAAAGGTCATGGTGCCCAGGCAAATGGGGGTCACTTGCAGGTCGGATTGACCGAGTTGAACGGTTTTCATGGTGTTTCCTGTTGATGTTTCATGTCAGCTGCCGCGCCCCAAACCCAAACCCAAACCCAAACCCAAACCCAAACCCAAACCCAAGCCCAAGCCCAAGCCCAAGGCGTTTGGCGAGATTTTGTCACGCGTTAGGTCTTTGCAGCGATGGCGGCTGTCGCGCGTGCTTCTTCCTGCAGGCGCAGCACCCGCCGCTGCACTTTGCCGGTGGTGGTCATGGGAAGTTGGTCGATGAACTCGATCTCTTTGGGGTATTCGTAAGGGGCCAGCAAACCCTTCACATGGGCCTGCAATTCGCGGCGAAGCTCCTCGTCAAAGCGGGCCTGGCCCGGCCCGTTGGGCCTGCGCCCCCCCCAGTCAGGCGACAGCACCACATAGGCCTTGACCACAGCACCCCGGTCGGCGTCGGGCTTGGGCACCACGGCGGCGTTCTGCACGGCCGGGTGTTTGACCAGGCAGTTTTCGATCTCGCCTGGTCCGATGCGGTAACCGGCGGCCTTGAACATGTCGTCGGTGCGGCCTTGGTACCAAAGGTAGCCTTCCTCGTCAGCCACCGCCATGTCGCCTGTGCGGCACCAGTCGCCCGTGTACTTGGCCTGGGTGGCTTTGGCATTGTTCCAGTAGCCCAAAAAGAACACCGGGTCGGGCTGGCCGTGCACATCGAAGCGGTTCACCGCCACTTCGCCCGGCGTGCCGGGTGGGCACAGTTTCCCCGCCTCGTCGATGACCGCGACCTGGTGACCGGGATAGCCCTTGCCCATGCTTCCGGGCTTGGCGGGCCACAGCCGGGTGCAGTTGCCCACCACGTAGTTGATTTCGGTCTGGCCGAACATCTCGTTCACCGTCACGCCCATCTGTTGCTGGACATAGGCAAACACCGCGTCACCCACCGCTTCGCCTGCGCTCATCATGGCTTGCAGCTTGAGCTTGTAACGGGCTTTCACGTCGGGCACGGCCTTCATCATGGCTTTGAGCGCCGTCGGGAACAAAAAACTGTGCGTCACGCCGTGGCTTTGCAAAATCTCGAACGCGGTCTCGGGCGAAAAGCGTCCGTTGAAGGCCACGATGGGCCGCCCAAAGTACAGGCTGGGCAGCAACGCGTCCATCAGACCGCCCGTCCAAGCCCAGTCGGCTGGGGACCAGAACACGGCTTTGGAGGGTCGACTGGCATCAAATGGGTCAAAGCCAAACCAGTTTTGACTGCACACAAAACCCGTCAGGTTGCCGATCAGTGCCCGGTGCGGTATGAGCGCGCCCTTGGGATTGCCGGTAGTACCGCTGGTGTAGATCAGCACCGCCGGTTCTTCAGCCAAGGTGCTCACAACCTTGAACGATGTGGCCTGGCTGGCCACGGCTTGCGCGTAGTCCAGATCGGCCAACGCACCGGCTTCCCCCACCCCGATCAGGATTTGCAAGCCAAGGCAATCTGATCGGGCTTGTTGCAGGGCACTCAATGTCGACTCATCGCACACCGCCACCCGGGTCTGGCTGTCATTGATGCGAAACGCCAACGCCTCTGGGCCAAACAGCATGGACAGTGGCATGGCCACCGCACCCATTTGCAGCACTGCCATGTAGGCCACAGCGGTTTCAAAACGCTGGGGCAACACAATCGCCACCCGGTCGCCACGCTGCACGCCCAGCCCCTGCAGCACCCGGCTCAAGCGGTTGGCCGCGGTTTGCAGTTGGGCAAAGGTCCAGCTCTGGCCCAAGCCCTGCCCTGCCACATGCTCTCGAATGGCGACTCGCCTTGCCGTGACGGGCTGCACAGCCCACTGGCCGCAGCAAGCCTGCGCCATGTTGAAGCGCTTGGGCACCTTCCAGCCAAAAGACTGATGAATAGCCTGATAACGATCGACGCCGCCTTGAGCTAGGTTTGGGGCTTGGCGGTCCTGGTTGCGACTGACGCTCATCGTGTGTCTCCTTATGATTGAAAGTATGTACCAAGTTCAACGCGAATCACAAAGCCACTGGGTGCCGCTGCGCGGCTGCCGCTACCACGTCCGCCAGTGGGGCAAGGCACAAGTTGGCGCTACGCCTCTTGTTTTGGCACACGGCTGGATGGACGTGGCCGCCTCTTACCAGTTCATGGTCGACGCCTTCAGCCAGACTTTTGTCAGCCAGCGCCCCATCATTGCCATGGACTGGCGCGGCTACGGCCTGACCGAGACCCCACCCACCGACAGCTACTGGTTCCCCGATTACCTGGCCGATCTGGATGCCCTGCTCGACGCGCTCTACCCCGGACAAGCCATTGACCTGGTCGGCCACAGCATGGGCGGCAACGTGGTCATGATGTACGCGGGCACCCGCCCGGAGCGCATCCGCCGCCTGGTCAACCTTGAAGGCTTTGGCATGGCCGCCACGCAGCCCGCCCAAGCGCCCCCCCGCATGGCCCAGTGGCTCGACGAACTCAAAGCGCAACGCGCGGGCGACAACACGCTCAAGGCCTACCCCGACGCCGCCGGCGTGGCAGCCCGCCTGATGAAGACCAACGGCCGACTGAACCAAGACAAAGCCGACTGGCTGGCCCAGCATTGGGCGCAGCAGGGCCCAGATGGCCAGTGGCGCATTCTGGGCGACTCGGCGCACAAAGTCGTCAACCCGTATCTGTTCCATGTCGAAGAAGCGCAGGCCATGTACCGCCGCATCACCGCACCCGTGCTGGTGGTGGAAGCTTCGGACGACTCGCTCAGTCAGTGGTGGAAAGGCAAATACACCTTGGCAGAGTTTCACGAGCGCCTGAAGTCCGTGCCCACCCTGCAACAAGCCTTGATTCAGGACGCTGGACACATGCTCCACCATGACCAGCCTCAGGCTTTGGCTGTACTGCTTGAGAATTTCTTGGGCTGATGTGCAACTTACAATCGAGTAACTTTTTGATCAAAGCGCCACATGAAACTGATGGATTTGCACAAAACCCGGGGCATCCTCTGTGCCTTGGCACTGGCGGCCCTGCCCACAATGTCCCAAGCAACGCGCTATTGCCCTTCTTTTTTGGGTGTACAAGGCGCCGCTGAGCCCGTCAAAAAGGGGGAAATCACGTTCTCACCCTATACCCATCATTGGAGTCATAACGCAGAACACAAAGATGTGGTGCTTTTGGCTTTGGACGAACAGCTGCCTGGCAACCGGTTTTGCGGGGTGAGCTTTTTCAGCAACTCATTTGGTCAACCCTCGGTCTACCTCTACGCTGGTCAGCAGTTCAATGGCTTGCTGGGTTCGCCTCAATTGTTTGTGAAAGTAACCGCAGGCATTCTTTACGGTTACGTGGCGCCTTACGAAGACAAAGTGCCTTTGAACTACCATGGTTTTTCACCGGCCATCATTCCCTCATTGGGCTACAAGATCAGTCCAAAAGACTCGCTGCAGATGAAAATTTTGGGCAATGCGGGATTGATGTTCTCTTGGGGTCGGCTTTTTTAATGGGGCGGGTGGTCCCAGAAAGCGTTCATCGGCACAGCTTGAAGTCGGCAAGTCATGAGAAAATGCCCGGTTTACCGAATCGGAGTTTCCCCATGGACGCAGAACACATCAACCAAATCGGCGCCTCCCTCACAGACCTGACCGCTCGCACCCACGAGTTACGGGGGTATCTTTGACTACGATGCCAAATCTGAACGGTTGAGAACCGTCAACGCATCGCTCGAAGATCCTGCGGTCTGGAACGACCCCAAAAAAGCCCAGGAACTGGGCAAAGAGAAAAAGGCCCTAGACGGCGTGGTGGTGACCATCAACAACCTGACCAGCGAGCTGGCTGACAACCTTGAACTCTTCGAAATGAGCAAGGAAGAAGGCGATGACGCTGGCCTGATGACCATCGAAGGCGAAACCGCCAAATTGACTGCGCTGGTGGAAGACCTTGAGTTTCGCCGCATGTTCCGCCACGAGGCGGACCCGCTCAACTGCTTTGTCGACATCCAGGCCGGTGCAGGCGGCACCGAAGCCTGTGACTGGGCCAGCATGCTGCTGCGCCAATACATCAAGTACGCCGAACGCAAGGGCTTCAAGGCCACGGTGGAAGACGAAACCCCGGGCGACACCGCAGGCATCAAGGGCGCGACCATCAAAATCGAAGGCGAATATGCCTTTGGCCTGCTCCGCACCGAAACTGGCGTGCACCGTTTGGTGCGCAAAAGTCCCTTCGACTCGTCGGGCGGCCGCCACACCTCGTTCGCTTCGCTGTTTGTCTACCCAGAGATCGACGACTCGATCGAAATCAACATCAACCCGTCTGACGTGCGCACCGACACCTTCCGTGCCAGCGGCGCGGGTGGTCAGCACATCAACAAAACCGACTCGGCCGTGCGCCTGACGCACATCCCCACCGGCATCGTGGTGCAGTGCC
>NZ_JBBAPF010000032.1:0-21008 GCF_040400975.1 Limnohabitans sp. | reverse complement strand
CCATCCGCGAAGGTGGCCGCACCGTCGGCGCGGGCGTTGTTGCCAAGATCATCGCCTGATCATTTTGATGTAGGGGTATAGCTCAATTGGCAGAGCGTCGGTCTCCAAAACCGAAGGTTGTAGGTTCGATTCCTACTGCCCCTGCCACCTGAAAAGGTGGAATTTCAAAGCCCGCTACAACCTAGCGGGCTTCCTTGTCTGATAAGAGTCATCTGTTGAAGAGGCTCAACAAAGGTTTCAAGCCGTATGGCAACGTCCGAAGTTCAAACAGTAAACACTGCAGGCGACAAGATTCGATTGGCTTTGGCCATCGCATTGGTGCTTGCAGGATTGGTTGCTTACTACATGCTCGCAGCCCAAGGTCCTTGGGTTCAGTGGGGCGGTTTGTTGGTGGCTTTGGTGGCGGCTGTCGTGGTCTTTTTTACCTCCGAAACCGGCCGCGAATTGGTGGCGTTCGGACGTGACGCCGTTCGCGAAACCAAAAAAGTGGTTTGGCCAGAGCGTAAAGAAGCCCTTCAAATTACTCTGTATGTGTTTGCCTTCGTGGTGGTGATGGCCCTATTCCTGTGGCTCACCGACAAAACTCTCGAATGGGTTTTTTACGATCTGATTCTGGGGTGGAAAAAATAATGAACGATGTCGTAGTCAAGGCGCCGATGGCCGGCTCTTCAACCAACCCTGACCTCAAGTGGTACGTGGTCCATGCCTATTCCGGCATGGAAAAGGCGGTTGAGCGCAACATCATCGAACGCATCACGCGTTCGGGCATGGAAACCAAATTCGGCCGCATCTTGGTGCCCACAGAAGAAGTGGTGGAAATCAAGAACGGCCAGAAGAAAACCACCGAGAGAAAATTCTTTCCGGGTTATGTGCTGGTTGAAATGGTCATGGACGACGAAACATGGCACCTCGTCAAGCACACCAACAAAGTTACCGGCTTTGTGGGGGGAGCCAAAAACCGCCCTGCACCGATCTCAGAAGCCGATGTGGCCAAGATCGTGAACCAGATGCAAGAGGGTACTGACAAGCCCCGCCACAAGGTGGAGTTTGAAGTGGGTGAGTACATCCGCGTCAAAGAAGGCCCCTTCACTGACTTCAATGGAACTGTTGAAGAAGTCAACTACGAGCGCAACAAAATGCGCGTGTCGGTCACCATTTTTGGCCGAGCAACGCCCGTTGAACTCGAATTTGGTCAAGTCGAAAAGACCTGATCATCCAATTTTTCGGATGGGCACTTCCCGACTCGGTGCCTGTCTTTGTTCTTGAGTCGTTAACCCCGGGGAGCCGAGGGCCCGAAAGCCCAAAGCGTTAAAACCCGCAAGGAGAAAAGCATGGCGAAAAAAATCGTCGGCTTCATCAAGCTGCAAGTGCCAGCTGGTAAAGCCAATCCATCACCACCCATTGGTCCAGCATTGGGCCAGCGTGGTTTGAACATCATGGAATTCTGCAAGGCGTTCAACGCCCAGACCCAAGGTGTCGAGCCAGGTCTGCCATTGCCTGTGGTCATCACAGCATTTGCAGACAAGTCCTTCACCTTCATCATCAAGACACCGCCTGCAGCGACCTTGATCAAGAAGTCCTTGAAGCTCGACAAAGCTTCCACCAAGCCAGGCTTGGAAAAAGTGGGCAAGATCACACGCGCTCAGCTGGAAGACATCGCCAAGGCCAAGATGAAAGACTTGACCGCAGCCGATCTGGACGCGGCTGTTCGTACCATCGCTGGTACTGCCCGTTCCATGGGCGTGAATGTGGAGGGCGTGTAAATGTCCAAGCTCACTAAAAAGCAAAAAACCCTCGTTGGCAAAGTTGACAGCCTGAAGCTGTATGCCTTGACCGATGCCTTGACCATCGTCAAAGAGTGCGCCACAGCCAAGTTCGATGAGTCCATCGACGTGGCCGTGCAACTCGGTATCGATGCCAAGAAGTCTGATCAAGTGGTGCGTGGCGCTGTGGTGTTACCCAACGGCACCGGCAAAACAGCACGTGTGGCCGTGTTTGCCCAAGGCGCCAAGGCTGAAGAAGCTTTGGCCGCAGGCGCAGACGTGGTCGGCATGGACGACTTGGCTGCCCGCGTCAAAGCTGGCGACATGCCTTTCGACGTGGTCATCGCTGCACCTGACGCCATGCGCGTTGTGGGTACCTTGGGTCAAATCCTGGGCCCACGTGGCCTGATGCCTAACCCCAAAGTTGGCACCGTCACTCCAGATGTGGCCACTGCTGTGCGCAATGCCAAAGCAGGTCAGGTGCAATTCCGTGTCGACAAGGCCGGTATCGTGCATGGCACCATCGGTCGCCGTTCGTTCGATACCGACAAGTTGCAAGGCAACTTGGCTGCATTGGTCGAGGCCTTGGTCAAAGCCAAGCCAGCCAGCAGCAAGGGCATTTACCTGCGCAAAATCGCTGTCTCGTCGACCATGGGTGTGGGCGTTCGCGTCGACACACAATCTATCTCGGCGTGATGGCAGAAATTTGAGGCGTTCGAAAGAGCGCCTCAATGTGGTGGGCTGCTGTATTTGCAAAAGTACCGCGGGCCATCCAAGACCGTTGGTGCACACCCTGTGTGCTTAATCAACAAAACTCCAGGTGATCCTGAGGTTTTGGGCCAACGCAGATGGCGATCCCGCTGCAGATGGATGAAGATCCAAAACAGTTGGTCGCTGCAAATAGGCGTGTTCTAGGGGCAACCCAAACAACACATACAAAGGAGTAGACCTTGAGTCTGAATCGCAGTGAGAAAGAAGCGGTCATTTCCGAAGTGACCGACCTCGCCGCTAAAGCTCAAACGCTTGTGATGGCGGAATACCGTGGTATCACGGTCGCTGACATGACCAACCTGCGCGTCAAAGCTCGCAGCCTGGGCGTTTCGCTGAGCGTGTTGAAAAACACCTTGGCTCGCCGTGCTGTGACCGGTACGCAGTTTGAAGTTGTCGCTGACCAGATGACCGGCCCCCTGATCTATGGCTTCTCTGAAGATGCAGTGGCCGCCGCGAAAGTGGTGGCCGACTTCGCGAAAACCAACGACAAGTTGGTCATTCGTGGAGGTGCATTTGCAGGCAAAGCTTTGGACGTGAACGGCGTTAAGCAATTGGCTAACATCCCTTCGAAAGAAGTTTTGTTGGCTCAGTTGTGTGGCTTGTTGATGTCGCCCATGTCGCGTACAGCCGTTGTGCTGGGTGCGCTGGCGGCCAAAAAAGGCGAAGGCGAAGCTGTTGCCGCTTAAGGCCAGCGTTCGTGTTTTAACCAATTGTTAGGAAATAAAAATGGCATTCGATAAAGACGCATTTTTGACCGCGCTGGACAGCATGACGGTCATGGAACTCAACGACCTGGTGAAAGCCATCGAAGAGAAGTTTGGTGTGAGCGCTGCTGCGATGGCTGCGCCTGCTGCTGGTGGCGCTGCTGCTGGTGGTGCTGCCGCTGAAGAGAAGACTGACTTCAACGTCATGTTGCTCGAAGCCGGCGCCAACAAAGTGTCCGTGATCAAGGCCGTGCGCGAAATCACCGGTCTGGGCTTGAAAGAAGCCAAAGACTTGGTGGATGGCGCACCTAAGGCGGTCAAAGAAGGCCTGCCAAAGGCTGACGCTGAAGCCGCCAAGAAGAAGCTGGAAGAAGCTGGCGCCAAGGCCGAACTGAAGTAATTCGGTTTTGTTCCAAGGCTGGAGTGTCCGAAAGGGCCTCCAGCCTTTGGTGCTTGATGAGCACACCGAAAGGTTGACTCAAAACAGCTTTCTTTTCAGTGTTTGAACGAAACACCGGAAAGCGGATTGACCCCAGTCTGCTTTCCAGTGTTTTCTGACCCAACTGCAGAAAACCCTTGGTTCGGGTTGCGTGCAATGCGCAATCGTCCGCCAAAGCTGGTAGAGGCCAGCCGCCAAGACCGTTGAAGGGGTGAAAAGTCCATTCAACACACAGTTCTGAAAGATCAAGCCCGGAGATCTCATGGCCTATTCCTACACCGAACGCAAGCGAATCCGCAAAAGTTTCGGCAGCCGCGAAAGCGTGCTAGAAGTTCCTTACCTGCTGCAAATGCAAAAAGACGCGTACACGTCCTTCTTGCAAGCGGGTGTCATTTCATCCAAACGGACGCACGAAGGCCTGCAAGCCGCCTTTGAATCGGCTTTCCCGATCGTTTCCCACAATGGTTTTGTGGAGATGAAATTCATCGAGTACAACCTGGCCAAACCTGCGTTCGATGTGCGTGAATGCCAGACGCGTGGCCTGACTTTCTCGTCGGCCGTGCGAGCACGCGTCCAACTCATCATTTACGACCGTGACTCTTCAACCTCACAAAACAAGGTGGTCAAAGAAGTCAAAGAGCAAGAGGTCTACATGGGCGAAGTGCCCCTGATGACCGACAAAGGCTCCTTCATCATCAACGGCACAGAGCGCGTGATCGTGTCTCAGTTGCACCGCTCACCGGGTGTGTTTTTTGAACACGACAAGGGCAAGACCCACAGCTCGGGCAAGCTGCTGTTTTCGGCACGCATCATCCCTTACCGCGGCTCTTGGTTGGATTTCGAATTTGACCCGAAGGACATCCTGTACTTCAGGGTTGACCGCCGCCGCAAGATGCCCGTTTCCATTTTGCTCAAGGCCATTGGACTGAACCCAGAATCCATCTTGGCGAACTTCTTCGTCAACGACAACTTCCGCCTGATGGACAGCGGTGCCCAAATGGAATTTGTGGCCGAGCGTCTGCGCGGTGAAGTCGCCCGTTTTGACATCACCGCCAAATCCGGCAAAGTGGTGGTCGCCAAAGACAAGCGCATCACCGTTCGTCATACCCGTGAACTCGAGCAGTCCGGCACCACGCACATCAGCGTGCCCGAAGACTTCCTGATTGGCCGCGTGGTGGCCCGCAGCATTGTCGAAGCCGACACTGGCGAGATCATTGCCAAGGCGAACGAAGAGCTGACTGAAGCCCTGCTCAAGAAACTGCGCACCTTAGGCGTGCAAGATCTGCCCTGCATCTACACGAACGAACTCGACCAAGGCGCGTACATTTCGCAAACCTTGCGCATCGACGAGACCGTGGACGAGTTCGCAGCCCGAGTGGCCATCTACCGCATGATGCGCCCTGGCGAGCCGCCAACCGAAGACGCGGTGCAAGCCCTGTTCCAGCGCTTGTTCTACAACCCCGATACGTACGACTTGTCGCGTGTAGGTCGCATGAAGTTCAACGCCCGTGTGGGTCGCAGTGAATCGACCGGCCCCATGGTGTTGTCCAACGAAGACATTTTGGCCGTGGTCAAGATCCTGGTGGACCTGCGCAACGGCAATGGCGAAGTCGATGACATCGACCACTTGGGCAACCGCCGAGTGCGTTGCGTGGGCGAATTGGCCGAGAACCAGTACCGCACCGGTCTGGCGCGTATCGAAAAAGCCGTCAAAGAGCGTTTGGGCCAAGCTGAGCAAGAACCGCTCATGCCGCATGACCTGATCAACTCCAAACCGATTTCTGCAGCACTCAAAGAGTTCTTTGGTGCATCGCAATTGTCGCAGTTCATGGACCAGACCAACCCCTTGGCCGAGATCACACACAAGCGCCGTGTGTCGGCCCTTGGCCCAGGTGGTTTGACCCGCGAGCGTGCAGGTTTCGAAGTGCGTGACGTGCACGTGACCCACTATGGCCGTGTCTGCCCGATTGAAACACCTGAAGGCCCGAACATCGGACTGATCAACTCACTGGCTTTGTATGCCCGATTGAACGAGTACGGCTTCATTGAAACCCCGTACCGCCGCGTGGTCGAAGGTAAAGTCACGATGGACATCGACTACCTGTCGGCCATCGAAGAAGGCAAGTACGTCATCGCCCAGGCCAACGCTGCGTTGAACAAAGAAGGCAAGCTGACCGGTGACTTGGTCTCAGCCCGTGAAAAAGGCGAATCCATTCTGTGCGGTGCCGAGCGCATCCAGTACATGGACGTCTCACCCGCCCAGATCGTTTCGGTGGCGGCATCTTTGGTGCCGTTCCTCGAGCACGACGACGCCAACCGTGCTTTGATGGGTGCCAACATGTCGCGCCAAGCGGTGCCTGTGCTGCGCCCTGAAAAGCCCATGGTCGGTACCGGTATCGAGCGCGTCGCAGCGGTTGACTCCGGCACTGTGGTGACCGCTACACGTGGCGGTACCGTTGACTACGTTGACGCCACCCGCATCGTGATCCGTGTGAACGACGCAGAAGCATTGGCCGGCGAAGTGGGTGTGGACATCTACAACCTGATCAAGTACCAGCGTTCCAACCAAAACACCAACATCCACCAGCGGCCTATCGTCAAGCGTGGCGACAAGCTGGCCAAGGGCGACGTGATCGCCGACGGCGCATCGACCGATTTGGGCGAAATCGCCATCGGTCAGAACATGCTGATCGCCTTCATGCCTTGGAACGGCTACAACTTCGAAGACTCGATCTTGATCTCTGAGCGTGTCGTGTCGGAAGACCGTTACACCTCGATCCACATCGAAGAACTCGTGGTCATGGCCCGCGACACCAAGCTGGGTGCTGAAGAAATTTCGCGCGACATTCCCAACCTGTCTGAGCAGCAACTGGGCCGTCTAGACGACTCCGGCATCATCTACGTGGGTGCCGAAGTGCAACCTGGAGATGTGTTGGTCGGCAAGGTCACCCCGAAAGGCGAGACCACTCTGACACCCGAAGAAAAACTGTTGCGTGCCATCTTCGGCGAAAAAGCCAGCGATGTGAAAGACACCTCGTTGCGCGTGGATCAGGGCTCACAAGGCACGGTGATCGACGTGCAAGTCTTTACCCGTGAAGGCATCGTGCGTGACAAGCGCGCACAGCAAATCATCGACGACGAACTCAAGCGTTTCCGCCTGGACCTGAACGACCAGCTGCGCATCGTGGAAGCCGACGCATTTGACCGTATCGAAAAGTTGTTGGTGGGCCGCGTGGCCAACGGTGGCCCTCAAAAACTGGCCAAAGGCACCAAGATCGATAAGGCCTACATGGCCTCGGTCGAGAAATTCCACTGGTTCGACATTCGCCCAGCCGAAGACGACGTGGCCATGCAACTCGAGTCCATCAAGAACTCGCTGGAGCAAACCCGTCACAGCTTCGACTTGTCGTTTGAAGAAAAGCGCAAGAAGCTCACCCAAGGCGACGAGTTGCCTGCGGGTGTGCTCAAGATGGTCAAAGTTTACTTGGCCGTCAAGCGACGCTTGCAGCCCGGTGACAAGATGGCCGGTCGCCACGGCAACAAAGGTGTGGTCTCCAAGATCGTGCCGGTCGAAGACATGCCATTCATGGCCGACGGCACACCTGCCGACATCGTGCTCAACCCGCTGGGCGTGCCATCGCGCATGAACGTGGGCCAGGTGCTCGAAGTTCACTTGGGCTGGGCCGGCAAAGGCATTGGCCAGCGCATTGGCAACATGCTGCAAGCCGAAACTCAGCGCATGGAAAAAATCGCCGAGCTGCGCAAGCTGTTCGAGCAGCTCTACAACAGCATGGGCCGCAAAGAAGACCTGACGCAGTTGACCGACGAGGAAGTGTTGGCCATGGCCGACAACCTCAAAGAAGGTTTCCCATTCGCCACACCCGTGTTCGACGGTGCGGCAGAAGAAGAAATCCGCGCCATGCTGCACCTGGCTTACCCAGATGACTTGGCCAAAGCCAAAGGTCTGACGGCCACACGCACCCAAGCCAACTTGTTTGACGGCCGCACAGGCGACGCCTTCGACCGTCCAACCACCATTGGCTACATGCACTTCTTGAAGTTGCACCACTTGGTGGACGACAAAATGCACGCCCGCTCGACCGGACCTTACAGCTTGGTCACACAGCAGCCGCTGGGTGGTAAGGCGCAGTTCGGTGGACAGCGTTTCGGTGAGATGGAAGTTTGGGCACTGGAGGCGTATGGCGCTTCTTATGTGCTGCAAGAGATGCTCACAGTCAAGTCTGACGACGTGCAAGGCCGTACCAAGGTTTACGAGAGCATCGTCAAAGGCGAACACTCCATCGAAGCGGGCATGCCCGAGTCGTTCAACGTGCTGGTCAAGGAAATCCGTTCGCTGGGCCTTGACATCGAGCTCGAGCGTTCTTAATTCACAGGCAAAGGATTCAAACCATGAAATCACTACTCGACCTGTTCAAGCAGTTCACGCCCGATGACCACTTCGACGCCATCCGCATCGGCTTGGCATCTCCCGAGAAGATCCGTTCGTGGTCTTTCGGCGAAGTGAAAAAGCCTGAAACCATCAATTACCGTACCTTCAAGCCCGAGCGCGATGGTCTGTTTTGTGCCAAGATTTTTGGCCCGATCAAAGACTACGAATGCCTGTGCGGCAAGTACAAGCGCCTCAAGCACCGCGGTGTGATCTGCGAGAAGTGCGGCGTTGAAGTCACACAGACCAAAGTGCGTCGCGAGCGCATGGGTCACATTGACTTGGCCGCGCCTTGCGCACACATCTGGTTCCTCAAGTCATTGCCATCGCGTTTGGGCCTGGTGCTCGACATGACGCTGCGTGACATCGAGCGCGTGTTGTACTTTGAAGCCTATGTCGTGACCGACCCCGGCATGACGCCGCTGAAGAAGTTCGGCATCATGAGCGAAGACGACTACGACGCCAAGATCAAGGAATACGGCGATGAATTCGTCGCCAAGATGGGCGCCGAGGGCATCAAGGAATTGCTGCAGAGCATCGACATCGAAAGCGAAATCGAGCGCCTGCGCGGTGACCTGACCGGCTCCGAACTCAAGGTCAAGAAAAACTCCAAGCGCCTCAAAGTGCTGGAAGCCTTCAAGAAGTCCGGCATCAAGCCCGAGTGGATGGTGCTCGAAGTGCTGCCCGTGTTGCCACCGGACCTGCGTCCTTTGGTGCCTCTGGACGGCGGCCGCTTTGCGACCTCTGACCTGAACGACCTGTACCGCCGCGTCATCAACCGCAACAGCCGCCTGCGTCGCTTGCTCGAGCTGAAGGCACCCGAGATCATCGCGCGCAACGAAAAGCGCATGTTGCAAGAAGCCGTGGACAGCTTGCTGGACAACGGCCGTCGCGGCAAGGCCATGACCGGCGCCAACAAGCGCGCCCTGAAGTCGCTGGCCGACATGATCAAAGGCAAGAGCGGTCGTTTCCGCCAAAACTTGCTGGGCAAGCGCGTCGACTACTCAGGTCGTTCCGTCATCACCGTGGGCCCAACCCTCAAGCTGCACCAGTGCGGTTTGCCCAAGTTGATGGCCATCGAGTTGTTCAAGCCCTTCATCTTTGCCCGTCTCGAGTCGATGGGCATCGCCACCACCATCAAGGCGGCCAAAAAAGAAGTCGAAGCCGGCACCCCCGTGGTGTGGGACATCTTGGAAGAGGTCATCAAAGAGCACCCCGTGATGCTCAACCGTGCGCCTACGCTGCACCGTCTGGGCATCCAGGCCTTTGAGCCCTTGCTGATCGAAGGCAAGGCCATTCAGCTGCACCCCCTCGTTTGCGCGGCCTTCAACGCCGACTTCGACGGTGACCAGATGGCCGTCCACGTGCCCCTGTCGGTCGAAGCGCAAATGGAAGCCCGCACCTTGATGCTGGCCTCCAACAACATCTTGTTCCCCGCTTCGGGCGAGCCCTCCATCGTGCCGTCGCAAGACGTGGTGCTGGGTCTGTACTACGCCACACGTGACCGCATCAACGCCAAAGGCGAAGGCCTGATCTTCTCCGACATCGGTGAAGTGCAGCGCGCCCTGGACGCTGGTGCCGTGGAGTTGACCGCCAAGATCAACGTGCGCATGACCGAGTGGACCAAAGACAAAACGACCGGTGAATTCACCTCATCGGTGTCGATGGTGGAAACCACCGTGGGCCGTGCCTTGTTGTCCGAGATCCTGCCCAAGGGCCTGCCTTTCAGCAACCTGAATAAGGCGCTGAAGAAGAAGGAAATCTCCAAGCTGATCAACACTTCTTTCCGCAAGTGCGGCTTGAAAGAGACCGTGGTGTTCGCCGACAAACTGTTGCAAAACGGTTTCCGTCTGGCCACACGCGCCGGTATCTCGATCGGCATCGACGACATGTTGGTGCCGCCTGAGAAGCCCGCCATCATCGAAGCCGCCGAAAAAGAAGTCCGCGACATCGAACAGCAATACGTCTCCGGTCTCGTGACCGCTGGCGAGCGCTACAACAAGGTGGTGGACATTTGGGGCAAAGCCGGTGACGTCGTCTCCAAGGTGATGATGGACCAGCTGCGCAAAGAGAAAACCATTGACCGTCACGGCAAGGAAGTCGACCAAGAATCGTTCAACTCGATTTACATGATGGCCGACTCCGGCGCCCGTGGTTCTGCCGCGCAGATCCGTCAGCTGGCCGGCATGCGTGGCCTGATGGCCAAGCCCGACGGCTCGATCATTGAGACCCCCATCACGGCGAACTTCCGTGAAGGCCTCAACGTGTTGCAGTACTTCATCTCGACACACGGTGCGCGTAAAGGCTTGGCCGATACGGCTTTGAAGACCGCCAACTCGGGTTACCTGACCCGCCGTTTGTGCGACGTGGTGCAAGACTTGGTCGTGACCGAGCAAGACTGCGGAACCCGCAACGGTTCCCTGATGCGCGCCATCGTTGAAGGTGGTGAAGTGATCGAATCCCTGCGCGAGCGCGCTTTGGGCCGTGTCGTCGTCGAAGACGTGTTGCACCCCGAAACACGCGCTGTCCTGGTCAAGACCGGTGTCATGCTGGACGAAGACATGCTGGACGAGTTGGAATTGGTCGGCGTGGACGAAGTCAAAGTCCGCACCGCCCTGACCTGCGAGACACGTTTTGGTTTGTGCGCCAGCTGCTATGGCCGCGATTTGGGCCGTGGTGGCTTGATCAACGCCGGCGAAGCTGTGGGCATCATTGCTGCCCAGTCGATCGGTGAGCCAGGCACACAGTTGACCATGCGTACCTTCCACATCGGTGGTGCGGCTTCGCGTGCAGCGGTGGCCTCCAGCGTGGAAGCCAAGTCCAACGGTACGGTTGGCTTCAATGCCACCATGCGTTATGTGACCAACACCAAAGGCGAGTTGGTGGTGATTTCCCGTTCCGGTGAAATCATCATCTCCGATGCTGGCCGTGAGCGTGAGCGTCACAAAGTGCCTTACGGTGCGATCTTGGCCATCAAGCCCGACCAAGCCATCAAGGCCGGTGTTATCTTGGCCAACTGGGATCCGTTGACACGCCCCATCATCACCGAGTTCGCCGGTAAGGTTCAATTCGAAAACGTCGAAGAAGGCCTCACAGTGGCCAAGCAGATGGACGAGGTCACGGGCCTGTCCACCTTGGTGGTCATTGACCCCAAGCGCCGTGGTGCTGCCAAGGTCATCCGCCCTCAGGTCAAGTTGATCGACGCCTCTGGCAAAGAAGTCAAGATCCCCGGCACCGACCATTCGGTGACGATTGGCTTCCAGATCGGCGCGCTGATCCAGGTGCGCGACGGCATGGAAGTGGGCCCAGGCGAGGTGCTGGCCCGTATCCCGGTTGAAGGTCAAAAGACCAGAGACATCACTGGCGGTTTGCCACGTGTGGCCGAACTGTTCGAAGCCCGTACACCCAAAGACAAGGGCATGCTGGCTGAGATGACCGGTACCGTGTCGTTCGGTAAAGAAACCAAGGGCAAAGTTCGCTTGCAGATCACCGATCCAGAAGGCAAGGTTTGGGATGAACTGATCCCCAAGGAAAAGAACATCCTGGTGCACGAAGGCCAAGTGGTCAACAAGGGCGAGAGCATTGTGGACGGTCCTGCAGACCCACAAGATATCCTGCGCTTGTTGGGCATGGAAGAGCTGGCCCGTTACATCGTGGACGAAGTCCAGGACGTGTACCGCTTGCAAGGCGTGAAGATCAACGACAAGCACATCGAAGTGATTGTTCGTCAGATGCTGCGCCGCGTGGTGGTCGAGAACGTGGGTGAGTCCACTTACATCTCCGGTGAACAGGTGGAGCGCTCCGAAATTCTCAACACCAACGAAGCCTTGCAGCGCGAGGGCAAGATCCCTGCGACCTTCAGCAACCTGTTGCTGGGTATCACCAAGGCCTCCTTGTCGACCGACTCGTTCATCTCCGCCGCTTCCTTCCAGGAAACGACCCGTGTGCTGACCGAAGCGGCCATCATGGGCAAGCGCGACGAGTTGCGCGGCTTGAAGGAAAACGTGATCGTGGGTCGCTTGATTCCTGCCGGTACAGGTTTGGCCTATCACAAGGCCCGCGCCGTGAAAGACGCGATGGACGATGCAGAGCGCAAAGCCATTGCCGATGCGGAAGCCGCGGACTTGGCGGGCGAGTCCACCGAAGACACCGTCACCGACGCCGGCGAAGCTGCCTAAGCCATGAAGTCACCGGCCCCCCGGTGACCCTTGAACAGCCCCTGTACCGCCATGTGGTCAGGGGCTGTTTCATTTCCAAATAGGCACTCACGGCCCACCCCATGACCCAACCGCCACGTTCACCAAGACCCTCTAGCCCTTCTCGGCCCACTCGGGCACCCAAGCACTCGGCCCCCTTGTGGCAACTGTTGCAACTGACGGCGACAGTGGTGCAGGCGGTGCGCGCTGGGCGTTCATTGACTTCTCAAATCGAGGCTGTGCCTAAGGACTTGCGTCCAGGCGTTCAATCCTTGGCCTTTCAAGTCATGCGGCAATGGGGGCGGGCCATCGCCCTGCGCGAGCAATTGGCCAGCAAAGCCCCACCTCCTGCCGCTGACGCATTGCTGTGCACCGCCTTGGCACTGTGCTGGCAAGACGCTGCGGCGCCCTATCCGGTGCACACCTTGGTCAACCAAGCCGTGGAAGCCGCCCGCCAGCAAAGAACAACACAGGCCCAAAGCGGGTTCATCAACGCGTGTTTGAGGCGCTTCATGCGCGAACGCGAAGCCCTCGTCGCCCAAACCGATGCCAACCCGCAGGCCGTTTGGAATCATCCACTGTGGTGGATCGAGCGCCTGCAAGCCGAATATCCGGCCCAATGGCAAAGCTTGCTCCAGATGGCACAGCTTCCCCCGCCCATGAGTTTGCGCGTCAATCCACGCCACCACAGCGTGGCGCAATACCAAGCCCAGTTGCTGGCCCTCGGTATGCCAGCCAAAGCCGTAGGGGCCACGGGTTTGCAACTGGACAAAGCAGTGCCTGTGCACCAGTTACCCGGCTTTGCTGAAGGGCATGTGTCGGTACAAGACGCGGCCGCGCAAGTGGCCGCGCCCTTGTTGTTGCAAGGCCGCGAGGCCGACAAGCCCTGGCGCATCCTGGACGCCTGCGCCGCCCCGGGTGGCAAAACCGGACACCTGTTGGCCTGTTACCCCCAAGCCCGCGTGCTGGCCCTGGATGTGGATGCCAGCCGCTGCCAGCGAATTGACCAGAATTTGCAGCGACTGGGGGTTCAGGCCGAGGTGCGAGCTGCCGATGCTGCCCAACCCGCCAGCTGGTGGGACGGTGAAAGCTTTGACGCCATCTTGCTGGACGCACCGTGCACCGCGTCGGGCATCGTGCGCCGGCATCCGGACGTGCGTTGGCTGCGTCGCCCCACCGACAGCGAGCAGCTGGGGCAAATACAAGCGCAACTGCTCCAAGCCCTGTGGCCTCTTTTGGCCCCGGGCGGTCGACTGCTGTACTGCACCTGTTCGGTCTTCCGTTCCGAGGGGGATGAAACCTTGCAAGCGTTTCTTCAGCGCAACACCAATGCCCAATTGCTGCCCTCTCCAGGGCATTTGATACCGGGTCACGTGCCCACAGGTCTTCCGGTCATGGACAATGCACTGGGTGAACACGATGGGTTTTATTACGCGCTGCTGGAAAAAGACCGGGCTTGAACTGTTGCACAGCCTTGTGCGGCTGTTGTGCGTTGGGCTGCTGTCGGTGCCTGGGGCTTGGGCGCAAAACGCCAGCATTGAGCTCACCGAACTCAAAGTGCTGCGCGACAATGGCAGCCTGGTGCTCAACGCTCAACTGTCGCTTGAGCTGGGCCCCGTGCTTGAAGATGCATTGGCCAAAGGAGTGGCGTTGCATTTTGTGGCCGAAGCCGAAATTTTGCGAGACCGCTGGTACTGGACCGATGCCCAAGTCAGCTACGCGCACCGCTACTACCGGTTGGCTTTTCAGCCATTGACCCGGCGCTGGCGCTTGAATGTGTCCAGTGAGCCGATCGCGGGCACAGGTCTAGCGGGCAGCATTTCGCAACACTTTGAATCCTTGGGTGAGGCCCTGAGCGTCATCCGCAGGCAATCGGCCTGGAAGCTGGTCGACCTGCAAAATCTCAGCCCCGATGCCCGCCAACGCGTGCGCTACAACTTCAAGCTGGATGTCTCCCAACTGCCCCGACCGTTTCAGATCGCAGCAGGGGGGCTGTCCGATTGGAATTTGCAAGTCAGCAGAACACTCCGCTTGAGCCAGGACATGGTGCGCTGACATGCCTTGGGCCCAAGCCTATCGCCAAAAGTTCACCAGCTTGCCCAAAGGGGCCAGCCGTTGGCTGTTGCTGGTGGGGGCGCTCAGTTCGGTTTTGATTGGTTTGGGTTTGTTGGTGCTGATGACACAAGCCACCGATCAGAGTGAAAACTTCAACCAAAACTACGAATGGCTGGTCATCACCAATGGGGTGGTTGCAGGCGGCCTTTTGATCACCATCGTTTGGGGTGCGGTTCGCCTGTGGCTGCGGCTGCGCCAAGGCCAGTTTGGCGCTCGCTTGTTGGTCAAGCTGGCGGGTATCTTCGCCTTGGTCGGCGTGGTGCCCGGCTTGCTCATTTATGTCGTGTCGTACCAATTCGTATCGCGCTCCATCGAGAGCTGGTTCGACGTGAAGGTCGAAGCCGCACTGGTGGCTGGACTGAACCTGGGTCGCGCCACGTTGGACACGTTGAGCGAAGACCTCACCAAACAAGCCAGAGCCGCTGCCGCCAACTTGGCAGATACGGGTGACGCGAATCCCGGATTGGCGGCCGAAAAAATCCGTTCACAGATCGGCGCTGCGGATGTGACCATATGGACTGCAGGTGGGCGTGTGGTGGCCAGTGCCGGTCAGGCGCAATTTCAGATGCGACCCGAACGGCCCACCCCGCTCCAATTCAGGGAGGCGCGCAAGAACAACACCTTGGCCTGGTTTGAGGGCTTGGACGAATCCGCCTCGGGAACTGACAAAGGCCGGATCAAAGTGCTGGTGTTGATTCCGCAGTGGAGCCTGGCACTCGATGAAGACCGGCGCCTGTTGCAAGTGGTCCAAGATTTGCCCCCCACACTGGTCAACAACGCCCTAGAAGTGCAGGCCGCTTACCGCGAGTACCAAGAACGAGCGTTGGCCCGCGAAGGCTTGCGGCGCATGTACATCGGCACGCTCACTTTGAGTTTGTTCATGGCTGTTTTGGGGGCCATTTTGTTGGCGGTGTTGTTGGGCAACCAGCTGGCCAGACCCTTGCTGCTGCTGGCACACGGCATGCGCCAAGTGGCGGCCGGTGACCTCCGGCCCAAGTTGGCCTTGCAAGGCAAAGACGAGTTGGGTGGCCTGACACGCTCATTCGCCGACATGACCCAACAATTGGCCGATGCGCGTGGCCATGTGGAGCTCAGCCTGAATCAGCTTGACCAAGCCAGGAGCAATCTGCAAACCATTTTGGACAACCTGACAGCGGGTGTCATGGTCCTCGATGCGCAAGGCCGTATTCAGTCTGCCAACCCCGGGGCCACCCGCATCTTGCGCGTGCCCGTGGCCGCACATGAGCAGCAAAGCATTTTGAGTTTGCCGGGCTTGCTGGATTTTGCCCAAGGGGTCGCCGAGCAGTTCACGGCCTTGGGCGCCGATACCGGAGCGCATGAATTGGACCATTGGCAAAAATCATTTGAAATCCACGCCGCCGGTCAAGGCTTGAACCAAACCGGCGTGAACTTGCTGGCACGGGGCGCCGTCTTGCCAGATGGCATGCGCTTGTTGGTGTTCGATGACATTTCTGAGATCGTCTCTGCCGAGCGAGCCCAGGCTTGGGGCGAAGTGGCTCGGCGGCTGGCCCATGAGATCAAAAACCCACTCACCCCCATTCAGCTGTCGGCCGAGCGCTTGGAGCGCCGCCTGACGGGCAAGCTGGGCGCACCAGACGCCGTGGTGCTGGCCAAATCGGTCAAAACCATCGTGGACCAAGTCGACGCGATGAAGCGCTTGGTCAACGAGTTCCGTGACTACGCCCGGCTGCCTTCGTCTGAGCTTAAACCTTTGCAGCTCAACGAACTGATTACCGATGTCATGGCCTTGTACGCTAGCGAGCCCCTGGACACCTCGCCACGGCCCCCAGTGTTGGCTGAACTCGACCCGGCCTGCCCCGCCATCATGGGCGACGAGCAGCAACTGCGGCAGGTCATCCACAACCTGCTGCAAAACGCGCAAGACGCCTGCGAAGCACGCGGCGAGGCGGCATCGCAAGCCCGTGTGCAGCTTCGCACCGAATGGCGTCCGGCTCGGCAGCGCGTCCGATTGACCGTGACCGACACCGGCCCGGGTTTTGCCCCTCACATTCTCCAAAGGGCCTTTGAGCCCTATGTGACCACCAAGACCAAAGGCACAGGCTTGGGCCTCGCGGTGGTGAAGAAAATTGCCGACGAACACGCCGCTCGGATCGAGATCGGCAATCTGCTGGAAGAGGGCGAAATCAAAGGTGCGCAAGTCTCGCTATCATTCGCAGTTGTGCAAGAAGCACAGGGGCTCAACCAGCCCACTTCATGAACAGAGACAAACAGGCATATGGCAAACATTTTGGTGGTGGACGACGAGCTGGGCATACGCGACCTGCTCTCTGAGATCCTCTTTGACGAAGGGCACCAGGTAGAGCTCGCCGAAAATGCCGCCCAGGCGCGCGAGGCCCGTCAAAACATGCGGCCCGACTTGGTTCTGCTCGACATCTGGATGCCCGACACCGATGGCGTCAGTTTGCTCAAAGAGTGGTCCGCATCGGGTTTGTTGACCATGCCCGTGATCATGATGAGCGGCCATGCCACCATCGACACCGCGGTTGAAGCGGTCAAAATCGGCGCCCAAGCCTTCCTCGAAAAGCCCATCACGCTGCAAAAACTGCTCAAGGCGGTCGAGCAAGGTTTGTTGCGTGACCAAGTGCAGCAAGCCTTGCTCGCCGCGGCACCCAAGCCGCTTTCCAGCACCTTGTCCATTTCCAGTTTGGTGACCAGCGAGACCGCTGCCCCCCCCGATGTGCAGCAAAGCTTTGAACTCGACCGCCCACTGCGCGAGGCGCGTGACGCTTTTGAAAAAGCCTATTTCGAATTCCATCTTGCCCACGAAGCCGGCTCCATGACCCGAGTGGCCGAAAAAACGGGCTTGGAACGTACCCACCTGTACAGAAAACTCAAGCAGTTGGGCGTGGACCTGACCCGCAGCAAACGCCACAGCTGAACAGGCGTGGCAAGCGCCTGAGCAGGCGGTTGACTCTGCTATAATCTCGCTTTTCCGGCCCGGTAGCTCAGTTGGTAGAGCAGCGGATTGAAAAAGTTCGCCCGGCGCTAGAACTTCAGCATTAATGGCGCCTGCAAATTGGGTGCAAAACGGTGCGGCACACTCTGTGCTGACAGTGCCAAATCCCCCCTTCTAAAGTTAATTCAAAGTAGTCTAAAACTGCTTTTCTGGCATCTGCTTGGCTGCCTGTTGGTGCTACGCTTAAGCTAGCGCAGCCCCCAGCTTTTTCCAACGCCCTGCAACGCATTTACAAGCCCTACAGCAAGCTTTTAGCCCAGCGGGTAGACGTTGGGTGCTAGACGGGCAGATCAGTGCTTGTTGTGACGTATTGAACTAGAGCCTAGATTTGTAAGAGCTTTGGTGTGTAGGGTGCCCACAACGAAATTCAGGAATAGTCAAAAATTTCTGTACAGCCTTGGGCTTCTGCGTACAATGCAAGACCACTACTCCTCCCTAGCCGGGTCATTCAGTTGGCTCCGGTATGGGACGAAAAAGCCGCCTCCGGGCGGTTTTTTCACATCTGCAGTTGAAGAAAAAGAATGTCTGATCAATCCGGTCTCAAAAGGACTGCAATTTACATTGACGGGTACAACCTGTATTACGGTCGATTGCGAGGCACTGAGTACAAGTGGCTGGACGTTGTGTCTTTATTCAGTCAGATTATTCGTTCAATTGAGCCTGCCTCGCAGGTGGTTGCTGTTAGATACTTCACTGCGCCTGCATTGACTAAGTTTGCCCGTCATGGTGAAGAGTCAATGCGTGCCCAGAACGACTATCACCGAGCATTAGAGTCCAAGTACCCAGATATTTTCACTAAGATTTTGGGCTCACATGTCTACGAGAAAGATGGCACATCCTTGCCGGTATATGTCGATGGTGAACCTTTTGACAAATCAAAAACCGTCAAAGTATGGCGTTTGGTTGAAAAGAAGACAGACGTGAATCTCGCTATGGGCATGTACAGGGATGCAAGCAAAGGGCTGATTGATCAATTAGTTCTTGTCAGCAATGACTCGGACGCTGAGCCAGTTTTGGAAGCGCTTGTAGAAGATTTTCCATTAGTGAAAATTGGACTAATCATGCCGTTAGCCTACCCAGATGACACAAAAAAAGGACGCCCAGCAAGCACGGGACTTTCGAAACTCGCACACTGGACTCGTTCGTACATTCGAGATGATGAGTTGAAAAATGCTTTACTGCCAGATCAGGTCCCGACACGGAAAAAACCTGCCAAGAAACCACCGCACTGGTAATGCATTTGTTGGGTGCTCATCCCACATAGTATTGATTTGTGTAGCGCATCTCTAAGCGTCAAAAGAAATTACGCTTGAATCAAGCTTAAAAGGTTTTGGGCTACCTAAGTCCGCTCGGATCGGCGGGCTATCGGTTGTCCTGATTGGTGGAGAGAAAACAAACTGCGTTCATCACGAAAGGACGCAGACCATGCCACTCATTGATCAATTCAACCTGAGCGCATTTACAGGCACTGAACGCTACTACCGAATCAGCCGCAGGCACTTGCTGACAGATGGAACGAAATACCTTGCAGAGCAAGCCAAGTGTTTTTGGATGATGGATGCCATCGCCAGCCATTTGATGGAAATTGGTACGGCGGATTGGTTTGTCGTTGTCAAGACGACTGTCAAAGATGCCGCAGCACTCATGGTCTATGAGGATGGCAACGGACATGAACACGCAAGGCAGGAAATTCCCTACACAGATTTTCCGCTTGCTGAAATCACACTCTACGCCTGCTGGGACGGCGAGCATTGGGTGATCATGTTGCCCAGCGAGTATTGAAAGCGATCAGGCTCCAAGCGGGCTTCAAGCAAGCCCTGCAGCGCATGGAATACGAGCGCATAAGCCGTCTCAGTTGCGGAAAGAAAAATGACAGCGTGTATGGCTTTTTGCTGCTGGAGCATCCGCGCTATACCTCTCAGCCCCATGACAATAGAACTGAAAATTTCAAGTGATTTTCAGTAGAAAACCCAGCACTTTTGGGGTGAATCAGTCGGAATTGACGAACGAGACAGGGTCAATTGAAGCGCAAGTTTGATTTGACTCTGCGCCTGCGAGCTGTTTTCAATTTGATTGGCTTTGGTTTGACAGCTCGACTCTTTGCCCAGATTTGCTGCTGCTTGAGTTTTTGCTGTTGTTGTCTAGTTTGCTGTGCTACCTGTCGTTTTTGTTTGGCTGCTGAGTCACGCTGCTGGGCCACGGCGCTGTACTCAGCGGGTGACATGGAGCCGTAGGACGTGATATTTTCTAAGAGTTCGGCGATACGCATCATGTATTTAATGCCGCGTATGCCGAGCTCAAATCATTCCAGAACCTCTGTGTAGTTCAGTACATTGCCCTTGCCGAATTGAGCCTCACCGAGCAATTTGGCGTCAATGGCATTGTCGGCGAACACGATGGTGTGGGTTGTCTGCGTTACTGACAGACGAACCCAGAGTTGAAACCGCTTCATGTCGCTGAAGAACTAGCGTTGGAAACTGGAGCGAACATTTCCAGCTGTGGTTTCCAATTGCGTATCCAACTCGCCGACTTCTATGGCAGATTTGATGACTTCCAAAGTCGAGACCAATTCGTTTGGGCTGGCGATTTCAATGGCGAACTTTCCCTTGGCTAGCTCCAGTACGCGAGCACCGTAGCGGACAGTAATGGCTGTCTTGCCGTTCTCAGCAATGAACCACCAAGCTTTAACTCGCTTGGGTACTTCAACCTGTTTTCGTAATCCGGTTTCCGAGTCAATGATTGTGCGAAATTTGCTGGCACTGAATTGACTTCCGGAAGTCTGTGCTTTCGCCAGTTGAATCTGCTCCCATAGACGTTTGCTCATCTTGTTGCGGCGAAGTTGTACGGGATTGATGCTGGTGCTCTTTTGGGCTGCGGTCAATTTGAGTCCTGCCAATGTTGCTGTTGCCATTTCGTTTCTCCTTTGTATGAATGGACAACGCAAGTGTGTTTTCGAGATACTGATCTGGGCAACCAACCAGTGATGAGCCCATTCAAGTTGGCGGGACTCTCCAAAGATTTAGCCAGTTTTCATAAGGCTTTATTTGGTCTTCGCTAAATAAAACTGACAGGCAGAGCGAATCACAGTCTCTGTGCTGCCATTTATCACTACTGATTACGAGCCGCGTCACTCACTTGTTATGACGCCCAGAAACTGGACAACGGTGTCTCAGGGAAGGAAGATTTGCGCAGTAGCAAAGATTTGTCGAAACCACTTTCACCAGTGGAGTTATGGATTGCAACCTATTACTGACAAAGGCAAAAAAGCACAAAGATGGAGGGCTCTAAGCCTTCAGCATCACGAGCAAGCCCTGCTTACACGGCAACTTGCAAACACTGCGATCGGTTGGCACTTCAGCTATCGCAGACGCTGCGTTTCAAAGCAGCACATAAAAGGAGACCGCGAAACCGCCCTTACCAATTCGGTTGTGCTGAAGTGCTGTGGTAACGAACTCACCAAAAGAGTCCTATCCACACTGAGCCCTGTGTAGGCTCAGTGTGGGTTGAATCTTCCAAAAGCTTGGCATTCCCCCAAATCTCTAGACACTTTTCATAGCGCAGTTTGACGTTGGCGC
>NZ_JBBAPF010000031.1:0-24440 GCF_040400975.1 Limnohabitans sp. | reverse complement strand
CGGCCAAATCTTTGGGCTTTTCGAGCACCGGGCCACTGGTCTGGCGCAGGTTCACACCGAGCTCGGCCGCGATGATGTGGCTGAGCGTCGTTTTGCCCAAGCCGGGCGGGCCAAACAGCAGCACATGGTCCAGCGGCTCTTCGCGCATCTTGGCGGCACTGATGAAGATCTCTAGCTGCTCGCGCACCTTGACTTGGCCGACGTATTCATCGAGCAGCTTGGGGCGCAAGGCGCGTTCAATGGCTTCTTCTTGATGGGACACAGGGGCCGCAGAAATGACCCGGGGTTCGGGTTGGGGGGCGAAATCGTCGGTGCGGATGCTCATGGCTCAGTTCACTTATTTGTTCAGGGCTTTGAGTGCCAGCTTGATGCCGTCACTCACGCCCACATCGGCAGGCAAGCTCTTGAGGGCTGCAGCGGCTTCTTTGTCGCTGTAGCCCAGCGCCAGCAAAGCTTGTTGAATGTCGTTTTGAGCATCAGGGGTGTTCACCGCGAACAAACCGCCCAGGTCACCGCCCAGCTTGCCTTTGAGTTCGAGCAACAAGCGCTCGGCGGTTTTTTTGCCGATGCCAGGCACCTTGACCAAGCGGCCGACTTCTTGGGTCGTGATGGCCTGCGCCAGATCGGTCACGCTCATGCCCGACAGCACACTCAGCGCCGTGCGGGGGCCCACGCCGGAAATTTTGATGAGTTGTCGAAAGGCTTCGCGCTCTGCCAAGGTGGCAAAGCCGTAGAGGATTTGTGCGTCCTCTCGCACCACAAAGTGTGTGACCAAACTGACTTTGTCGCCCGTGGCGGGCAAGTTGTAAAATGTGCTCATGGGCACATTCACCTCGTAGCCCACGCCATGGCAGTCCACGATCACCTCGGGTGGGTTTTTGTCGCTCAGGATGCCAGTGAGTTTGCCAATCATGGGGGGCCTTTGGTTTGCGTGGATATGGAGGAGAATCGACACTCCTTGGCCTGCAAATCACCCCGCAAAACCACCCACGGTGAGGATTATCCACTTGATCGTCAGACACACCTTCACCCCGCACAACAACAACCGCTTGTCGCACCTGTGCGGTCCCATGGACGCTCACCTGCGCACCATCGAAGCGGGCTTGCAGGTGAGCATTGCGCACCGCCACGAGCAGTTCAAGGTGGACGGCCCCAAGGCCGTGGCCATGCGGGCCATGGAGATCTTGCAGGCGATCTATGAGCGGGCAGACCGTCCGATTTCGCCCGACATGGTGCAGTTGATGCTGGTCGGCGACAGCGGGGGTGAAGAAGCCGATATGCCGCCACTGCAAACCCGCCGCGCCGACCTGAAGGCCCGCACCCCGGTGCAAGCGGCCTATCTGGAGAGCATCGCCAGACACGACATCAGCTTTGGCATCGGGCCTGCGGGCACGGGCAAGACTTATCTGGCCGTGGCCTGCGCTGTGGATGCGCTGGAGCGCGCCAGCGTTCAGCGCATTGTGCTCACCCGTCCGGCGGTCGAGGCAGGCGAGCGGCTGGGCTTTTTGCCAGGCGACCTGTCGCAAAAGGTCGACCCGTACCTGCGACCCCTCTATGACGCGCTGTATGACCTGATGGGTTATGACAAGGTGCAAAAAGCCTTTGAACGCAATGCCATCGAAATCGCGCCGCTGGCCTTCATGCGCGGGCGCACGCTGAACAATGCCTTTGTGATCCTGGACGAAGCGCAAAACACCAGCACCGAGCAGATGAAAATGTTCCTGACCCGCATTGGCTTTGGGGCCAAGGCCGTGGTCACGGGCGATGTGAGCCAGATCGACTTGCCCAAGGGGCAGCTCTCAGGCCTGATTGACGCTGAGCGCGTGCTCAAGCGCG
Source organism: Limnohabitans sp. (assembly GCF_040400975.1). Classification (GTDB taxonomy): domain Bacteria; phylum Pseudomonadota; class Gammaproteobacteria; order Burkholderiales; family Burkholderiaceae_C; genus Limnohabitans_A. Next base: position 22,604 of record NZ_JBBAPF010000031.1, on the reverse strand, counting down.
TCAAAGGCATTGCCTTCACGCGCTTTTCCAGTGCCGATGTGGTGCGTCACCCCCTGGTGGCCCGCATTGTCGATGCCTACGAAGCGCAAGGCAGTGCCCCCATGCGGGCAGGGATCAGCTCACGCCGCAAACCTCTGGACAGCGACGACTGAACCGTCGGCATGGCCTTAACGCGCAGCGCACCCCACAACCTCGATACACCGATTTTTCTCTTTGCCCATGCCCTTGCAACAACTTCAACTGTCCCTGCAATTTGGCGACATTCCCGATGCTGCGCGCCACCGCGCAGCCCTGCCCCGCCACGCGGTCGCCCGCGCCATTCGCCATGCGCTGGCCGATGACGCCGAGATCACCGTGCGCATCGTGGGTGAGCAAGAAGGGCGCGAACTGAACAAGAGCTACCGAAAAAAGGACTACGCCACCAATGTGCTGACCTTTGATTACGCGCAAGAACCGGTGGTGATGGCAGACCTGGTACTCTGCGCACCGGTGGTGGCCCGCGAAGCCAAAGAGCAAGGCAAAACGCTGGCGGCGCATTACACGCATTTGCTGGTGCACGGCACGCTGCACGCGCAAGGCTGGGACCATGAAACCAGCACCGCCGATGCGCAAGAGATGGAGGCTTATGAGGTGGCCATCCTCGCCGGATTGGGATTGCCCAACCCCTACCTTTGAGCGAGGATGCCCACGGACTGGATAGCCCGTGGATCACGCCCTCAATAACGGTAGCCAATGCCCACGCCGAGGAGCATTGGATCCACCCGCAATCGGCCCAAACCGCTGCCGTCGGCATACACATCGGTTCGGATGTAGGCCTTTTTCACATCCAGGTTGATCGACCAATTTTTATCAATCGGAAAATCCACCCCCACTTGGAAGGCCGTTCCCCAGCTGTGGCTGTCCAAAGTGACCCCCGGGGGCAATGAGGCCCCACTGAAGTGGGTGTAGGTGATCCCGCCACCGACATAGGGCTTGAAGCCCTCAAAGTCCGTGAAGTGGTACTGCAGCAGCAACGTCGTTGGCACATGCTTGAAGGAGCCGATGTCGGTGCCATTGGCATAGACCCTTTGCTTCTGATCCGAGGTCAAGCTCAGTTCTGCGGCCAGGTTCCTGTTGAAAAAATACGAGAAATCGATGGTTCCAAATGACTTGTTGTCAATGGACAGGCCCAAAGGCGTGGTGTCCTTGTTGACACTGTCCAGATGCACGGAGCGCAAGCGAACTTGCCAAGGACTTTCGCTCATGCTTTGAGCCATCACGCCGGTGACCGATCCCGCCAGCAACAGGGCTACCCACCAAGTTTGTTTTTTCATGTCGATTTTCCTTATGTATGCGAGAGACAAACCTCTCGATTTCATTGGAATATCGGCAGCGGTGTGCCCACTTGAGGCACATCAAATGATCTCAGGCCGGGTTCGCAGCAGCAGAACGCTTTGATCTGCAACAAAGGCGGGCGTTGCTTTTTGGTGATCTGTGCGTCAAGCCACTGAGCACAGGGCTCAATGGCCGCTCAGGCGGTCCACAATGTCCAGCGTAGGGGCACTCTGGTTCATGGTGTAGAAGTGGATGGCGGGCACGCCACCATGGATCAGCTGCTCACACAAGTCAGACACCACATCGAGACCAAAGGCTTTGATGGAGGCGATGTCGTCGCCGTACGCCTGTAAGCGCAGCCGGATCCAACGGGGGATCTCGGCACCACATGCGTCCGAAAAGCGCAACAGCTGGGATGAGCTGGTGATGGGCATGATGCCGGGCACCACGGGCACATCCACACCGAGTTTGTAGACATCGTCCACAAAGCGGAAATACGCATCGCTGTTGTAGAAGTATTGCGTGATGGCCGAATCGGCACCGGCTTTCACCTTGGTGGCAAAAGCCTGCAAATCGGCCTCGGGCGACTTGGCTTGCGGGTGAATCTCAGGATAGGCGGCCACCTCGATGTGGAAATCGTCACCGGTCTCGGCGCGAATAAAAGCCACCAGGTCGCTGGCGTAGTGGAACTCACCCCCTGCGCCATAGCCGCTGGGCAAGTCGCCGCGCAAAGCCACCAATCGTTTGACGCCCATGGCCTTGAGCGTGGCCAGCTCAGCGCGCACCGAAGCCTTGGTCGCGCCAATGCACGAGAAGTGACAAGCCGCGCTCATGCCTTCGGTCTGGATCGCGCCCACCGTGGCAAAAGTGCCCTCTTGGGTCGAACCGCCTGCGCCATAGGTCACCGAGCAAAACTCGGGCTGGAGGGCATACAACTTCTCGCGCACACCGCGCAGTTTTTCGACACCTTCGGGGGTTTTGGGTGGAAAAAATTCCAGGCTGATCGGCAGCTTCAAACCAGACATCACAACACCTTCAAATTCAATAGTCGTTGGCCTTGGCATACGCCTTGGCGGCCAGATCGGCCTCGTGTGCCAAGCGTGTTTTTTCACGCGCAGGCTGCACCGCAGCGGGTTCCGGCCAGCGGGCCTGAACAAAAAATTCACGGTTGCCGTCACCGCCTTCAATGGGGCTGTCCATCCACGCGCTCACCTGCAAACCCAAATCGGTCAAAGCGGTGCGCACCCGGTTTTCAATGAAAGGGTAATGGCTCTCGTCTTTGACGATGCCGCCCTTGCCCACTTGGCCCGGTTGCAACTCAAACTGCGGCTTAACCAGCATCAGCAACTGGCCCGTGGGCTTGAGCAAATGCACCACACCCGGTAAAACCAGTGTGAGAGAAATGAAAGACACATCACCCACCACCAGGTCAAAACCTTCGAGTGCGTCAGGCACCCGTTCATCACCCGGCACCATATCGCGGGCGTTCACGCCCTCGATGCACACCACCCGCTCGTCTTGGCTGATGCGTGGATGCACTTGGGCATGACCCACATCAATGCCCACCACTTCGGCTGCACCGTGTTGCAACAAACAGTCGGTGAAACCACCGGTGCTTTGCCCCACATCCAAGCAACGCAGGCCTGTCACCTGCACGCCGGAGGCCTTCAAAGCCCCTTCGAGCTTGAGGCCGCCGCGGGACACATAACGCGACTCGGCATCATCGAGCAGCTGCAATGCAGCGCCCTCAGGCACCTCGTCGCGGTTTTTCACCACCGCACGCCAACCTCCGTCAGGCTGCTGCCACTGCACGCCCCCGGCGATCAGTCGCTGAGCCTGGGAGCGAGAAGCGGCCAGGCCGCGCTCGACAAGAAGTTGGTCAATGCGCATGCGTGTTTTCAATAACGGTAAGTGTCAGCTTTGTAAGGACCGTTTTTCGACACACCGATGTAAGCGGCTTGCTCTTCGCTCAATTCGGTCAACATGGCGCCGACTTTCTTGAGGTGCAAACGCGCCACTTTTTCGTCCAGGTGCTTGGGCAGCACGTAGACCTTGCCGTTTTCGTACTCGTCTTGCTTGGTGAACAGCTCGATCTGGGCGATGGTCTGGTTGGCAAACGAGGAGGACATCACGAAGCTGGGGTGGCCGGTGGCGCAACCCAAGTTCACCAGGCGGCCTTTGGCCAGCAGGGTGATCTTCTTGCCATCCGGGAAGATGACGTGGTCGACCTGGGGCTTGATCTCGTCCCACTGCAGCTTTTCCAGCGAAGCGACGTCGATCTCGTTGTCAAAGTGACCGATGTTGCAGACGATGGCTTCGTCCTTCATGGCGGCCATGTGCTCATAGCGGATCACGTTCTTGTTGCCGGTGGCCGACACGAAGATATCGCACTTGTCGGCGGCGTATTCCATGGTCACCACTTTGAAACCTTCCATCGCGGCTTGCAGGGCGTTGATCGGGTCGATCTCGGTCACCCAAACTTGGGCACTCAGGGCACGCAGAGCTTGGGCCGAACCCTTGCCCACGTCACCGTAACCAGCGACCACGGCCACTTTGCCAGCGATCATCACGTCGGTGGCACGCTTGATCGAATCGACCAAGGATTCGCGGCAGCCGTACAGGTTGTCGAACTTGCTCTTGGTCACCGAGTCGTTCACATTGATCGCGCGGAACATCAAGCTGCCCTTGGCGGCCATCTCGTTCAGGCGCAGCACGCCGGTGGTGGTCTCTTCGGTCACGCCAATGATCTGCGCACCCTTGCGGCTGTACCAGGTGGGGTCCACGGCCAACTTGGCTTTGATGGCATCGAACAAGCAGACTTCTTCTTCGCTGCTGGGGTTGGCGATGAGAGATGGGTCGGTTTCTGCGCGCTTGCCCAGGTGCATGAGCAAGGTGGCGTCGCCGCCGTCGTCCAAGATCATGTTGGGGCCTTCGCCTTCGGTGCCCGCAGCGCCGAATTCAAAGATGCGGTGGGTGTAGTCCCAGTAATCGGCCAGGGTTTCGCCTTTGATGGCGAACACGGGTGTACCTTTGGCGGCAATGGCCGCAGCGGCGTGGTCTTGAGTCGAGAAGATGTTGCAAGAAGCCCAGCGCACATCAGCACCCAAGGCTTGCAAGGTCTCGATCAACACAGCCGTTTGGATGGTCATGTGCAAGGAACCGGTGATGCGTGCGCCCTTCAAGGGCTGGGCCTTGTTGAACTCTTCGCGGATGGCCATCAGGCCAGGCATTTCAGTCTCAGCGATTTTGATTTCTTTGCGGCCCCAATCGGCCAGGCCGATGTCGGCAATCACGCAATCGGTGTGGACGGCGGTAGGAATACGTGCATTCATGAGAAAAGCTCCAAGCAATGTGAATGAACCACAGGCGTGAGCACGGGCACTGAATTGGGAAAAACAGGCTCACCACACGTCAAGTGGATGAGCGTCGTTGCTGTTGAAGTGTTCCGAGCCTCACGCCCCGCTGCCGACTTGGTTGACAAGCCAGGGGGCGCTGCAACGCTCCTCGGAAGCGCATATTCTAGCCCAGACCTCGGGTCTGCAAAGCCCATATGGCAGCAGCCCCGGTGAGCCGCAGGTCTTTGGACTCGGCTTTTGCTAGACTGAATTGATCCCCAAGACTCAGCCACGACATGACAGAACCCATGAACCACCTTGCAGCTTATTGGCACCTGTGGACCGTCACCGCCGTGATCGTGTGGATTGGACTGCACTGCACCACGCGCTTTGTTTTGCCCGCTTTGCGCCTGAAAGTCCAATTGGCGCAAGCCAACACCCAATTGAGCCAATGGCTTGGGCAAAGTCCGAGGGCACGCATCGATTTGGACGAGATTGAACAAGGCGCCATGACCACGCCCGCTTTGCGTCACGCTTGGCAGCAATACGCCACCAGCCTTCAACCACAATGGGAAAGCACCGGTACCGGGCCTCTGGGTGCAGCCAGGCAACGCGTCAGCCATTTGTCCCGTGCTTTTTTTGCGCACATGAACATGCGCTCTGACGGTGGTCGCTTGGACCTTGCTGACATGGAGCACTTGGCATCATCTGACGAAGAAATGGCCGTACTCTGGGCCGAATACCAACAAGCGGTGGACACCCTGCAACAGCTCGAATCGACCTCACAGGCCCGTGCCGGGCAATGGCAAGCCAGCAGCCACGCTGAAAACTTTTTCACCGACCAATCCCTGGTGGATTCGCCCCTCCAAACCCATTTTTTCGCCCACATCCCGGGGATCTTGACCGGCGTTGGCATCATCGGCACGTTCACCGGTCTGATTGCAGGTTTGATTGGCTTTGATGTGTCCAACCCGGCTCAAGTGCAAAGCGAACTGAGCCAGTTGGTGCAAACCGTGGGCCATGCTTTTTTGGTCTCTGCCTTGGCCATCAGCTTGGCCATGGTTTTCACCTGGCTTGAAAAATCACTGCTGACGGGTCGCTACCAACAAGTCGAGCAACTTCAGCAAACCCTGGACAGCCTGTTCACCCCCCATGCAGGGGAAGCGCACTTGGAAAGACTCACGCTGGCGGCTGAGATGCAAGCCCATTTGTCGCACAAAATTTTGCAGCAATTGCGCAGCGACACATCGGCCGGTCACTCGCGCTGAACCTGGACATGCTGACACCCTCAAAAACACCACCCAAACGGCGCAAAAACGAGGCAGAAAAACCTTTCTGGATCTCGTTTGCCGACCTGATGACCGCGCTGATGGTCCTGTTTTTGGTGGCCATGGCGGTGGCCTTGCTCAGCGTGACTGAAGGCTTGCGCCAGCAAGACGACCTGCGAGTCCAGCGCGACAAAGGCATTTCAAGCTGCCTTCAAGACATCGCCCAAATGACCCAAGAAAAGTCATTGGCAGGCGTCCAATTGCGTGGGCAAACACTGGAATTGGGCACCTTGGCCGAGTTCCCGAAGGACAGCCACCAACTCGATGCCCAACGCGCTGATTTTTTGCGTGATTTCATCCCCAAAGTGTTGGACGTTGCCCGCACACCCGCCTGCCAGATGTGGCTCAAGCGCTTTGTTTTAGAGGGTTACGCCAGTCCAGAAGGCTCTTACCTTTACAACCTCAACCTCAGTTTGGCGCGGTCCCAAAGGGTGTTGTGTGTCTTGCTCGATGACGCTTCAGCCAAAGCGCCCCGTCAATCTGACCGTCAAGCCGTGCGCGACATGTTTTTTGTAGGTGGCTCGTCATTCAATTCGGCCATCCTGAACCAACCCGAAAAAAGTCGCCGTGTGGAACTCCGACTCGAGTTCAAAGAGCTCGACCCCAGTTGCAGCTCATCAGGGGCTTGCGAGGCCTTGCCTGTCAAGCCCATTCCGTGGGACGACGACGTCAAATGCCCACTGGCAACTCGCTGACAAAATCCAAGCGAGTGGGGGGGGCGTTTGAGGGTATTCACTGAAGCGCTGTGACAACTGATGGACAGCTTGCCGCCAAAAGGTGCATCACAATGGCCACAATCGCACAGCACCCGCGCCCGCTACAGCGTCTGACTGTGGCTTTTCATTTTTTACAGGAGACCTCCATGCACATTTCCAAACGCGATTTTCTGGCCCTCAGCGCTGCCACCGGCGCCTCCATGGCCTTGCCTGCTTGGGCACAAGGCAAACCCATGTTCGACACGCTCAACATGTTCGTGCCTGCGGCCCCTGGTGGCGGCTGGGACGGCACAGCCCGCGCCATCGAGCGCGCCGCCAAGGCAGCAGGCCTGGTGGGCAATATGGCCTTTGAAAACGTCGGCGGCGCTGGCGGCATGGTGGGCCTGCCCCGCTTTGTCAACCAGCGCAAGGGCCAGGGCAACATCTTGATGGTGGGTGGCTCGGTGATGATCGGCGCGGGCATCGCCAACAAGAGCCCTATCACCATCAAAAACGTCATACCCATTGCACGCCTGACCGAAGAGGCCGGCGTGATCGTGGTGCCCGCAGCGGGCAAGATCAAAACCTGGAAAGAGCTCGAAGCAGCCATCAAAGCCAACCCCAAAGCCGTCTCGGTGGCCGGGGGCAGCGCGGGCGGCACCGACCACCTGATTCTGGGCATGCTCATCAAGGCACTGGGCAAAAACCCACGCGAAGCCGCCTATGTGGCCTTTGCAGGTGGCGGCCCCGCCAACGCAGCCATTTTGGGCAACCAAGTGGTGGCGGGTATTTCTGGCTATTCCGAGTTTGAAGAACAAATCAAAGCCGGCAAGATGATCCCTCTGGCCGTCTCGGGCAAGAGCCGTATCCCTGGCGTCAACGTGCCGACCTTGTCCGAGTTGGGCATCAACGTGAGCGAGTCCAACTGGCGCGGCGTGTTTGCTGCCCCTGGCATCAACGATGCACAGCGCAACAACTTGATCGACTTTGTGACCCGCCTGACCCAATCGGCCGGCTGGAAACAAGAACTCGAAACCCGCAAGTGGACCAATGCCTTCATGACCGAGCGCCCTTTTGAGCGCGATCTGGCCAAAGACATTGCCGACAAGGAAGTCTTGATGAAAGAACTGGGCCTGGCATGACGCCATTGCGCCTGGCCTTATTGCTGTTGGCCGTTTGCGGCGTGGCCGCCTGGCAGCTCACGGTCATTCCGCAATCGCTGATGCAGATGACCGTGGGCCCGGTGCTGGCCCCGGCCGCCATCGTGGCGGGGCTCACCCTGGTCGCGCTGCTGTACGGCTTGAGCGCCTGGCGCGGTCGTCAGGTGGACCTGAGCCAGGAAGCCGAGCAAGAAGCCCTGCCTGGCTCCACCACCCGGCTGCTCAGCTTGTTGGGCGGTGGGCTGGCCTTCATCGTTTTGGTCATCCCTCTGGGCTTTGTGTTGCCGGGCACCTTGTGCGGCATGTGCATTGCCCGCGCTTTTGATGCCCCTTTCAATGGCAAGTCACTGCTCGTGTGCGGCCTGATTGCCAGCGTGTTCTGGTTTGTGTTTGCCCGTTTGCTGGGCGTGGGCCTGGGGCCTGCACTGCCTTGGTTGATTTGAATCGGATACCCCATGGAAGCTTTTGATGCCCTGATGGGTGGCTTTGCCATTGCTTTGCAACCCACCACCTTGATGTGGGGTTTCATTGGCTGCTTTGTCGGCACGCTGGTGGGCGTGTTGCCCGGCATTGGCCCGGCGCTGACCATCGCCTTGCTGCTGCCCCTGACCTACCATGTGCCCGCCACCAGCATGTTCGTCATGTTCGCGGGCATTTATTACGGTGCGGCCTATGGCGGCTCCACCACCTCCATCTTGCTCAACACCCCCGGCGAATCGGCGGCCGTGGTCACCGCGCTGGAGGGCAACAAAATGGCTAGGCGCGGCCGAGCTGGCCAAGCGCTGGCCACTGCCGCCATCGGCAGCTTTGTGGCGGGCACCATCGGCACCTTGGCGCTGACCTTTTTTGCGCCTCTGGTGGTCGATGCGGCTTTGGCTTTTGGCCCGGCCGAATACTTCAGCCTCATGGTGCTGTCGCTGGTGGCGGTGTCGGCCGTGCTGGGCAACTCCATGCTGCGCGGTTTGGTGGCCCTGAGCCTGGGCTTGCTGCTGGGCATGGTGGGCATCGACCTGCAAACCGGCCAAGCCCGCTTCACCTTTGGTCGCCCCGAACTGCTGGACGGCATCGAAGTCACTGTGGCCGCGGTGGGCTTGTTTGCTGTGGGCGAAGCGCTTTACCTGGCCTGGCAAGGGCGCGAGTCCAAAGGCGGCGAAGTCATGAAACTCTCGGGCAGCCTGTGGATGAGCAAGAAGGACTGGGGCCGCTCCTGGAAGGCCTGGTTTCGGGGTGCATTCTTTGGATTTCCGATTGGCGCCATGCCCGCTGGCGGGGCCGAGCTGCCCACACTGCTGTCTTACTACACCGAGAAGAAACTCTCCAAACACCCCGAAGAGTTTGGCCACGGCGCGATCGAAGGCGTGGCAGGCCCTGAAGCCGCCAACAACGCCGCCGCTGCGGGCGTGCTGATGCCGCTGCTCACCTTGGGCATCCCCACATCGGCCACGGCCGCCATCATGTTGTCGGCCTTTGAAGGCTATGGCATCCAGACCGGCCCACAGCTGTTCAGCCAACAAGGCGGCCTGGTATGGACACTGATCGCCAGCCTCTATATCGGCAACGTGATCTTGCTGGTGCTCAACCTGCCGCTCGTGAGCCTCTGGGTCAAGCTGCTCAAGATACCGCCACCTTGGCTGTATGCGGGCATCATTGTCATCTCAACGGCGGGCGTGTACGGCGCGGGCAACTCGGTCTTCAACGTGGGCTTGTTGTACGTCTTTGGTCTGCTGGGCTTTGTGATGCGGCGCTTTGACTTTCCGGCTGCGCCGCTCATCGTGGGTCTGATCCTGGCCCCCATGGCCGAACAATCCATGCGCCAGGCGCTGACCATCAGCCAAGGCGAATGGTCCACCTTCTTCACGCGGCCTCTGTCTGGCAGCCTCATGGCGATCTCGGTTTTGCTGCTGGTGGCGCCTGCCATTTGGAGGCAGCTTCGCCGACGCTAAAGCCCTTGTCATGGGAGGGTATTGATACGTAATTTCCCTCTTTCAAATACGTGTTTTTTTTGTTCTGATCTACGTCCTAAGTTTCTCATCAACAACCACAAAAGACATGAACCCCAACGACACCTCATTGATGCAAAGACGCGACTACCTCAAGTGGATGGGCGCAGCCGGTTTGGCCGCAACTGGCGTCTCGGGCCACGCCCAATCGGCTTGGCCCAGCAAGCCCATCCGCTGGATCATCCCTTTTGCATCCGGTGGCACCTCGAGCATCGTGGCCCGGGGCGTTGCCGCCCAGCTGACCAAGCAAATGGGCCAGTCTTTTGTCATTGACAACAAAGGCGGCGGCGGCGGCGTGCCAGCCATGCAAGAACTCCACCGCGCTCCGGCCGACGGCTACACCATCATCATGAGCCACATCGGCCTGATGGCGGTCAACCCCCTGATCTACCCCGACAGCGGCTATGACGTCAACAAAGACTTTGTGCCCGTCACCTTGCTGTCCCGCGTGCCCAGCTTGTTTGTGGTGCACAAAGACGTGCCTGCCAACGACTTCAAGTCTTTGGTGGCCTATGTCAAGTCACGCCCCGGCCAGTTGAACTACGCTTCGGCGGGCAATGCCAGTGCGGGCCACCTGGCCATGGAAGCGCTGAAATTGGCCACCGGCATGTTCATCACGCACATCCCTTACCGCGGCACCGGCCCCGCCCTGAACGACGTGCTGGCCGGTCGCATCCAGTTGCTGTCTGCAGGCACACCGGCCCTCTTGCCGCACATCAAGAGCGGTGCTTTGCGCTGCATTGCCACAGGTTCTACCGAGCGACTGTCGGTATTGCCCGACGTGCCCACCGTGGCCGAGCTCGGTTACAAAAACTTTGAAACCGTGCAGTGGTACGGCATCCACGCCCGTGCAGGAACGCCACCCGAGATCATCAACCGGCTGCAACAAGAATGCGCCAAAGCGGTGAGATCGCCAGAAATCATGGCGCAAAACGCGGCCGAAAGCGCCACGCCTGGTGGCGGCACGCCTGCCGAGTACGGTGCCTACGTGGCACGCGAACAAGCGCGCTGGAAAGACGTGGTCATCAAAGGCCAGATCCGACCCGGTTGAAGTCTGCGCTGCCTGGTCTTCATGGAAGGCCAGCAGTTCTCACAATCCAATCAACCCCTGCTGGGCAACCGGCAGGGGTTTTTTATACGTCAAACAGATCTCAATGTTTGGACGTTCTGCGGCTTTGCAACATGCCCACATTCATTTCACCATCGAGCGCAGAGGCATAAAAACGCTCAATCATTTGCACCGACGTTCTGGCATTGCGGGCCAATGTGAGCATGTCAATGCCCTGCCCGTACAGCAAGCGGAACATGATGGACGTGTGCCGCAAGCAATACAGCGTGCGCAAGCGGCCCACTGCATCGGTGGAAGCCACCCCGGCTTCACGCATCACCCACTTGAACCAAAAGCCCAACACGGCCAGCGCATAGCCCCGGTCTTTTTCGCCCGGCAAAAATACGTAATCCTCAGGCGACCCCAAGCCCTGCTTTTTGGCATGGGCCAGCAAGGACTCGTACACCTGCACCGCAGGTCGCAGAGTGACCATGGGCGTGTCATGCCGCTTGGTCTCGGGTAAGTTCAGACGCAGATAAATACTTTCGCCACGCACCACTTGCACATGCTTATGCTTGAGTTTGCGCAAATCACCGGGACGCACAAAACTGTTGACCATAAAACGAATGGCCCAGGCCATGTCCATGGGCAAAGTCAGGTTGCGTGGTGCCACCCAAAACCGATCCCTGTGCCCACTGGAGGCCTTCACTTCTGGCGCAGTGGCCCCAACGCGAGCCAAGCGGTAAGCGACTCTGACCACCGCCGAGTACTCTTTCAGGCTCAAGGCAGACCTAGGCCGGTTAGCGGCCTTGACCGCCGGCAATTCGGGGATTTCGCTCAAAAAACCATGGCGAATGGCGAGCTTCAGTAGTTTGCGCACCACCACCAAATACTGTGAAACCGTGGTTGAACTGAGTTTGAAGTCTGTCAAACGCTTGACAAACGCATCCATCATCAGTGGATTGACTTGCGAGGGCGGAATGTATTTGAAGAAAGGCAGGACATGTGCATCCAGACGGTTGCGCAAAATGCCCACCGAAGCCGAACTCAACTCACCCCGCTTGACTCTGAGGGCCTCCTGGTCGAGCAGTTGCTCAGCCAACACATCGAACCGGTTGGAGTGCATGGCCCCCTGGGTCATCACCGTGTTTGCCAACTCAGAATGGTCAAGGGGTTTTTCTTCTTCGATTCTATTGTTGCAGACCCGCTCCCAAGCCAAAGGGCTGACCACATAAAACGCAGGTTTGTTGTTGTCCAGAATGGCCACCGCCGATTCTCCAGACAAACCGATGACATCCAAGGAAGAAGGCGCAACTGGTACTACTACCAAGGACGTTACTGCTGTCAACGCCAGCATGCCCATGGGCGCTGTGACCCTGTTGGCTGGCTATGCCAAGGACAAGAAAGCTGCTGCAGACAAGGACACCAAAGTTTCCCTCGGTGTGAACTATGCTCTGAGCAAGCGCTCGACCCTGGGTGCCGACCTTTTCAAAGCCGATCAAGGTGCCAACACTGGCACAGGCTTGGTTGTTCGCATGCGCCACACTTTCTAATCCCACGCTGGCGCAAGCCAGTTGAGGTTTAGAAAATCAAAAACCCACCGTGGCAACGCGGTGGGTTTTTTTGTTCCTAGCCTGCCCTGCGCTCTACAGCATGGCGACAGGCGTGATGTGTCCCAAAACACCGAGCAGCAGGGCGAGCTTTTGAGCTGGCGGTGGGCGCTGAACTGGTTCTGCGCGTGATCATCACGCCAGACAACTTTGCGCAGTTTTCAAGCAATCCCCGTGGATTTTTGGACTTGGTGGGGGTTTGATACCGAATCAGCTTGCACCGTCTGGGCAGGCCGCTCTGTTTTGTAGGGCGTCATTGTCTATATGAACTGCTTAAGCCACGCTCAAATTGTCACTAGCACTTGTAATGTGGCCGAAGTTGTCATCCATCAGTGCGTCAGCGACACACTGGCATTCAATTCATCCCATGGTGCCGATAACTTGCGACCATCACGCAAAAGCAACCCAGCCGACTCCAGCAAAGCCACATCGCCATGAACGTTTTTGTAGTCACGTTTGAGAGAAAAAGCCAGCTCTTTGATATTTTCTGCACCGTGCTGGCGAACGAATTTGAGCAACTCCAATCGGCGTGGACTCAGCGTTTCAAGCATGGTCTGTACATCCAAGAAAGTGATATGCGTTTCGCTGACCTTTTTGCCTGCACTGGCTCGACCCCAAGCGTGGGTGAAGCGCTTGCCCATATCGATCAAACTGCCGACGTTGACCTGTATTTTATTTGCCTTGTTCATTTTGAATCCTTTCAATGTCAGCGAGAAAATCTTCCACCAGCTTCTCCGGTGTGGTGAACTTATAGCGTTTTTCAACATCCAGGATGTGCTTGTGGTCGCCTTTACCACGCTCATTGTCATAACCCACGATCCGCTGTCTATCTCGACCAAAGTACAAACGGTACTTCAACCCGTGAGGTCGTTCTGGGCTGGAAGTGGGCAATTGCCAAATCACCATTTCCACAATGAAACCATCAGGCAAAACGGCTTTGTCGTAAAAAATTCTCGTCGCCTTCATATGGTCAATTTAACCATATTGAAAGAGCACGTCAAGAACCATGGATGGGTGTCGACTTGGCCATTGTGTGGAGGGCTATCGCTTAAACAATCAAGCAAAACCACACTCACCGAGCCATCGAAAGTCAAACCACCGCGTGACAAGCGATCTTGATGCCTTTGAAGTCGCGCAAAGCGGGGCGCTCTGCACGGCAGATGTCGGTGGCTTGCGGGCAGCGGGGGTGGAAGGTGCAGCCGCTGGGCGGGTTGAGCGGGTTGGGCACCTCGCCTTGCACCGGGGTGCGGGCGCGGCCGGTGTCGTGCATTTTGGGAATCGCGTCCAACAGCATCTTGGTGTAAGGGTGCTGCGGGTTGCCAAACAAGGTGTGTTTGTCGGCCAGCTCCACCAGTCGACCCAGATACATCACGCCCACTTGGTCACTCACGTGGCGCACCACGGCCAGGTTGTGGCTGATGAACAAGTATGTCAGCCCCCGCTCGCGCTGCAGGTCCTTCATGATGTTGAGCACCTGCGCCTGCACGCTCACATCAAGCGCCGAGGTGGGCTCGTCGCACACCAGAAACTCGGGCGCGGTGGCCAAGGCCCGGGCAATCGAGATGCGCTGGCGTTGCCCGCCCGAGAACTGGTGCGGGTACTTGACCATGTCGAGCGGTGACAAGCCCACCGACTTGAGCAATTCGGCCACACGGGTTTTGAGCTCTTCGGCATCACTGATCAGGCCATGCTCTTTGAGCGGCTCACCAATGATGTTGTCCACCGTCCAGCGGGGGTTCAGGCTGGCATAAGGGTCCTGGAAAATCATCTGGATGCGCTGGCGCATGGCCTTGGCATTGCTCGACTTGAAAGCCGCGTGCGCGTCTTGCCCGTCAAAAGTCAGGCCGCCGCGTGTGGGCTCGTAAAGACCCACCAACAAGCGGGCCACGGTGCTTTTGCCGCAACCGGATTCGCCCACCAGGGCGAGTGTTTTACCGCGCTCGATCTCAAAGCTCACGCCATCAACGGCATTGAGCAATTGGCGCGGCTTGCGCTCGATCACGCGGTTGAGCCACGGGGCCGAGACGTCAAAGGTTTTGGCCAGGTCGTGCGCGACGACCAAGGCTTGCGTTTTCTGCTCGCTCATGCCGCGCTCCCGTTGTGCAGCCAGCAGGCCGCTTGGGTCGAACCGGCTTGGACCAAATCGGGTCGGTCTTGGCGGCAACGGTCAAACACTTGCGGGCAGCGCGGGTTGAAGGCGCAGCCTTGTGGGATGGCATTCAGGCGCGGCATGGCGCCGTCAATCTGGTTCAAGCGTTCGCAGTCACTGTCCATGTCGGGGATCGAGGCCATCAGGCCAGCGGTGTAAGGGTGGGCCGGTTGGTTGATGACCTGGTGCACCGGGCCGATTTCGGCCACGCGCCCGGCATAAAGCACCGCCACGCGGTCGCAGGTCTCGGCGATCACGCCCATGTCGTGGGTGATCAGCATGACAGCGGCACCACGGTCTTTGCAGACCTTTTTGAGCAAGCTGATGATCTGCGCCTGGATCGACACATCAAGCGCGGTGGTTGGCTCGTCGGCCACGATGAGCTGCGGCTCAGCGGCCAGGGCCAGCGCAATCACCACGCGTTGGCGCATGCCGCCCGAAAACTGGTGCGGGTAGTGGTCAATGCGCTCTTCGGCAGCTGAAATGCCGGTGTCTTTGAGCAACTGAATGGCGCGCTGCCGGGCCTCTTGCGGCGTCACAGGCAGGTGCGCAAGAATCGTCTCGGTCAGCTGCTTGCCAATCGAGTAAAGCGGGTTGAGCGAGGTCAGTGGATCCTGAAAAATCGCGCCAATCTTGCGGCCCCGGATGTGGCGCATTTCGTCCGCATTCAGATGGTCGATGCGCTGGCCTTCCAAAAAAATTTGGCCACTGGCCACACGGCCAGGTGGTTCTAGCAGGCCAATGATGGCCGCGCCGGTGAGCGACTTGCCCGCACCGGACTCGCCCACCACGCCCAGAATTTCACCGGGGGCGATGTCGAAAGAAATATCGTCCAGCGCACGCAGCGTGCCGTGGCGGCTGGGGAATTCCACCACCAGGTTTTTAACTTGTAAAAGGCTCATCGCAATCTCGGATTCAGCGCATCGCGCAACCAGTCACCCAACAGGTTGACCGACAAGGCGATCAGCACCAGCATCAGCCCCGGAAAAATCGTGATCCACCATTCGCCCGAGAACAAATAGTCGTTGCCAATGCGGATCAAGGTGCCCAGGGAAGGGGATGTGGGGGGTGCGCCCACGCCCAAAAACGACAAAGTGGCTTCGGTCAGGATGGCCGTGGCCACCTGGATGGTGGCCAGCACCATGACCGGGCCCATCACGTTGGGCAGCACATGCTTGAACATGATGCGCAAAGGCGCCACGCCCGTGACTCGCGCGGCTTGCACGTATTCCTTGTTGCGCTCGACCAAGGTGGTGCCGCGCACGGTGCGGGCGTATTGCACCCAACCTGTCAGGGTGATCGACAAAATCAAGACACCAAAAGCCAAGGACTCGTGGGCGTCAGGAAAAAGCGCTCGGCCCACACCCGCGATCAAGAGCGCCACCAAAATGGCCGGGAACGACAGCATCACATCGCACAAGCGCATCAAGAGCGCGTCGATCCAGCCGCCGCGAAAGCCCGCCAGCAAGCCCAGGCCCACGCCCACCACCACCGACAAGACCACCGACGCGATGCCCACCACCAAAGAAATGCGCGAGCCATAAATGATGGCCGACAAAATGTCGCGGCCTTGGTCATCGGTGCCCAGGAAAAACTTCGTGCTGCCGCCCTCCATCCATGCAGGCGGCAGGCGGGCATCGCTCAGCTCCAGCGTGGCCAGGTCAAACGGGTTGGTGGGGGACACCCAGCCCGCAAAGGCCGCACAAAAAAGGAACAGCACGGCGATGGCCGCTGCCACCATCGCCGTGGGCGATTGGCGGAAGCTGTAACCGACGTCGCTGTTCAGCCAGCGCTTCAAAACATTCATGGCTTACTTGACGGTGATGGATTTGAAAGGCATGAAGTTGTCACCACGCTGGGTCAAGCTGACCTTTTTGTTGATGCCCCAAGCCAAGGCTTGTTGGTGCAATGGCAAGTGGCCGATGTCGGCACTGTGCAGTTCAAAGGCCTCGCGGATCATTGCGTTGCGTTTGGTTTGGTCGTTCTCGCTTTGCACCTTGATCATCAATTCATCGACCTTGGGGTTGCAGTAAGAGCCCAGGTTGAACTGGCCAGCGCCCTTGTCGTCGGGGCAACGCATCAAGGCATTCAGGGCGTTGTGGGCGTCATAGGTGCTGGGAGTCCAGCCCAGCAAATAGAAGCTGGTGTCACGGCGCAAAATTTTGGGGAAGTAGGTGCCCTTGGTCTCGGCCTTCAGGTTGACCTTGATGTTCACCCTCGCCAAATTGGCGGCCACGGCCTCGCAGATCTGACCGTCGTTCACATAGCGGTCGTTCGGGCAGTTCATGTCGATGGTGAAGCCCGTGGGGTAGCCCGCATCGGCTAACAGCTTTTTGGAGGCTTCGATGTCAAAGGGCAGGCGCTTGTTCGAATCGGGGTTGAAACCGTTGATGCCGGGGCCGACCATCAGGGCGGTCGGGTTGGAGGCACCCCGCATCACCGTGCGCTTGATGCCTTCGATGTCAATCGCTTGGTAAAAAGCCTGGCGCACGCGCTTGTCTTTGAAGGGGTTTTTACCCTTCACACTCGAATACAGCAACTCGTCGCGCCGCTGGTCCATGCCCAAAAAGATGGTGCGCAACTCGGGCGCCACCATGGCGCTGGTGTTGGGGCTGGAGTTGATGCGCGGCACGTCTTGAACGGGTACGGGCTCCATGATGTCGATCTCGCCGGACAGCAAAGCCGCCACGCGGGTGGGGTCGTTGGCAATGACCGAGAAGATGACTTCGTCCACGTTGCCTTCGATCTTGCCCCAGTAGTTGCCGTTGCGCACAAAGGTGGTGCGGATATTGGGTTGGCGCTCACGCAGGCGGTAAGGGCCTGTGCCGTTGGCGCGGAAAGACGCGGCGTTTTCAATGCCCCTGCGGCGGTCCACCGGGCGTGTGGCCTGGTTGTCCTCGCACCACTTCTTGCTCATGATGAACACGGTGGACAAAACGTTGGGCAAGATCGGGAAAGGGGACTTGGTTTCGATCTCGATGGTGTGGCTGTTGATTTTGCGCACTTCCTTGATGTCGTTGGTGTTGCTGCGCATGTCAGAGCCTTCACCGGCTGCACGCGCCAAAGAGAACACCACGTCGTCGGCGGTGAATGGCGTGTCGTCATGAAAACGCACGTTTTTGCGCAACTCAAAACGCCAGACGGTGGGCGATGTCTGCTTCCAGGACGTGGCCAGGGCGGGTTCAAATTTCAGGTCCTTGCTCACGCCCACCAGCGATTCGTAAACGTTGTTGGTCACGCTCAGTTGCAGCGATTCATTCAAAGAGTGCGGATCCATCGACAAAGCATCGCCTTGGTTGGCAATGCGCACGGTGGCCGCATGCGCAGCACCCAGCGACAGGGCTGAGACGAAGGTGGCGGCCAATAAGCCACGGGACAGTTTGGACATGCGCATGGGATTCTCCTGGGGTTGAAAGTGAAAACCGATCAGGCGGCGGCCTGGGGCTGAAGGGGCAAGGCTTGCTCGACCAAACTGGCGTGCAAAGCTGCGCCCAGCGGCAAGATCTCGTCGTTGAAGTCGTATCGGCTGTTGTGCAGCGGATGTGGGCCGGGGCCGTGCGGCAGGCCTTGGCCGATGCGGATGTACGCACCGGGTTTGGCCTGGAGCATGAAAGAAAAATCTTCACCGCCCATGCTGGGCAGCATGTTGCGCCAAACCTTGTCTTCGCCCACCAAGCCCGCCGCCACGTCGCAGGCGAACTGGGCCTCGGGCACGGTGTTGACGGTGGCGGGGTAGACGCGCTCATAGGTCAATTCGGCCGATGCGCCAAAGCCCTGGGCAATGCCGGAGCACAAAGAACGCAAACGGTCTTCGATCAGGTCTTGCACGCTCTCGCTGTAGGTGCGCACGGTGCCGACCAAGGTGACTTCGCCGGGGATCACGCTCATGGCGCCGGGGTGTCCGCCTTGCATCGAGCAAATGCTGACCACCGCTTGGTCAAAGGCCGACAGGTTGCGGGCCACCACGCTTTGTGCAGCGGTGATGATGTGGCCTGCCACCAGCACCGGATCGATGCCTTGGTGTGGGCGAGCGCCGTGGCCGCCTTTGCCGCGGATGTGGATCTCGATGCGGTCCACCGCCGCCTGCATGGGGCCGGGTGTGATGCCGATCACGCCCAGGGGCGTCTCAGGGGAGTTGTGTTGGGCATAGACCTGCTCGCACGGAAACCGCTCAAACAGACCGTCTTGCATCATGGCGCGGGCACCCGCGAAGCCTTCTTCGCCGGGCTGAAAAATCAGCACCGCCGTGCCATCAAAGCGGCGGGTTTCAGCCAGGTATCGGGCCGCGCCCATGAGCATGGCGGTGTGGCCGTCGTGGCCGCAGCCGTGCATCAAGCCGGGCTTGGACGACTTCCAGGTGCACTCGTTGAGTTCGGTCAAAGGCAGCGCGTCCATGTCGGCCCGCAGACCGATCATGCGGCCAGGGTTGCTGGCCGAGCGGCCCTGGCCGTACACCAAGGCCACCACGCCGGTTTGGCCGATGCCGGTGTGGATGCTGTCCACGCCGCACACCTGCAGCATCTCGGCCACGCGGCGTGCGGTGTAGACCTCTTCAAAGCCCAGCTCGGGGTGGGCGTGCAGGTCGCGCCTGAAGGCGGTGAGCTCGGGGTGGAACTGGGCAATGCGCGCAAACGCCGCCCCGCGCCCCAACACCGATTGCAAAGAAGCGCCCATGCTCAGTGGCCTCCGGGCTTGCCCACGCGCAGGCGCGGGTCGACCACAAAGTAGAGCAAATCCACGATCAGGTTGATGACCACAAAGATCAGCGCAATCAGGCACAAATAAGCCGCCATGACCGGGATGTCGGCAAACGTGACCGCCTGGATGAACAGCAAGCCCATGCCGGGCCACTGGAACACCGTCTCGGTGATGATGGCAAACGCGATCAAGCCGCCCAACTGCAAGCCGGTGATGGTGAGTACCGGCACCAGCGTGTTTTTAAGGGCATGGCCAAAGTGGATGGCCCGGTTAGACAGGCCCCGTGCACGGGCAAACTTGATGTAGTCGGTGCGCAGCACCTCGAGCATTTCGGCCCGCACCAAACGCATGATCAGCGTGAGCTGAAAAATCGCCAGTGTGACGGCGGGCAGCACGATGTGGTGCCAGCCCTTGGCGGTCATCAGCCCGCTGGACCACCCCCCCATTTGCACCACCTCGCCCCGCCCAAAGCTGGGGAACCAACCGAGCATGACCGCGAACACCAAGATCAACAAAATACCGATCAAAAAGGTGGGCAGCGACACCCCGAGCAGCGACACCGTCATGAGGAGTTGACTGGCCCAGGTGCCCCGGCGCAAGGCCGCATACACCCCCATGGGGATACCGATGAGCAGCGCCAAGGAGGCGGCCACCAAGGCCAGTTCCAGCGTGGCGGGCAGGCGCTCAGCGATCAGGCGCGAGACCTTAGCACCTTGGCGCAGGCTCAGACCAAACTCGCCTTGCACCGCGTTGACCAAGAAGTGGCCAAACTGCACAAAGAAAGCTTGGTCCAGACCCAGAGCGCTGCGCATCTCGTCGATTTGCTCCTTGGTCGCGTCCTGACCCAGCAAAAACACCACCGGGTCGCCCACATACTGGAACAACAAAAACGCGATGAAGGCCACCGTGACCATGACGACCACGGCCTGGATCAGCCGCTGCAAGATGAAAGCGAGCATCAGTTGACCTTGATCAGCGTCCAATCCAGACGGTTGTCAGGGCGGTGCACCACTTCCACGTTTTTCTTCATGGCCCAAGGAATCACTTGGTTGTGCAGCGGGATGTGCGAGACCGTGTCGTTGGACAACTGCAGACCTTCGGTCAGCAAACGGTTGCGCACCGGCAGATCGGTCTCGGTCTTGGCGCGGTCCACCACGTAGTCCATGCGGGCATTGCTGTAACGGCCTACGTTGTAGTTGCCGTCACCGCCCGTGCCCACACTGCGTGTGAGCGACTGAAGGCTGTACAGGGCATCAAAGGTCGGCACGCCCCAGCCCAGCATGTAAATGCTGGCTTCGTAGCGCTGGATCATGGGGAAGTAAGTCACCAGAGGCAAGGTGCGCAGCTTGGCACGCACGCCCACTTTGGCCCACATGGCGGTGATGGCCTGGCAGATCTCTTCGTCGTTGATGTAGCGGTTGTTGGGGCAGGCAAAGTCCACCTCAAAGCCGTTGGGATAACCGGCTTCGGTCAGCAGCTTTTTGGAGGCGTCGAGTGAATAAGGGAAACGGGTGTTCACGCCTTGTGTCCAGCCGTTGACTTGGGGCGCCACCAAGGCGCCTGTGTTTTGCGACAGGCCACGCATGGTGACGCGGTGGATGGTGTCGATGTCGATGGCCTGGTACAGCGCCTTGCGCACCTTCACATCCTTGAGCGGGTTTTTGCCCTTGACGTTGGAGCCCGGCAATTCTTCGCGGTGCTGGTCCATGCCCAAGAAGATGGTGCGGTTTTCGATGCCGTCCACCACCTTCAGGTTGGCGTTGTTGCGCATGCGGCCCAAGTCTTGCGGGCTGGGGTCCAAGATGAAGTCAATTTCACCCGACAGCAAAGCCGCGGCGCGGGTGGCTTCGTTCTTGATGGGGGTGTAGATGATTTCGGTCACGTTCGTCGGCACACTGGCCCAGCCCCACCACAGTGGGTTTTTCACCAGCACCAGCTTTTGGTCAGGCTGCCATTCCTTGACCATGAAGGGGCCGCTGCCCATGGCGTTGCGGTGGGCAAAGTTCTCTTCCTTGGAGCGGCTGTCCTTGGGCTCCATGGATTTGTTCTTCTCGGCCCAAGCCCGGCTCATGATGCGCAGCTCGGTCATCTGGTTGATCAGCACCGGGTTGGGGCCGCTCAACATCACGTCGACCGTGTGGGCATCGACCTTGACCACACGGCTGATGCCTTGGGCGTAGATGTTGAAGTTGGAGGTTTTGGCGCGGGCGCGTTCCAAAGAAAAAACCACGTCATCGGCCGTCAAATCGGTGCCGTCGCTGAACTTGACGCCTTTGCGCAGGTTAAAACGGTGCTGTGTGGGCGTGACTTCGCGCCAGGATGTGGCCAAACGCGGCTCGATCTTGAAGGTTTTGCTGTTGTAGTAAAGCAGCGAGTCAAAAATGGCGGCGTGCACCCCGTTGCCCAAGGCGTTGTTTTGCGAATGGATGTCCAGCGTGGGGATGTCGCTGGCGCTGGTCCACTTGAAGGGCTTGGCCTGAACCATGCCGGCAGAGGCCAAACCGGCCAAGACCAAAGAAGTGGTCAGGACACCAGACAGCCATTGGGGGGGCGCTATTTTCTTCATGCAATCACCTCGGTCGTTACAGTTGTGTGACCGGCAAGTGTGCAACATCTATTTCCGTTGCAGACAGAGGGAAATCCCCCAAAGTGCCTGTCGCGCACCGGACTGGTGCATTCAGTCGAGGTGCACCTTGCCGTACCAAGCCCGCGTGGTGCTGCGGGTATTGTCGGTGTCGGTCATCAGGCCCACCCCCAGCAGGGCGCCGGGGGCTTCGCCAAAGGCTTTTTCAAAGTCGGCCCGAATATCGCGCGTGTAGCTCAACCATGTGCCCACACGTCCGGGGCCCGATTCGACCGCCAGTTTGCGGATGCGGTCGGTGCGGGGGTTGACGATCACCGACTCGGGCGGGCACTGGTTGCACCACACATACATCAAGGTGGCATAGGGCATGGGCTCGCCCGTCAGGCTGTGGGTGAGCTCGCTGAGCATGGCATTTTTGGGGCTGAAGCGCTGGCGGTCGCCCTCGAACACCAAAATCAGGCGCACGGGCGAGTCTTCGGTTTCGCGCTGCACCATGTCGGCGCCGGCAATGAGCCGTTCCACCCGCCAGTCAAACGTCAGGTGGCCCAATTGTTCTGGTGCGATGCGTAAACGCTGGCGCAGCATGCTGGCCGATGACGCGGCCTGCGCCTGCAGGGCGTAGCCTTGGGGCTGCCGCTCCAACCTGTAGGCGGTGCGCAGCTTGCCGGGCAAGACCATCTTGT
>NZ_JBBAPF010000030.1:0-26122 GCF_040400975.1 Limnohabitans sp. | reverse complement strand
TGCATCGGCTGACCTTAACGGATCAGGTGTTGCACTTCAGATTTGAATCCGCCCTGGGATAACACGGTGGCTGAGTCGTTCTTCAGTAACTTGAAGAGCGAACAAATCAAGAAGCGGATTTACAGCACAAGAGCTGAGGCCAAGTTAGACATCTTCGATTACATCGAGGGTTTCTACAATAGAGTTCTACGCCATAAGCATCTCGATCAACTCAGTCCCGATGAGTTCGAGCGGCAGCGTCAAACTGCGCTATGAAAAGTGTCTAGAGATTTGGGGGAATGCCAGTCAACGATGCGACCGATATTGATCAAGCCCTGAAACGGTTCGGATTTCAAACAACGTTTTTACGCAATGCTTCCCTCGGCCAAATGCGGGAAGCTACACGTCGGTTTGCAGATCAACTGACCAACGCAGATGTCGCTCTCATCTACTTTGCCGGGCATGCTATCGAGTCTAAAAACAGAAATTACATGATCCCGGTCAATGCCGACCTCAAGTTTGAATACGAGTTGGCCGATCAAGCCTACGACGCTGCTGCGTGGCTTGAGATGTTGGAGATGATCAAGTCCAACAACGCAGAACGGGTCAACATCGTGATCCTGGATGCTTGCCGCAATAACAACCTGATTGGCTCTAGAAGCCTGAACCGTGGACTTGGTCGCATGGATGCACCGGCAGGCACCTTCCTTTCTTACTCCACAGCGCCGGGCAAGGTCGCTGCGGATGGAAGTAAAGGGGAGCGTAACAGCCCATTTACAAGAAACCTCTTGAAAGCGATTCAACAACCCGGACTGCCAATTGAGGAAGTCTTCAAGGAAGTCAGGAGAAATGTGACCCGCGAAACAAATGGGGCTCAGGTGCCTTGGGAAAGTACCAGCCTGACCGGCTTTTTTTCGTTCAGGCAGACCAGATGAGCATGTGATTTAGATTCGTGCGGGGTCAGCCTGCCTCATGGCCGGCGATCAAACCTTGGAGCCGTGAGCCAAAGCCCTCTCTCTGCTGGCGGCCAAGGCTTTTTCATCGGGCGCAGACAAATCCCACGCTTGCATGTGGCCGAGACTGATGTCGGCCAGCGCCTCGATCCACTGGGCCTCGTTGTTCAGGCAGGGGATGTAGCGGAAGCCTTCTCCGCCAGCATGCAAAAACGCTTCTTGAGCTTCCTGCTGGATTTCTTCCAGCGTTTCCAGGCAGTCGCTGGTGAAACCCGGGCAGATCACATCGACTTTTTTCACGCCTTGCTGAGCCATGGCCACCAAGCTGGGCTCGGTATAGGGTTCTAGCCATTTAGCCTTGCCGAAGCGAGACTGGAAAGTCAGCTTGTATTGGTCTTTGGTCAGGCCCAGAGCCTCTGCCAACAGGCGGCCAGTTTTCATGCATTCGCAGTGGTAAGGGTCGCCAAGCTGCAAGGTTCGTTCAGGCACGCCGTGAAAGCTCATGACCAGTTTTTCGGCTTGGCCGTGGGTCGCCCAATGAGCACGCACCGTTTGCGCCAGCGCTGCGATATAGCGCGGGTCGTCGTGGTAACGGTTGACAAAGCGCATCTCCGGGATGAGCCGTGTTTTCAGGCCCCAGCGGTAGACCGCGTCGAACACGCTGGCCGTGGTGGTGCCGCTGTACTGCGGGTAGGCGGGCACAATCAGCACGCGTTGCACGCCTTCGGCTTTGAGGGCATCGAGCTGCGCGGGAATGGAGGGCTGACCATAGCGCATGGCATAGCGAACCGCCACATGGTGGCCGCGTTCTTGCAGCGCGGTGCCCAGGGACTGGGCTTGTTGTTCTGTGAAAGCTTTGAGGGGCGAGCCTTGCTCGGTCCAGATGCTGGCATATTTCGCAGCCGATTTGGCTGGGCGCACGCGCAAGATGATGCCGTGCAGGATCAACCACCAGACGGGTTTAGGGATCTCGACCACGCGGCTGTCGCCCAGAAATTCGGCCAGGTACTTGCGCAGAGCGGGTGCTGTTGGGGCGCTGGGGGTGCCCAGGTTGCAATACAAAACAGCCGTGCGGGCGGCTTGTCCGTGGTGAAAGGAGGGTTCTTGTTGAAATGCCATGCGGTATTCTCCCACCACCATGATTGACATTACCCAAATCAGAGCCATTACCCTCGATCTCGACGACACGCTGTGGCCCGTTTGGCCCACGATTGGTCGTGCAGAAACCGCATTGCAAGCCTGGTTGGCTGCGCATGCGCCAAGAACTGCGGTCTTGTCGGCGGATGCTGAACTTAAAAAAGCCATTCGCGTCGAAATCAATGCGCGACATTTGGACCGAGCGCATGACTTGTCGTTTTTGCGCCTGCAGTCCATTCGCGCTTTGCTGCTGCAAGCGGGTGACCCTGAGCATCTGGCTGAACCTGCGTTTGAGGTGTTTTTTGCCGAGCGCCAGCGGGTGGATCTGTTTGACGATGCCCTGCCTGCGCTGGCATTTTGGAGCCAGCGCATGCCGGTGGTGGCGCTGTCGAACGGCAATGCCGACGTGCACCGGGTGGGCATTGGCCAGCACTTTCACGCCAGTGTGAGTGCCCAGTCGTTGGGTGTAGCCAAGCCAGACGTGCGCATTTTTGAAGCCGGTGCTGCTGCCGCTGGCGTGCAGCCCCACGAGGTGCTGCACATTGGCGACGACGCGCACGCCGACGGTGTGGGCGCATTGGCCGCAGGCATGCAAGTGGCTTGGCTCAACCGCGAAGGCCACGACTGGACCCATGGTGACACCCGACCGCACTTGACCGTGCGAGACTTGCACCAGCTGTGTGCCTGCTGGCCCGAATACAAACCCTGAGGAAACCGACATGACTTTGAAGATCTACGGCATCGGCGCTTCCCGCGCTGCACGACCCCTTTGGACCGCCTTGGAGTTGGGCGTGCCATTCGAACACATTGCCACGCCCTATGCGGGTGGGGCGACCCGCACCCCCGAGTTTTTGGCGCTCAACCCCAATGGCCACATCCCGGTGGTGGTGGACGAGCGGCCAGAGGGCGCAGTGACGGTCTGGGAAAGCATGGCTTGCGCCCTCTACATTGCCCGCGTGCACGGCAGGGCCGATGGCCAGTCGATCGCGCCCGCCACACCCCGCGAAGAAGCCGAAGCCCTGCGCTGGAGCTTTTGGGCCGTTTCAGAGTTGGAAAAAGACGCGCTCACCGTGCTGATGCACCGCATGGCCATGCCCGCCGACCAGCGCAAGCCCGAGTTGGCGGAGCAAGCCGAAAGCCGCCTGAAAGTGCCTTTGGCCGTGCTGGAAAAACACCTACAAGCTCAGAACGCCCAAGGCGAGGCATATTTGGCCGCCAACCGGTTCACTGTGGCCGACGTCTGCGTGGCCAGTGTGGTCAGCTGGTTGCGCCCGGCGGCTGCGATGCTGGCGCAATACCCGGCCGTGTCGGCTTGGCTCAAGTTGTGTGTTGACCGGCCCGAGCAGGCACAAGCGCGGGGGATGAAATGAGTCGCTGATTTAACGTGTCTGAGGGGATGCGCCTTTTTGATGCTCAAGTAACGTGAAGTTCTTTGGCGTAGATGGAAGCAGTTCAAAACCGACCCAGAGCCTGCATCTTCCACGCCAGCCACAATTTGCGCAGTGGCGTGAGGGCGATGCGTTGGTGCAGCACCTGAAAGCCCGAGGCCTCGATTTCGAGCAGCAAGGTGCGATAAATGCTGGCCATCATCAGGCCCGGCTTTTGGGTGCGGCGGTCGGCCGCAGGCAGCAAGGCCAGGGCTTCGTCGTAAAGGGCATGGGCGCGGTCGGTCTGGAACTTCATCAGCGCGGTGAAACGGTCTGAATAATCGCGCTGCATCAGGTCTTGCGCTTTGACGCCAAAGCGTTGCTGCTCGTCCAGCGGCAGGTAGATGCGTCCGCGCATGGCGTCTTCGCCCACGTCGCGGATGATGTTGGTCATCTGAAAAGCCAGGCCCAGCTTGTGCGCATATTGTGTGGTGGCCTCGTCGGTCTGGCCAAAGATGCGGGCAGCGACTTCGCCGACCACGCCAGCCACCAAGTGGCAGTAAGTTGTCAGGCCCGCAAAGTCGAGGTAGCGGGTTTGGTTCAGGTCCATCTGGCAGCCGTCGATCACGGCCATCAGGTGGCGGCTCTCGATGCCGAAGGCGGGGGCCAGGGGCATGAGGGCGTGCATCACAGGGTGGCTGGGCTGACCTGTGTAGGCTTGCAGCACTTCTTTTTGCCACCAGGCGAGTTTGGTGGCGGCCACGCCAGGGTCTTTGATCTCGTCGACCACGTCGTCCACTTCGCGGCAAAAGGCGTAAAAGGCAGTGATGGCCGCACGCCGCTCAGGGGGTAAAAACAAAAATGCGTAATAAAAACTGCTGCCCGAGGCGGCGGCTTTTTGCTGGACGTAGTCTTGCGGGCTCATGGGCTGGGATTCTCGCATCCAAAGCGCCAGATCACCTCAGGGGCTCACCAGACAGTTTGCGAAATTCTCTTTCCAGAACGGCAGCAGACCCGAGGCCCAAGGCGATGCGCCAGAGCAGGGCGCGCAGTTCGTGGCGCGGCATTTTGACGCGTTGGGTCAGGGCCGCTGGACCGGCCTGGCGCAGCAGTGACACGGTGCGCGCACCGATCAAGGCAGGCAGGGCGCTGGCCAGGCGCAGACGCCAAGGCTGGAGCGCCAGGGCGTAACGCATGCCACAGGCCAACTGAGCCTGCGTTTGGTCCAGCCATTGGGTATAAATCGGGGCGAGGGTTTCCAGGTGGTGCCAATTGTGCGGCTCTGCTCTTGTTTTTGAGGCTTGGGCCAGCCATTCGGGTGTCAGACCCGCTTGCGCCAAAGTCTCTTGCGGCCAGTAGCAGCGGCCGTCTGCCAAGTCGGCGCCCATATCACGAATGATGTTCAAGCGTTGTAAGCCCATGCCGTATTGGCGGCCGATGTGCACCATCTCGTCTTGGGGCAACAGCGCATAGCCGGGCAGGTGGCGGCCGCACAACTCGGTCCAAAACTCGCCCACGCATCCGGCCACCAGCCAGGTGTAACGGTCCAAGTCTGTTTCGGTTTGCAAGGCCACGAGCTGGTCAGGGCCACGGCCAAACAAAGTCATGTCTTGCTGTTGCCCCTGCGTGATGTGGCCCAGCACGTTGCGCACGCTGGCGAGGTCGGCTTCAGAGAGGGTGTGCAGTAAAGCCAAGCACTCGGGCAGAGCCAGCATCAAAGCGCGTTCATGCGGATGGCTTTGTTGCGCAGCAAAGGCCTGGGTCAAGCCGTGGATTTGTAGCTGAAGATGTTGCTCGCTGCCATCCGTTGGGGTGTGGATGGCTTCTTTCATCAGGTCGAGCAGCGCTTGACGCTCGGCCAAGGGCAGGGCGCTGGTGTCGGTCACGGTGTCGGTGGCGCGGGCCAGCAGGTAGCCGATGGCCACAGGTGCCTGCAGTGCTTTGGGCAAAAGCCGGATGGACAAATCAAACGAGCGAGAGACACGGCTGAGCAGCAGGCGTTGTTGCCGGTTCAATCCAGGGCCAGTCTGTCGTCTGAATGGGGGGGCTGTTGTCATGGTTAATGGCTATTGTCGCTTGACAGGAGAACCCGGTTTGAATAGATTACTAACCAGTTGGTCATTATTGATTTCTGGATTTCTCATGCCTTTTTTGAATTCACTCGCCCCCGGGCGGGTATTTTTTTGGTGCTCAATCCCCATTTTTTTGACGACTTTGGTGGGATGCTCAAAGCCAGATGCTCCACAGGAGCCTTTGCGCTCGGTCAAGTTGATCACCGTGGCCAGCAGTGACTTGACCGCAGAAGGCGTGTACTCGGCCGAGGTGCGGGCGCGGGTGGAGTCGCGGTTGGGATTTCGTGTGGGCGGTAAATTGGTGCAAAGGCCCGCCGAGCCGGGGCAGCGGGTGGTCGCTGGCCAGTTGTTGGCTTTGCTGGATGCACAAGATTTTCAGCTGGCCGCACAAGCGGCCCAAGCCCAAGTGAGTGCTGCGCAAAGCCAGCGCGATCTGGCGGCGGCTGAATTCAAGCGTTTTGAGGCGCTGAAAGCGCAAAACTTCATCAGCGGTGCCGAATTGGAGCGGCGCGAGGCCAGCCTGAAGGCGGCCGATGCGGCCTTGAATCAGGCCAAAGCCCAGGCGCAAGCGCAAGGCAACCAAGCGGGTTACGCCCGTTTGACGGCGAGCCACGCAGGGGTGGTCACCGCCGTTGAGGCCGAGGTGGGACAGGTCGTGGCAGCCGGTCAGCCAGTGCTGCGCTTGGCACACGATGGCCCGCGCGATGCGGTGTTTGCCGTGTCCGAATCGGCCATCATGGGGCTCAAGACGGGTCAAGTCATGCAGGCCACGGTCCTCACTACGGGGCAAAGCGTGCAGGGCAAGGTCAGAGAGTTGGCCGCCATGGCCGATCCGGTCACACGCACCTACTTGGTCAAGTTGGCGCTCGATGCAGGGGCTCATTTGCCATTGGGGGCTTCGCTCAATGTCAGAACAGCGGGTTTGCCGGGGTCAGCGACCAAGGCCATTCAGTTGCCGACCAGCGCGCTGCGCCAAGACGCGCAAGGCACGGCGGTGTGGGTTCTGGATGAAGCCACCATGACGGTCAACAGCCAAACGGTGCATTTGGGCCCCGTGAACGGGAACGATGTGGCTGTCCTGTCGGGTCTGACATCGGGGCAAAAGGTGGTGAGTGCGGGCGTGCACGTGTTGTCCCCAGGGCAAAAAGTCACCGTTTATGGCGCAGTGCCAAACATGGCCCCAGCAGCATCGGGTGCGCCAGCACGGTGATCCCATGAGCAGCACCGACAACACCCGTTTCAACCTCTCGCGCTGGGCGCTCGAGCATCCGGCCCTGACCCGCTACCTGATGGTGGTGCTGATGGTGCTGGGCGCGGCGTCCTATTTTCAATTGGGTCAAGACGAAGATCCGCCCTTTACCTTCCGCGCCATGGTGGTGCGGGCCTATTGGCCTGGGGCCACGGCAGAGCAAGTGGCCGAGCAGGTGACCGACAAGATCGAGCGCACGCTGCAAGAGGTACCCTTTGCCGACAAGATCCGCAGTTACTCCAAGCCGGGTGAGGCGCAGATCATTTTTCAGATCAAAGACAACTCGGACCCCGGGGCGGTACCGCAGATTTGGTACACCGTGCGCAAGAAAATCGGCGACATGCGTGGCAGTTTGCCGCCTGGCGTGATCGGGCCGTTTTTCAACGACGAGTTTGGCGATGTGTTCGGCGTGATTTACGCGCTGGGTGGGCAAGGTTTCACGCCCGCCGAGATCAAAACCCAAGCCGACAGCTTGCGTCAGCAACTGCTTCGCGTGCCCGATGTGGCCAAGGTGGAGTTGTTCGGTGTGCAGGACGAAAAGGTGTTTGTGGAAGTTTCGCAAACGCGTTTGGCGCAAATGGGTCTGGACATGGGGGCTGTGCTGGCCCAGTTGAGCCAACAAAATGCGGTGGAGTCGGCCGGCAGCATCCAGTCGCCCGCCGATGTGGTGCAGGTGCGCGTGGGCGGCCAGTTTCTGAGCCTGGAGGCCTTGCGGGAAATGCCGATTCGCGGTGCATCAGGGGCTCAAATCCGCTTGTCTGACATCGCCACAGTGACCCGCGGCTATGCCGACCCGGCCAGCGTGAAAGTGCGCCACGATCGCCAGGAGGTGATTGCGCTGGGTGTGTCGATGGCCAAGGGCGGCGACATCATCGCCTTGGGCAAATCCTTACGCGTGGCGATCGCGGCGACGCAGGCCAGCTTGCCTGCTGGCATGACGCTGACGCAGGTGCAGGACCAACCCAGCGCTGTGGCCACTTCGGTCAATGAGTTCATCAAGGTGCTGATCGAGGCGGTGGTGATTGTGTTGGCGGTGAGTTTTTTGGCATTGGGCCTGCACAAACGCCCGGGCCAAAACCCGTTGTGGCGGCGTTGGACGCTGGACATGCGCCCCGGTCTGGTGGTGGGCATCACGATTCCGCTGGTGTTGGCGGTGACCTTTTTGGCCATGCATTACTTGGGCATTGGCCTGCACAAGATCTCGCTGGGTTCGCTCATCATTGCATTGGGCTTGCTGGTGGACGACGCCATCATTGCGGTGGAGATGATGGTGCGCAAGATGGAAGAGGGCTACGACAAGCTGCGGGCGGCGACCTTTGCCTACGAGCTCACGGCCATGCCCATGTTGACGGGCACCTTGATCACCGCTGCCGGGTTCTTGCCGATTGGCATGGCCAAGTCGATGACGGGCGAGTACACCTTTGCGATTTTTGCGGTCACGGTGGTGGCGCTCTTGGTCAGTTGGGTGGCTTCGGTTTACTTTGTGCCTTATTTGGGGGCCTGGTTGCTCAAGCCGCCTGCGCACGCCGTGTCGGCGGAGCACCTGGATTCGGCCGAGATGTTCAACACCCCGTTTTACAGGCACTTTCGCGCCTGGGTGACCTGGTGCGTGACCCACCGCTGGAAGACGATTGGCATCACGATCGCTTTGTTTGCGCTGGGCATGGTGGGCATGGGCAAGGTGCAGCAGCAGTTCTTCCCGGATTCCAGCCGTCCCGAGATCATGGTGGACCTGTGGCTGCCCGAGGGCTCGCCCGTCAAAGCCAGTGAGGACATCACGCGCCGCGTGGAGCAGCGCTTGGCTCAGGAAGAGGGCGTCAAATCGGTCACGGCTTGGGTCGGCTCGGGTGTGCCGCGCTTTTATTTGCCGCTGGACCAGGTGTTTCCACAGACCAATGTGTCGCAACTGATCGTGCAGCCCACCGACTTGATGACCCGCGAGGTGCTGCGGGCCAAGTTGCCTGCCTTGCTGGCGCAAGAGTTTCCTGAGGTGCGCGGGCGTGTGAAATTGCTGCCCAACGGCCCGCCCGTACCTTATCCGGTCCAGTTTCGGGTGGTTGGCCCAGACCCCAAGGTCTTGCGCATCAAGGCTGACGAGATCAAGACCCAGATGCGCCTGAACCCCAACACCCGCGGCGTGAACGACAACTGGAACGAGTCGGTCAAGTCGGTGCGCCTAGAGGTGGATCAGGCCAAGGCCCGCGCCTTGGGCGTGAGCAGCCAGTCCATCGCGCAGGCATCACGCACCTTGCTGTCGGGCAGCCCCGTGGGCCAGTACCGCGAAGGCGACAAGCTGATTGAGATCGTGCTGCGCCAGCCCTTGGCCGAGCGTGATGCCTTGTCAGACTTGGGCCAGGCTTATGTACCAACGGCTTCGGGGCGTTTCATTCCCTTGCTGCAAATTGCCACGCCAGTCTTGGCCTGGGAGCCGGGCGTGATGTGGCGCGAGGGACGGCAGTTTGCCATCACCGTGCAGGCCGACATTGCTGAGGGCCTGCAAGGCGCAACGGTCACTGCACAGCTGCTGCCGGATTTGAAGAAGACAGAAGCCACTTGGCAAAGCCAAGGCTTAATTGGCTACCGCATTGAGGTGGCTGGTGCGGTGGAGGAAAGTGCCAAGGGCTCGGCGTCCATCGCAGCGGGTGTGCCGGTCATGTTGTTCATCACCTTCACCTTGCTGATGCTTCAGCTGCAAAGCTTTAGCCGGGCGATGCTGGTGTTTTTGACTGGCCCACTGGGCATGGCGGGTGTGGCGGGGGCATTGCTCGTGCTGGATCGACCGTTTGGGTTTGTGGCTTTGCTGGGGGTTATCGCGCTCATGGGCATGATCCAGCGCAATTCGGTCATCTTGATCGACCAGATTGAGCAAGACCGGGCTGCAGGAATGGCACCTTGGCAGGCGGTTGTCGAGTCGGCGGTCCGGCGCTTGCGTCCCATTGTGCTCACGGCCGCTGCAGCTGTGCTGGCCATGATTCCGCTGTCCCGCAGCATTTTCTGGGGGCCGATGGCGGTGGCCATCATGGGTGGCTTGGTGGTGGCCACTGCCTTGACACTGCTGGCGCTGCCAGCCATGTACGCAGCGTGGTTCCGAATTGAGCGCCCAAATCAAGCCCGGGTCTGATTTGGGCCCATTGAAGCGGCTAAAATATAAAGTTGACCGATTTCAAGCGGGCGGTGAGGCGAATTAAAGGCTTAAACAGCCTCAAGTTGGCCTGACGCCCTTTTTGTTTGGACATGCGCGGGTGGCGAAATTGGTAGACGCACCAGGTTTAGGTCCTGACGGTGGCAACACTGTGCGGGTTCGAGTCCCGCCCCGCGCACCAACCGACTGGTGGCCATGGGTTCAACCCTGAGGCCTGAGAGACATTCTATTAACCGAGAACGATGATGACTGTGACTGTTGAAACCCTGGAAAAGCTCGAACGCAAGATCACCCTGACTGTGCCTGTAACGGCCATCCAGTCTGAAGTGGATGCACGTTTGAAGAAAATGGCCCGAACGGTCAAGATGGACGGTTTCCGTCCCGGTAAAGTCCCCATGAATGTGGTGACTCAGCGTTATGGTTACTCGGTTCAGTACGAAGTTCTGAACGACAAAGTGGGTGAGGCTTTTGCCGTGGCCGCCAACGAAGCCCAACTGCGCGTGGCAGGTCAGCCCCGCATCTCTGAAAAAGAGGGTGCACCAGAAGGCGAGCTGAATTTCGAGGCCATCTTCGAGGTCTATCCAGAAGTCAAACTCGGCAACTTGGTCGACACCCAAGTCGAAAAATTGACCGCCGAAGTTTCTGACGCCGCCATTGACAAGACCGTGGACATCTTGCGCAAGCAGCGTCGTACCTTTGCCCAGCGCGCCCAAGATGCAGCAACGCAAGTCGGCGACCGCGCCACCATCGACTTCGAAGGCAAGATCGATGGTGAAGTGTTCTCTGGTGGCAAAGCCGAAGACTTCCAGTTCATTTTGGGTGACGGCCAGATGCTCAAGGAATTTGAAGACGCCGTGCGCGGCATGAAGTCCGGCGAAAGCAAAACTTTCCCATTGGCTTTTCCAGCCGACTACCACGGTCAAGACGTGGCGGGCAAAACAGCCGACTTCTTGGTGACGGTGAAGAAAATCGAAGCTGCTCACCTGCCCGAAGTCAACGAAGCCTTGGCCAAGTCTTTGGGCATCGCCGATGCTTCCGTCGAAGGCCTGCGCGCTGACATCCGTAAAAACCTCGAGCGCGAAGTCAAGTTCCGCTTGCTGGCCCGTAACAAGCAAGCCGCCATGGACGCTTTGGTCGCCAAGGCCGAGCTGGACTTGCCACAGTCGATCGTGCAAAGCGAAATTGAGCGACTCAAAGAGGGTGCTCGTGCTGATTTGAAACAGCGCGGTGTCAAAGACGCCGACAAGGCACCGATTCCAGATGACATTTTCCGCCCCCAAGCCGAGCAGCGTGTGCGTTTGGGTCTTGTGGTGGCTGAGGTGGTGCGTGGCAACACTTTGCACGCCAAGCCCGATCAGATCCAAGCGCATATTTTGGAGCTCGCTTCCAGCTATGAGCGTCCTGATGACGTGGTGCGTTGGTACAACAGCGACAACCAACGCATGGCCGAAGTCGAAGCCGTGGTGATCGAAAGCAACGTGTCCGACTTTGTTTTGGCCCAAGCCAAAGTGGTTGAAAAAGCCATCTCTTTCGAAGAGCTGATGGGTCAACAAGGCTGATCTTTTTCTGATTCCCTTGAAAATGGGGCTTGTGCCGTGCTTGCAGTTCGGCTGACAAGCCCCATCTCATTGGTGGGCTTGAAATATCGGGTTAAAGTCACATTCATATTTTTGGAGAAATGATGAGCGCACTGGACATCACAAGCTTGGGCATGGTCCCCATGGTCATCGAGCAGTCGGGTCGAGGCGAACGCGCCTACGACATCTATTCGCGTTTGCTCAAAGAGCGCGTGATCTTTTTGGTGGGCGAGGTCAATGACCACATGGCCAATCTGATCGTGGCCCAGTTGTTGTTTTTGGAGAGCGAAAACCCTGAAAAGGACATTTCGCTGTACATCAACTCCCCTGGTGGCTCGGTGAGCGCGGGGATGGCGATTTACGACACCATGAATTTCATCAAGCCCGACGTTTCCACATTGTGTAACGGCATGGCTGCCAGCATGGGTGCGTTTTTGTTGTCTTCTGGTGCCAAGGGCAAGCGTTTTTCCTTACCCAACTCCAAGATCATGATTCACCAGCCTTTGGGCGGTGCGCGTGGTCAGGCCACCGAAATCGAAATTGCGGCCCGTGAGATCGTCAAGACCCGCGCCCATTTGAACCGCATCCTGTCCGAGAACACTGGCCAGCCGCTGGAGAAGATCGAACTCGACACCGAGCGTGACTATTACCTGTCCGCCACCGAGTCCAAAGAGTACGGTTTGATCGACGAAGTCATTTCCAAACGCGCTTGAGGATGGCCGGGTCAACCGGCACCCATGCTGACGGCGTTTGCCCTGAAAGGGTGAGCGCCGTTTTTCTTTCGTTATCATTGACGAATTCCGGATTCCGAGGCGAAATCTATGGCCGATAAAAAAGGCGCCAGCTCTGAAAAAAACTTGTTCTGCTCTTTTTGCGGCAAAAGCCAGCACGAAGTCAAAAAGTTGATCGCAGGACCATCGGTTTTTATTTGTGACGAGTGCATTGATTTGTGCAACGACATCGTGCGCGATGAATTGGCCACTACCACGGTGGCAGCAGGTGCCAAAGAAGGCTTGCCCACCCCGTTGGACATCAAGACCAACCTCGACAACTACGTGATTGGTCAAGAAAAAGCCAAACGCAGCCTGGCGGTAGCGGTGTACAACCACTACAAACGACTCAAGCACAAAGAGGGCGCCAAGAAGGACGAAGTGGAGCTGGCCAAAAGCAACATCTTGCTGATCGGCCCCACCGGCTCGGGCAAGACCTTACTGGCCCAAACCATGGCCCGCATGCTGGACGTCCCTTTTGTGATGGCCGACGCAACCACCTTGACAGAAGCCGGTTATGTGGGCGAGGACGTGGAAAACATCGTGGCCAAGTTGCTGCAAACTTGCAATTACGACGTGGAGCGGGCGCAACGCGGCATTGTCTACATCGACGAAATCGACAAGATCACCCGCAAATCCGACAACCCCTCCATCACCCGCGACGTGTCGGGCGAGGGTGTGCAGCAGGCATTGCTTAAGCTGGTCGAAGGCACCATGGCCAGCGTGCCTCCGCAAGGCGGGCGTAAGCACCCCAATCAAGACTTTTTGCAGATCGACACGACCAACATCCTGTTCATCTGCGGCGGTGCGTTCGCCGGCCTCGAAAAGGTCATTGAAAACCGCACCGAATCGGGCGGCATTGGCTTTGGCGCGGCGGTCAAGAGCAAGAAGCAACGCTCGCTGACCGACGTTTTCAACGAAGTCGAGCCAGAAGACTTGATCAAGTTCGGCTTGATTCCGGAGTTGGTAGGCCGTTTGCCGGTGGTGGCTACTTTGGCCGAACTCAGCGAAGATGCCTTGGTTCAAATTCTGACTGAACCCAAAAATGCGGTCGTCAAGCAGTTCACCAAACTTTTGGCCATGGAGGGCGTCGAGCTCGAAGTACGCCCCAATGCACTCACCGCCATGGCCCGCAAGGCCCTGGCCCGAAAGACGGGTGCCCGTGGCTTGCGTTCCATCATGGAGCAGGCCCTGATTGACACCATGTTTGAATTGCCCAACCAAGCCAACGTTGAGAAAGTTGTGGTTGACGAGTCTGTCATCGATGACCACAAACCTCCACTGTTGGTTTACCGCGAGTCGGCCAAACAGGCTTGACCTCCATGCGAAGCACCCTGATTCATCCCCTTTCAAGTTCTTGGGTTGAAATCTCGTGCGCAGCATCCATGTGCAGTTGAATTGACCTGAGGGATACACCATGTCTGGACACATACCTTTGCCGCCCACCCTGATCGAACTGCCCATGTTGCCTCTGCGCGATGTGGTGGTGTTCCCACACATGGTGATTCCTTTGTTTGTGGGGCGTCCAAAGAGCATCAAGGCGCTTGAGACAGCGATGGCCGCCGAGCGCCGCATCATGTTGGTCGCCCAGAAGACGGCCGCCAAGGACGAACCGAGCGTTGAAGACATGTTCGACGTGGGTTGTGTCTCCACGATCCTGCAGATGCTGAAGCTGCCCGACGGCACCGTGAAAGTGTTGGTCGAAGGCCAGCAACGTGCGCTCGTCAAGTCGATCGTGGAGGGTGAGGTTCATTTCGTGGCCTCTGTCAACCCGGTTGACCCGGTCACTGAGCAATCGGAAGCCAGCAGTGAAATCGAAGCCTTGCGCCGCGCCGTGATGCAACAGTTTGACCAGTACGTCAAACTCAACAAAAAAATCCCTCCAGAGATCCTGACTTCGATCTCCAGCATCGATGACCCTGGCCGTTTGGCAGACACCATTGCGGCCCACTTGCCGCTCAAACTGGAGAACAAACAACAGGTGCTTGATTTGGCCAATATCAAGTTGCGCCTTGAAAACCTGTTTGCCCAGTTGGAGCACGAGGTAGATATCCTGAATGTGGACAAGCGCATCCGTGGTCGAGTCAAGCGCCAGATGGAAAAAAACCAACGTGACTTTTACTTGAACGAGCAGGTCAAGGCCATCCAGAAAGAGTTGGGCGATGGCGAAGAGGGTGCGGACATCGAAGAAATCGAAAAGAAGATCAAGGCTGCCAAGATGTCGGTTGAGGCCCGCAAAAAGGCCGAGGGCGAACTCAAAAAGCTCAAACTCATGTCGCCCATGTCGGCGGAAGCGTCCGTGGTGCGCAATTACCTGGATGTGCTCATTGGTTTACCTTGGGGCAAAAAGACCAAGCTCAAGCACGACCTGGCCAACGCTGAAGACGTGCTCAATCAAGACCATTTCGGTTTGGATAAAGTCAAAGACCGCATTCTGGAATACCTCGCGGTGCAACAGCGTGTGGACAAAGTCAAGGCACCCATTCTGTGCCTGGTCGGGCCACCCGGGGTGGGCAAGACCTCCTTAGGTCAATCGATTGCCAAGGCCACCGGCCGCAAATACGTGCGCATGGCGTTGGGCGGTATGCGTGACGAGGCCGAAATTCGTGGTCATCGCCGCACCTACATTGGTGCATTGCCCGGCAAGGTGCTGCAAAACCTGAACAAGGTTGGCACCAAGAACCCACTGTTTTTGCTCGACGAGATCGACAAGCTGGGCACGGATTTCCGGGGTGATCCATCCAGCGCTTTGTTGGAAGTGCTAGACCCGGAGCAAAACCACACCTTTGGCGACCATTACGTTGAGGTTGACTTTGACCTGAGCGATGTCATGTTTGTGGCTACATCCAACTCGATGAACATTCCCTCGGCCTTGTTGGATCGCATGGAAGTGATTCGCTTGTCCGGGTACACCGAAGACGAGAAAACCAGCATCGCCATGAAGTATTTGCTGCCCAAGCAAATGATCAACAATGGCGTGAAAGAAACCGAGTTGCAGGTCACAGAAGCTGCCGTGCGTGATGTGGTGCGTTACTACACACGTGAGGCCGGCGTGCGCTCGCTTGAGCGCGAGCTGGGCAAAATTTGCCGCAAGGTCGTTAAAGCGCTGCTGCTCAAGCAAATGTCCCCGCAGGTGGTGGTCAACGAGAACAACTTGAACGAATTTTTGGGTGTTCGCAAGTGCACCTACGGCCGCGCGGAGCAAAAAAGCCAAGTGGGTCAAGTGGTCGGTTTGGCTTGGACCGAGGTGGGGGGAGACTTGTTGACCATTGAGGCAGCCTTGATGCCCGGCAAAGGCGTCATCACCCGCACCGGTTCGCTGGGCGATGTGATGAAAGAGTCTGTCGAAGCTGCCCGCACCGTGGTGCGCAGTCGCTCACGCTTTTTGGGCATCAAAGATGAAATCTTTGAGAAGAAAGACCTGCACATCCACGTGCCCGATGGTGCAACACCAAAAGATGGACCGAGTGCGGGTGCTGCGATGACCACGGCCATGGTGTCTGCCATGACAGGTATTCCTGTGCGTGCCGATGTGGCCATGACCGGTGAGATCACGTTGCGCGGTGAAGTCACAGCCATTGGTGGATTGAAAGAAAAGCTCCTCGCAGCTTTGCGTGGGGGCATCAAGACCGTGTTGATTCCAGAGGACAACGTGAAGGATCTGCAAGACATTCCTGGGAATGTCAAAAATGGTCTTGAGATCGTGCCCGTCAAGTGGATCGATCAGGTTTTGGAAGTGGCTCTTGAAGCCAAACCAGTGCCTTTGAGCGATGAAGAAGTGGCCGCAGCCGCTTTGACTGCGGTGCCGGCTACGACCAAATCCGAAGCTGTGAAACATTGATGCAATTTTTTCAGGCGAGCCTTCAACTCAGCTTGAAACTGCATTACAATTTGGCCATTCCAGAAAACGAAGCTTACAATGCCGGTTTATCTGAAATACGCGGGAATAGCTCAGTTGGTAGAGCGCAACCTTGCCAAGGTTGAGGTCGCGAGTTCGAGCCTCGTTTCCCGCTCCAAACACCGAAAGATTGACATAGTCTTTCAAACAAAAAAGGAAGCTAGGCTTCCTTTTTTGTTTTCTGATCGGGCCAGACCCACCCATCAATTGACCATGACCAATTTACCTTTGACGCTGCGCGAACCCATCAAAGCGTAAGCTGCTTTGAGTTCGCTCATGGGCAGTGTACGGTCCAGCACGGGTTTGATTTTGCCTTGGCGGTACCACTGAGCCAGTTCACCCATCATGGCCGCGTTGGCTTGCGGTTCGCGTTTGGCAAAATCGCCCCAAAAGACGCCTACCAAGGATGCGCCCTTGAGCAAGGGCAGGTTCAAGGGCAGCGAGGGTATGGGGCCACCGGCAAAACCCACCACCAAATAACGCCCTCGCCAAGCGATGGATCTGAAAGCAGGTTCGGCCAATTCGCCTCCAACCGGGTCGTAAACCACATCGGGTCCCTTGCCTTCGGTCAAAGTCTTGAGGGCTTCACGCAGATTTTCGCGGGTGTAGTTGATCGTGGCGTCCGCGCCAAGTGTTGTGCACAAAGCGCATTTATCGTCGGTTGAGGCTGCAGCAATCACTTTGGCGCCCATGGCCTTGGCAATCTGAATCGCGGCGGTGCCGACGCCTCCGGCTGCGCCCAATACCAAGACGGTTTCACCAGCCTTCAGTGCGGCGCGGTCCACCAGGGCGTGGTGGGATGTGGCGTAAGTCATGATGAAGGCTGCGCCATCGGTGGCTGGAAAGCCAGCAGGCAAGGGCATGCACAACTTTGCAGGGGCGAGGGTGTGGGTGCCAAAGCCGCCCGTGCCCGACAAGCAAGCCACGGTTTGGCCGACTTTGATGTGCGTCACGCCTTCGCCAACGGCTTGCACTGTGCCTGCGTATTCCGAGCCCGGTACAAAGGGCAATTCGGGCTTCATCTGGTACTTGTTCTGCACGATCAGCAGGTCAGGGAAATTCAGGCTGGCCGCCTCAATCTGAATGAGTACTTGGCCCGGACCGGGGAGGGGCGTGGGCAGTTCTTTCCAAGTGAGGGCATCAACGCCCGTGGGGTTCTCGCAAAGCCAAGCGTGCATGACTTCTCTCCAAATGGGTTCAATCAAATCAAACAGATATCTTAGGCAGCACCGGCGGACGATTCATGTCTCGCTAGCGACCACCCGACGCGTATCGTTGTCTCTCTGGATGGCCGTTGGGTCTACAGGGTCGTCAACCTACAATGGACGATTCAACAAAAACTGAACATGAAAATCCTGATTTCCAACGATGATGGCTTTCGGGCCGAAGGCATCGTGGCCCTGTATGCCGCTCTCAAGGACATTGCCGAGGTTGAGGTAGTGGCTCCAGAGCACAACAACAGCGCCAAGTCGAATGCACTGACGCTTCACACACCCTTGTATGTGCACCGCGCAGACAATGGTTTTCGGTATGTCAACGGTACGCCGGCCGATTGTGTGCACATCGCATTGACCGGTTTGTTGGGTTATCGCCCGGATTTGGTGATCTCCGGGATCAACAACGGCGCCAATATGGGCGATGACACTTTGTACTCGGGCACGGTCGGTGCCGCCATGGAAGGATTTTTGTTTGGCATTCCGGCCATCGCGGTGTCCCAAATCGATAAAGGTTGGGCGCACCTGGATGGCGCGGCCAGCACGGTCAAGCGGATGGTTCACCAAATGATCCAGCAAGACCTGATCGGCAATCGCCCTTGGTTGTTGAATGTGAACATTCCCAATTTGCCAGAGTCGCAGATCAAGTCGCCCAAGGTTTGTCGTTTGGGCCGCCGTCATGCGGCTGAGCCGGTCATCACCCAAGTTGATCCGAGGGGGCAGACCATGTACTGGATTGGCGCAGCTGGCGCCGCCATGGATGACAGCTCAGGCACCGATTTTCACGCTGCAGACCAGGGGCATGTGGTGGTCACGCCTTTGAAGGTTGACTTGACCGAGCACGATCACTTGCAAGCTTGGAGTCAAACCTGCAGTCGGTTTTGGCGTCAGGACGGCGAATGAAGCCCAGGCCCAGTTTTCCTGCCAATTTGAATGACTCAGGTGCCAAGCCCAAGCCGGGTTTGGGCAGGTCGGTACTGCAGCCTGCCAAGGGTTCGCCATCCCACACGACGCCCACCCTTCGCACGCCGCCTGTCTCGATGGGCTTGGGCTTGGATTCGAGTGCCGTCAGGGCTCAGATGGTGGCCAAATTGGCAACGCAAGGTGTTCAAGATGCGCTTGTTTTGCAGGCCATGGGTCGGGTGGAGCGACACCGTTTTGTCGAATCAGCACTGGCTGGACAGGCCTACGAGGACACCAGTTTGCCGATTGGGTTTGAACAAACCATCTCCAAACCCAATGTGGTGGCCCGAATGATCGAGTTGTTACGGCAAGACGCTCAAGGCAAATTGGGCCGGATTTTGGAGATTGGCACCGGCTGTGGTTACCAAGCCGCCGTGCTCAGTCATGTGGCAACCGAGGTATACAGCATTGAACGTTTGCGCGGCTTGCACGAAAAAGCCAAAAAGAACCTGCTCCCGTTTCGTTTGCCCAATGTGCATCTGATTTTTGGTGACGGCATGCTGGGCTTTCCAAAGGGCGCGCCTTATGCCGGCATCATCTCAGCCGCTGGCGGCGATAACGTGCCTCAAGCCTGGTTGGATCAGTTGGCCACAGGGGGACGTTTGGTGGCACCGACGGTCACCAGCACGGGTCATCAAGCGCTTGTGGTGATTCACAAAACCAGCCAAGGGTTCGACCGTCAGGTTTTAGAGGCTGTTCATTTTGTGCCTCTAAAATCAGGCATTGCTTGAAGGATTGAACCCGGATGATTTGTAGTCATGTTTCCCGTTGCTGGCTCAGTGCTCTTGCCTTGGTGCTTTTGGCGGGCTGTAACACGCCACCAAGAGTTCCCGCGCCTGTGGAAAACCGCGATCTCAGCGGTCGGACGGCAATGCCTGCTCAAGCTCCTGTTGCAGTGCCTGCGCCCGATGTTGCGGCGGTGAGTCCTTCTGCCAAAGTGATGCCCGGTGCTGAAAATGCGGGCAGGGCAGGCTTTTACACCGTCCAACGTGGCGATACTTTGACACGCATTGCCCTCGATCACGGTCAGTCTTGGCGTGATGTGGCCTCTTGGAACAATTTGTCCAATGCGAATTTGATCGAGGTGGGCCAAGTTTTGCGTGTGGCGCCCCCAAACGCCATCACCGAGCCCAGCGGCGTGGTCGTCCAACCGATGGGTCCTGCGACGCAAGCAACGCCCAAACCCTTGCCTCAAACTCAATCGCCGCCCTCGCAAGCCGCACCTGATCAAGGTTTTGCTTTTTCTTGGCCAGCCAACGGTCAAGTCATTGGCAACTTTGACGAAGTGAAAAACAAAGGCTTGGACATCGCGGGTCAAGCCGGTGATCCGATCTTGGCGGCCGCCGATGGTCAAGTGGTTTATGCTGGTGCGGGATTGCGTGGTTATGGCAACCTGATCATTTTGAAGCACAACAACACTTTCCTGACCGCTTACGCGCACAACCAGTCACTGCTGGTCAAAGAAGACCAGCAGGTCCGAAAAGGTCAAAAGATTGCTGAGATGGGCAAAACCGATGCAGACCGCGTCAAGCTGCATTTTGAAATTCGGCGTCAAGGTAAACCCGTCGATCCCGCCAAGTTTTTGCCAGCCCGTTGACGGAGTTCGTAACAGCAAAGTCGGTGCAGGACGAAGGCGTAAAAATCCCTTGACCTGTGCCGTGGCCCTTTGATTTTTCTGCCACTCATCCTGAGACAATCAGGGGATGAGCGAATTAGACATTTCCCTATCCCAAGCCCACGCCGACGAAACCAGTCACTCCAGTGCAGATCTGCCTGCAGGATTTTTGCGTGTCGGTTCATTGGACATGGACGCCCAAGGCATTGCTCGCCGGCCTGATGGCAAGGTGGTTTTCATCGAGGGTGCTTTGCCCTTTGAAATTGTCTCGGTCAACGTGCACCGTAAGAAAAACAATTGGGAGCAGGGCACCGTCACCGAGATTCACCATGAAGCATCCCAGCGCGTGCGCCCTGGGTGCCCCCATTTTGGTTTGCACCAAGGCGCTTGTGGCGGCTGCAAGATGCAGCACTTGGAGGCCTCAGCCCAAGTCGCCGTCAAGCAACGCGTGCTCGAGGACAACCTTTGGCACCTGGGCAAGGTCAAGGCCGAAACCCTGTTGCGCCCGATCGAGGGGCCGACTTGGGGCTATCGTTACCGTGCCCGGTTGTCTGTGCGCTATGTGATCAAAAAAGGCGAGGTGCTGATTGGCTTTCACGAGCGCAAGAGTCGCTACATCGCCGACATGAAGGTGTGCCCCGTGTTACCGCCGCATGTCAGCACCATGCTCATGCCCTTGCGTGCGCTGATTGCCCAAATGGATGCGCGCGAGACACTGCCTCAGATCGAGTTGGCTTGCGGTGACGAGGTCACAGCATTGGTGCTGCGCCACCTGGAGCCCTTGAGCGATGGCGACAAAGCCTTGCTGCGCGCTTTTGCCGCCGAGCACCAAGTGCAGTGGTGGTTGCAGCCCAAAGGGCCCGATACGGTGCATTTGCTGGACGAGGGTGGGGCACAACTGGATTACGGCTTGCCCGACTTTGGCATCACCATGCCGTTTCGGCCTACCGACTTCACCCAAGTCAACCCCTTCATCAACCGCGTGCTGGTGGCGCGAGCGCTGCGCTTGCTGCAAGCAAAAAAGACCGAGCGCGTGATCGACTGGTTTTGTGGGCTAGGCAACTTCACGCTGCCGATTGCCACTCAAGCGGCGCAGGTGTTGGGTATTGAGGGTGCGGAAACTCTGGTGGCCCGCTCGCGTGAGAATTACGCGACCAACCAGGCCATGCGCACAGTCGGTCAGGCTTTGGCCTCCACTGAGTTTGTGGCGCGCAACCTATTTGACATGACGCCCGCCATGCTGGTGGCCGATGGCACAGCCGACAAATGGTTAGTAGACCCCCCTCGCGAGGGCGCTTTTGCTTTGGCCAAGGCACTGGCCGAGTTGAACGAAAACCAGGATTTGCGACAAGGCTGGATGCCGCCCAAGCGCATTGTGTATGTGAGTTGCAACCCAGCCACATTGGCACGCGATGCGGGTTTACTGGTGCACCGCGCCGGTTACCGCTGCGTGAGCGCTGGCGTGGTCAATATGTTTGCTCACACCGCGCATGTCGAGAGCATGGCGGTCTTTGAATTGGCATGATTTGAACGTGCTTCTTGGTATGGAGCCCCTTTGAACCAAGGGCAGACAACAAAAAAGGCTCCCGAGGGAGCCTTTGTTTTGAGGGCAAGGGACCGGGTTCAGTCGCGCTCGCCGCCCATGATGCCCAACAGAGCCAACAAGCTTTGGAAGATGTTGAACACGCTGAGGTACAGGGCCAAAGTGGCGCTGATGTAGTTGGTTTCGCCGCCATCCAGGATGCGCTTGATGTCGTACAACAAGAAGGCACTGAAGATACCAATGGCCAAGGTAGAGAGGACCAGCATGCCTGCGGTGGATCCGACAAACACGTTGATGATGCCGCCCACCATCAGGACCATGGCCCCGACAAACAGCCATTTGCCCATGCCGGACAGGTCGCGTTTGAT
The DNA here is from genome assembly GCF_040400975.1 of Limnohabitans sp. Taxonomy (GTDB): domain Bacteria; phylum Pseudomonadota; class Gammaproteobacteria; order Burkholderiales; family Burkholderiaceae_C; genus Limnohabitans_A. The sequence goes on along the minus strand of NZ_JBBAPF010000030.1, from coordinate 4,275 downwards.
GACGCTGGCCAAGCTGGCCATGACAAAGAACACGCCTGCAGTGCCTGCAAAAGCAGTCATCACCAGGTCAGAGCCGTTTTTGAAGCCCAAAACCATGGCGATCATGCGCGAGAGCATCAGGCCCATAAAGAAGGTGAAAGCCAGCAGCACGGGCACGCCAGCGGCTGAGTTTTTGGTTTTCTCGATGGCGAACATGAATCCGAATGCGCCGCCCAAGAACACCACCAGACCCATAAAGCCTGTCAGGGACTGGGTGATGCCTGTGCTCACCCCGACCCAGGCGCCCAGCACGGTGGGCAGCATGCTCAGGGCCAGCAGCCAATAGGTGTTGCGCAGAACGCGGTTGCGTGCCGCCAGGTCAACATGGCCCCAGCCAGCGGAATTGAGGGTGCGAAGGTCGCTCATGGTGTATCTCCTAGATAAGCCTTTAAAAAAGGTATTTCCATTGTAGAGGGCAGATGCTTCCTTGGGCCTTGTTTGGCTGATTTCCCATAGATGATGGGGTTATCCAGTTGAATCAGTTTTGCTTTGAGGTGCTCGATCTGCTGATCTGACGCGTGTATGCTCTGTTTTTCCTTTTTTTGAATGAACCTGCCATGAAGACCCAATCCACTCTTGAACTGTCCGATGTCAAAGCGATTGCCGCAGCGGCCGAGGCCGAAGCCCTCAAAAACAATTGGGCGGTGAGCATCGCCATTGTGGACGCGGGGGGGCATTTGCTCCATTTCACCCGTTTGGATGGCGCTCCCCCTGTGTCTTCCCACATTGCCCCGTCCAAAGCCCACACGGCCGCTTTGGGTCGCCGTGAAAGCAAGGTGTACGAAGATGTCATCAATGGTGGGCGCACATCTTTCTTGTCAGCCCCCACCATCCACGGCATGCTGGAAGGCGGCGTGCCGATCATCAAGGATGGCTTTTGCCTGGGGGCTGTCGGCGTCAGTGGTGTCAAGTCCAACGAAGACGCACAGATCGCCAAGGCGGGCATCGCGGCCGTGGGCCTGTGATTTTTCTTTTGAATTCTTGCCCTTTGGTTCAAGTCTGACTATCAAAAAAGCCACCTTGCGGTGGCTTTTTTCATGGATGCGACCGATAAATTAAAACATGTCCAAAACGGCGCCCTTGCTGGCACTGGAGGCATTGAAAGCAAATTTGGCTTGAACGCCGCGGGTGTAACGCGGAGCAGGTGCCTTCCAGCCTTCACGGCGTTTGGCCAATTCGGCTTCGGGCACATGCAACTCGAGAAGCAGCTTGTGCGCGTCGATGGTGATGCTGTCACCCTCATTGATGAAAGCGATGTTGCCGCCCACTGCCGCTTCGGGCGCCACATGACCCACCACCATGCCCCATGTACCACCCGAGAAGCGGCCGTCGGTGATCAATCCCACTGTCTCGCCCAAGCCTGCTCCGATCAAGGCACCCGTGGGGGCCAGCATTTCGGGCATGCCAGGGCCGCCTTTGGGTCCGAGGTAACGCAAAACCATCACGTCGCCCGCCACGATCCTGCCGGCCAAAATGGCTTCCAGGGCTGATTGCTCATCGTCAAAGACACGGGCAGGACCCGTGATGACCGGGTTTTTCAGGCCCGTGATCTTGGCCACAGCACCCTCGGGCGACAAGTTGCCCTTCAAGATGGCCAAGTGGCCTTGCTTGTACATGGCTTTTTCGATGGAGTGGATGACGGTGTCATCCGGCGGAGCGTCAGGCACATCCTTCAAAACCTCGGCAATGGTTTGGCCAGAGATGGTGATGCAGTCTCCGTGCAACAAACCGGCATTGAGCAAAATCTTCATCACTTGAGGGATGCCACCAGCCACGTGCAAGTCAACCGCCAAAGCCTTGCCACTGGGCTTCAGGTCACACAAAACGGGGGTGCGCTGACGGATGCGCTCAAAGTCGTCGATGCTCCATTCCACGCCCGCACAGTGGGCAATGGCCAAGAAGTGCAGCACCGCGTTGGTGGAGCCACCGGTGGCCATGATCACGGCCACAGCGTTTTCGATGGATTTGCGGGTGACGATGTCTTTGGGCTTGATGCCTTTTTGAATGGCTTGCACCAAGACTTTGGCCGACTCTTTGGCAGATTGAACTTTTTCTTCGTGCACGTTGGCCATGGTCGAAGAGTAGGGCAAAGAAATGCCCAAAGCTTCAAAAGCAGAAGACATGGTGTTGGCCGTGTACATGCCGCCACATGAACCCGTACCGGGAATGGCACGCTTTTCAATTTCTTTCAAATCAAAGTCGCTGAGTTTGCCGGCGGCATTTTCGCCCACAGCTTCAAAAACGCTGACGATGTTCAGGTCCTTGCCTTGGTAGCGACCCGGCAAGATGGTGCCGCCATAAACGTAGATGGCTGGCACATTGGCGCGCAACATGCCCATCAGCCCGCCCGGCATGTTCTTGTCGCAACCACCGACCACCAAAACGCCGTCCATCCACTGGCCTTGCACACAGGTTTCGACGCAATCGGCAATCACCTCGCGAGATACCAAGGAATACTTCATGCCCTCGGTTCCCATGGCCATCCCGTCGGAAATGGTGGGCGTGCCGAAGATTTGGGCATTGCCACCGGCTTCTTCAATGCCTTCGACTGCCGCATCGGCCAGCTTTTGCAGGCCGCTGTTGCACGGCGTGATGGTGCTGTGGCCGTTGGCCACGCCCACCATGGGCTTGACGAAATCGCCTTCTTCGTAACCCATGGCGTAGTACATCGAGCGGTTGGGGGCGCGTGATTTGCCCGCTGTGATGTTGGCGCTGCGTTCGTTGATGGGTTTGATCGGAATGATTTTGTCGGTCATGGTGGCGTCTCTTCGGGGTAAAAAAATTTGTCACATTCTAGCGGTCACTCTCAAACCAACCCGACTTGACCAAGGCATTTGACCCGGGTCATTCAGGGCATCTTGACGGTGCACAATCCGTGCATGCTGATCCACCCACAAATCGATCCCGTCGCCTTGCAACTGGGGCCCTTGGCCATCCATTGGTATGGTTTGACCTATTTGGCCGCATTTGGTCTTTTTTACTGGCTGGGCACCCGGCGCCTGGGGCATCTGCCTTTTTCCAATCTGCCGCAATGGCAAAAAAGAGATGTGGAAGACATCTTGTTCTTGGGCGTGCTGGGTGTGGTCTTGGGCGGTCGCGTTGGCTATTGCTTGTTTTACAAACCAGCGTATTACTTGTCTAACCCGCTGGAAATCATGGCCATCTGGCAGGGGGGCATGAGTTTTCATGGTGGTTTGCTGGGGGTGATGCTGGCCATGGTCTGGTTTGCCCGAACGCGTCAGCGCCCTTTTTTGCAGGTCATGGACTTTGTGGCGCCTTGCGTGCCCACTGGCCTGGCTGCAGGGCGGGTGGGCAATTTCATGAACGGTGAACTTTGGGGCCGTGTGGCCGATCCGTCCTTGCCTTGGGGCATGGTGTTCCGTGGGGCGGGTGATTTGCCGCGACACCCCTCGCAGCTTTACCAAATTGCGCTGGAAGGCGTTTTGTTGTTTGTCTTGCTGTGGTGGTTTGCCCGCAAAGACCGCCCCATGGGCCAGGTTTCGGGTGCGTTTTTGCTCGGCTACGGTTCCTTCAGGTTTGTGGCCGAGTTTTTCAGAGAGCCAGATGCGCACTTGGGCTTGCTCTCCTTGGGCATGAGCATGGGTCAGTGGCTGTGCGTGCCCATGATCGCCTTGGGCGCTTATTTGTGGTTTGGGTTCGGCCGGGCCCAAAACAAGGCCAACTGACGCGCAGGAGTCAGGCTTTCGGCCTCTGTCGCAGGAGGATGTGTGCTTTGCCATGCACACGATTGGAATGCCATGAAACTTCAGCGTCGCTCATTGGGACTTTTTGCGGCCGCCTTGCTGCTGCTGAGCGCTTGCGCAGGGCTGGAGCCCAGAACCCAGGCAGAGCGAACACCCATTGTGTTCGTGCATGGCAACGGTGATTCCGCTGCCTTGTGGCAGTCCACCATCTGGCGTTTCGAGTCCAACGGCTGGCCCACCGACCGCTTACACCCGATCGACATGCCTTACCCACTGGCTCGCGACGCTGACAACAAAGCACAAGCTGGCCGATCGTCCACGCAAGAACACATGGCCTTTTTGCAGGGCGAGGTGCAGGCCGTCTTGCGCCGAACCGGGGCAAGCCAAGTGATTTTGGTGGGCAACTCGCGTGGCGGCAATGCGATTCGCAACTTCATTTGCAACGGTGGAGGTGCCGCCGTGGTCAGTCACGCTGTGCTGGGTGGCACGCCTAACCATGGGGTGCAGGCCATTCCCGGCCTGAATGAGGCCA
>NZ_JBBAPF010000029.1:0-30766 GCF_040400975.1 Limnohabitans sp. | reverse complement strand
AAAACTCAGATCAACGCTGGGCGCTGGCTTGAAATGAATTTTGCAGGGGCGACTAACTACGTAGGTGAAAAAACCAGCGTTCGTAAATTGACTGAAAAGAACGATGAACGTTTTGTGTTCCGAACTAAGGATGGGCTGGGGCCTGGCAGCTTCAACCATGTTTTTGAAAGCTTCCTTGAGGAGCACAACCTGCTCATAGACCCGATTACAGGGCGTAAGCGCGTGTTTTACAGCTTGCGAAGTACCTACGCTACCACAGTGATGAATTACGACGCTGTGCCTATTCGGGATTTGTCCAAACAGCTGGGCAACTCAGTGGGCATTATTCAAAAGCACTATGACAGGGCATCTGGCGAAGCCATTGTTGAAAACATCAAAGCGCCAAATGCCAAGAAAGCTCTTTTTGACACATCAAAGGTTCGCGAAATTTACAAGTCAAAGAAGGTCGGTTAGTTTTAAAAAAGAATCCTGAACCCAGGGACCTACGGATTTTCAAGTCGCGTTGCTCAAACCCAAAATGATTTTGGCTGTCGGCCGTTTTGCGGTGCAGGCCTTGTTGCGCGACAGCGTTCCCGAGGTGGACACCACACCCGTGGGCAAACTGCGTGGCCGTGTGCACCAATACCAAGGTGTGCCGGTGGTGGTGACCTATCACCCTGCCTATGTGCTGCGTAACTTGCCTGAGAAGGCCAAGGTTTGGGCGGACCTGTGCTTGGCCTTGGCGCACTTGCAAGGCAGTGCAAAAGCCAATCAGGGATAAAGCCCGCGCAACTCACGCGATTGCAAGATGCGGGTACACGCCACGATGAAGGTCGCGGTGCGCAAGCTGACCTTATGTATTTGTGCCGTTTGCCAAATGTGGGAAAAAGCGTCGCGCATGACCTTGACCAAACGTGCATTGATTTCGTCTTCGCTCCAAAAAAAGCTGGAAAAATCTTGCACCCATTCAAAGTAACTCACGGTCACGCCACCCGCATTGGCAATCACGTCGGGCACAACCAGAATGTGTCGCTCCGCCAAAATGTCATCGGCCTGCGGCGTGGTGGGGCCATTGGCGCCTTCAATGATGAGCTTGGCACGAATTTTGGGCGCGTTTTCTTCAGTGATTTGTTGTTCAAGTGCGGCAGGGATCAAGATGTCGCAATCGACCTCCCAAAACTGAGCGGGTGTGATGCGCTCCGCGCCCGTAAAACCTGCAACACCGCCGTGTGCTTTGACGTGCGCTTGCAGTGCTGCCACATCCAATCCTGCTGGGTTGTAGAGCGTGTCTGTGTGGTCTTGCACGGCCACCAAATGAGCACCCGCCTCCACAAACAACTGTGCGCTCACGGCACCGACATTGCCAAAGCCTTGAACCGCTAAACGCGCGCCTGTGATGTCAAGTCCAATTCTTTGAGCGGCTTCTATGCCTACGGTAAACACACCTCGGCCCGTGGCCTCACGTCGCCCAAGCGATCCACCTAAGGCAATTGGTTTGCCCGTCACCACGCCTGTGGCGGTGCTACCTTCGTTCATGGAGTAGGTGTCCATCATCCAGGCCATCACACGCTCGTCGGTGTTCACATCGGGCGCGGGAATGTCTTTGGTGGGGCCAATGATCACACCAATCTCGCTGGTGTAGCGGCGCGTGATGCGCTCCAATTCGCCCCGCGAGAGTTGGCGAGGATCCACGCGAATGCCACCCTTGGCGCCCCCGAAGGGCAGGTTGACACCGGCATTTTTGACCGACATCCAAGCAGACAGAGCCATGACTTCAGACAGCGTGACGTCTTGGTGAAAGCGCACACCGCCCTTACCCGGTCCGCGTGATGTGTTGTGCTGCACACGGTAGCCTTCGAAATGTGCGATGGTGCCGTTGTCCATTTGAATAGGAATATCCACAATCAAAATGCGCTTAGGGCGTTTGAGCGTTTCAACCCAGCGCGACAGTGAGCCTAAATAAGGCGTGACACGATCGACTTGCTGCAAGTAGGTGCCCCAAGGCCCCAATTCATGAGCGGGCAAATAAGACGGGAGTGTGTGAGTGTTGGGGGCAATAGAGGACATGAGGCTTCCTTGATGAACTGATGAGTCGCTGGTGAGCTTAAGCAACCAAGCGAGCCATGTCCAAGGCCAAGATCGAGAGAAGTCATGCAAGACTTGCATACACAGACGGCGCATGTGTTTGTGTGTGCGTCGCATAATCTGACGCATGGAAACTAAATGGTTGGAAGACTTTGTGAGCTTGGCTGAAACAAGAAGTTTCAGTCAAGCCGCTAAATTGCGTCACGTCACACAGCCCGCTTTTTCTCGCCGCATTCAGGCGCTAGAGGCTTGGGCGGGTGTGGATTTGGTAGACCGCAGTTCTTACCCGACGCGCTTGACCGCCGCTGGACAGACCTTGCATGCGCAAGCCATTGACATGCTTCAATCTTTGCAAACCTGGCGCTCCATGTTGCGAGGACATGCATCCAACAACCAGAGCGTGGTGGAGTTTGCTGTCCCGCATACGCTGGCATTGACGTTTTTCCCAAGCTGGATTGCCGGCTTGCAGCAGCAGTTTGGGGAAATTAAAACCAGGCTCACTGCTTTGAATGTGCACGATGCAGTTTTGCGATTAGTCGAAGGTGGCTGCGATTTTTTGATTGCTTATCACCATCCTTCACAGCCCTTGCAGCTCGACCCTGATCGATTTGACATGGTCGTGTTAGGGCAAGAGGTACTCGCGCCTTTTGCCAAAGTTAGCGAGGCGGGGCAGTCGTGCTTTTTGTTGCCAGCCACTGCACGCAAATCAACGCCATACCTCGCGTATGCCTCCGGCGCTTATCTAGGTCGTGTAGTTGATTTTTTATTGAATGACATCAAAACTGCGGTGCACTTGAATCGTGTCTATGAAACCGACATGGCCGAGAGCTTGAAGGCGATGGCCTTGGAGGGACATGGCGTGGCCTTCTTGCCGTTGAGCTCCGTTCAAAAAGAAGTGCGAGAGCAAAAGCTGGTGCAATTACGTCTGCCCAATGGGCCTTCGCTAGAGGTTGTCATGGAGATTCGTGCGTACCGACAAAAACCACAGTCGTTTCACCCCAGCCCTGAAATGGCAGATTTGCTTTGGCGTCATTTGTTAGAACAATGAGCTGCTCCACCTTATGCGTATTTCGCATACATCTATGGCTAATCTGCATTAATTTCTAGGGTTGTTCCGTGTCAGGGCGGGGTGCCGTTGTGTGTCCAATAGATACCTTTACTCCAAATGGTTCCTTCTATGAAAAAGCATCTCTTTACCTTGGCTGTTGCCGCCCTTTTGACTGGCACAGCCTTCGCGCAAGCCAATGACACCATTGCCAAAGTCAAAGCCGCAGGCTCAATCACTATGGGTGTGCGTGACTCTTCTGGCGCTTTGTCTTACACCTTGGGTGACGGTAAGTATGTGGGCTACCACGTTGAGATTTGCCAGCGCATCATTGCCAACGTTGAAAAAGCAGTCGGCAAAAAACTGGAAGTGAAATACACACCTGTGACTTCACAAAACCGTATTCCTTTGACTGAAAACGGCACGGTGGATATTGAGTGCGGCTCAACCACCAACAACGAAGCTCGCCAAAAGCAAGTCGCTTTCGCGTTCACCACTTACGTGGAAGAAGTGCGCATCGCTGTGCGCGCTAACTCTGGCATCACTTCTATTGCTCAGTTGAACGGCAAGAACGTGGCCACCACCACGGGTACCACCTCTGTGCAACTCTTGCGCAAGAACGAGCGCGCCACTGGCGTTGACTTCAAAGAAGTGTTCGGCAAAGACCACGCAGACAGCTTCTTGTTGCTCGAGTCTGGCCGCGCTGATGCGTTCGTGATGGACGGCCAAATTTTGGCTGGCAACATTGCCAACTCCAAAGCACCTGGCGATTTCAAAATCGTGGGCGAAGTGTTGAACGTCGAACCTATTGCCATCATGTTCCGCAAGGACGACCCAGCGTTCAAGAAGTTGGCTGACGAGACCATTGCTGGTTTGGCCAAGTCTGGCGAACTCGCCAAGATGTACGACAAGTGGTTCACACAAGCAATTCCTCCAAAGAACATCAAGCTCGGCATGCCTGCCAGCGATGCGAACAAGGATGCTTGGAAAAGCTTGAACGACAAGCCTGTCGAAGCCTACGCCAAGAAGTAATTTAGAAGACGTATAGACATGACACTCGATTGGCAGGTTTTTTTTCAGGACGACGGTGGGGGACGAACCTACCTCGAGTGGATGTTTGAAGCCTGGGGCTGGACGCTTTCTGTAGCGGGCAGTGCCTGGGTGGTGGCGGTTGCGTCGGGATGCCTCATGGGCATTCTGCGCACCTTGCCCCAAGATACGCGTTTGAATGTTTGGTTAGCTAGATTCGCCAACGCGTGGGTGGAGCTGTTTCGCAACATCCCCGTGTTGGTCCAAATTTTCCTCTGGTACTTTGTGTTGCCCAAGGTCTTTCCGGCCATGCAACAAGTGCCGGGGTTTGTGTTGGTGGTGTTGGGCCTAGGCTTCTTCACCTCCTCACGTATTGCCGAGATGCTGCGCGCCGGTATCCAAGCCATGCCACGCGGCCAGCGTTATGCAGCCATGGCCATGGGATTTACCACTTGGCAAACGTATCGCTATGTGCTGCTGCCCATTGCGTTTCGTACCATTTGGCCGCCGCTTACGAGCGAGTCCATGAACTTGCTCAAGAACTCATCGGTGGCTTTTGCTGTGTCGATTGCCGAACTCACCATGTACGCTATGCAAGTGCAAGAAGAAACCTCGCGTGGCATTGAGGTGTACTTGGCCGTGACGGCGCTGTACACCGTGTCCGCCTTTGCTGTGAACCGTGTGATGGCCTTCGTGGAACGCCGCATGCAAATCCCCGGCCTTGTGGTTGCGGGCAATGTGGGCGGGGGGCACTGAACATGAGCGCACTCGATTTTTCTTTTGTCGAATGGGACATCTTCAACAAATTTGTGTTGAAGGGCATGTTGTTCAGCGTGGAGCTGACCATCATCGCCACCATCGGCGGCATCGTGTTTGGAACCATCCTCGCGCTCATGCGCTTGTCGGGTAACAAGTTTTTAGAACTGCCCGCCGTCATTTATGTGAACGGCATGCGCTCCATTCCCTTGGTGATGGTGATTCTGTGGTTCTTCTTGCTGATTCCGTTTTTGATTGGCCGCTCCATCGGCGCTGAGCTGTCTGCCACGATTACCTTTGTGGCTTTTGAGGCAGCGTACTTCAGCGAAATCATGCGGGCTGGTATTCAGTCCATCCCGCGTGGTCAGGTGATGGCGGGTCAAGCTTTGGGCATGACATACAGCCAAAATATGCGCCTCATTGTGTTGCCACAAGCTTTTCGCAACATGATTCCTGTGTTGCTCACGCAAACCATCATCTTGTTCCAAGACACCTCGTTGGTCTACGCCATTGGTGCGTATGACTTGCTCAAGGGCTTTGTCACCGCAGGCAAGATTTATGGCCGCGTGGAAGAGGTGTACATCTTGGCCGCCTTGGTGTATTTCGTGATTTGTTTTGGCCTCTCGGCCCTCGTGCGTCGCTTGCAAGCGCGCATTGCCATCATTCGCTAAGCGTTAAGTTGCGCTGGAGTTCATCGTGATTGAATTAAAAAATGTTTCCAAGTGGTACGGCCCCGTCCAGGTGCTGAACAACTGTTCCACCAACATCCAAAAGGGTGAAGTGGTCGTGGTCTGTGGTCCATCAGGCTCAGGCAAATCCACCCTCATCAAAACCATCAACGCCTTGGAGCCTTTCCAGCAAGGTGAGATTTTTGTAGACGGCATTGCGGTGCACGGCAAAGACACCAACCTGCCCAAACTGCGCAGCCGCGTGGGCATGGTGTTTCAGCACTTTGAGTTGTTCCCGCATTTGTCGGTGACCGAGAACCTGACCATCGCGCAGCAAAAGGTGTTGGGCCGCAGCGAAGACGAGGCGCACGCACACGGTTTGAAATACCTAGAGCGTGTGGGCCTGATGGCGCACAAAGACAAGTTCCCAGGCCAGCTCTCTGGCGGCCAACAACAACGCGTGGCCATTGCCCGTGCCTTGAGCATGGACCCCATCGTGATGTTGTTTGACGAACCCACCTCAGCACTCGACCCCGAGATGGTGGGCGAGGTGTTGGACGTGATGGTGGACTTGGCCAACGAAGGCATGACCATGATGTGCGTGACCCACGAAATGGGCTTTGCCCGCAAAGTGGGCAGCCGTGTGATCTTCATGGATGTCGGCGGCAAGATTTTGGAAGACTGCTCGAAGGATGAGTTTTTTAATCACCCAGAAAACCGCCAACCGCGCACCAAAGAGTTCTTGAACAAGATCTTGGCGCACTGAGTCTTAATTGGGGTCAGAACCTAATTAGTTTTGGCTCGCGTGTGTATCAAAGGCGACTCTTGATGGGGCGCCTTTTTGTTTGCTCTGTTTATTTGCATTCGTGAAGGTGTCGCGCCGGAGAAGGTTGCGCAGCTTGGGCACGGCGGCTGACGCTCACGTGTAATAAACCGCTTTTTAGTTCGCCGTTTCATGTTGAGCCTCATATCGCAATACACCCTGTACACGCGCTTGTGGTTCCAAGGAAGGCCATCCTTACGCATCCGCGTGAAGAACTTCCAAAACCCCCAGCGCGCACGCACAGCAACAATCGCATTCAATGCATCAACCACTGGCGCATCTTTGGCAGCCCAGTCTGTCTTGGGTTTGTACAACGCCGACCGCGATAAACCCACTAATTTGCAAGCTTTGCTTCGAGAGAGTTGATGGTCAGAAACCATCGAATCAATCACAGCACGCTTGGCTGTCGGCGTTAGAACTTTCGGGACAAAACATCTTTGATAGCAGTGTTCTCTAGCGCCAACTCTGCATACATGCGCTTGAGCTTGCTGTTCTCAGCTTCAAGGTCCTTGATGCGTTTGAGTTCACTGGCAGAAACACCTGAATACTTGCTCTTCCACTGGTATTAGGTGGCGTTGCTGATGCCGTGCTTGCGACAGACCTCAGCAACGGGCAAGCCAGATTCACCCTCACCCAATATGCCAACAATTTGGCTTTCCGTAAATTTCGACTTCCTCATCCCTCATTTCCAAAGAAATGAAAGTCTCTATTTTCAACTTGTTCACCCCCTTGGCCCTGACCGCGCCTGAGTCGCGAGTTTTGACATGGATGCAGTCCAGATAAACGATCGGGTACAGCGCCTCCAGCGGCCGCGCTTGAGGGTGCTGTGTTTAACGAGCACAGACAGGACAAGTTTGGCTTTGACAGTAGCGACAGTGATAAGTGGTGAGGACAAGTAAACTCACGCACAAGGTAGTGCTGTGCTGATGGGTTACGAGAGGGAGTTGGTGCTGTAGGGGAAAAATTTTGAAGAATTTTTTTAACTAAAAACGATTCAAAACACTACACACTTTGCTACACACCAAAGAAAAGTCGTTGTAAGTTGTTGATTTATAACGATATTTTATTTGTAAAACTTCTCATAATCCTTTGGTCGACAGTTCAAGTCTGTCACGCCCTACCATTTCAATCCACAACTCAGCCCACTTTTCACAGAGTGGGCTTTGTCGTTTTTAGACTCAGGCAGACATGTTCATGGCCGCAGGCACAACTCCATTCAGGGTGGTGATGCCCCGAGCCTGACGGATGGCATCGACTGTGGCCAGTGCTGTGGCTTCGGCCGCCATCACCGTCAGCAGCATCAGATCCACCGGACCGGTTTCAGTGCCTGTTGCCAAGGCAAACAGCGTGTCGCCGTCCAGCGTGGTGTGCGCGGGGCGGATGCTGCGGGCCAGGCCGTCGTGGGCGCTCATCGCCAGGCGCTTGGCTTGGGCTTTGGTCAGGGTGGCGTTGGTGGCCACCACGCCAATGGTGGTGTTGGTGCCAGCCAGGGGGCGCTTGCCGCGCTCGCCCGCCAGAAAAGCGCGTTGGGTGTCCAGCAAGTTATGCCCATCGACCGTGCGCGCACCGGCCAGCACCTGGCCAGTGGTTGGGTCGATCACATCGCCCACCGCGTTGCAGGCCACCAAAGCGCCCACCACCCAAGGGCCCACACGCACACTGGCGTTGCCGATGCCGCCTTTCATGCAGCGCTCTAGGCCAAACAGTTTTCCCACGCAAGCACCCGCGCCAGCGCCCACGTTGCCTGCAGCGGGTGTGCTTGCCGATGCCGCTTCGCAGGCGGCGTAACCGGCCTCAGCGTTCGGGCGGGCTGTCGGGTTGTCGCCCTCGCGAACCACCGACAAGTCGAACAGCACGGCGGCGGGCACGATGGGCACGCGGCCGTAGCCCGTCTCAAAGCCGATGTGGTGCTCTTCCAACCAGCGCACCACGCCTGTGGCGGCGTCCAATCCAAAAGCGCTGCCGCCACTCAGGACCACGGCGTGCACTTTGTCGACCAAGTTGGCCGGGTCCAGCAAATCGGTCTCTCGGGTGCCCGGCGCAGCCCCGCGCACATCCACCGCGCCCACGGCCCCGTTGGGGGCCAGCACCACCGAGCAGCCCGTTGGTCTTTCGCTCAAGGTGCAGTGACCGACCAGCAGGCCCGGAATTTCGACGATGGATCCAAAGGTTGATGTGCTTGGCATGTTCAAGGTGTCTCTTTCAGGGATGGCAGCTGCCATAGTGAGTGAGGATAACGTTTGAGGCCAACAGCCAACCGAGGTCTTCACACGAGGTCATTGAATTGCGGCTCAACCAGAGAGCCCTCAAAAGCTTGCTATAATCTTCGGCATGATGCGGCTGTAGCTCAGCTGGATAGAGTACTTGGCTACGAACCAAGGGGTCGTGGGTTCGATTCCTGCCAGCCGCACCAAAAACAAGAAAGCCCACAACGAGAGTTGTGGGCTTTTTCTTTGGGTCAATGACCATGAGCCTAGCCATACCCGCTGAATCTGATGACGAAGAATTGGGCTTGCCCGCCTTGCTTGCGGGTGCGCGCAATTACATGACCCCTCAAGGCTATGCGGCCATGAGAGCCGAGTTGTTTGCCTTGATCGACGACGAGCGCCCCAAGGTGGTGGAGGTGGTGCACTGGGCCGCCAGCAACGGTGATCGCTCCGAAAACGGCGACTACCTTTACGGTAAAAAACGACTGCGTGAAATCGATCGCCGAATCCGTTTTCTAACCCGTCGACTGGAGCTGGCTGAAGTCGTTGATCCTGCGGTACACCACGGCAGCGACCAGGTGTTTTTTGGCGCCACCGTGACTTATGCCGAATCATCGGGCCGTGAGCGCCAAGTGACCATTTTGGGCATCGACGAGGCCGACAGCTTAAAAGGTGAGGTCAGTTGGGTCTCGCCGATCGCCCGCACCTTGCTCAAATCAAGAGAAGGTGACGAGCTCAAACTTCTCACCCCTGCAGGCGTATTGCGCATTGAGGTTTTGAAAGTGTCTTACCCCAGTCCGGCTTGAACCTACCGATCAATGGGGCAGATTGCCTTTGTGGGTTTGCCGTTCCGCTTTGATGACCGAGGGTGTGCGTTTGAGGTGCCGCAACACCTGTTCAAGGTGGACGGTGTCCCGCACGGCGATCACAAACTTCAGCTCGGCCGTGTCTAGCGGTGTCTCTTGACCCATGTCCACATGGACGATGTCTGTCTCGGCGCTGGCCATGGCACCTGCTACCCGCGCCAATACCCCTTGGCCGTTGACCACGGTGACGGTGATGGCGGTTTCAAAGCTGCGGCTCATTTCATCCGACCATTCCACGCCAATAAAGCGCTCACTGTCTTTGTGCTCCAGTTTGCGGGCCGTTGAGCAATCTCGGGTGTGCACAGCCAAGCCCTCGCCACGACCCAAATAGCCCACGATGTCGTCGCCCGGTAAAGGACGACAGCACCTTGAAAACACCACAGAGGCATTTTCGCTGCCATCCAAAATGATCGCGCCTTGCGAAATGGACTCATGCGCCGTGAAGCGTTCTCGCGTCATCAAAAGCGGATCGGGTTTTTGGCCCATTTCAGATAACAAGGCGGTCAGGCGTTTGGCTACGATGCTGGCGATGCGTTTGCCCAAACCAATGTCCATCAACAAATCTTGGCGATTGCGGTTGCCTGTGAAGCGGAGCAATTTTTCCCAAAGGGCGTGGTGTGCATCGTCGGGTGCTGGCAATTGGTGGATGCCTTCTGCGCGCAGTGCTTGTGACAAGAGTTTTTCGCCCAAGCCCACCGATTCGGTTTGGGCCATGGTCTTGAGGTGATGGCGAATTTTGGAGCGGGCGCGTCCGGTGCGGACAAAACCCAGCCAAGCCGGGTTGGGGGCTGACACGGGTGCGGTGATGACCTCGACCACATCGCCATTTTTGAGTTCGGTACGCAAGGGCACTTGGTCGCCATTGATGCGGGCCGCCATGGCGCGGTCACCTACCCGGCTGTGGATGGCATACGCAAAATCAACCACCGTGGCCCCGCGAGGCAGGGCCATGATTTGGCTCTTGGGGGTGAAGACATAAACGGCATCGGGAAACAGATCGACCTTGACGTGGTCCCAGAACTCGGCCGCATCGCGGGTTTCTTTTTGAATGTCGAGGAGCGATTGCAGCCACTGCGTGCCCAGTCGCTCCGACTGAGCGCTGGCCGACTCGTGCTCTTTGTAAAGCCAGTGTGCCGCAACACCCGATTCGGCCACCAAGTGCATGGCCTCGGTGCGCATTTGAAACTCCACGTTCACGCCAGAGGGTCCGACCAGTGTGGTGTGCAGTGACTGGTAGCCGTTGACTTTGGCAATGGCGATGTGGTCCTTGAACTTGCCGGGCACGGGTTTGTAAATCTGGTGCAATAAACCCAAAGCGGTGTAGCAGTCGGTGATCGAAGGGACGATGACCCGAAAGCCATAAATGTCGGTCACCTGCGCAAAGCTCAGGTGCTTCTCATCCATTTTTTTGTAAATGGAGTAAAGCGTTTTTTCTCGGCCACTGATGCGCACCTCCATCTTAGATTGAGCGAACACGGCCTCCACATCGGCTTGCACTTTTTGGATCAGATCGCGGCGTCGGTTTCGCGCACGCGCGACAGCTTTGGACAGCACCGCATAACGCCACGGCAGCAAATGCTTGAAGGACAGATCTTGCAGTTCGCGGTAAATCTGGTTCAAGCCCAAACGGTGGGCAATGGGCGCATAAATCTCAAGCGTCTCAGATGCGATGCGGCCCCATTTGATGCGCGGCATGTCAGACATGGTGCGCATGTTGTGTGTGCGGTCAGCCAGCTTGATCAAGATCACGCGCACGTCGCGTGCCATGGCCAGCAACATCTTTCGAAAAGACTCGGCTTGGTTCTCTTCTCGGGTGTTGAATTCAAGCTTCTCCAGCTTGGTCAGGCCATCCACCAATTCCGCAACGGGCGAGCCAAAACGTTCGATCAGCTCCATTTTGGTGATCCCGCAGTCTTCCATGGCATCGTGCAGCAAAGCAGCAGCCAGCGCTTGCGCGTCCAGCTTCCATTCGGTGCACAAACCCGCGACCGCAATGGGGTGGGTGATGTAGGGTTCACCGCTTTTGCGCATCTGCCCGAGGTGGGCTTCGTCGGCAAACTTGTAGGCGCGCCGCACCATGTCGGTGTCGGTTTCGTTCAGGTAGCCCAGTTGTGCTTCCAGCACAGCAAAGCTGGCGGCTGCGGCGTTCGCAGCGGCCGGGCCCAGCAGCTTGACGCGGCTGGGACTGGCTTTGGGGGTTTTGGGCATCACGGCACTCATGGCCTCAATGTAACGTAAGCCATAGGGGGCTTGAAAAAAAGCCAAAAAAAAGCCCCAAGACGGGGCCATTTTTCAGTGGCCAAACCGGTGTCAGCCGGTCTTGGCCTTGGGGCTCATTTCAGGACACGCGCTTGAGCATTTCGATGCCGACTTTGCCTGCTGCAATCTCGCGCAAAGCGGTCACGCCGGGTTTGTTTTTGCTCTCAATGCGGGCAGTGTGGCCTTGGCTCAACATGCGAGCGCGGTAGGTGGCAGCCAAAACCAACTGAAAGCGGTTCGGGATTTGTTCCAGGCAGTCTTCAACAGTGATGCGGGCCATGATGTTTTCCTTGAGAATTTCTGTGCTGGGTTCAAGCCATTTTGAGTGCTTGGAAGGTGTCAGGCCGCGTGCGACGCTGGACATGGTACTTGAGACGCTGAGCGTGAACAACCGCTTTCAGGTCAAACAATGCACGGTCAAAAACCTCGTTGATTATAACGAAGTCAAATTCTGGGGCTTGGGCCATTTCGATGGCCGCGTTTTGCAAACGCAGCTCGATGATTTCGGCGGTGTCTTCGCCCCGGCGCTCTAGGCGCGAGCGCAATTCTTCCCAGCTGGGTGGCAAGATGAAGATCAGCACCGCATTGGCGTACATCTTCTTGATCTGCAGGGCGCCTTGGTAATCGATCTCCAAAATGACGTCTGCGCCCTGCGCCATGCGCTCTTCGATCATCTTTTTAGATGTGCCGTAGCGCTGACCATGCACATGGGCCCATTCGACAAAGGCGTCGGACAGCACCATGGCGTCAAATTCTTGCGCTGAGGCAAAAAAGTACTCCCGGCCATGCTTTTCCTGACCGCGTGGGGCGCGTGTGGTGTGCGAGACGGTGGGCTGAACGCGCGAGTCCAGCTCCATCAAGGCCTTGACCAGGCTGGATTTGCCAGCCCCGCTGGGGGCGGCCACGACAAACAGGTTTCCGGGGTAATCCATGCTGGTGCTCTTCATTCGATGTTCTGGACTTGTTCGCGCATTTGCTCAATCAGCACCTTCATGTCCACTGAGATGCGGGTCATCTCGAGCACGGCCGATTTGGAGCCCAAGGTGTTGGCTTCGCGGTGCAGTTCCTGAATCAGGAAGTCCAGTCGCTTGCCAATGTCGCCGCCCTTGCTGAGCAGGCGTGAGAGTTCGTCCAGGTGCGAGCGCAAGCGGGTCAGTTCTTCGGCCACGTCGATGCGGATGGCAAAGGCGGTGGCTTCGGTCAGGGCCCTGTCTTGGGCGGCTTCGGGCAGGTGGCTGCCGTCGGCCAGGGCCATGGCATCTTTCCAGCGCTCCAAAAAGCGCTGACGCTGTTGCTCGACCAATTGCGGCACAAGCGGTACCGCCAGTTCGGCCAAGCGGCGCAGCTGCTCAATGTGACTTTGTAGCATCTCGGTCAGGCGGGCGCCTTCACGGGCACGTGCTTCGCGCAGTGCGTCCACGGCTTGCGCGGCCAATTGCATCCAGGAGGCTTCGTCGAGGGCAGCCTGGCCCGAGTTCCCAGTGCTCATGCGCAGCACATCTGCCACGCTCAGCCCACGGGCACTGGGCAACCAATCTTGAATCTTTTCTTGCAAGGCCGCGATTTTTTGCAGGGCTTGGTGGTTGGGCACTTGCAGGTTGGCGCTGTCGCTCGCATCCTGGCTGGCGCGCACTTCGACTTTGCCGCGTTTGATCTGGCGGGTGATCAGCTCGCGCAGGCCCGGTTCAAGCTGGCGCAGCTCTTCTGGCAGGCGAAAACTCAGGTCGAGGAAGCGGCTGTTGACCGAACGGATTTCAAGCCCCAGCCGGGCTGTGGGGGCCGCGTTGGCAGGGGTTTCACCGTCTGCGGCCAGCGGGCTGTGCTGCACGCTGGCGTATCCGGTCATACTGTAAACTGGCATCGATCAAGTTCCTTGTGACAGCGCTTGGCCCCATGGGTCATGACGCGCTGCTGATGCCCAGCTTGGCTGAGCATGAAACGAGGCATTATCTCAAACTCTTGTGTCCGCCCCGCCCGCTCTGTGCCGGGCGCACGGCCAGGACCCAAGGGCCAACCACTCCAGCGCCATCATGAACACCACCAGCTCCTACAACCGAACCGGTCGCTCCGCCGACGCCCTGCGCCCAGTGCGCATCACCCGCGGTTACACCGTGCATGCCGAAGGATCGGTCCTGATTGAGTTTGGCCATACCCGCGTACTGTGCACCGCTTCGGTCGAAGAAAAGGTGCCGGGCCACAAAAAAGGCAGCGGCGAGGGCTGGGTCACGGCCGAATATGGCATGCTGCCCCGCGCCACCCACACCCGGGGCGACCGCGAAGCCGCACGCGGCAAGCAAAGCGGCCGCACCCAAGAAATCCAACGCTTGATCGGTCGGTCGCTTCGCGCCGTGTTTGACCTGAAAAAACTGGGCGAGCGCACCATTCACCTCGACTGCGATGTGCTGCAAGCCGATGGCGGCACGCGCACCGCCAGCATCACGGGCGCTTTTGTGGCAGCGCAAGACGCCGTGAACTGGTTGATGAAGACCGGCAAACTGACCGAATCTCCCATCCTCGACCGCGTGGCCGCCATTTCGGTGGGCCTGAAAAACGGCACCGCTTTGCTGGACTTGGATTACCCCGAAGACTCGGCTTGCGACACCGACATGAACGTGGTCATGACCGGTGCGGGCAACTTTGTGGAAGTGCAGGGCACCGCTGAAGGCGTGGCCTTCACCCGCGTCGAGATGGACCGCATGCTGGCCCTGGCCGAAAAAGGCATTGCGCAGCTGGTGCAGTTGCAAAAGCAGGCGCACGACGCGCCTCAAACCCTGACTTTCAGCGCCTGAAGCCTTGCACAAACCGTCCATGAAAATCGTCCTCGCCTCCAACAACGCGGGCAAACTGGCCGAGCTGCAAACCCTGTTGGCACCGCTGAACATGACGCTGGTGCGCCAGTCCGAGCTGCGCATTCCTGAAGCCGCGGAGCCCTTCAAGACCTTTGTTGAAAACGCCTTGGCCAAAGCCCGCCACGCAGCGCAGCTCAGCGGTTTGCCTGCCCTGGCCGATGACGCAGGGTTGTGTGTGGACGCTTTCGGTGGTCAGCCGGGTGTGGACACGGCTTACTACGCCACCCGCTTTGGCTACCCCAAAGGCGATGACACCAACGTCACCGCTTTGCTGGAGCAAATGCAGGGCATCGTCAACCGCCGCGCCGCCATGGTCAGCACGCTAGTGGCGCTGCGCAGCGCCGACGACCCGGAGCCGCTGATTGCCGTGGGCCGGGTGGTGGTGCAGATCACGCCCGAGCGCCGCGGCACAAACGGTTTTGGCTTTGATCCTGTGATGTACTTGCCCGAATTTGGCAAGACCTTTGCCGAGTTGCCCCCTGAAGTCAAAAACGCCCACAGCCACCGGGGCCGTGCTGCGCAAGCCATGCTGGCGCTGATGCGCGAGCGTTGGCTGGACAGCGCAGCGCCATGAACCCGATGTTGGACCCTGTACGTGCCATGCGCCCTGGCGTGTTGCAACTGAATGCTTTGCCGCCCCTGTCGCTGTATGTGCACCTGCCCTGGTGCATCAAAAAATGCCCGTATTGCGACTTCAACTCGCATGAATTCCGCGAAGGCGCTGACCCGGTGTCGGCGCTAGACGCCTACATCAACGCGCTGTTTGCCGATCTGGAAGCCAGCTTGCCCCTGATTTGGGGCCGCAGCATCCAGACTGTGTTTTTGGGCGGCGGCACACCCAGCTTGTTTTCACCCGAAGCGATTGACCGTTTGGTGGGCGGCATCCGCGCCCGGGTGCGCTTGGCGCCGGACGCCGAAATCACCATGGAAGCCAATCCCGGCACCTTTGAAAAAGACCGTTTCAAGGCCTTCCGCCAGGCGGGCATCACCCGTTTGTCGATTGGCGTGCAGAGCTTTGACAACGTGCACCTCAAAGCCCTGGGCCGCGTGCACGATCGTGAGCAGGCCATGGCCGCCGTGACCGAAGCCGCGCAGGTGTTTGACACCTTCAACCTCGACCTGATGTACGCCTTGCCAGGTCAGACGCTCGAAGGCCTCACGCAAGACATCCAGACCGCTTTGGCTTTTGCGCCGCCGCACATCTCGATTTACCACCTGACGATCGAGCCGAACACGGTGTTTGCCAAGTTCCCGCCTACTTTGCCCGAAGACGATCTGGCCTACGAGATGATGGACCGCATCACCGAGTTGACGGCCTTGGCGGGTTTGGCGCGTTACGAAGTGTCGGCCTATGCCAAGCCGGGTCACCCCTGCGCGCACAACCTGAATTACTGGCAGTTTGGCGACTACTTGGGCATCGGAGCCGGGGCGCACAGCAAGCTGAGTTTTGCGCACCGCGTGCTGCGCCAAGTGCGTTACCGCGAACCCGCGCTGTACATGCAACAGGCCGCAAAGGGCGAGCCCGTCACGCAAAGCACCGAGGTGTCACGCCAAGACTTGCCTTTTGAATACATGCTCAACGCACTGCGCCTGCGAGAAGGCTTCGCATTGGCCGACTACGTCGACCGCACAGGCCTGGCCATGACCAGCATCCAAAAAGGTCTGACCGAGGCGGAGAAAAAAGGCTTGATTGAGCGTGACCTGCACCGGGTCTGGCCAACAGACCGGGGCTTTGACTTTTTGAGTGATTTGCAAGCGCTGTTTTTATCCGGCAGCGATTGAGCATCCCCAACTCAGTCGGTCAGGGCTGACCTGTTCGGCCGGATCCGGTCCAAGGCGAATTTGAAACCATAGAGCATCAGCAAGGCCCCCAAGGCGTTGCCAACGAACATGGGCCAAACGTCGACCAAGACGTTGGTCTCTGGCCTTTCGAACAACGACCAGAGCAACTGGTGGCTGATGGCACTGGCCGCAGAAAAGATCAAGGTCATTTGCAGCAAACGTTGGGCAGTCATGGACATGATGTGAGGCGCCAACCACCCTTTGTGCCGCATGTACTTCATCACAACCCAGGGGGTCAAGCCGGACACGACACCATTCAAAAATGGCAACAACCACGTGTCAGCCGAAAAAAGTGCGCCGTCGATAAACCAAGTGCCCAGCATCAGACCGACAGCGCCGGGCAAACCCAAAACCAGGACCAAGATGACCCGAAAGCCCTCAGGTAAAAAGACCCAGCTGATGCCTTCGCTGTAGGCAAAAATCGCAAAAACCCAGCTGTTGAGTTTAAAAAACAGCACAAACAAAACAGCACTGGTGAAAGCCAGCGCTGTTTGCTCAAATAGGAAACGAACGCTGCGGATCATGCCACCGTGTTTTGATGGGCCAGCTGCATGGATTGCCCCAGGTTTTGGAAGTAATCCAGTGTGCGTTGGGTAGGGATCAAGAACTTGGCTCGGCGGTCACCTTCCAGGTTCAGGTTGCTCAGCATGTCCTTGTCGCGCAGACGGGTGATCCGTTTGTGCAGTGTGGCAGGAGATCCTAGTTCGGCCAAGCCAATGGCCTCGCGCACGGTCATGGGCTGGTCTTCATACCAGCGCAAGACCACGGCTTGGAGCAAAGCTTTTTCGTTGGCATCCATCTCTTGCCCATCGGGCAGGGCTTGAATGACTTTGGCCAGCTGAAGAAACCGCAGGTAAGCGGTGACCAGAGGGCTATTGGGAGGGTTGGTGTTTTCCATGCTAATGATTTTATCGATTTTATGAAATAGATAACTACTGGGGTTTATGCGAATGGTTAAGCTAGCCACCCAAGGAGAAACACATGAGACATCGATTGGCGGTGATTGGCTTGGGCATCATGGGGCGTCGCATGCTGGAAAACGTGTTGCAGCACCCAGCTTTTGAGGTTTCGGGGGCTTGGGACCCCTCAGCCGAGTCTGTGGCTAAGACACGCGAAGCCATGCCTCACGTGGCCATCCGGTCCAGCGCCGAGGCCGCCATGCAGGGCGCTGATGTGGTGTACCTGGCTTGCCCGCCGGGACCTCGTAAAAGCTACGCCTTGCAGGCAGCAGCGGCGGGGCAGGGGGTTTTCATGGAAAAGCCTTTGGGCACGGACCTGCTGCAAAGCCGTGATTTGGTGGCTCAACTGGCCAAAGGGCGTTTGCCGGGCGTGGTCAATTTCACCCAAGCCGCCTCGCGTGGTTTTGAAGAACTGCACCGCGCCATGGCTGCGGGCGAAGCGGGTGAAATTTTAGGCATCGACATTGTGGTGAACTACCCCGCCTGGCCCCGGGCTTGGCAAAAAGACGCCGATTGGCTGCGCTTTCGGCACGAAGGGGGCTATACCCGCGAGGTGATCTCGCATTTCCTTTTTTTGGCAGGCCGTTTTTTAGGGCCTTTGTCCTTGCAGCAGGCCAGTCCCCGTTACCCGCAAGATACCGCCTTGTGCGAACTCGATATGTTGGCCCGTTTGACCACGGCAGACGGCAAACCAGTGACCGTGATGGCGACCACTGGGGGCCAGCAGCCCGACCGCCAAGAAGTCACGGTGCGCGGCAGCCGCGCCAACCACCAGTTTCGCGAATTTTTTCAACTCTGGCGCTCAGATGGCGGCCCTTGGGTGGAGGCGCTGGACTGGCGTACCGAAGACCCGCGCACCAGCGCACTGCAGCGTCAGTTGAGTGAGGTGGACTTGTGGCTGCGCGGCCAGCCGCACAAACTGGCCACCGCCGAAGAGGCCTTGGCGGTGCAGGAGTTGGTGGAGGTGATGCTGGTGGGCAAAGGCTGAATGGTCTGCCCCATGCAAAACGCCCCTGGAGAGGGGCGTTTTTCGTGGTGTCTTGGCGGAAGCGGTGAGATTCGAACTCACGGACCCTTTCGAGTCGCCGGTTTTCAAGACCGGTGCAATCGACCACTCTGCCACGCTTCCTTGGGGTGTGATTGTAGCGATTTAAACCCCTTGATTCGGGGGCAAACGCATGACTTATCAAAAGCGATTCAGGCGCTGCCCAGCATGCCGCGTTTTTCAATGAAGGCCACCACTTGGGCCAGGCCGTCTAGCGTTTTCAGGTTGGTCATCACCCAGGGGCGCGTCTCGCGGTTGGGGCGCATGCGGTCGGTGTCCACCCGCATCACTTCCAGATCGGCGCCCACGTGCGGGGCCAAGTCGGTCTTGTTGATGACGAACAAATCGCTCTTGGTGATGCCGGGACCACCTTTGCGCGGGATCTTCTCGCCTGCTGCCACATCGATCACGTAGACCGTGAGGTCACTCAGCTCGGGGCTGAAGGTGGCGGCCAGGTTGTCGCCGCCGCTCTCGATGAAAACCACGTCGGCATTGGGGAACTTCGCCAGCATGCGGTCAATCGCTTCGAGGTTGATCGACGCGTCTTCGCGGATGGCTGTGTGGGGGCAGCCGCCCGTTTCCACGCCCATGATGCGATCGGCGGGCAACGCGCCGCTCACCGTGAGCAAGCGCTGGTCTTCCTTGGTGTAAATGTCGTTGGTGATGGCGATCAGGTCCCAGCGCTCGCGCATGTTTTTGCACAGCATCTCAAGCAGGGTGGTTTTGCCAGAGCCCACAGGCCCGCCAATGCCCACGCGCAGAGGCGGCAGTTTTTTCGTGCGATTTGGGATGTGGTGCAGTGCTGAATTCATGATCGGAAGATCCTGGAGTATTGGGTTTCGTGGCGTGCCGACAAGATCGCCAGCATGGGGCTGAAGGCTTGGCGGTCTTCATCTTTCAAGTGCAGGGCAGTTTGCACCGCCTGCGGTATTTCGAGGGTCAGTCGCGCCAGCATGCGCTGGCCTGCGCTTTGGCCCAGGGGGACGGCTTTGAGTGCAGCTTGGGTCATGTTTTCTGCCCAGCCAAAGGCACCTGCTTGAAGGGCCTGGTCCAGCGGAGCATTCGCCAGAGACAAAGCCAGCGCCATGGCCAGCGGGAAGGTCGGGGGCAGTTGGGCGCAGCATTGCAGTTGCGCGTCGCTGGCTTGCTGCAGGTTGCGAAGCCAGTCGAGCAAGGACCGGCCCATTTGCTCGACTTGCAAGCGCATTTCGGCGGTTTCGCGGGTGGTCATGACCCAGTCGTTCAGGGCTTGCAGGCGTTGGGTGTTCATGCACTGCCAAGCGGGTATGGCTTGCGCCATCACGGCCATGTCGCCACGCGACTGCGTCAGGTGCAGCTGGTCCACCACCCAATCGGTGGCACTGGCTTCGTGGTGCACCAGGCCTTGCTCAATGGCCGCTTCCAGTCCTTCGGAATACGAGAAGCCGCCAATGGGCAG
This sequence comes from Limnohabitans sp., assembly GCF_040400975.1. GTDB lineage: Bacteria > Pseudomonadota > Gammaproteobacteria > Burkholderiales > Burkholderiaceae_C > Limnohabitans_A. Next base: position 10,916 of record NZ_JBBAPF010000029.1, on the reverse strand, counting down.
CGCTGGCGATGCGAGCCAGATCAGTTGCAGCAGGGCCGAGGGCGCGGTCTCAGTGCCCATGTCCGCAGCCGGGGCCGTGTAAGTGCGGTTCAGCAGGCGCGGCGCGAACAGGGATGGCGATGCGCTTGCCTGCTGGCGGTGCTGCTGCCGGGGCCGCATGTTCGTGCTGGCAATCAGGACCGTGCACATGGGGCTCGGCATGGGCTGCGTGCGCATGACCCGCATGACCCTGTTCGTGACTGTGCCCATGATCATGCCCATGCCCGTGTGAGGATGCGCCATGGTCGCCATAGGCACCGTTTTCGGGTTCGAAAGGTTCAGACACCGCCACCACCGTCATGTGCATGGCGCGCAGCATGTCGGCCAGCACATGGTCAGGCTCGATCTTCAGGTGGTCGGGTTGCAGCTCGATGGGCACATGGCGGTTGCCCAGGTGGTAAGCGGCGCGGGTCAGGTCAAAGGGCGAGCCGTGCTCGGCGCAAGCGGTGATGCGCAGCACCGCTTGCGGCGCGGCTTGCACGCGCACCAACGAGCCGTCTTCGGCCACCAGCACATCACCGCCGCGCACCACGGTGCCACGGGGTAAAAACACGCCGAGTTGGCGGCCCGCGCTGTCGGTCGCGTCAAAGCGGCTTTTTTGGCGGGTGTCCCAGTCGAGGGTGATGGTGCTGGCGCGTTGGATCAACACCTTGGCCAGGCCGCGGCCTTGCGGCATGAGTTTGGAGCAATGTAAAAGCGAGGTCATGTGTCTTAGGTTTTGTAGGAGCCCACCCCTGTGGGCGATGGTTTGAAGGGCGTGTGCCACGCCCATCGCCCACGGGGTGGGCTCCTACAGGGGGGTGTTTCAGAACAAAAAGTAGCGTTGGGTCATGGGCAGCTCGGTGGCGGGCTCGCACACCAGCAACTGCCCGTCGGCACGCACCGTATAGGTCTGAGGATCGACTTCCATGCGGGGCAGGTAGGCATTGTGGACCATGTGCTGCTTGCGCACGCCCCGAATGTTGTGCGCCACGGACAAGGGTTTTTGCAAGCCGAAACGCTCGCCAATGCCCGCTTTCAAACCTGCCTTGGAAACGAAGGTCAAGGCACTGCGCGTGAGCGCGCCGCCAAAGCTGCCAAACATGGGGCGGTAGTGCACCGGTTGGGGCGTGGGGATGGAGGCGTTGGGGTCGCCCATGGCCGCCAGCGCGATGAAGCCGCCCTTGAGCACCAGCGATGGCTTGACGCCAAAAAAGGCCGGTTTCCAGATCACCAGGTCGGCCCATTTGCCCACTTCGATGCTGCCCACATCGTGGCTGATGCCGTGCGCAATGGCGGGGTTGATGGTGTATTTGGCGATGTAGCGTTTGACGCGCGCGTTGTCGTGGCGATCGGTGTCGCCGGGCAGGCTGCCGCGTTGCTGCTTCATCTTGTGCGCGGTCTGCCAGGTGCGGATGATGACTTCGCCCACCCGGCCCATGGCCTGGCTGTCGCTGCTCATCATGCTGATCGCCCCCAGGTCGTGCAGGATGTCTTCGGCCGCAATGGTTTCTTTGCGGATACGGCTTTCAGCAAAGGCCAGGTCTTCGGCGATGCTGGCATCCAGGTGGTGACAGACCATCAGCATGTCCACATGCTCGTCGAGCGTGTTGTGGGTGAAGGGCATGGTCGGGTTGGTCGAACTGGGTAAAAAGTTCGCCTGGCCCACCACCTTCAAGATGTCGGGCGCGTGGCCGCCGCCTGCGCCCTCGGTGTGGAAGGCGCACAGGCCGCGGCCCCGGGCCGCTTCGATGGTGTTTTCCACATACCCCGATTCATTGAGCGTGTCCGAATGCAGCGCGACCTGGATGTCGGTCTCGTCGGCCACGTCCAGGCAATTGCTGATGGCCGATGGGGTGCTGCCCCAGTCTTCGTGCAGCTTCAGCCCGATCACGCCCGCGTTGATTTGTTCGTGTAAGGCGGCAGGCAGGCTGGCGTTGCCCTTGCCAAAAAAGCCCAGGTTCATCGGGAAGGCATCGGCCGATTGCAGCATGCGCTCGATGTTGAAGGGGCCAGGCGTGCAAGTGGTGGCAAAGGTGCCTGTGGCGGGGCCCGTGCCACCGCCCATCATGGTGGTCACACCGCTGGTCAAGGCCTCGTCGATTTGCTGGGGGCAGATGAAGTGGATGTGGCAGTCGATACCGCCAGCGGTGACGATCAGACCTTCGCAGCTGATGATCTCGGTGCCGGGGCCGATGACGATGTCTACGCCCGGCTGCGTATCGGGGTTGCCCGCTTTGCCGATGGCCGCGATGCGGTTGCCCTTGAGGCCGATGTCGGCTTTGACGATGCCCCAGTGGTCGATGATGAGGGCGTTGGTGAGCACGCAGTCCATCGCACCAGGCGATTCAGGGCCCGTTCCGTGGGCGGCGTTCGTGCGCTGTGACTGCGCCATGCCATCGCGGATGGTTTTGCCGCCGCCAAACTTGACCTCTTCACCATAGCTGCCCGCTTGGAGCGTGAAGTCTTTTTCCACCTCGATGACCAAGGCGGTGTCGGCCAGGCGCACGCGGTCACCCACGGTGGGGCCAAAGGTTTCGGCATAAGCGCGTTTGTCGATGTGGGCCATGTCAGGCGGCTTTCGTTGAAGGGTCGAACGGGGCATAGCAGGCCAAGGGGCGTGCTGATTTGCCCTGAGGCTGTGTCGGTTTCATCAGATCATGCAAAGAACTCAGTGCCAGCACCAACAGACTGGCGGAACAAAGACGGTAGGTCAGCTTTGTCCATTGCTTGCCAGCCTGTCGCAGGATGTGGGTCACGGCGGCGGCACATACGAAGCACCAGATCAACGAGGCGGTCATGAAACCCGCCATGAACACCATGTAATCGGCGGCCTGCGGCTGCGCAATGCCCAGGCTGCTCATGGCACTGCCGATGGCGGCCCAAAAAGCCAAATTTTGCGGGTTGGTCAGTGACAGGGACATGCCCCGTAGAAAAGCCGGGCCAGTGTCCGCAGGCGCATCGGTGTGGATGAGGTCTTGCGCACGAGCGGCACGCCAGCTGTCCCAGGCCAGGTAAATCAAGTAGGCCACGCCTGCCAAGCCCAAAGGCAAGCGCAAGGCATCGATTTGCACCAGCAAACCAATGCCAGACAGGCCCAGAACAGCCCAAGTGGCATCTCCGATCAACGAGCCCAGCTGTGTGTGCAGGGCGGGTCGAAAACCACCACGGGCCCCTTGTTTGATGGTTTCGACAAACACAGCGCCGGGTGTAGCGTTGAAAACCAAGCCCAGCATCAAGGCGGTGAAAAAAAGCATCATGGCCTCCTTTCAAGGGGTCCGTTGGTCAATCCCCTAAAGCCAAAGACCACACGGTCGCCCGCATAGTCCACCAGCTCCACCGTGCGTTGTTGGCCAGGTTCAAAGCGCACCGCCATGCCCGATGCGATGTTGAGGCGCATGCCGTGCGCGGCGCTGCGGTCAAAGCGCAGGCCCGCGTTGGTCTCGGCAAAGTGGTAGTGCGAGCCCACTTGGATGGGGCGGTCGCTGGCGTTTTGCACCACCAGTGTGCGGGTGCGGCGGCCCGCATTCAGGGCGTGTTGGCCGGGGTCGATCAGAAATTCACCGGGGATCATGGGTCGACCTCACTTTCGGCGGCCGATGACCCAGGCGCCCAGTGCCAAAGCAATGACCACCGCAAAACCGAGAACATCCGTGGCGTGCCAATGGCTGCCCCACAGGCCGTGCCCTTCGTGCGCCCAGACGGGGGTGTGCAGGCCGGCGAGCACCAAGGCGGTGGTGGCAGAGGGTGCAAAGGTTTTCATGTCGGGGCTCTCTCGGTTCAAACAATGGGTTGGTGCACGGTCACCAATTTGGTGCCATCCGGGAAAGTGGCCTCGATCTGGATGTCGGGGATCATTTCGGCGATGCCGTCCATCACGTCCGCGCGGGTCAAAACAGTGCGGCCTTCGCTCATGAGTTGGGCCACGGTCTTGCCGTCTCGCGCACCTTCCATGACGGCAGCGCTGATCAGGGCGATCGCCTCGGGGTAGTTGAGCTTGAGACCTCGGGCCTTGCGGCGCTCTGCCAAAAGGGCTGCGGTGAAGATCAGCAGTTTGTCTTTCTCGCGGGGAGTGAGTTCCATATTGGTGCGTTTTGATGGGTTTGGTGCATTGAATGGTGGCAATCAAGCAAAGAGTGTGCCCTTTATAGAGCATCCGTCAATCGCCATGGGAAAACAACGATGTTCAGGGTTCTCCCTAGGGTTGGCACGGGGATTGCAAGAGATGCAGCAGCGCTGTTTTTCGGTGCGTTTTTGAACAACCTACATTCCTGATTGGAGTGATCTCATGATTAATCGCCGTGGCAACCTCAAAGCCCTCGCGTCAGCAGCCGCCATCCTTGCTGGCAGCCTGAGTTTTGCAAACCAAGCCCAAGCGCAAGCGGGCAACACCATCAAAGTCGGCGTGCTGCACAGCCTGTCGGGCACCATGGCGATTTCCGAGACGGTGCTCAAAGACACCGTGCTCATGGCCATCGACGAAATCAATGCCAAGGGCGGCGTGCTGGGTAAAAAGCTCGAGCCCGTGATTGTGGACCCGGCCTCCAACTGGCCTTTGTTTGCTGAAAAAACCAAGCAGCTGCTGGGCCAAGACAAAGTCTCGGTGATCTTCGGTTGCTGGACCTCGGTGTCGCGCAAATCGGTGCTGCCTGTGGTCGAAGAAATGAACGGCCTGCTGTTTTACCCCGTGCAATACGAAGGTGAAGAGCTGAGCAAAAACGTGTTCTACACCGGCGCTGCGCCCAACCAGCAAGCCATTCCTGCTGTGGACTACCTGATGAGCAAAGAAGGCGGCGGCGCCAAGCGTTGGGTCTTGCTGGGCACCGACTATGTGTACCCGCGCACCACCAATAAAATCTTGCGCGCCTACCTGAAAAGCAAGGGCGTGAAGGACAGCGACATCGACGAGAAGTACACCCCGTTTGGTCATAGCGATTACCAAACCATCGTGGCTGATATCAAGAAATTTTCTGCCGGTGGCAAGACCGCAGTGGTGTCCACCATCAACGGTGACTCCAACGTGCCCTTCTACAAAGAACTGGGCAACGCAGGCCTGAAGGCCAAAGACGTGCCTGTGGTCGCTTTCTCGGTGGGTGAAGAAGAGCTGCGCGGCGTGGACACCAAACCTTTGGTCGGTCACCTGGCGGCATGGAACTACTTCATGTCCATCAAGAACCCGGCCAACGACGAGTTCACCAAAAAGTGGGCAGCCTACGCCAAGGCCAAAAACATCCCTGGCCACAAAGACAAGCCTCTCACAAACGACCCGATGGAAGCGACTTACATCGGCATCAACATGTGGAAGCAAGCGGTAGAAAAAGCCAAGTCGACCGACACCGACAAAGTGATCGCCGCCATGGCAGGTCAAACCTTCAAGGCGCCCAGCGGCATCACCAGCAAGATGGATGAGAAAAACCACCACCTGCACAAGTCGGTGTTCATCGGCGAGATCAAGGCCGACGGCCAGTTCAATGTGGTGTGGAAAACACCCGGCCCCGTCAAAGCCAAGCCTTGGAGCCCCTACATCCCCGGCAACGACAAAAAGCCTGACGAGCCAGCCAAGAAGTGATGGCTTGATCTCTTGATTACAGGTCGGCGTGGGAGCGCCGACCTGTGTGGGCTTTTTAAGTCGGTGCCTGTACTTCAGCTGCTTTAGCCCGGACATGAATTTAATAAATGAGCAAGATGAAACGATGGATGTTGAAAGCGGCGTGGATCGCCAGCGCCTTGTGGGGCCTGTCGGCCGCGCAAGCCTTGACGATGGACGAAGCCAAACGCATGGCCGTGGGCGAGAGCGATGCCCGCGCGGAGGCTATCTCGCAAGCGGTGGCCCAAGGCAGCGAGAAAACCGCCACTTATTTACAAGCGCTGGCCGATGACGTGGTCAAGATGGCAGGTGATCGTGTGATCGTGGTGCGCGACGGGCAAGGCCTGGACCCCGTCACTGGACAAGCGGTTTCGGTGCCACCCGCTGCCGAAGACGTGATGCTGAACAATCGCCTGCGTGGCGAGATTGACACGGCCCTGGCGGCCCTGAAGTTGTTCAGCCCCGATGTGAAGCTGCGCAGGCAAGCGGCCTTGGCGCTGCTCAAAGAACCCGATGCCAGCCGTGCAGCACTGCTCGAAAAAGCTTTGGTCTCAGAAAAAGACCCCATGGTGCAAAGCTTGGTGCGCCAAGCCCGCGCAGCGGCCCTGCTGAGCAGCGAGGCTGCGAATGACCGATTGCTGGCCGCACGCGAGTTGGCGGGCAGCAAACAACCCGAGACCCTGCTGCTTTTGAACCAGCAATTGGCCCAAGAGCAAGATGCTGCGGTCAAAAAACAAATCCAGTCCGCTTTGGCCCAAGTGCAAGACAGCCTGCGTTGGGGCGAGCGTTTGGGGGCTATGTTCACCGGGCTCAGCTTGGGCTCGATCTTGTTGTTGGTGGCACTGGGCTTGGCCATCACCTATGGCCTGATGGGCGTCATCAACATGGCGCATGGCGAGTTGATGATGATCGGCGCCTATGCCACCTATGTGGTGCAGGCCCTGTTTCGCGAGCATCTGCCGGGCGTGTTTGACGCCTACCTGTTTGTGGCGATGCCGGTGGCCTTTCTGGCAGCGGCCTTGGTGGGCGCAGTGATGGAACGCGCTGTGCTGCAGCATTTGTATGGCCGCCCGCTCGAGACCCTGCTGGCCACTTGGGGCATCAGTCTGGTGCTGATGCAAAGCGTCCGCAGCCTGTTTGGCGCGCAAAACGTGGGCGTGGAAAACCCGTCCTGGATGAGCGGATCGCTGCAGTTGCTGCCCAATTTGCAGCTGCCCTGGAACCGGGTGCTGATCATCGTGTTTGCGTTGGCGGTGTTGGTCGGTGTGGCGCTCTTGATTGGCAAAACCCGGCTGGGCTTGTTTGTGCGCGGCGTCACGCAAAACCGCCCCATGGCCTCGTGCATGGGCGTGAACACAGCGCGCATCGACACCTATGCCTTTGCATTGGGTTCAGGCATTGCGGGCCTGGCGGGCTGTGCGCTCAGCCAGGTGGGCAATGTGGGGCCTGATCTGGGCCAAGGCTACATCGTGGACGCGTTCATGGTGGTGGTGCTCGGCGGTGTGGGCCAGCTGGCAGGCACGGTGTACGCCGCGTTGGGCCTGGGCTTGGTCAACAAGTTGCTGGAAGGCTGGACGGGCGCGGTGCTCGCCAAGATTGCCGTGCTGGTGTTCATCATCATCTTCATCCAGAAGCGGCCGCAGGGCATCTTCGCGATGAAGGGGCGCAGTGCGGAGGCATGAACATGAAAAAATTGGAACTCCCCACCCCCGCTCCTTTGATGGGCCGCCCAGACTGGTCGGCTTTTTTGCTGGCGCTGATCGTGGTCGGCGTGCTGGCCCCGGTTTTCAACTTGTGGGTGCCCGAGAGCAGCCCTTTCCATTTGAGCGATTACGCCATCGCCTTGATTGGCAAGATCATGTGCTACGCCATCTGCGCGCTGGCCATGGACTTGATCTGGGGCTACACCGGCATCCTGTCGTTGGGCCATGGTTTGTTCTTCGCCTTGGGCGGCTACGTCATGGGCATGTACCTCATGCGCCAGATCGGCCAAGACGGCAACTACAAAAGCGACTTGCCCGACTTCATGGTGTTTCTGGATTGGAAAGAACTGCCTTGGCACTGGATGCTGTCAGACAGCTTTGTGGCCACGCTGGCGCTGGTGGTGTTGGTGCCGGGTGTGATCGCTTTTGTGTTTGGCTACTTTGCCTTTCGCTCGCGCATCAAGGGCGTGTATTTTTCCATCATCACCCAGGCCCTGACCTTTGCGGCCATGCTCTTGTTCTTCCGCAACGAAACCGGGCTGGGCGGCAACAACGGCTTTACCGATTTCAAGCGCATTCTTGATTTGCCGATTGCCACCCCCGGCATGCGCATGACGCTTTTTGTCATCACCGGTTTGACCTTGCTGGGTTTTTATCTGTTCTCGCGCTGGTTGGTGGGCAGCAAGTACGGCCGCGTGTTGATGGCGATTCGCGATGCCGAAACGCGGGTCATGTTTTCGGGGTATTCACCGCTGCCCTACAAGCTCAGCATCTGGGTCATCTCGGCCGTCATGTGCGGCATTGCCGGGGCTTTGTACGTGCCGCAAGTGGGCATCATCAACCCCGGCGAGATGAGCGCAGCCAACTCGATCGAGATCGCGGTGTGGGCGGCGGTGGGCGGGCGCGGCACCTTGATCGGCCCCATCGTGGGGGCGTTTTTGGTCAACGGCGCCAAGAGCTGGCTCACGGTGAGTGCGCCTGAGTTTTGGCTGTACTTTTTGGGCGCGCTGTTCATTGGCGTGACCTTGTACATGCCGCAGGGCGTGGTGGGTCTGGTGCGCAAAGTTTGGCGAAAACGCGAGACCGCGCAGACGCCAACAGTACCCGTGTCGGACACCCAGGCCAAGAAAGGCGGTGCCGCATGACGCCTGATCTGCTGCAAAAAGGCGCTGAGCGGGTGGCCCGCGTGGCCCAACAACGCGCCCAAGCCACAGAGTCCGGTGGCCGCAGCGCGGGCTATGGCCGCGTGGTGCAAGACGCAACACAAGTCGATGTGACCCATGGCCGTATCTTGTATCTGGAAGACGTGAGCGTGAGCTTTGACGGATTCAAAGCCATCAACAAGCTGTCGCTCGATATCGCGCCCGGCGAGCTTCGCTGCATTATTGGCCCCAACGGCGCGGGCAAGACCACGATGATGGACATCATCACTGGAAAAACCCGCCCCGACGAAGGCCGCGTGTTCTTTGGCAGCACCATCGACTTGCTGCGCTACAACGAACCCGCCATCGCGCAGCTGGGCATCGGCCGCAAGTTCCAAAAGCCCACGGTGTTTGAGCACCTGAGCGTGTTTGAAAACCTCGAACTCGCCCTGAAAACTCCCAAGGGCGTGAAAGCTTCGATGTTCTTCAAGCTTGACTCAGCACAGTCAGACCGCTTGGCCGAAGTGCTGCACACCATCCACTTGGCGGACAGCGTGCGGGTGCAGGCGGGCACGCTCAGCCACGGTCAAAAGCAGTGGCTGGAGATTGGCATGCTGCTCATGCAAGACCCCAAGTTGCTGCTGCTGGACGAGCCCGTGGCAGGCATGACCGACCACGAGACCGAGCGCACCGCCGAGCTGTTCTTGACACTCAAAGGCAAGCACTCGCTCATGGTGGTGGAGCACGACATGGGCTTCATCCGCACCATCTCGGACATCGTCACCGTGCTGTGCGACGGATCGGTGCTGGCCCAAGGCACGCTCGACCAGGTGCAGGCCGACGAGCGGGTGATCGAAGTTTATTTGGGACGCTGAATATGCTGGAAGTTAAGAATGTTCATCAGTACTACGGCGGCTCACACATCCTGCGTGATGTGAGCTTGAGTGCCGAACAAGGTCAAGTCACGGTGCTGCTGGGCCGTAACGGCGTGGGTAAAACCACGCTGCTCAAATCGCTTATGGGCTTGGTGGCGATCAAGAGCGGCCAAGTGCTTTTGAGCGGACGAAATCTGAGCGATGCACAGCCCTACGAACGGGCCGCCGCTGGGGTCGGCTATGTGCCCCAAGGCCGAGAAATCTTTGCCCGCCTCACGGTCGAAGACAACCTGCGCATGGGCTTGGCCACACAGCCCGGCAGCACGCCCATACCGCCCGAGTTGTTTGAATTGTTCCCGGTGCTCAAGCTGATGCTGCACCGCCGAGGTGGCGACTTGTCGGGCGGCCAGCAACAGCAACTGGCCATTGCCCGCGCCTTGGCCGCCAAGCCACGTTTGCTGATCCTGGACGAGCCCACCGAAGGCATCCAGCCCAGCATCATCAAAGACATCGGCCGCGTCATTCGGCAGCTGGCCGACGTGGGCCTGCAAGGCCAGCGCATGGCGGTGCTGCTGTGCGAGCAGTACTACGACTTTGCCGAAGAGCTGGCTGACCAGTATGTGGTCATGGAGCGTGGCGAGGTGATCGCCAGGGGGCCGGGCAGTGAGATGAGGGAAAAGGATATTCAGCAGTTGGTGGCCATTTGAGGTGGCTGATCTTGAGGTGCTGATGGTGTAGGTCGGCTAAGCAGCGGAACTAGACATCCAGGGTTCTATCAACATAGCGTTACGTTATCCCAAGGCTTTTCGGTTTGTTGCAATCGCTTAGTCATGTCTTCTGCCAAGTAAACGCTTGGTACCATTAGACCCTTCGTTCCTCTACACACTTGCTATCCGTCTTCTCGACGGACTACACAAAGTCATGCGCATTGAGCCTTTGGCCGACCATCCATATTTGATCGCAAAGATTGCGAAACTCCTGCACGAAGAATGGAGCGACTTCCCACCGTGGGCTTCGCTCCCGATAATTGAAGCGCGATTACTGGCTGGTGCGCAATTGAAACAGCCACCATTCACATTGGTGGCGTTGTCCGCTATGAACGAATTTCTTGGTACAGCGAGCGTGAAACTCTTTGAACTTGCTGGTCACCAAGACAAAGAGCATTGGCTTGGCGAGGTGTTCATACTGAATACCTTAAGAGGGCGAGGCCTTGGCTCTGCCCTGACCAATGAATGTATCCAGCGGAGCATTGATCTGGGCATTCATACGCTCTTCCTCTACACCCCGGATCAACAAAAACTGTACGAACGGTTTGGGTGGCACGAAGTGGAACAGTCCATGGTGGATGGCGAGCTCGTTAGCATCATGGCTAGGAATGCAGCGCAAAAGACGTCGTTCTAAGGATCGCCTAACGGCAAAGTCGCACAGAAAACTGACTCGATTTCAGGACTGCATTGAAGCTCTACAAATGGCCGTAGTCAGCTTATTTTAGCCGTTCCCTAGATGTCGGAATTGCAACGGAAGCGGCCGCTTGAGTGGCATTCCCCCAAATCAGTAGACAAATAATGATGTCAAAACTGAAGAGGAGCCA